>CAYVQF010000053.1:0-21458 GCA_964454015.1 uncultured Myxococcales bacterium
AATCTGCGCGACCCGACCTTGAATCGCCTCGGTCTTGCCAGCGCCGTTGATCACCGTGGTGTTGTCCTTGTCGATGGTGACCCGTTCGGCCTCACCGAGATCGTCCATCCCGACGTTCTCGAGCTTCATGCCCAAGTCATCGGACACCACGTTGCCGCCCGTCAGGATCGCGATGTCCTGCAAAATCGCCTTGCGCCGATCACCAAAACCAGGCGCTTTGACCGCCGCCACCTGCAGGGCGCCGCGCATCTTGTTCACCACCAGCGTCGCGAGGGCTTCGCCTTCGATATCCTCGGCGATGATCAGCAGCGGCCTATTGGCACCAGCCACCTTCTCCAACACTGGGATCAACTCGGACATGGCCGACACCTTCTTCTCGTAAAGAAGGATCTTGGGCTTGTCGAGCACCGCTTCCATCCGCTCCGGGTTCGTCACGAAGTAAGGAGAGACATAGCCCCGGTCGAACTGCATGCCCTCGACCACCTCGAGCTCCGTCTCCAGACCTTTGGCTTCCTCGACGGTGATCACGCCTTCCTTGCCCACTTCGTCCATGGCCTCGGCAATGATCTTGCCGACGGTCGCATCGGAGTTGGCCGAGATCGTTCCGACCTGCATGATTTCCAGCGGAGACTGGGTGGGGCGCGCCATCTTCCGAATCTCAGCCACCACGGCCTCAACGGCTTTGTCGATACCGCGCTTGAGGGCCATCGGGTTGTGACCCGCCGCCACGAACTTCGCGCCTTCGCGGAAAATGGCCTGCGCCAACACCGTCGCCGTCGTGGTCCCGTCGCCGGCCACATCGCTGGTCTTGGAGGCAACCTCTTTGACCATCTGGGCGCCCATGTTCTCGAACTTGTCTTCCAGCTCGGTCTCCTTGGCCACGGTCACGCCATCTTTGGTGATCGTCGGGGAGCCGTAAGACTTCTCGATCACCACATTGCGACCCTTGGGCCCCAAGGTCACCTTGACCACATCGGCCATCTGGTTCACACCCTGCAAAATCCGTCGACGCGCACGCTCGTCAAAAATGATCTCTTTCGCTGCCATGACTACTTGCTCCTGCACGGGACTCCGCCCGGCGAATGGTGGCGCGACGCATCGGCGCCGCGAACGCTAAAACCATGTTGACCGCGACTGGCGCGGCCTCACACCCATGCCTTAGGAAATAATCCCAACGATGTCGTCTTCGCGAAGAATGATGTGGTCTACCCCGTCGATCTTGATCTCCGAGCCCGCGTATTTACCAAAAAGGACCCGATCATCGACCTTCACGTCGACCGCAATCAACTCTCCCTGATCATTGCGCTTGCCCACGCCGACAGCCACCACGATCCCTTCTTGTGGCTTCTCCTTCGCGGTGTCAGGGATGATGATCCCACCAGCGCTGATGGTCTCATGTTCAATACGTTTCACGACGATACGATCTTGTAGCGGACGAACCTTCATCGCTTCTCACCCCTCATGATTGGGTTGGTTGACCAAAACGGCCTCAGCCACGACGGCGACTTACCGCGGGCCCTCGGCGAACGGCCGCAAGCCTAGACACCAGCCAAGCGCCGTCAACGGCCAATCGCACTTTTTTCCGCCCCCCTCACCACCTCGACAAGCAGGCACCCGCCAAGCGCCCCCGCGCCAACCCTTCAGCACGGGAATGGGGCGATATGGTTGCGTCCTTTGCGCTGGGGGTGTTAGATTCTGCCTCGCACGGTGGTGCTGCGCATCGGATGGTCCGCCGCACGACCACCGGCCCAAGGGAGTGCCTGTGAGCGTCAAGCTCTCTCACATTCTTAGCGCCCTGAGCCAAGCGGCAGATCTCGCTGAGGCCAAAGACCTCGGACACGGTCAGCGCGTCGCCATTTTGGCCCTCCACATCACTGAAGCCATCGGCGCCCTCGACCCCGAGGCAAGGGCCGATCTCTGCGTCGCAGCCCTGCTCCACGATCTGGCCATCCCCGCGGTCGTGTACGACCTCTACGCTGGCTCCGCCACCCCTGAGCGCACCCTCTTGGCGGACTATCCTTCGTACCAAAGCGGGGCTTTCGCCCCAGATCACCAGGCTGATTTGCTCGCCCCGCGGATCGCCGGACACGCCGAAATCGGCGCTCGCACCCTGCGCCAACTCGGCTACGCCGACCAGGCCGCCGATATCCTCGCCTGGCATCACCACACCTGGGAGCAGCTCCAAAACCAGCCCAGCACGAACGTCACCCTGGGCGCCCAGATCCTGGCCTTGGCCGACCTCCTCGAGACGGCGACCCGAGCCTTTGACACCGTCGAAGAGCGACGCCACCTCGCCACCCAGGTCGTCGAACGCATCCCGCCCCATCTCGTACAGCCAGAGCTCGTAGCGGCCGCCATGCTCCCCTTGAGCCACATCGACACCTGGGAAGCCGTCTTCTTCCTCGACCGCATCGAGGAAAAACTCGACACCTGCCTGCGGGCCCGCTACCCCGAAAACATCACGTGGGAGGCACTTGAAGCCCATCTGCAGGTGCTCGCCGACTTCGTCGACGCCCAGAGCCCCTATATGGCCGGCCACTCCCGCGCCGTCGCCCGACTCGCACGCCACATCGGCGAGCGCATCGGACTTGCGCCCCAACAACTCGACAGCCTGCACCTCGCCGCGCTCGTCCACGGCGTCGGTCGCCTGGCCCTGCCTTGCGCCATTCTCGACAAAAAGGGCGGCCTCAGCGGCGACGAGTTTGCGCAGCTACACGCCTACCCCTCCCTGACCCGCGAGGTCTTCGCCCCCCTGCGGGACTTGGCTGCCATCGTCGATGACGCCAGCACCCACCGCGAGAAGCTCGACGGCTCGGGCTACCCAGAGGGACGTATCGGCGAACACATCCCGCTCTTCGGGCGCATCCTCGCCGTCGCCGATACCTTCGTCGCCCTCATCGCAGACCGACCTTACCGGCCGGCCCACAGCAGAAGCCGCGCCATCGCCATCATCCAAGCCGAGAGCGCTCGCCTCTTCGATGGACTCGTCACGGACGCCCTTGAAGCTGTCTATCGCGAAGGCTATTGACCATGCCAACGCTCGTCCCGGGCCCAAACCCGCCCATCAGCCTTCGACCTCCCCCTGCTCGCTGTCACGCCGGCGGCGGCTGGCCGCCGGCCCCCCCTCCCTCCCACTCGGGTGGCGCCTGGGCCCCTGCCCCACCGCCAAGCGGAGCGCCACCGCAGCCTCCGCAACCTTTCCAGCCGCCAGCGCCGCCACACTACAACCCAAACGGACCGCCGCAACCCAATGCAGAGCCCGAACCCATCGACCCCGACGAGCTCCTCGATCGGGCCGGCTTTGGACTCCTGCTCGGTGCACTCGCCATCGTCCTCTGCTGCCTCCCCGTAGGCATCTTCGGTGCGCTCTTCCCACTATCGGTCTACAAAGAACTCCCACGTATCCCAGATCCTGCCATCCAGACGCGGCTGCGCAAGCGCGCCACCCTGGCCATCATCCTCTGTGCCACCGCGACCCTACTCGCGCTCGTGGCCTACACCTTTGCCTTCGCCGCAGGCTGCCGCTGATCCCACCTTCACTAACCTTTCTCGGCCATACGGCGCGCGTCACCCCACTTTCACCTTCGCCTGCCCGTTTGACTTTCTTGACGACACTCCGCAATTTGTTAAGACCTTTGGCGCGGCTTGGTCAAGCCCAAGGTCCATTCTTTGACCCAAGCCCATCTTTGCGACAATTTTGCGTTTGACTCCTTGGCAAAGGCAAGTGCCTTAGGCCAATTGAACTGTTAACTTCGACTCCTGTTGGTGACGAGACCATGATGCGTCAGCCTGCCTCCGGCCGTTACGTCCTGAAGTTCATCTCAGGGAAATACCAAGGTGGCGAGTTCCCTCTGGACATGAACCAGGAACTCATCATCGGACGCAGCAGCGAGCTGGAGATGGTCCTGGTCGAGGACATGGTCTCCAGACACCACGCCAAAATCACCACCACCAACAACGAAATCTGGATCGAAGACCTCGGCAGCACCAACGGTTCCTTCGTCAACGGCGAGAAAATCACCCGGGTCCGCCTCAAAGAGGGCGACCGTATCCTCATCGGCACCTCCATCATCAAGCTGGTCTATGAGGAAGCAGCCCAAGCGCCTGAAGCGCCGCCTGCAGCCTTCCCCAACACGGCCAACCGCCGCTCCGTCGCGCCCCACCACACCCAGCACGGGGCCACCCTCAGCGGCGTCCTCTCAGGCATCATCGATCAGGTCCCCCTCCCCGATCTCCTCCAGCTCTTTGGCTCCTCCAAGAGAACGGGCTGCCTCATCATCAACTCCAATAATTCTGAAGGCCGCGTCTACCTCCGTGAAGGGCGAGTCTACGCCGCCGTCATCGACGGCAACCTCGACATCCCCATGGAGAAAGCCTTCTACCGCATGATGAGCTGGACCACGGGCTCCTTCCTCCTGGACACCTCCATCTCCGCCGAGTTCGAAGAGAGTATCAACGAATCCGTCGAGTCCCTCATGATGGAAGGGATGCGCATCCTCGACGAAATTCGAGCCATTGGCACAGACGTCCCCGACTACAATGCCCACCTCCTGCTGCCCATGCCTCTGGTACCACCCCTGCGCAATCTGACGCCTGCCCTCCTCGACACCCTGCAGTTGGTCCACAACTATCGCCACGTCGAGACCGTGCTCAACAAGAGCTTGGCCACGGACTTAGAGACCCTGCAAGACATCGTCTATCTCATCCGCAACGACTATCTGCGCACCGAAGACTGAGCGCAACGCCATCCGCCGCCCGCGCAACCCCCTTGACAGCGCGCGCCCGCAGGCCCGTGGTTCATAAGCCTAAAATCGGCCGCCCAACACCACCTGAGTGCCCTGGGGATCGAAGCCCACGGCCACGGAAGACGATGACGTGCCGGCCAAATGCTCCCAAAGAAAGAGAGTCACGCCGGCGCTGAGGGCCGCCACCCCCAAGCCCAACGCCACCGCCCCCCCGGCCCGCGTCGAAAAAACTCGCTCGCAGTCCTGCACCGCACCGCTACAGGTCGTCTCCCCGTCGATGGCCAGCAGCACCACGCCTGCCACCCCCAACACCGTGCCGCCCCCGGTCAGGGTCCACGCCCACAAGTCGCGGTCCAGGCTCTCCACCCAGCCGCCCGTGCGACCTCCCGTAAAAACGGGCGTGGTCAGCGGCCGCAGGTGCACCACCAGGTAGGTCGGCCCGTCGCCATCCTGAAGCGCCAACTGCTCCGTCACCGCCCCAAATCCCTCACGTGTGAGGACCACCTCATGCGTCCCCGGCGGCAAGGTCCCCACATGGCGACCGCGAGCGACCGGCGCCCCGTTGATCCCGATCTCCGTATCATCAGGCGTAGCAAAGATCGCCACCCGGACCTCGCCCATCACCGCCTTGACCACCACCTCCTGCGTCCGCGCCTGCGGGGCGCCGAGCTCCCGTAAACTCGACCGCACCATCGCCGACAGCGCCTCGAGGGCCTCCTCAGCGGTACACACCTCGCAGCTCCCCTGGTTCGAATGCTGGAGCTGCCCACCTCGCAGCTCGAAGAGACGCAGCCTAAAGGTAAAGAACTGCAACTCCTCCTCGATCTCGACGACGATACCGTATTGCGCCTCCAGTGCGTTGCCCGTCAGAGCGAGACAACCCGTGGTCAGACAACCCACGATCTCTGGGGCCATCGCCGCCAGGCGAGAACGGCTCTCCTGGTAGCGCAACACGGAGAAAGCGCCGTGGCCCAGCAGGGCCTCTTCCACCACCCCCACCGCACGTTGCACGTCTGCGTCGCGCATCCCCCCTTTGGCCGCGCACGACAACAGCGCGACCGTCGGCCGCGCTTCCTGAGCCTCGAGACCGCCGACCATCAGCAACAACGCTCCGCAAAAGGCGCTCAACAGCCAGCAAGCACGACCTCTCGCCTTCATTATCCACCTCTCTCCCGAAAGAGCCATAGCATCCTCAGCCGCAGTCTAGTCGCGACGACGCGTGAATCATAGCACGTCGGCACTGGTCTTCACCTGCCGCAAGGGGCTCTCCAGCAACTCCACGTGCAACGCCAACGCCAGGCGCGCCGCCACAGGAAGCGCATCCACTTCGAGCAACATCACCCCCAGGGGACCCAAGGACAGCCGCGTCGACACCTGCCCCAGGGGGGGATCCTGCAGCGCCTCGAAGACTTCCACCGCCCGCCCGTCGCTGCGCAATGCCGTGACGCGTTGGCTCACGCTATCCCGCAGGGCCGGCGGCGCCGCCGCCCGCTCGACCACCACGATCCGCCCGACCTCACGCGCACCTGCCCGCAGCACCACCTGCCCAGAGCCCTCGTCAAGCCAAAGAGACACGGCGCGTCCACCCTCTGCATCGATGAAGTGGATGCGCCCATCCTCTTTGTGCGTCGCCCCGGCCCACACGCCGCGCGCGTCACGTACCACCACGCGGTTCTCGGCGCGACGAAGCGTAGCCCGCGCCAGCGTCTGGCGTTCGCCATTTTGCCACCGATAGGACGGCCCACGGCGCCGCAAGTGCCACCGGGAGGGGGCCGCCTCACCCTCCAGGCTCACCCCCACCGAAGCCACCTCCGAGAGCAAGCGCACCTCCCCGGGGCGCTCCTCTTCCTCGCCACCGCGACGCATGCAGCCAGCCGCCAGGACCACCAGGCCCAAAGCCAGCACCAACAGCGTCGCCCTTGCACGCGTCACTCTTCTCATGCGCAGCGCGCCTCTTCAGATGATCGCGATCCCATTGTCCGTACACAACTGCTGCAGAATGCCGTTGACAAAGCTGCGGCTCTGCTCGGCCCCAAAGAGCTTGGCCAGCTCCACGGCCTCGTTGATCACGATCTTCGGCGGCGTCTGCGGCGTCACCAACAGCTCATAGGCGGCCAAACGCAAGATATTGAGATCGATCAAGGCCATGCGACGCAAACGCCACCGCGCGCTCGAAGCCTGCACCCGTTCGTCCAGCTCTTCCCGGCGCGCGAGGACTTCCTGTGCCAAACGCTGCGCCCGCATGAGGGTCAACCGCGCGCGCGGATCGACCGCGCCTTCCGCCGTATAGGCGTTGAGAAAAAGCGGCGGCGCGCTCTCCTCATGACCTGACAACAGCGGCAAGAAGCGCGTGCTCAGCTCGGCCACACTGCAGCCAAACTCCTGCCCATAGAGCAGCGCCAGCGCCCACCCGCGCAGGGTGCGCCTGATCTCCGTTCTGAAACCCGAAAGCTGGGACAAGACCCGGCGCAGCACCGCCTCGGACACCCCCGCACCGAGCCGCTGCGCCCGCGCCACTGCATCGTCGACGATGACTTGAGAAGCCCGCCCCATGTCGGTCAAGAGGTCCTGGAGGGCGACATAGAGCACCGCCTCACTCAAACGGTCCAGATGACCGATCCCCGACGCTTCGCACGCCAACTCGAGCAGCTCCCTGCGCCCCTCGCCTTCGACCAGCAACGCCGCCGCCTCACTCACCGCCACTTCGCTCACGAGCAAGCCCGGACACTGGGCCTGCGCCGCAGCCACCACTGCCGGATCGTCAACCGCCAGGCCTTGCATTCGCCCAAAGTGCGACAGGCTCACGGCCAAGTCCCGCACCTGGCATTCACGCTCCGAAAGCAACGCCGCGTTGCCGCGCCGCCCATGTCTTCTGCCTTTTGCCATGCTCTTGCACCCTTCAACCTTGGGCTTTGCGAAAGAGATCGACCATCTCGATGGCTGCCAACGCCGCCTCCGCGCCCTTATTGCCCGCCTTCGTCCCTGCCCGCTCGATGGCCTGCTCCAACGTATCCGCCGTGATGACCCCATAACTCATGGGCACCCCCAGCTCCAGCGAGCTGTTCGCGATGCCCTTGGTCACCTCGGCGGCGATATGGTCGAAGTGCGGCGTCGCACCGCGGATCAACGCCCCCAGGCAAATCACCCCATCGAAGCGCCCCGTGGCCCCAGCTCTCTTCGCCATCATAGGAATCTCGAAGGAACCAGGAACCCGGTACACCACCACGTCATCAGGACTTGCTCCGTGACGCACCAACGCGTCGAGAGCCCCCTCGAGTAGACGATCCGCGATGAAGTGATTGAAACGGCCCACCACCACCGCATAGCGGTGGCCAGTGGCTTGAAGATGTCCCTCAATGATTGTCGGCATGACCTACCTTCCTTGCGTCAGCACGCTCACTCGGACTCTCGAGCGTCACGTACTCGACCACTTGTAATCCAAACGCTTCTAAACCTACGATCTTCGTTGGCGTATGGGTCAATACGCGCATCCTCTCCACCCCCAAGGCACGCAGACACTGCGCACCAATGCCAAAGAGACGCATCTCCAGAGGGGGCGCGTTCAACTGCTCCTCGCCCCAGCTCTCTGGCGCGGCCGACTCCAAACCAAGCATCCCAGACAGAACGGTCTGCAGGGAATCCGCCGGCCGCTGAACGTAGAGCAAGACCCCGCGACCCTCGTCGGCAATGCGCCGCAGCGAAAAAGCGAGGTCGCCATCGTCGTTCATCCCGACCAAGGCAAACATGTCGTTCCACCGCGAACCCGCGTGGACCCGCACCAGCACCGGCGCATCGCCAGAGAGATCACCTCGGCTCAGGGCAAAGTGCTCCGAACCATCGACTTGGCTGCGGAAAACATGCCCCTGAAAGTCCCCAAGGCTCTCCAAATGGCACGGCACCGACAAGACGCGCTCCACCAAATACTCACGCCGCAACCTATAGGCAATCAAGTCAGCGATGGTCGCAATCAAAAGACCGTGCCTGGCAGCAAAACGCTCCAGATCGGCCATCCGCGCCATGGTCCCATCGTCGTTCATGATCTCGCAGATCACCGCCGCCGCCTTGCAGCCGGCCAAACGCGCCAGGTCCACGCTCCCCTCGGTTTGCCCCGTCCGCTCCAAAACGCCGCCACGGCGCGCCGCCAAAGGAAAAATGTGCCCCGGACGCGCCAAATCTCCCGGCGTCGACCCATCCGCAACCGCCACCTGCACCGTCCGCGCCCGGTCAGCCGCTGAAATCCCCGTGGTCACACCGCTGCGCGCCTCGATCGAGACGGTAAACGCCGTCCGCATCCGGCTGGTGTTCTCTTCCACCATCCTGGGGATCTGCAAGGCCGTCAGCCTCTCCTCGGTCATGGCCAAACAGATCAGGCCCCGACCATGCGTCGCCATGAAGTTGATCGCCTCGGGCGTCACCAACTCCGCCGCCATGCAAAGGTCGCCTTCGTTCTCGCGGTGCTCGTCGTCCACGAGGATGACCATCTCACCACGTCCCATCGCCGCGACTACATCTTCAATTTTCGCTACAGCCATCCTAACCTTTCCCTTGGCGCTACCTTGGGGTGCCATCCCCAAATCCATGCCGCTCCAACAGCGACCAACTCACCCCCTCCTTCGCCTCCACCCCCGTGGCCCCGCCACCGCGGCCCAACCCCAGCAGTCGTGACACATGCTTGCCAATGATGTCGACCTCGATGTTGACCCGCTGCCCCACCGCAACCGCACCCAGCGTCGTCTGCGCTGCCGAGAACGGCACCAAGGTCACCGTAAAACCGCGCGCATCGAGGCCACTCACCGTCAGGCTCACCCCATCCACGGCGATGGATCCCTTCTCCACCACCATGGCCTGCAGCTCCGTCGCCAGCGAAACGTGCACATGCACCGCGTTCTGCTCCCGGCGCACGGCCAACACTTGCCCCACCCCGTCCACATGCCCCAGGACCAGATGTCCGCCAAGGCGATCACCCAGCCTCAAGGCGCGCTCGAGGTTCACCTGCGCTCCCACCCGCAAAGCCTCCAAGGTGCTGCGCCGCAGGGTCTCGGGCGACACCTGCGCATAAAAGAGCCCACCCGACATCTCCACCACGGTCAGGCACACCCCGTTGACCGCCACACTCTCCCCGAGACTCAACGCCTGCAACGGAATCGTCGACGTCAGCCCCAAGCGGAACTCTGTCGCGCTGCGCTGCAAACCGGCGACCCGACCTACCGTCTCGATGAGGCCTGTGAACATCTCAACCTCCGCGCGTGGCGGCAATGCGTGGCTTCGCCACCAAACACAAATCCGCCCCCACCTGGCGCCAGGATACGAAGTCGAAAGACAGCGCCTCGGCCATCTCCCCTACCCCAAGACCTCCCACTGGACCGGGCGCCGTGCGCCCCCCAACCACCTTAGGGGCCACGAACACCACCAACTCATCCACCAAGGAGGACGACAACAACGACGCCGCCAGCTCACCCCCACCTTCACACAGGAGCGTCGTCACCCGCCGCGATGACACCAGGCGACGCAACACCGCGCCGAGGTCCAGCCCCGCATCTCCCTCGCCTACGGACTGCACCTCGATATCGCGCCCTGCAAAACGCGCCACGCCCTCTCCGAGACAGGCCTCGCGCGTGAACAAAAGGGTCGCAGCCTTGCCATCAAAAACCTGCGCCTCCGGCCGCAGCCGCAAGCGGCGATCCAGAACCACCCGCAGAGGCTGTCGCCTCGGTCCATCACCGCTCCGCACCGTCAGCCGCGGATCGTCCGCCGCCACCGTCCCCGTACCCACCATCACCGCGTCATGCCGACGGCGCATCTCTTGCACCTCCGCCCGCGATGCCTCCCCACTGATCCACTGCGAAGAGCCCTGCACCGTCGCAATGCGACCGTCCAGAGTCATGGCCATCTTCAACGTGACATAGGGCAAGCCATGCAAAACGCGCTTGAAGAAAGGCGCGTTCAATGCCTGGCAGGCCGCTTCCAGCACCCCAACCTCACACACCACCCCCGCCGCGCCCAACGCTGCAATGCCCCGCCCCGAAACCCGCGGGTCAGGATCGACACTGCCAATGACGCAGCGCGAAATCCCTGCGCCAATCAAAGCCGAAGTACATGGGGGTGTCCGCCCGTGGTGGTGACAGGGCTCTAAAGTCACGAAAAGCTCCGCCCCTTGAGCTTGCATCCCGAGCTTGCGTAAGGCCACCACCTCCGCATGATCCTGCCCGGCCGCTTCGTGGTAACCCGTCGCCAGCACCGCGTCACCGCGCACGACCACCGCGCCGACCATCGGGTTGGGATGCGTCCGCCAATCACCCCGAGCCGCCTCGGTCAAGGCCAGCGACATGTAATGTTCGTCACGCTCTCGAAGCACCTTGGCTCTCACCACCGCACCTAGTGGGTTGCGGTCTCCGCATCGCGAATCTGTTGCACCCGGCGCGCATGACGACCATCGTCGCCCGCCTCGAACTCATGCCGTAAAAAAGACTCCAGCGCCCGCTGTGCCGCCAACTCACCCACCATCTTCGCCCCCAGGCACATCACGTTCGCGTCATTGTGCCGGCGCGTCATCTCGGCCTCGATGGCATCCCGCACCAACGCCGCACGCACACCTGGCACCTTGTTGGCCGCAATGGACATCCCAATCCCCGTGCTGCATATCAACAGCCCCAAAGTGTGCCCCCCCCCACTGGCCACCGCCTGCGCCACCGCCAACGCCCGCGTCGGGTAGTCGCACGCCTCCTCACTCGCCGGACCCAAGTCCTCGACACAAAAACCCAGGCCTTCGGCCACACCACCGAGAAACCGCTTCAGAGCGACCCCGGAATGATCACTCCCCATCACCAACACCCGTCCACCCTCGCCCCCTGGCGCGCACCGCTGTGACGCTTCCAAACTCTCGACATAGGCAATCACGTCAGCCACCGTGGCCACACTCTCAGACACATCCTCTGGAATGCGCAAACCAAAGCGCTCCTCTACCCGCATGATGAGCTCAACCACGTCCAAGCTATTGGCACCAAGGTCATTGACCAGATGATGGTTCAGCTCCAAGGCTTCCGCGCGCCCAAGCACCTTGCCGATGATCGCCAGAACCTCCCGTTGCGTCTCACTGCTCATCGCCCGCCCCCCGTCGCCATCGTCTGCAACACCCCAAAGAGCGCCGCAATCGCCTCATCCAGTCGACCCAGCTCAGCCCCACCGGCTTGCGCCAGCGTTGGCCGGCCGCCGCCTCGCCCACCAATCACCTGCGCACAGGCATTGACGATCGCCGTCGCATGCCAAGTCGACTGCTTGGCGACCCCCTCGGACACCGCGCACACCAGCGCAGGTCTGCCATCGATCTCAGCGCCCAACAACGCCACCCCTTCACCCATGCGCTCGCGCAGCAAATCTACGTACAGCAACAAGTCCTTCCGCTCGCGCACCTGCACGCGCGCGGCATAGGCGCGAACACCCCCGACCTCCTTACCCTCGCGCAGAATCGCCGCCACCTCGGTCCGAGCAACCCGCCGCGTCAACGACTCCACCTGACGCTCCAACTCAGCGCGCTCGCTCACCCACTTCTTCAGCCGCACCGGCAACGCTTCGACCGTATCCACCCCCACCGCCTCGGCGCTCGCCCGCAACAGACGTCGGTCCTGCTGCGCCGCCGCAAAAGCGCCAGCGTTCGTCACCGCCTCGATGCGCCGCGTCCCGGCGGCGATGGCGCCCTCCGACACGATCCTGAACAGCAATATCTCGCGCGTGTTCTCCACGTGAATCCCACCGCACAACTCCATGCTCACCCCAGGCACCTCGACTACCCGCACCCGATCACCATATTTCTCACCGAAAATGGCCATCGCGCCCCACTCCTGCGCCGTCTGATGCGGCACGTCGACGTGCTTGCGCACCTCATGCCCTGCACGGATCTGGGCGTTCACCCACTGCTCCACCCGCTCCAACTCATCCTCGGTCAGCGCCCGCGAGAAGCTAAAATCAAAACGAAACTTGTCGTCCCGCACCAATGAACCCGCCTGAAAGATCTCCGTCGACACCACTGCACGCAGCGCCTTGTGCAAAAGATGGGTCGCCGTGTGGTTACTGGCAATCAGCCCGCGTCGCTCGGCGTTCACTTCGGCGATCACATCCTTCGCCATGCTCTCCCGCGTCACGAAACCATCTTCCAAACGACAAACGTGAACAATGCCCCCGTCCGTGCGCTGCGTATCCAAAACCCGCAGCCGCAGTTGGCCATCCTCCGAGTGGATCAGGCCACCGTCGCCGACCTGCCCACCCCCTTCGGCATAGAACGGCGTCATATCCAACAACACATCGTAAAAATCACCGCGCTCGCGATAGCGAATCACCTGACTCGCCGTGGAATGCCGCGCATAACCCAGAAAAGTCGTCGCACTCCCCTCACGGATGCCAATCCACGGACCCCCTTCCTGTCCCGTGAACCCAGAGGCCTCGGAAGAACGCTGCCGCTGCTGCGACAAGGCCTCCTCGAAGCCGGCGACGTCCACCTCAAGCCCCCGCTCCTCCGCCATGATCTGCGTCAAATCCAAAGGAAAACCAAAGGTATCATACAGAACGAAGGCATCCTGACCCGCCACGCGGCCACCGGCGCTGCGCCCGGCAACCTCCTCGAAACGCACCAAACCACGCTCCAGCGTCCGGAAAAAGCGCTCCTCTTCCAAACGCAACACCTCCTGGCATTGCACCGAGACCGCCGCCAATTCGGGATACACGCCAGCGAACTCGTCCACCACGGCTTGGGAGAGCTTGCACAAAAATGGCTCGCGGAAACCCAAGTCGCGACCAAAACGCACGGCCCGTCGCAAGATCCGCCGCAACACATAACCCCGACCCTCGTTGGAAAAGGGTTGCCCTTCGCTCACCGCAAAGGTCAGCGTCCGCACGTGGTCCGCAATGACCCGAAAGGCGTTGACATCCGCCCCGGCGAGAATCTCCGCCTGACACTGCGGCCGCCCCAACAACGACGCCGTCTGCTCCAAGATCCCTTTGAACAGCGCCGTCGCATAGACGCTCTCCACCCCCGCCAACAGCGCAGCCACTCGCTCCAAACCCATCCCCGTGTCCACGCTCTTCATCGGCAGAGACGTCAACACGCCCGCCGCATCGCGGTCGAACTCCATGAACACGTGATTCCAAATCTCTACGTAGCGCTCACCCGAGCAACCAGGCCCCCAAGTCGACGCCTCATGCGGCTGCGTATCGAAGTGAATCTCCGTACACGGACCACAGGGACCCACGGGACCCATACTCCAAAAATTCTCTTCATCACCGACGGCGATGTCCCCCAGCCGCATCATCCGCGCCGTCGGCACCCCAACCTCATTGGCCCAAATGTCCCACGACGCATCGTCGTCCTTGTATACCGTCACATAGAGACGCTCCACCGGGAGGCCCAGCACCTCCGTCAAAAATGACCAGCCCCACTGAATCGACTCCCGCTTGTAGTAGTCGCCAAATGACCAGTTCCCCAACATCTCGAAAAAGGTCAGATGACGTCCATCTTTCCCCACCTCGTCCAAATCGTTGTGTTTGCCACCTGCACGAATGCATTTCTGGGCACTCGCCGCGCGCTTATACGAACGCACCTCAGCACCCAAGAAAACATCCTTGAACTGGTTCATCCCAGCATTCGCAAACAAGAGCGTCGGATCGCCCTTTGGCACCACCGGAGACGATGTCACCACCTCATGTCCAAGACCCTGAAAAAACGACAAAAACTTCGCGCGCAACACATGCGGATCCAAGACAACCTCCCTCAGCGCCAATGTCCATCCTCGCCGCTTGGCCGCAACCTCGCCAAGACCTAGCGCGGCTTTCCTCTAACACAGCGGCGAAAGAACTTCAATCACCAGCGCCGCCACCCGATCCTATCGACCCGATCGCATCACCCGCCCCCCCTTTCCTCAAAAACTGTCGCAAATGCACCGACTATGGCATCCTCAGCCTTTGACACCTGCCGCCAACCCAACAAAATGGGCTGGCCCTAAGCAACCAACGGCAAACCGTGAACTCCCTCAACCCAACTGTGGTAGCTGCGATGCCCAAAACCTCGTCCCAAGGCGGCCCACTGCGCTCACTTCGACGGCTGCTGTGGCTCGCACTCATCGGCTTCGCCGCCTGCCAACCCCGCACCAGCACCAGCATCCCGCCCGATCTCCAAGCGCAAGTCAAAAGCATCCTCGACAAGGCCTGGAACAACGAGGATCCATTCGTGCGCGCTGAAGCCCTGCGCCTCGCCGCCACCACACCCTCCCACCTCTGGAAGGCCCAAGCAGAGAAGCTCCTCGCAGACCACGACCCCATGGTCTCTCTCCGAGCCGCCGATGCCCTCCTCACCATTGGCGCCGAAGAGAGCGCCATCGAAACCCTCACCAAGGCCGTCCAGAACGCACCCCTGCCCCAGCAACTCACCGCCCTGAATATCGCCCGGCAACGCCTCACCTGGATTGATTTCGAGCCCGTCCTCACTGCGGCGCTGCGCACCAGCCGCAGCGAACTGCGACGTGAAGCCGTCGGCATCGCCACCGCCCTCCTCGAAAACAAAGAAGCCCTCGCCCCCATGGAGGCGCGCCAACTCGAACAACGCATCAAAATCTTCGCCACTGACCCAGATATCAAAACCGTCATCACCACCCTGCGCTATCTCAACAAAAACGACCGCCTCATCGCCGAAAACGAAGAACGACGCGCTGCCCTCCTCGAGCTCGCTCGAAACGCTAACGCCGCCGATCGCATTCGAGCCCTGCGCATCCTCACCCACGTGGGACTGCCCCAACTCCAGAGCATCGCCTATCAAATCTACGTCGACACCGCCAAAGATCCCGAACAACTCGACGTCCACAACGCAGCCATCCTCGCCCTCGGCGCCAGTGGCGACGTCCACCGCATCGCTGAAATCGATCGCCTCGCCCGCCGCGACGAGCAACCCGACCTGCAACTCGACGCCCTCACCGTACTCGCCAGCATCGATGACCCTGACGCTGCCATGACCTTGGGCCAGGCCCTCGACAGCCCCAAATCGCTGCTCCGCCAGACCGTCCTCGAGGCCATCACCCTCTACGGCAATACCCGCGTCCGCATCCCCGACGCCGTCCTCCTCGACCCCGACCCCGAGGTCCGCCTCCTCGCACTCCAAATCCTCTGGCAACGCGACCCGGCCCATTTCGAACGTACCGTCAGCCAGAAACTCGGCGTTGAGCAGTATCGCGCCCCACTCATCGACAGCCTCGCCCTCTGGGCCGAGAAAGACCCCAACCCCCAAGCACCATGGCTGCAAAGCCTCGCCCCGACCCTGCGCCGCCACGCCAATGACTACGGCAACCGCCTGGGTCAAGCCGCTACCATCTACACCTTGGTGCTACACCTCGATGGACCAGAGCCCTACCTCGACAAAATCGACAAGCTCCCCGTCGACGCCCAATATGTCATCCTCGAAGCCCTCCTGCGCCAGAAGAAGGGCACCGTCCAACAATACCAAAAATTCCTCGACAGCCCGCTCTTCGCCGTCCGCCTCGTCGCCGCCTTCGGCATCGCAGCAAAAAAATAAACGGCCACTCAACGAATCCGCCGCGGCCGCAAAGCCAACTGCACCTCCCGTCTACCGCCGCTGTCGCCCGACAACTCGACCACCTCGTCATAGTAGCCAGACAAGCGCAGCGTAAAACGAAGCGACGCATCCGTACGCGGCACCCGCTTGATCAACGGCGTCCGGCCGATGCGCCGCCCACCCTGCAACACCGCCGCATTCTCCGGCACAGATTCCAGCCACACCTCGACCCACTCGCGCCCGGCATCCTCCTGACGCGACGCCCGCGCCTCTTCAGCGCTCTCCCCACCCGCCGCATAAGCCCCCTCCAACCGCGCAATCACACTCGCCGCCTGCGAGCGAGACGCCTCATCTTCTGCCACCTCACGCGCCTGGTTCAACGCGGCCAAAGCCCCCTGCGCATCACCCCGCTCCTGGTCCAAGGCCGCCTTCTTCATGAACAACGCAAAATCCCCCCGCACCTCAGCCGCCCGCCCATAGGCCTCCGAAGCCATCGCCAAAAAGACCCCACGCCCCTCCTCAGCCTCCGCCGCCGCCTCGGCAGGTTGCTCCCCTGCCACCTCCGCCGCCGCCAATGCCAAATCGGCCATCTCCTCATAGGCCGCCGCCATCACCTGCGCCTCACCGCCATCGCGGTCCAACTTCTCCGTGGCCTCCCGGTACAAACGCAACGCTGCCCGGCGATCACCACGCTCCGCCTCAGCCCGCGCCTGGGCCAACAACTCATCGGCACCAAACACCACCGAAGCCGTCAACGACGTGTGACCCACCTCTGCCGGCACCGCACCGCGCGACGCATCGGCCGGCTCATCCACCACCGCCACCTCTGGCGCCTCTGCTTTCTTGGCAGCCACCTCCCCGGGGCGTGCGTGGAAGGCCAACAAGTACACCACGACAGCCACCGCCAACAACACGGCCACGACGGCCAACACCGCCACCACACCGCCGCGCCGCCCAGGACGCACCGCCATCGCCGTCACCTGCGACGCACGACCAAGCTCAGGCGTCGCCCGCCGCTGCGCCTTCGTCTTGCCGCCACCCGCCGCCCCCAACATGGTCAGCAACTCAGGATCGTCCGTCCCTCGCGCCAGGTGGCGCAAACGCGCACCCAACCACGCCGCCGACTCCGGGCGCGCCTCGGGCTTCTTGGCCAAGCAAGCCAAAATCAACGCCTCCATCTCCGCCGAAACCTTCGCCCCCAGCGCCGTCGGCCGCGTCGGCGCCTCATTGTAAACCCTGAAGGCCAGCGAACGCAGACCGCTGCTCGCCGAAAACGGCAAATCACCGACGAAGGCCTCGTAGAGACAACAACCCACCGCGTAGATATCGCTCGCCGCGCTCGCATCCTTGGCGCTAATGAACAGCTCCGGCGCCAAGTAGCCGAGCGTACCCAACACCAAGTTTGTCCGCGTCTTCGGTTGGTCCATTTGCTTCGAGATGCCAAAATCCATCAACTTGGCAACGGCGTCCCCAGAAGCATCCCGTCCCACCAGAATATTAGACAGCTTGATGTCCCGGTGCACGATCCTTCGCCCGTGGGCATGCGCCAAGCCATCACAAACCTGCGCAAATAGATCCGCCACGGCGCACTCGGATAGGGTCTCACGCTGCAACATCTCCTCCAGCGTCGGACCCGACACGTACTCCATCACGAAGCCAACGGGATCCTTGTGCAGCACCCGCAACACCGACACGATATGCGGGTGGGGCTCAGGGTGCACCAAGCGCGCCTGAATCGACGCCTCTGTCAAAAAGCGCTCCACCACCTCCGCGTCGGCGGCGCTCGTCGCGTTCAGCAGCTTGAGCCCAACCTGGGTCCCAAGCAAAGTGTCTTGCGCCAAGTACACCCGCGCCATGCCGCCTTCACCCAGGAGGCGCTGCACCAAGTACTGACCAGCCACCACCGTCCCGGGGTCAGGACGCTCCAAGCTCTTGGCCGCTTCCGGGACCCGCGCCATGGCCGTGAGCAAGTTCGCCAAGGCCTGCATGTTTTGAAAGCGCCGCTCGGGACGCTCCTCCAGCGCCTGGCGCAACGCCGCCTGCAAGTCGGCCTGTATCCCACTGAGCCCATCCTGCTGCAAAAACCAAGAAGGACTCGCCTTGGCACCGTAAAAGGCCGTCACCATCGTCGCCGCAAAAGCGTAGACATCGTCCACCGGACGGAGCACCTCACCCCGGCCTGGCACCTGCAACAGGGCTTCGGCATGCTTGGCGTTCGCCGCCCCATAAAGAGGCCACAGGCCCATGCCACGTACCACCGGGCGTAGGCCGTGCCCATCGTGCATCAACAATAGCTCGCTGGCGCTCAACCACCCATGCACCAATCCCTGAACGTGCGCCGTCGCCAACACCTCGGCCAAACGCTTGAAGGTCTCCAGCGCCAAATCCTCCGCCAGAGGCCCATACTCGCCGACGTAGTCCTCCAAGCTTGGCGCATCCACGAAATCCAACACCACGACCAGGCCTCTGCGCTCCCGAAAAGTCGCCCGCACCCCCAAGACGCCTGCGGGAAACGTCGCCGCCTGCGCCCCGGCCAGCGCCGCTTCAACCCCGCTGCCCACCTCGAACCCAACCGTGCGCAGCAGCATCACCCGCCCATCACCAGCGCTATCCTGGCGATCTTGCCCCGCATACCACTGCCCCAAAGGCCCGAGCGACAAAAAGCGACCCACGGCATAGCGGTCACCCACCAGATGCCCAGCCTTCCACGCGTCCTTTGGCACCACCGCCGCACCAGATCTTTCAGCATCCATCGCCGACTCAACCTCGTCTGCTCTGTCACACCCAGGCAACGCCACGAAATACCATCATCCCAAGCCCCACTTCACTCTATCCTTTCGCCGGCAACGACTCAAAAGACCACTGCACGACACATCATGCTTTCGACCACAGCGCCCCTGTGCTATGCCCTGCACCGGCCACGTCTGCGGCACCCCATCAGGAGTCTATCGTGCAAAACTGCAACACCATCTTCATCGAAGGCCTGACCGTCGTTGGCAAACACGGCGTCAATGCCCACGAACGCGACGAAGGACGTCTCTTCCAAATCGACCTCGAAGCCCATGTCGCTGCGCTGCCCGGCTTCACCACCGATCGCCTCCACGACACCTTGGACTACCAACGCCTGGCCCAAATCATCGTCGATGTCGCAAGCGGCACGCCCCTCAACCTCGTCGAGCACCTCGCCGAGCGCATCGCCCAACGCTGCCTCGCCCTCCCCGAAGTGCACAGCCTCCGCTTGCGGGTGCGAAAAAAAGCCACGGGCGTCGTCGGCAACCCCGACTGGGTCGGCGTGGAGATCTTCCGCCAAGGCGCCGGCCTTTCGGCTTGACTATGTCCTCCGTGACCCAGCGTAAATGAAAAGGGCCCCCAAAGGGGGCCCTTTTCAACACCGCGCGCTCGCATCTGCGAGCGCAAACAACGCTATTCGTTGTAACAAATGCCCAAGTCCGTCGACACGAACATCGCTGCGCACTGCGCCTCAGAGCGCCCGCACATCGGATGGTTCGTCTGGCCCACCCCCGGCGGAATCCGGTCCAGGCACAACTCGAGGCAGTAGGGCGTGGGATCCGTCGAAGACATCGCCAGACACATGCCAGCCGCGCGGCACCAGGTGTACTCCTCGGTCATCCCACAGGGCGCAAACTCGTCCAGCGGGTACCCGACAGCGAAGAAGGGATCGCCAGCGCTGTCCGTCGGCGGGAAGCACACATCGAGCGGAACCCCAAAGAGGTCGCCAGGCAGACAGCGGTCTGCAGGATTCTCACAGGCAACGATCGGCGTACCGCCCTGGCCGCGCGCGTAGTTGTACACGCACTCCGGCTCATTACACAGACCAACCGCGAGCTCCGTGCCATCCTGATAGGCCAAGCCACTGCAGAAGGCATCGCCACTGCAGGTCCCGGGGGCCGTGCCCGTCGCTGTGGGATCGCAAAGCTGCTGGCACTCGTCCCACAAGCAGATCATGCCATCAGCACACTCGCCAAAGAACTCCGTGCACACTGCGCCAGCGGGCTTGCCGTTCGTCGCAGACGTCACACACTGACCAATGCCCGCCGTCTCGAAGTCAGGCACGCACCACTCGTTCTGAGCACAGCCAGAGTTGCTCACGTACGGCGTGCACACGCTGTAGCAAATACCAATGGCCAAGGTGTCTTCGTCGATGCTCAGCGCACTGCAGGCCTCGTTCGTACCGCACTGCCCAACTTCAGTACCCGTCGCGACGGGGTCGCAAAGCAAAGAACAAAGGCCGCTGATGCACAGCATGTTGTCATCACAATCGTCGAACAGGTTCTGGCAAGCTTCACCCACACCCAAACCATTGGGGTTGGAATCCACACACTGCCCAATGTTCCGCGTCTCCAGGTCGGGGAAGCACCACTGCCCTTCCGCGCAGCGGCTGTTCACCACGTAGGGATCACAGGTCTCGTAGCAGAAACCGACGTCCAGAGAGTGCGAACCAATGGACAGACCGCCACAGGCTTCGCCCGTGGGGCAAGGCTTGCCGGCGCTGATGGGCGTGCAGTCAGGTTTCTCACACACGCTGCCCACGCAAAGCAGATCGGCACCACACGTCTCGTGAGAGGTACACGCAGCACCTTCCACGCCTGCGCCATTGGGAGTACAGAAGTTGGCGCCATTCCAGAACGGCACACACTTCTCACCCGCGTCACAAGACGTCGTGAAGAATCCGTCGCAGTCACCGGGAATACAGAAGCCAGAGCTCTCTTCCGCAGCGCACAGCGAACCAGCAGGACACGTATCTTCCAGATTCTGGCCCAAAGTGCAGGTCAGGAAACAGGTCCCTTCCGTCTCGCCTTCCACGTCCGCCAAACACACGAAGCCCAGAGGCTGCGCCTTGGTGGTGTCGCAGGAGTCATTGGGATTCACGCACGTCCCCACGGGCGCCGGCTCACACAGACAAGTCTCGCTGTTGCAAAGCTGCCCAATCGCTGCGCACTGCGCCGCCGTACAACACGTAATGGTGTCGGGGTCCGTCGTGTCAGTCGGCGGCACGTCCGTCGTGTCCGTCGGCGGCACGTCCGTCGTGTCAGTCGGCGGCACGTCCGTCGTGTCCGTCGGCGGCACGTCCGTCGTGTCCGTCGGTGGCACGTCCGTCGTGTCCGTCGGTGGCACGTCCGTCGTGTCCGTCGGTGGCACGT
>CAYVQF010000053.1:21558-42243 GCA_964454015.1 uncultured Myxococcales bacterium
CGGGGTCCGGAGTGTCCGTCACATCGGTCGTCTCAGGATCTTTGGGATCCTTCGGGTCGTCATCACACGCTGCAACCACGCCTATCAGCGCCAAGCAGCAGACCAAGGCCCACATTCGTCGAATCGTCATGCTTATCGTTCCTCCATTGTCACATGAGCTCTACTAGCCCTATCACGGATCTGCCCGGCAAAACGCCGCACTTCACACTAGCCGTAAAAAATACGCGACAACACCGTTACGCGTCAAGTGGCGCAATCACCAACTGATTGAGGACCGTGCCTAACAGAACATTCACCAAGCCCAACCTACTCGGCTCCGGCCGGTGCCTCGTCATGCGTCGCTACCCAAAGGACATCTTGCGGAACCACACCATCGTTTGCAAGAGACAATGCAAGGAAGCACGACATATCCTATTTATTTAGACACTTAGCCCTAAAAGACCACCCGCGCCGCCGGCCACACCGACGATGACACCAACCACCCTGCATTGATGACACGTGACCCCTCTGCTATCTTCCCGCCGACCACCGCGATGCGTTCTGACGCCTCACGGAATGCCACACACCCAACCCGCCGTTGTGCTGTCGGAACCTGTTAACCCTGTGCGCTACGGCAACAGCGTTCACTGCCACGAAAGATTAGGGCACCAACGCCGCACACCTCTTCGCCAAATCAACCACTCTTCCCCACGGTTCGCCCACCCTCACGACATCTACGAAAATGAACGCGAGCACCACCCAACCACGCAACATCGCCGTCATCGGGGCCACGGGCGCCGTTGGACGTTGCATCCTCCACTGCCTCGCCGATCGCCACTTCCCCATCGCTTCCCTCAGGCTGATGGCCTCGCCCAAGAGCGCGGGCATGCAGCTCGACACGCCCCTGGGCGTCCACACCGTTGAAGATGTCGACCAAGCTGACTTTCGCAACATCGATGTCGCCCTCTTCAGCGCTGGCGGCGCCGTCTCGAAACGCCACGCCCCGCGCGCGGTGCAAGCTGGGGCTCTGGTCATCGACAACACCTCCGCCTTTCGCATGGAGCAGGAAGTCCCTCTCGTCGTCCCAGAGGTCAACCCCCACGACCTGACGCCCACGGGCATCATCGCCAACCCCAACTGCTCGACCATCCAAATGGTCCTGGCCCTGCACGCCCTCCGCGACTTGAGCCCCCTCCGCAGCGTTCGCGTTGCCACCTATCAATCAGCCAGCGGTGCCGGACAAAAGGGCATCGATGAGCTCCTCCTGGGTACTCGCGCCTTTCTCGACGACCAAGCCCCCACGACCGCAAAAATCCATGCCCGGCCCCTGCCCTTTGACTGCGTCCCCCAAATCGGCCCCTTCTGCGACGACGGCGACACCGAAGAAGAGCGCAAAATGCGCCAGGAAACCCAGAAAATACTCGACCTGCCCGAGCTACCTATCAGCGCAACCTGTGTCCGCGTACCCGTCATCCGCAGCCACGCCGAAGTCATCCACGTCACCACGCTTGACCCCATCTCTCCCCAGCAGGCCCGCGCTGCCATGGCAAAGGTACACGGGCTCATGCCCCTCGACAGCGACGGCCCCCAATATTATCCAACCGCCCGCTCCGCCGAAGGAAGCTACCACACCTTCGTCGGGCGCTTGCGGCGAGATCACGCAGAAGCCAACGCCTTGGTCTTTTGGCTCGTCAGTGACAACCTGCTCAAAGGTGCCGCCTTGAACGCCGTGCAGATCGCCGAATTGTGGCAGCAAAAAGGAAGCTCCCTATGAAAGCCCATCTCATCCGCCTCAGCCTGACCGCAGTCATTTGCGCGAGCTTGGCCACCTTCGCCACGCCCCTTGCCGCACAGACCACGGCCACCTCCTGGCAAGCCTCTTCCACCCTCGATCCCAACATCGACGCCACCGCCAAAGAACTAACCATCAACATCGCCCGCTGTCGCGCTTTGGTCGAAGCCAACCGAGACTACACCTTCACCTTCCGCAAAACCCAGGGCACATTCGGCTCCCGCGCCAGGTACGCCATCAAAGTCGCCGTTGGCAACGAGAGCTGCGATAAAAACTCCCTCAGCGAAGAAGCTGGCGACACCTGCCTCACGGAAATCGCCGACCAAAGCCTCGATGAAAGCACCGTCCCCATCGACGTCACCCTCGCCTTTCACCGGCTCACCTCGGCGAAATCCCTAGAAGACTGCGAAAACCTCACGGAAACCTCCTACGTGCATCTCATCGCCCAAGACCCTGGCGTCCTGGAAACCGACCCCAAAACCTACACCGTCACCTTCACCAACCGCTTCAAGACCACCCGCCCAGCGGCACCAACCAACGTCACCGCCAACGGCGGCGAGTCGTCTATCGCTGTGAGCTGGGATGGCGTCAGCGGCATCGAAAATTATGTCGTCTACTACAGCGCCAATCCCTTCGATAACAGCACCCGGCCAGAGGATCTCGTCGGCGTACGCAGCCACACCGCCAGAAAAACCACCTCCACCGCCGTGCGCGACGGCATCACCGTCGACACCACCTACTACCTCGCCGTCGCCGCCGTTGACGATGTTGGCAATGAGAGCATGTTGAGCCCCGTCGTCACCACCGTGACCGGCGCTGCCGACGACTTCTGGGAGCGCTACTCTGCAGCCAACCCCGATGTGGACGGCGGCTTCTGCTTCCTCGCTACCGCCGCCTGGGGCTCCTATCAAGAACCCCACGTCCAGGTCTTGCGCCGCTTCCGCGACACCTTCCTCCTCACCCATCCCCTGGGTGAAGCCTTCGTCACCCTCTATTACGAACTCAGCCCACCAGCGGCCCACTTCATCGCCCAACACCCCACGCTCCGCGCCGTGACACGGACCATCCTCTGGCCACTCTACGCCTTCGCCATCCTCTGCCTCTACGGGAGCACCCTCGGCCTCTTCGCCCTGCTGCTCACTATGGCCCTCACCCTACACCTGCTCCACCGCATCTGGCGCCGCCGGCGCCAGAGACGCGCCGCCATGACCCACCCCAACACGACGCCGCGCCGCCTCGCCGCCCTGGCCACAGCCGCGCTCCTCTGCCTCCCTGCCCTCACCTACGCCCAAGAATCACCCATTGACATGATGCTCGAGCTGAAAATGGGACCCTACCAACCCGACCAACTCGGCAGCGTCTACGATGACTTCTTTGGCGACGCCTCGCCCCTGCTCTTCGAAATCGAGCTAGACTACCAATTCTATCGTGGCATCGGCTCCCTCGCCGTCGGTGGCAGCCTCGCCTACGGCTCCGTCAGCGGCAACGCCCGTACCCCCGACGATGAAGCCTCCATCGACGAGACCTCCCTCTCCTGGTTGCCCCTGCGCTTGGCCCTCATCTATCGCTTTGACTACCTCATGCAACACTTCAACATACCCTTCACCATCTTCGCCAAAGGCGGCCTCGACTATGCCTTCTGGTGGGTGCGGGACGGCGCCGGGGACATCGCCCAAAACGACGCGGGCAAGAACGGCTCGGGGGGCACCTTTGGCTGGCATTTCTGCTTGGGGGGCGCCTTTCTCCTCGACTGGCTCGCCCCAGACATGGCCCGCAGCCTCGACGTCGAGTGGGGTATCAACCACGCCTACATCTTCGCCGAGTTCCTCTACACCCGGCTCGACGACTTCGGCGCTGCGACCGCCTTCGACCTCTCCAACACCGGGACTTTCCAAATAGGTCTCGCCCTGGAGTTCTGAACCTCAGGTCACGAAAACCAAGGTCAGCACCTGCGTCAGCAACGACACGCCGAGCACCCACAGCCCACTGCCCATCAGGGCAGCCAACAGGGTCGCCCGCGGAGCCACACCTGCCAGCTCCCACAGCCCACGCAGCATCAATGACGCCCCCCACGCCAAAGCCAGAAGCAGCATGTAGGCACGCCACGGGTTCAGTGACGGGATCCACACCAATACCCCAGCCAGGACGACGGGAGACGTCGACAACAGCGCCACCACTTGCCCCACGCGCTCGGGAACGCTGTGCCCTTGCCATCGCAGCGCTGCCACCATCAAGACCCCAGCCACCGAGGCCAGCCCAAAAACCAGCGCCGCATGCGCCACGCTCTCAACCAACGCCGCCCCTAAAGCCCACCCCATCAACAGATGACCAACGAGGCGCAAAAACAACACCAAGACGCCCAGAAGCAACACCTGAAACGAAAGCGAAACGCCCTCCAGGCCACGCGTCCATAGGGAGAACCACACTGAAGACGGGGCCCACAACAAGCGAACGCTGAAAACCATGTCCTCGCCCATCTCCTGCGCTCCCCAACCGCCTTCACCCCCAGGATTTGCAGCTAACTAGTCCTATCACATCCGCCCCAACCCACGCCAAGCCAAGCCATCCCCTAACCCACAAAACACCAACACAGATGGCACAGACATTGCCTAGGCGACGCCCTGTCTGTCCGGCAGCGGCCCCTACCCCCGGCCCGCCACCCGCCTCACCCAACGCTTGAACAGCGAAATTCTTCAGGTGACAACATGCCACGCAGCACCGCGCTCACCATTATCGCAGCCTTCCTCTTGACCGGCAGCCCCCTCATGGCCTCGCCGCTCATCGATGGAACGGCAAACATCGATTTCGAATCAACAGACAGCCTCGACGCTCGCATCGATCCCATGGATGACGTCGTCGCCCGACCGGCGCCCCGACGACGCACCACCCACCGACGCACGACCACCACCTACCGGCGCCCCACCACGACCTACCACCGCACCTACTACCCTCGACGCGTCAGTCACAGCCACGTCGTCGTCGTCCGCGAACACGAGCGCCGCCCTGTCTCTCGGCCCGCCGTCGTCGAACACACGCCGCGCGCCCCGCTCTTCTCCGCCGGCCTCCGATTCGCCGCCCTCACCCTCGGCAACACAGACCTCCGCTACGAAACCTTCGACGGCGACTCACTCGTCGGCGTCGGCGTCTATCTCCGCGCCAAAGTCGACAAGCACTTCGGCGTCGAGGTCAGCTCCGATGTCTTGGGCACCGACAACGCTGACTTCGAACAATTCACCGTGCCCGTCATGGTCGGCCTCACAGCTCACCTCTTCCCCGAGAATGTCCTCGATATCTACGGCATCGCCGGGGCTGGGCTCCACTTCACCACTATCAATTATGCCACCGGCGTCTGTAACCGCTGCCTGGAGCGCTACATGCAGCTCGCCGGTCAGCTCGGCGGTGGCATCGAGCTCAACCTCGGCGCCCTCGAGCTGCTCCTCGATCTCCGTTACGTCATGACCCAAGCCAGACCTGAGCGCGAGGAAAACATTCGCACCGCCTTGGGCCTCGCCGATCAGAATGATCCCGACGCCCTCACCCATGGCCTGCAGTTCACCCTGGGCCTCGGCGGCAACTTCTAGAAGGACCAACGCCCAAAAGGGCCAACGCCCGCTGACGCAACCAACAGACGCCCTGCGTCTGTTGTCGTTTCCTCACCCGGCAGCGCCCGCCCGGCCACCCGAGCCACCTTGTTCTACGTGGCTGCAGGCCAATTGACACTTGACCCGCAAAGCTTATCTTGCTCCTCGTCTGCCCAAGGTCGCGCTCTTGGCCAAGCGCGCCCGTGCCTGGCCCGTGGATCCCCCCAGAACGTCGCCTCCTCACACCTCTCGCTGCGATGACGCGTACGACAGCCGACCAGCTCGTGCGCTGGGCTTTGCCCCTCTAAGGTTTTTGACCATGACCCACCTCAAGGGCCGAATCTCGCCTCTCACCGCCTTCTTCGGCGCGCTCGCCGTCCTGGCACTGAGCGCGCCCCTCGCCTCCGCCCAGGACCTGGTCGAGCCACCTGAACCGACCGATGCGCCGGGTCCAGATGCCCCGGCAGAAGCGGACCCTGCCAACGGCGAAGCGGGGCCTGACGGTGAAGCGGCGCCCCCAGAGAGCCAGGGGCCCGTCCTCACCCCGCCCGAGCTACGCACCTTCGTGCAAGCCCGCTACCCCGAGGCGGCCATCGACGAGGCCATCACCACGACGGTCGTCGCCGTGCTCTTCATCGACGCCACGGGCAAGGTCGTCAGGGTCGACGTCCAGGAGCCATCACCCTATGTCGGCTATGGCTTTGACGAAGCGGCTGTCGCTGCGTTGAGCACCTTCGAGTTCGCGCCAGCCACCCGCGACGGCGAAGCCATTCCGGCGCGCCTGGCCTTCGCCTATGACTTCATCCCGCCTGGCGCCGAAGAAGATGACCTGGGCCTTGACGACCTCGACCCCGAAACCCTCGCGGAAGATCTCCCTGACGGAGAGGTGCCCGATGCCTCGGAGCCGGCAGAAGACGCCTTCCTCGAAGCCACTGACGTGGGCAAGGCGCAGCTCCGCGGCACCATCAGGGAGCGCGGCACGCGCCGCGTCTTGCCCGGGGTTCTCGTCAGCCTCCAACAAAATGAGGACCTCTTTGAGGTCTATAGTGATGCCCAAGGGCGCTTCGTCTCGCCCCCCTTGAGCCCGGGCGCTTGGCAGATCCTCATCGCCGAGGAAGCCTACGGCGACTACGCCACAGAGGAGCGCTTGGCTGCCGATGAGAGCGTCGAAGTCGTCTACTTCATCGAACGCGCCTTCTACGATTCCTATGGAGCCGACGGCGCCTACGTCTATGAGACCGTCGAGCGCCGCCTGCGCAAAGAGGTCACCCGGCGAACCTTGAACGTCACGGAAATCCAGCGCATCCCCGGCGCCCAGGGCGACGCCCTCAAGGTCATCGAGAATCTCCCTGGCGTGGCCCGCTCCACCTTCAACTCCGGCCAGATCATCGTCCGCGGCTCCGCACCTCAGGACACCCTGGTCCTCCTCGACGGCGCCAACATTCCCCTGCTCTATCATTTCGGCGGCCTCACCAGCGTCGTCCCCAGTGACATCCTCTCTGCCATCGACTTCTACCCAGGCAACTTCTCCACCCGCTATGGACGCGTCATGGGCGGCGTCCTCGACGCCAAGACACGCGCCCCGCGCAGCGATCGCCTCGGCGCCTTCGTCGACATCGACGTCATCGACATCGCCGCCTTCGTCGAGGGGCCCATCGTCGAAGACTTGAGTTTTCAACTCAGCGCCCGCCGCTCCTACATCGACGCCATTCTGCCCGCCGTCCTGCCCGACGACATCGGCGGCGAGCTCACCGTGGCGCCGCGCTACTGGGACTACCAGAGCCGCATCAACTGGCGGCCCTTTGCCGGGCATGAGCTGGAGCTCTTCGTCTTCGGCTCGGACGACGTCTTGAAGTTCCTCTTCGACGAACCGCGCCCCGAGAACCCTCTCGTCCGCGGTGCCGCCGAAGCGGGCACCTCTTTCCACCGCGCCCAGGTCAGCCACCGCTTCCGCTCCGAAGCCTATGACTCGCTCCTGCTCTATCAGTTTGGGACCACGGTCCTGGAGTTTTCGCTGGGCGACTCCCTCTCCTTCCTCCTCGACCTCTTCCAACATCAGGTCCGCCACGAGTCAACCTGGCGCATCAGCGACTACATCACCTTGATCGGCGGCCTAGACATCCTCTTCGGCACCGCCACGGTCATCGGCCGACTCCCCAAAACCCCCGGGGAAGGCGAGTTCCCCGGCGGCTTCGAGGCCCAGGAGTTCATCACTTTCGAGCAGCGGGCAACCTACTACGAGCCCGCCGCTTTCCTCGAAACGGAAATCCGCCCCATCGCCAACCTCCTCTTCACCTTCGGCGGGCGCCTCGATTACAACCGCCTCATTGGCCAATTCAATGGCGACATCAGAGGCGCGGCGCGCTGGCAGATCGATGACTACTGGGCCGTCAAGGGCGGCATCGGCCGCTTCTCTCAGCCGCCCCAACCCCAAGACACGACCAACGAATTCGGCAACCCCGACCTGGGCTGGCAACACGCGACCCACTACAGCCTCGGCGGCGAGAGCCGGCTACCGCTCTACGAACCCCTGAGCCTGGACGTCACTGCTTTCTACAAAGATCTCGATAACCTGGTCGCCCCTTCCACCAACATCGTCACCCGCAACGACCGCGCCGTCCCGGAGAACCTGGCCAACAGCGGTTCTGGACGGGTCTATGGCATGGAGATACTTCTCCGACACGATTTGGCCAACAACTTCTTCGGCTGGGTCGCCTACACCCTCAGCCGCGCCGAAAGACGCGACGCCGACAGCGCCCCCCTCACCCCCTTCGACTTCGACCAGACCCACATCCTCACCCTCGTCGCCAGCTACAAGCTCCCGCACCAGTGGCAGATCGGTGCCCGCTTCCGCTACGTCACCGGTCGGCCCTTCACCCCCCGCGCAGGCGCCGTCTTCGACGCCGACGCCGATCGCTACCGGCCCGTCCCGGGTGAGACCAACTCCGACCGCATCGAGGCCTTCCACCAGCTCGACCTCCGCGTCGACAAAAGCTGGGTCTTCGACTGGTGGATTTTGAGCGCCTATCTGGACATCCAGAATGTCTACTTCCACGCCAACCCAGAGGCCGTCCAGTACAACTTCGACTCCACCCAATCTGGCTACGTGCGAGGATTACCCATCCTCCCCAGCATCGGCATCAAAGGGGAGTTCTGATGAAAGCCATCCGCCTCCTATCCCAGCGACACCCACGCGCCATCCTCTTCGTAGCTTGTACGGCATGGGCCCTCGGCGCCTGCACCGAAGATTTCGACCCGCAGAGTAAAGTCTCCTATCTGCGCATCCTCGCCATCCAAGCCGAGACACCGCGCCTGGCCGCAGGAGAGAACACCGCCGTGCAGGCACTGGCCGTCACCGAAGACCCGGACCGCCTCATCAACCTCACCTGGGAGATCTGCCCCTTCACGGGGCCGGCCATCGAGGGCTACCCTTGCCTCTTCCCTCCAGAAGCCCCCCAAGCCTGGAAGGACGCCCTCACCGCCGACGGCGACCGCTTTGACTTCACCTACGATGCCATCTTCGCTGCTGCCGTCGATCTCCTCTGCAGCCAGCAGGAAGAGCTGCGCCAGCAACTCCCCCCCTCTATCCCTCTACCCTCTTGTACCCAAGGCTACCCCGCCAGAGTACGGCTCACCGCCGCCGCCGGGGAAGAACAGGTCGTCGCCGTCAAGACACTCTACCTCATCCCGAGCCAACCAGAGAGCGCCGTCTCGCCCAACGCCAACCCCCGCCTGAACAGTCTCGAGCCCGACCCCGAAGCCCCCATCCAGCCGCGGGTGGGCGAAGACTTCCCCATCCGCTGCGAGATCGACGACGCCTCCCGAGAGACCTTTACCCGCGCCGACGAAGACCAACCCCGCCGCGAGGAAATCCTCCTCTCGTGGTTCGTCCGCAACGGCAAATTGGACAAAGACGTCAGCTTCTACTCAGACATCTACGGCGACGCCGATGAAGCCCAGAACAACACCCTCACGCCCGCCAGCGCTGGACCTGCAACGGTGTGGTGTGTCGCCCGAGATGGCCGCGGTGGCACGGACTGGCGCCAGCTCGACCTCATGGTCGACCCCTGAGGACCATCGGGCCTGAGAGCCATAGATCTGCGCCACCCACACAGCACAGGCCATGGCGCACCGCGTCTCCACCGCAAGAAACGAAAAAACCCACGATTACTCGTGGGTTTTTCCATGGAGCCAGACGGGATCGAACCGTCGACCTCTTGACTGCCAGTCAAGCGCTCTCCCAGCTGAGCTATGGCCCCGCATCGCCGACCACTTCTCTCGTGGCCGAAGCGGGGTCGCTTATAGACGATTCCATCACGTCATGCAAGACCCAAAATCACTTCACCCACCCTGGAATCACTTTTTTTCCCACCGCACCGGCCAATCTCGACTTGCCTTGGCGCCAAAGACCAGGCAACTTGCTGCGCTGCGACCAGACGCAATCACCGCCGGCGCGAAGAGAAATCGACCATGTCACCAGACCACCACCGCAAGCGCCAAGCCTTAGTCTGCGGGCTCCTCCTCCTCCTGGCCAGCTGTAGCCCCCCACCGCCGGTCGTCTCCGCGCCCCCTCAGCCCGCCCTGCCCCTCGAAAACACCGCCGAGGAAGACGACTTCGGCCTCCTCGGCGAGAGGGAGTTCGCCTTGCGCATGGCCCTGGCCAAGGCGCTCATGCGCGCCGCCGAGTGGCAAGCCGCCAAGGAACACCTCCAGCGTATCCGCCACACCACCCAGAACTGGGTCGTCCACCTCGACTACGCCTATGTGCTCTATAGACTCGGCGCGCCCTTCGCCGACATCGATCTCGCTTTGCGACAAGTCATCCGCTTCCACCCCGAAAACCCCCGGGCCCAAGTTCTCTACGGACAGCTCCACGAGGACGCCGACAACCTCATCGAAGCCGAGCACCACTACCGCCAAGCCGTCTCCATCCATGCCGACCGCGACGCCACGGCGAGCATGGCCCTCGCCCGTGTCCTCAGCGCCCTCGATCGCCCACGCGAAGCCATTGAAGTCCTGCAACGCCATCTCGCCCTGAGCCAACCCTCGGCGCGCCTCTTGCTCCAACTCGCCCATGCTCAAGAGCTGGCTGCAGACCTCGACGCGGCCCACCGCACCTTCCGCCTGGCCGCCGACCTCCACAGCGATCCCATCCTCGGCCTCAACAGGCTGCTGCACTTCTACCGGCGCCACGAATGGCAAGCACAAGCCCGCGCCGTGGAAGCCCAGATCGCCGCCTTGCAAAGAAAGCGCAGCGTCGTTCGCAACTTACGCGCCCTCCTACCATCACCACGGTGATCATGAAACACCACCCACTCATCGACACTCACGCCCACCTCTGCGATCCCAGCTTCACCCAGGACCTCCCCCAAGTCCTGGACCGCGCTCGAAGCGCCAACATCACAGGCATCCTCATCGTCACCGAGCACCCCAGCGAGTGCCCCCTAGCCATCGACCTCTGCCAGCGCTTCCCCAACCACCTGCGCTGCGCCGCAGGCCTCTTCCCTACCCACCTCGATGACGCCAGCCTCGACGCCTTTCTCGCGCTCTTCAACGACAGCCCCTCCCCCTTCGCCGCCATCGGCGAGGTTGGCCTGGACTACTGGAAGTGCCAAGAGCCCCAAGACCAGGAACGCCAACGATTTGTCTTTGAGCGCATCGTCCACACCGCCATCGCCCACGACCTCCCCCTCAACGTCCACTCCCGTGCCGCCGGACGGGACACCCTCCACTTGCTCCTCGATGCCGGCGCCAAGCGCGTCCACATGCACGCCTTCGACGGCAAAGCCGCGACGGCCATGCCGGGCATCGAGGCCGGCTACTACTTCTCCATCCCCACGTCCCTGCCCCGCTCACCCCAAAAACTCAAACTCCTCAAGCACCTCCCCCTCGCCTGCCTCCTCCTCGAGAGCGACAGCCCCGTCCTCGGCCCCGTGCCCCAAGAACGCAACGAACCCGCCAACCTGCGCCCCCTCCTCGCCACCGTCGCCGAGCTCAAGCACACCGCACCCGAACACCTGGCAGAAGTCATCACCGCCAACACCCGCCGCCTCTATGCCCCGGCTTTCAATGTCGATCCTTGTGCCCTCTAAAGCATGTCTAGGGGATCCACGTCCACAATGAAGCGCAACTGCGGGTGAGGCTTGCCCTCTGGGTTCAGCGCCGTCAAGATCCGGTCCAGCCACTGGTGCAACGCCGTCCGCTCACTGCCCTTGAGCAAAAGCTGCCACCGCACCCGCCCGCGGATCTTCGCCAGCGGTGCCGGAGCCGGACCAAGCACTTGTCCGCTCTTGGGCCGAAAACGCTGCGCCACGACAGCAACCTCTCCCATGAATGCCTCCGTCACCCCACTGTCGGGCCCCTCCACCCGCAACGCCACCAGGTGCGCAAAGGGTGGGTAGTGCAGCGCCTGACGCAGCGGCATCTCATGCGCCACAAAGGCGCTGTAGGACTGCTCTCGCGCCGCCATCAGCACAGGGTGATCCGGCAGCAGCGTCTGGATGATCACCTCACCCAAACGATCGCCACGCCCCGCACGGCCCGCCACCTGAGTGAGCAACTGAAAGGTCCGCTCTGCAGCCCTGAAATCTGGAAAATGTAGAGAGAAGTCTGCAAGCACCACCCCAACCAGGGTCACGTTGTGGATATCGTGCCCCTTGGCCACCATCTGGGTCCCCACCAAAATGTCGATAGCACCTGCGTGAAAGCGCTCCAACAGGCCATGTAGGCGCTGTCCCCCCACCGAGTCCCGATCCAGGCGCTCCACCCGCGCCGCCGGGATCAGCCCCTCGATGGTCTGCACCAATCGCTCCGTGCCCATGCCCAAGAGCCCTAGATCTCCTCGGCCACAGCGCGGGCACGTGGCCAACAGCGGCTGTTGATGATCGCAATAGTGGCATCGCAACGCGTTCTGGCGCTTGTGATAGGTCAGGGACACGGAACAGTTGGGGCAGTAGAGCGCCTCGCCACAATAATGGCACTGCACGAAGGTCGAATGCCCCCGACGGTTGAGCAAGACAATGGCTTGCTCTTTTCTCTCGAGGCAAGCCACCAACCTCTCCTGGAGCAAGGGCGAGATGACGCGCTCAACAACGCCCTCGGCTGCAACGGCGTCTGCCTCAGGTGCATCTGCCGGCGAGTCCTCGCTCCGGCTCATGTCCACGACCTGTACCGAAGGAAGGGGACGGTCGCTGACCCTCGCCTGGAGCTGCAGCAGGCGCATCCTGCCGCGCTTGGTCAACGCCCACGACTCGAGGCTCGGCGTCGCGGAGCCGAGGATGATCGGACAACAGGCGATCTTCGCACGCATCAGGGCCATATCCCGAGCGTGGTAGCGCGCGCCCTCACCTTGCTTGAACGAGGCGTCGTGCTCTTCATCCACGACCACGACGCCCAGCCGCTGCACCGGTGCAAACAGCGCCGAGCGTGCTCCCACCGCGATTCCCACCCGGCCCGTGCGCAGCCGGCGCCACGCATCATAGCGCTCGCCAACACTCAACGCGCTGTGCAGCACGGCGATGTCATCGCCGAAATGCGCACGAAATAGGCCTGCAAGCTGTGGGGTCAGGGCGATCTCGGGCAAGATCACCAGAGCGCCCTGACCGGCGTCGCGAACCTGCCGGATGACCCGGATGTAGACCTCGGTTTTGCCGCTGCCCGTCACCCCATGCAGAAGAAATGCGTGGAAGCCCCCCAAAGCACCCGCGATCTCCCCTAGCGCCACCTGTTGCTCGGCCGTCAATGTAAAGCGCTGCGCCGCCGGCAGAACCTTCGCACGAAAGGGATCGCGCACCACCTCCACCTCTTCCAAACGAACGCGTCCGAGCTCGACGAGGCGACGCAAAGGGGCGCGAATATCCCCCAGCAAGCCGCGCAACGCCGTCAGGGGCTGCGCGCCTTTCTCCACCTGCGCCAGCAGAGCCGCTTGTTTTGCCCCCAGCCTATGCGCTGGATCGCCCGTTTCAGCAGGATGAACCCAGGTCTCAAAGGCCACGTTGACCTTCGCCGCATCCAACTGAAGTGTTCCCTCGACATAGCCTTGATCCATGGCAGCGTCGAGCAGGCCATAGGTGACCCCACGCGAGCGGATCAGATCCGAGCCAAGCATCATCTGCTCGGGGGCATCTCGCAACGCCGAGAGGACCCGCGACAGAGCCGGCCCAGCCGCCCCCTCCTCCAGACACTGCGAGCCAGACGCCAACAAGCGAAAGCGCCGCTCCCCCTGGCGTTGGAGGCCAACAGGCAGCGCCATGCGAACCACCTCACCGATAGGCGCACGGTAATACGCGGCGATGAAGCGCAACAGGGCGATCTGTTCGCCGTCCAATACCGGACGTGGATCCAATAAAGAAGCCACCGCACGGACGCGATAACCTTGGGGACACTGCTCCGAGAGGGCCAGCACCACGCCGCTCCGCGAACGGTTACGCCAGGGCACATGCACCTGTTGCCCGACCTCCAGTGGCGGAAAGGCCTCAGGCACACCATAAGTGAAGGTGCTGCGCAAAGGGACATCGAGGGCCACCTCTGCGTAAGCGCGAAAGGCACCGGATTGGGCAGACTTCGTCGTGCCTTCTGAGGTCATGGTTCACCTGTGTGGGCCTGGCTCAGGGCGCACCTTCGCACGCCACCACTTGGTCGGCCCAGCGAATCTGCACCGCCCGCACCGACCAGCCGTCACTATCGTAGGACTCCACGACAATGGCAATCTCGCCCTCAGGGGCAGCCGGCCAACGCAGACCACAGAGCCGCAAGGGCTCGCGACACAGCACGAGGTGGGGCCGCTTGGGGTCGTCACGGGGACCAAGGAGGTAATGCACCGCGCCATCAGCGCCAAAGGCCAAGGTCAAACCTTGGGTCTCCAGCGGTGCCGTCCCTGGCCAAGAAAGCACCATCGCGCCCTGCGCCACCACCCACTGCAACAGCGCTCTCCAAGGTATGATATGGCTCGGCGCACTTTCCGAGAGATCTACCCGTGTGATCACTCCCTGCTGATCCACACAGCGCCACACCGCCGCAGGCGCTGCCTGAGCGCGCACGCCATCGACAGCGGCCACCAAGTCCGCCTCCCGGGGCAGCTTCGCCTGCGCCGGCCATGGCCACAGCCCTAGCATCGGACCCAGGCACAGCCACAACCACCACAGCTCGCGCACCCTCATCGCACTACCCCGGAATGAGCCGCTAGCCCCGCCTCGGAGAAATACACCTCGAGCAAGCTCAAGCCACCTGGCACCGCTGTGCGCCCAGCCAGGCAGCGCTCGCGCGATGCCAAGACCTCGCCCACCCAAGCCGCTGGTCGACGTCCTTCACCCACCTCGACCAGTGAACCCACCACGATCCGGATCATGTGTTTGAGGAAAGCGCTCCCCCAGAAGTCCAACGCCAACAAGGCCCCCCTCTCCTCGGCGAGCGGAGCCGCATAGGGAGAAGGCAAAATGCGCAACCCAATGGCGTGCATGCGACGTATCGGGGAGCTGGCCTGACAGTCCGACGCTCGAAAAGCGCTGAAATCGTGCTCGCCGAGCAAATACCCAGCCCCCTCGGCCATGGCATCGATGTCGAGGGGACGCACTTGCCAGAGATGTGAGCGCAAAGCGGGCGGAACCCAGCGCCCTTGCCAGATCAGGTAACGGTAATGCTTCCCACGGCTGGCATGACGCGGATGAAAATCGTCGGCCACCACCTCGGCATGGCGCACCCGCACCGCGGCGGGCGTCAACTGATTGAGCCCACTGATCCACGCGCACATCTCTCGCGTCTTCGCTGTGTCGAAGACCGCGACCTGACCTTCGGCGTGAACCCCCGCATCAGTCCGACTGGCACCCCAAACGGGCGAGGCCGTGTCGCCATTCATGCGAAAAACCGCGTCTTCCAGAGACTGCTGGATCGTGGGCAAGCCAGCGCGTTGCCGCTGCCAACCGCTGAATCCCGTCCCATCATACGCAACCAGGAGCTTGATGCGCATGCCACCTCTCAAGATCGAAGTGCGACAACGGCGTAAAAACTAGGGTTCAATCGGGCTCTCAATAAAAATGTCGATCCTGCGGATGACCACCGAGTAACCCCTTGACGCCGCCAACTCCGTCAGGCGCCCCACCAGAGCACTCTCGGCGTGGTCACGCGGCGCATCGGCCGCATACGCGTCGGCCTGGTAACCCTTGAGGACTTGGCGCACGCTGTCTTCAAACGCTTCGGGGTGCTGCCCAAGCAAGCCTTGCAGCGCATCGCCGTGCTCCTCGATGACAAGAAATAGGCGGAGCGTGAACCCATCAGCGCTCTCGATGATGAGCGCATCCGTCGCCGGAAAACGAAACGACTGCAGCTCCATCGTCGTCGGATCGGCATCTGGCTCAGGGTAGGGGCCCATGTAGGCACCACAAGCTTTGAGGAGAGGCGCCGCCACAATGCCGCCCAACAAACCCAAAAAAACCCGCCGCTCCATAGGAACGCTTGTGGGATACCCCGCGCTATAGCTATCGACGCCCCGCCTCTTCTGGCTCATGAACCAACCTCTTCTGCTGGGGATTGCCCGTAGAAACGCGCCATGAAAATGGGATTCTTCTCAGCGTAGAGACGCGCTGCGGCAGCATCAGCAGCACCTATCACAATCTGCTCCCAAGCACACACCTCATCTGTGACCTGGTCGAGCCGACCGCTGGTCACCAAATTCACACAACCACAACCAAGCATACAACGACCAACCAGCGCACAGCCTACACAATCCCGAGGTATCACCTGCAACTTCGCCCGCAAAGCCTGAACCTTGCCAACATCCAACCCACTATAAACGTCGCCAATCGCCATTTCCAGCGCCTTGTCCTCACCGACCAACCGCTCACACGGATAGAGCCGCCCTGACGGCGCCACCGCCACCGTGCCCAAGCCAAAGGGACACAAAGACCGCCCTCGCGACGGACGCACCTGAGATGCAATCTTCGCATCGAAGAGATTGAAGCGAAAACTCACTCCCTCGCGGTAGTGGGTCACATAGGCATCGGCCAGCGCCATGAAAGCGTCGCGGCCCCGCACCAACCCCGCCCGATCCCAAGACGCACAGAAGTCGATACTCAGATGAAGGTGCCGCACCCCCATCGCCAAAATCTTCTCGAAGCCCGCCGCCGCCTCACTCACCGTCTCCGGTCCAACCACCTGCAGCACCTCGAGATCAGGTAGCACTTTCAAGGCTCGGCAAATATTCTCATGAACCTCGGCATAAGTCGGCGAGCCATTCACTCGGCGCCGGCACGCGTCGTGGGCCGCTGCCGTACCGTCCAAGCTCACCACCACCCTAAACGCGTGCGCTGCCAAAAACGACAACAACTCACCTCGCAACAGCAAACCATTGGTCGTCACCTCGAACGCTGGCCGTTTGACGCCTCGCTCCTGGCTCCAGCGCTCCGCCTCGGCAACCGCCGCTGCCAACAACTCGAAGGCCAGCAGCGGCTCACCACCAAAGAACGACAGCCGCGCAGGCTCGGCACCAAAACACATGGCCACACCGCGGCGCATGACATCGTCGTCCATGGGTGCCTGGCGCTTCTCCCCTGCGTAGCAATAGCTGCAGGCCATATTACAAGCGTGGTCTAATAGCAGCACGACATGCATGGTGAATCCCTGCAGCCTCTAGAGAGCAAAGGCCAATCTCTACCCCGCGGCGTCTACAATAAGACCACCGCGCAGGTCGCATCATCGTGCGCTCGGGACCAAGTCGCAAGGATGAAATCCGCCATCTGCTGCGCCGCACCCCTCAGCTCATCTAGACACACCCGCGTTGAGATGCCATCGGTGTACATCACCAATTGATCCCCTGGCGCCAAATCAAAAGACATCGGCGACATCTTGCGAATGCGCGCTCCCACGATCCCTGGTCGCGTTATCGGCCGGATCGCTGCGCGTGACCTGGCCAGGGTCGCCACATTGCCGATCCCAAGACAATGCAGGCGTGCCGCCGCCAAGTCGACCTGGATGAGCGATAACGCCGCTCCCCGAGTACCCCGCGCTGCAATGTCAGCGGCGGTCATAATCTCCACCAAGCTCGACTCGCGCGTGGCCGCCACAGCTTCACAGACCCGATCCGTGGCCACCCGCGCATGAATCCCGTGGCCCAAACCATCGACCATCGCCAAAAGGCAACCGCCTTCATGCCGATACAAGTAGGTGCCGTCGCCACAGACGCTCTCCGCTGGATGCGGCCGACTGGCAATCCCAATATCCAACCCTAACTGCACAAAGCCTCCAGAATTCGCTTCTCACACCAGCCAAGCACATGCCTTGCTGGACCAAGTCAGGAGGCCTCCGCACCAGCCCCCAGGTATTTGATCATCCGCACCCGCGTCCCGCCGTCGTCGGGTCTCTCAAAAACCACCTCATCCATGAGCTGCATGCAGCCACGCAGGCCCAAGCCAAGCCCGGTCTTCGAGGTGTAGGTTCCGTCAAGGATGGGCCCGAGATCGGCAATCCCAGGCCCGCGATCTTCCGCGACGACACACATCCCCTGCCGGGGTCTCCCTAAAGATGAGAAGCGAACCAGGCCCGGACGTGCATAAAAAAAGATGTTCGTCGCCACTTCAGAGACAGCCGTCGCGATTTTGGTCTGCTGGGTGCTGCTGAAGCCCAGGCCCCGGGCCATCACCCGCGCCATCGTCCGCGCCGTCACTATATCGGCAGCCTCAGCAATACTTTGATGCTGCTCATGCGCCCACCCACCCCCACCCAGGTCCTCCCGAAGGCGGAGCAGCCGGCGAGCACAGTCGGTCTGATCCGCCGGTGAGACGCCGTGTTGAGACAAAGCCAACAACATCTCACTGACCACCACCATGCCCACGACGTGACCATCCTGCCCTCCCCCCACTTCGCCTCGCACTCGCTCACACACGACGTCCACCAAAGGCTCGGCAAAGGCTGGCCCCAAGACCGCCGCCACCGCCGCCAGGACCCCATCCCGTACCAAATCTACGCCCCCTCGCCCAGGCTGCGCGCCGTTCAACCGATAAGGAGGTGTCGTTCGTCGTAGGCCCATGGTGATATTGCTCGCTGGAGGCACCCACAGAGGTGCGAGCGGGGAACTTATCGGCTTCAGCAGTGTGGTGCAAGCTTTCTTCATCACCAGCCGAACGCACGGCTTGTGCAAAGACACCTTGAGCAGCCAAGAGAGTTCGCGTAGACTCCACCCGGCGGGGTCTTAGGCTCCCGCACTATCCTGTCACCCCATCATCGACGAATCCACTTCTAGCCAGAGGCCCCCATGCCAGGCCAGATTCCTGTTATCAAAGTCTATGACAAGCTCCTCGTTTCTGTGCAGATCCAGATGAGCGACCACTTGGTTCAAGAACTCAAGGAGGACATCACCACCGCCATCGAAAAGCATAACCCGCGAGGGCTGATGATTGAGGTCTCTGGCGTCGATATCCTCGACTCCTATATCGCCAGGTCCATCCGCGACATTGCCCAGATCTCGAAACTAATGGGTGTCTCAACGGTCGTCGCCGGAATCGATCCCAGCATGGCCATGACCCTGGTTGAGATGGGGATGATGCTCGATGGGGTCTCCACTTGCCTCAGCCTGGAAGACGCCATCGACTTTCTCGACGACATCCACTCACAAAAGAAGCAGAACCTCGAAGACAACATGCAGGCCGTCCTCGCGTCGATCCTTGATGCTGATCTGCAGGACCAAGGGAAGTCATCATGACCAGCCCGACACTGCCCAATCTCTATGACCGGATGGTCGAGATCCTTGCTGACCATCTGCCTAAACCGATCGCCATAGCGACCGTCAACCAAGCGCTGCACCGTGCGCAGATTGAGCGGCAGGATCTGCCTAGAGACAAGCTCCCTGAGAACCTGCAGAGCATCTTGCGCGCCGCCGTCGTCCTCACCCTCAAAGATCAGGGCAAGCAACAAGCCTGCATGGCGCGCATAAACGCGCTCGCACAAGATCATCTGCCTAGCCCTGCGGAAGCTTTTGGGGACTCCGAGCACTTTGATATCGAGTTCGAGAGCGACATCGTCATCGCCCGGACCAGGGCGCGGGAGACGGCGCGCAAGGTCGGCTTCAAGGCTGTCGACCAAATCAAGATCGCCACGGCAGTGTCAGAGCTCGCCCGTAACATCTTTCGCTACGTCGGGCGAGGCCGGATTGAGCTGCATGTCAGCGGATCTCCCAAGCCAGGGCTGCAGATCGTCGCCATGGATCAAGGGCCGGGCATCCCCCATATCGAGCGAATCCTCAGCGGCGATTTCGAGTCACAGACCGGAATGGGCATGGGCATCCTTGGCTCAAAGCGGCTCATGGACCATTTTGACGTCATCACCGGACCTAACATGGGCACCCGAATCACCGCCACTAAACACCTACGCTGATTTGGAACGCGAGTTAAGACATGCCCTGCTCAGATGACTCTCGCGCCTTTGCCCTGCGTTGCCGAGCGGATGTTGTCGAAGTGCAACGCTTTGTGCGAGCTTGCGCGAGCCGACTGGGTTTCTCGACCGTGGCCGCTTGGGAGGTGGCCACGGCAGCCTCCGAGGCCGCCACCAACATCCTCAAGCATTCCCATGGCGGGACGATCACCATCTGCGCCGACGACGCCTCACGCTCCCTCGGCTTTGTCGCCGAGGACTGTGGTCCCGGTATCGACAACCTCGAACGCGCCATGCACGACGGCTTCTCAGAGGGACTGCAGCTCGGGCGAGAACACTCGAGCTATGGCCGACGTGGACTTGGTGCAGGCCTCGCAGCCATGCAACGCCTCATGCATACCTTTAGCATCGAGAGCACAGCCACCGGAACGACTGTCACCGCGAAAAAGTTTTCTACTCCCCCCGCAACAGGGCGCTGACGACTCGACCCCGTCGCACCGCACCGGTGTATTCCTTCCTCCCACAAGGAGGAAGAATGACTCACACCGATGCCTTATTTCAATGTATCTCACATTCTGCACCACCAAACCTACACACAGCCCAGACGGACTGTCCAAACCTAACCCTCAAGATAAAACATTTTCGTGTATGTTCGACCACTTGCGCGACAACTCGGAAGACATGGACAGACTTTGTCTCTTCCATTGTTGCAATAGCAAATTCCCCCGACCAAAGAATCTGCGCCCGGCCTCTCTCAACCCGCCATCAACCTTCGAGAATTCGCTTCAGAACGGGCAAAGGTCTCGACTCGTCGTTCCACACCCACGAGACCCCGCAGCAGCAATCGTGACACCTACACCCAGACAAAAAAGACATCAGCCCCGTGTGAGCTGGCGCTCTGTCACTAAGCGCGCACAATAACCCTGATCCACGGTCAAGAAAAGAAAAAACCCCGTTGTTCCCGGAGAACCAAGA
>CAYVQF010000054.1:0-41674 GCA_964454015.1 uncultured Myxococcales bacterium
AATAATTCACAACGAGCAAGCCCCATGCCGGCTTTGGTCGTGGATTGTGGGCTTGGGTGAGGCCTTTTTTCCGCGCTGAGGAAAGGGTAGGCTGTCTCAGTCGCGAGCGAGGGTGTGCCGCGCACGCCAGTGAGGGCCCGGCCTGGGCCAGACCGTTATTGAAGAGAGGTTGCAATGCGAGGCTATCGATGGCTCATTTTCGCGGGTATTTTGGTTCTGAGCGGGAGCGCTTGGGCCGATGAGAAGTGCAAGAGCGCGCCGCTGTTCAAGGGGGTGCCTACGGGGGCGGCGGCCTTCGACAGCCGCGAGGAGGCCCCGGCTGGTGAGGTGAAGATCCTCAACTTCGGCGACGAGCTCATCGTGAGCGGCGGCGAGGGTGGCTTCAAGGCGGTGACCCTATGGGCGGAGGACAAGTGCGGCTTGTGGCTGCAAGAGAGCCGGGGGGGCTCCTATCTGGAGAAGAAGGTCGAGCTCCATGCTCCAACCTACCGCTTCGTCAAGAGCCGCAAGGATGGCAGCTATGAAGTGGAGGCCTTGGGACAGCGTTTCCAGATCAAGGCGATCTTCCCTGGGCGCTTCGAGGTCACCCTGCTGACGGCCATCGGCAGCTACGAAGGTGAGTGAGGTGGGTGCGCTGCGCCGCTATCACCCTGCAGCGGATACTCTGCGACAACGATACACCCGGTGAAGGGCAAACCAGTGGTTGAAGGCGCTTCGTCATGTCTCGCCGTCCGCGCCGCAACCTTTGCCCCGACCTGAAAGCATCGCCGCTGTGCAAGCACCTTGTCGAGGAGGTACCTGTGTCAGATCTCTGCAATGCGTACCAAGTGCAGCCAAGTGCCTTCTGCTAGTGGCAACGCCAACGCTGACCGAGAGGGGGGGCGAGTACATCCTCCAGCGCGCCCCCGAGCGTTTCCCCCGTGAAAAGACTCGGAAGTGAAAAGACTCGGATTCGTTCCTTGACCTTGCGCTTGACGGCTTCGCAAAACGTTGTTCAAATCAACCAAGTTGTTTCGTTTACGTCGAGTCAGTACATCATGCATTCAACGTGAATGCTTGAGTTATTTTCACTTGGAGTCCAATCGGCGCTAATTGTGCGGGAGGCTTGGCATGCGAGTGCGGTATCTGGGTGTAGCGATGGCTCTTCTCGTGGGGATGGGCTGTGGTGATGAAGACAAGACGTTTTCTCTTGGCACGCTCGAGGGCTACTACGAAATCACCCCTGCTTGCAGGGTGAAAGTAGCAGGCTCGAAGGTCAGTCTTCAGTGTCAGGAAGAGCGCGACGATTGGTGGGGATGGGAGTCCAGAGCATGGGATTTAGATGCGACGGTGAACGATGAGGAAGCCACTGGAACTCTGACCTACACTATCGATTTCTATGATGACTGGGGCGGCTGTATCTGCGAGGCCGTTTACAGCGGAACGGCGACCAAGCGCTCTGGCGAAAAATCCACTGGTCCTTTCGCTGTCTTCGCAGGCACCTGGTACGGAACAGGAACGGTGGTGGCGACTTGCAGAGACCGAAGTGTCGACCAGGGTTGTTATTATGATACCAAACCCTCGACCAAGGCGTACTCGGGAGACGCGACGGTTGATGGCACCAGCGCGGCCATAGACCTACGCGGACCCTCCGGCTCGAGCTCGGTTTTCGTGAGCGCCTTCGACAATGGCGATCTCCAAATCCAGGGCAACGTACCCGGCGGCTACCAGAGGGTGTTGAAACGCTGAGGCCGGTCCAATGCCAACGAAGGCGCCATCCGTGCGAGGCCTGACCTGCATCGCGTTCTTGCTGAATTGTCTATTGGCCCATGGCTGCGCCTCCGTTGAGCACGAGTTCGTGACCAGAATTGGCATTCCACTTCCATTGCAAGTCTACGGCTATCGCCTCGAGGAGAGCGACAGGACGAGAGTCCTCTTTCTCGGACACGTCAGCGCGAGCTACCATGTCCTTCCGTTTGCAAACGTGCCTATTGGCTTCGGTGGATGGGTTGCGGGCACGTTGATGGGGGCAGAAGAAGGTTCTGTCTCCGCCTGGCACGGCATCCTTGCAAGCGGACCGCAGGTCTCGGGCGAGTTGACGGTCGTGGAATCTGCATCCATTGCCTTAGTGCTCGGACTCGGTGTCGGCGTCGGGCTTTTCTATTCCGAAATCGACGTCGACGAGAATCTCGGCAAGGCGACCTACTCACTTGGTGCACGTCTGCACACGTCGGTCGGTTTGGCGTTTTGTTCGCAATGGGCGGTGGCTCTCGGAGTCGGGTTGGAGTTGCTCACGTCACCATTGGACGGAGCCACTTGGTTCAATGAGGAGCTGGAAGAGTCTTCCTACCTACACTTCACGCTGGGGGTTCGCTGGCGCAGCAGCTCAGGTGACTGAGCGCGGTGAACCGGTCGATCATGGCGCTGATGGAGGGTCAAGCCGCCGCAAGTAGAATTCAACGCCAACGCATCGGCGGTCACTGCTCGCGGCGTCGCTTCGATGCTTGGCTTGGCAAGGTTTGGTTTGGTGTGCTTGTCAACCATCTTCCATTGTACGCGGCCAGCCGAATTTTGCTTCGAAGAAGGTGTACCAGGTGTCTGACCACCGGGCCTTGTGAGTCACCCTCCAGGCCTGCTCAACGCGGTCCCCCTCGCTTGGACAATGGCATTGCGCTTCGCGAGGTGATCAGCAGGTCAAAGCAAGGCTTCACTGATGCTCTCCATGCAGGCGGCCGCGCGCTGGGGCAGAGCAGGGGGTTGGCTGTGGCCGCGAGGGTGCGGTCGACGGACTGTCGCTCTCGATTGGGGGGCTGGGGGGGCACCTGGATTCGCCGCACGCCGTGTGGCGTCGTGTCACTGGTGTCAACACGAAAACCTTCTCTGTGACGGTGGCAAGACCTGGACGAAAGTGTCCGCTCTTTCGGCCCCCTCACGGATGGTCGGTTGTGCGGCAAGAGCACTTAGCCCGAAGGGCAGTGTTGCACCCATTGGACACAAAGAGGTCGTTGAGAGAAGCTAGCCATGGATGCCTTCTGGCCGCAACCCGAGCGCTCTCTTCGCGTGCTGCTCGCACTTTGGTGTCGACATTGACGGCGCCGCCCGATGGCGCTCAAATCAACCTTGGCTGCGGCAGGATGCTCCCGCCTCGGCTCCCCGCGCAGGAGAACCCCGTGAAAACAAGTCTCTCCATTCTATTCCTCGCCTGGTTCACCGCAGCCTGCACCCCTGCGGTCCAGCAAGGGCCGCTGGCGCACCCCATCACCGAGGCCGAGGTCGTAGCGGCTCAGAACGCGTGGTGCGGTGCCCTGCTCGCCATTGGCGCGGCCTACGCCGAGGGTGGTCAGGCGGCGGCCAAAGCCGTCGCTGAAGCGGTCATCGATGAGGCCTACGCCTATGACCAGGGCGGGGTCCTCTTCAAGCCCACCCTGACCACCAATCCTCAGACCTTCAGGCTGACCCGCGCTGGTGCCCTGTCCTATTTCGTCGGCGGCGATCCGGCCTTTCCCCACGACCACGGCTTCGCCCTCAAGGGCTGGACCCAATGCCAGCCCGAGAACGCCGGCATCATCATCAGCGGCAGCGTCGGCAGCAGCATGGGCAAGGTCCACTTCACCGGCCAAGACGGATCGGTGACCTCCGTGGACAAGACCTGGAGCTTCGTCAAAGACGAGGGCGGCAAGGTGCGCATCGTCGTGCATCACTCTTCCCTGGAGGTCGCCCCCGAGTGAGCCCCAAGGCGCGCGGTCTGACCCAAGCCCCTCCAGGGCGCACGCCCCTCAGGGCGTGGAGGCCAAGAAGGCGATCTCATCCAAGAACAACGTCGCCGCAGCGGATCGCTCCAATGGGATCCACGTGCCGTCGGGTTCGGCGCGGGCCTCGGCGGCCCGAATGGCGATGCGGTGGTTCATGAAAGACAGGCGGAGGTAGCCCCACTGGTTCCAGTCGAGGAGGGCGGCGTGGACGTCACCCGTCACCGGGCAGGGCACGCGCCGGGCCGTCGTCCCAGAGCCAGCCGCGCTGGAAGTCGGGGAGCTGAACGTCGCCCGATTGCACCTGGTTCAGAAGCTCGTTCAAGCCAGGCTCGCCGGTGCGGAAGGTGTTGCTGATCGTGCGCATCCTCCGGGGCCTCCGCATGATATCGTCACTGGGTTCATAGATCCATTCTCAGCAGCCGCTTCTCAGCAGGTGCGCCGGTGATCTGCAGCCTGAGCCAGGGCTCGTGCAGGAAGGCAGTCGGCGGCTGCGTCGTCGTGGTCACGATGTACTGGAAGCCGGGTTCGCCGCCGAAGCACTCCTCGAGGCGTCGGGCGTAGAGGAACAGCCGCTCGTAGATGACGGCCGCCATGTCGGCTTCGCGAGGGCCGTCGTGAAGGAGGAAGCGCGGGAAGCAGCCGCGGCCCTGGACGCTTTCTGTCATTGCGGCCAGATCGAACGCCAGCAGCTTCACCGTGGCGAGTGCGGCGCTCTCCCGCGCTCCGTGGTGCGCCACCAGCAGTGTGAGGGCACGCCCCGACGTGTCGACGCGGCCCTCGACCTCGTCGCCGAGCAACGCCCGAAGGACATAGTCGAACGTCGCGGAGAACTTCCCCAGGGCCTGGCGCCCAGCCCGCCGGAGTTCTTCTTGGCGCACGTAGGATGCCTCGATTTGGTCGCCCAGCATTCGGACCGCTTCGGCTTGCCGGGTCGATTGCGTCCACGCATCCTGGGCGTCGTCCACGAGACGCTGGGACTGCTCGAGGCGGGCCTGCTCATCGAGCAATCTGCCTCGCTCCTCGTCGAATGCCGTGGCCGAAGCCAGGTATGTGCGTCGTGCCTCCCGGGTTGCCGCTTTCGCGGCCTCGTGCGCGGTCCGCTTCTGCTCCATGTTCGTGTCAAGGGCGCGCACGAGCTCGCGCTGCGCTTCGAGATCCTCGGCGGCGCTGCGCTCGCTGCGGCGCTCGGCCAGGTCCGCAGGCCGCGCCGTCGCGAGTGGACAGCCGCGCTCACGTGCGAGCTTCATGGGCACGTTGCAGTAGTCGCGAGGCGGTGGCAGGGCCGCCAGCAAGCCCGTCTGCTTGTCCCCCTTGGCCGGCCCCTCGAGCTGCTCGGCAGCCGTCCGCTCCATCGCGAGGCGGCCTTCGGCATCCTCGAGGTCGCGACCTGCCAGGGCTTCGGCCTCCACGCTGCGCTCCAAGGCAGACCGGAGGTCGGCGCGGTTGTCGGAAGCCGCCAGCTCGGCGATCCTCCGCGCCAGATCTCCCCTACGGCGCTCGAGCTCCGCCCCCGCCTGGGAGCCGAAGAGACCGGTCGACGGCGGCGAAACCTCCACTCCAAGCAGTCGCCGAACGCGCCCGTGGTCGATGGTTGCTTGATGGGCGAGCAGGGGCTCCTTCGCCGACGCGTCCTTCCTCTCGGCGACCAACCTCGCGTTCTTCCCCTGCTCCTCGCGCTCCTCGTCTGTGATGAGTCCGAGCACGGAGCGCACGAGGAATTGCCGCTCGTCGACATTCAGAGCGGGAGCGTCCGATCCGCTGGAGCTGTGACGCCACTCGAGGAAGTCCGCGAAGCGGCACTCCTGGTCCCGCGTGAGCCAAGGCAGGATGTGGGGCCAGCGCACGGACTCCTCGCGGGTTGGGAAGCGACTGGCCGGGAGCACTCCGGTTACCGCTGTCCCTACCGCGTCCAGGAACACCTGGAGCTCGGCGCGCTCTCCGCTGGCAAGCACCTGGTCTGTGTCACAGGCTTCGACGCAGAAGGGGTGGTGACCCCTTCCGAACGGCCTCGCCACCGTCCACAGCTTGCCGGCCACGACAACCTCGGCGAGCAGCCAGCCCGCTGGAAGCCTCTCGCGGATACGCCGCCGGGTTGCCTCGGCTGCGAACCGGCCTTCACCGAGCGCGTGCCGTATGAGCCGGCAGAACGTCGTCTTACCGGCGGTGTGGCCCGCCACGCCGCTACGGAACAGCGCGTTGCCGTTTGTCGACGCCTCCGGCGGCGCCCACACGATGTTCAGGCCGCGCCGCAACTCGACGTCACGAAGGACGTATTCGTCGCCCGGCTGCAACTCGCGGAGCACACGGATGCGGCGGACCCACAACATAGGCTCACCGCGATCGGCCGTGGGCCGCACCTGTTGGGGAGGGTCTAGGCCTGGGAGACGTCGCTGCCTGGTCATGCACTTCCCTCCTGGAGCAGGGCGCGATCAACCTCCGACATGGTCGCGTCCACGTCCTGGATAGGTTCTGGCGGCAACGCAGCGAGCACACTCAGAGCGAGGCGTGCCTCGAAGCGGAACCAGGGATGCAACTGGTTCTCTGGAGGGGTGTGCGGCGTTGTCGTCACCACGGATCGCGAAGCCGCGTCCGTGGTCAGGCGGATCCCGTCGCGATCGGCCAGCGTACGGAGCGCATCCGTCAATGTTCCTGGGGCCACGTTCCGGTGAGCGACGCGCTGCGCCCAGTTTCCGGCTTTAGCGGCGAGGTCTGCAGGTGCGAGCCGCTCGAGCAGGGCCGGCCGGATCTGCAGGGCGAACGCCCGCGCCAGTTGAGTGCGCGGGATGGAGCCGCCGTTGGCGTGGAGCAGCGCCCAGAGGCAGAGTGCGGCCTCCTCGGCCGGATTCAGCGTGGGGATCGTCGCGGGCATCGCGGGAACTTCGATTTGCCGAGGCTTCGGCATCGGTATCCACGCGGGACAGGTGCTCTCTGGATGGGCAAGCCTTGGATCCGCCGGCAGCGGGTCGAGAACGGTCTCATACGGCATGCCGGTTTCGATGGCGTGTTGCATCTGATCGTAACAAGTGAGGATGGCGTCACGCGTGCGGAAGCTGCCGTGCTCCTTCTCGTCGTTGCGCCGCACGATCGGGAAGGTTTCCATGATGTAGGCCACGTCGTCGCGGGCGATGCCGTAGAGGTGGAAGAAGGCTGCGTCCAGCTCGGCGCGCAGCACGAAGCGGCGCTCCTCGTCCCAGCGAAAAGGAGGGCCATTCCAGCCGAGGTCCAGGGCAAACGCCGCCAGATCCCACGCGGTGAAGCTCAGCTCGAGGACGCGGAGGCCGATCCACGCGGCCAGCTCGCTGTCTGGCTGCCACGGGGCGGGCCCGGCGTAGGTGGCTGGCGGGAGCACCGGGAGCTGCTTGAGATAGCTGTAGGTCAGATGGGTACCTCCGATCTTCTGGCGAGCCAGGTAGTCGAAGATGAAGGATGCGAGGTTGGCGGAGCAACAGGCCCACGGGGTTGGGGCTACCATTGTTGGCATCATCAATGGTGTCGTGTGTCCGACAGCGACTCGGGGCACGACGCTCGCGATCACCGTTCGCATGTCCGTACTGCGGCAGATGTCTCGCCAGCCGAAGAGCCAGCCATGCTCCCATCGCCCCGCAAGCCGGCTGTCCACCTCACTCTCGGGTACCCAGTAGCGTGGCGTGATGCTGTACGTCGGGTCGGCCAAGCGAGGGGAGGGGACAGTTGGCAGGGCCGTGGATTGCGACTCAGGCGGCTTGTCGGCGTAGTCGCCAAAGCGGTGGTCGAAGTGGTGGATCATCTTTGCCTCGAGCAGCGGCAACAAGCGCTCGCCATCGCGCTCGAAGACGTTGCCGCACAGACGCCACCCGGCGGCGGCCAGCTCCTCCCGCGTGCGGAAGAGCCCCGAGTCGTTGGCCATGTGCAACATTGCCCGGAAACTCACGCCCCAGGGGTTCTCCTCAGGCCGCTCCTCGCTGCCCTCGCGCACCAGGACCGGCACCCGGCGATAGACGGCCTTGGTAATCTCGGCGTCGCGTCGGGAGCGAAAGACCGGGCAGGTGCCCGTGTTCGGGTTGAGCAGGCTGATGTCTGCTGCTGAAAGAGAGAAGCGACGGGTCGAGTCAGCCAATTCCTTGACGTCTCGCAAGTCGAAGGCAAATTCTGCTGCCAAACCAGGGTGGTGGGTACCCGCAAGCGAGACGAGCGCAAACGAACTTCGACTGTCAGTGTCTGGAAAGACGCGTCTAATCTCCCAGAAGCTGTAAAGACTGGTGAGCTGTCCCTGTTCCACCAGGGAGCGGAAAAAATGCTGCGTCGTTGCGTCCGTCGCTATCCCGCTGGGCACGATGAACCCAGCGCGCCCCTTGGGTGAAAGCAGACCTCGGTTCATCTCGGAGAAGATGCTGTACGTGTTTACGTCCCCTCGCCCGCATAGGGGATATCGACCGCTGTCGCGCACGAAGTTGGACTCACCGTCCGCCTGCCTCAGGGCATTTTGCCAGTCCGCCCATAGACCGGGTTGCTGGGCCTCCAGCCGCGCGATAGCCTCCTTGCGCGCCGCCGCATTGACGGCCGCTGCGATATCGGGGGCCCGCGCGGAGAAGAACTCCTTCTCCTGGATCTTGATCCTCTCCCACGGCGGGTTGCCCAGCACCACGTCGAAACCGCCAGTCCAGCCAGCGCTCTCCCTTTCGTCGAAGTCCCCTCGCAGCTCCCCAAAAACCTGCGCAAAGGCCAGGTGCCAGTGAAAAAAACGATAGCTCCGCGCCAGCTCGCGCACCGTCTGCCGCGTCAGCCCTGACACCGTCGACGCATCACGCTGCAAGCGCCGCCACAGTTCCTCCGTGACAGCAGCAGTCACCAGCTCGGCGCTGTGCTTCGGCCACACGAACGCCGCACACCAGGTATCGGCGCGAAAGCAGCCCTCGCGGAACTCCACAGAGCGCCTGAACTCATCCCAGCGCGCTTCCTTCGCCCGCAGCGCGCCAATTTCGTCGTCGGGAGCCTCCTCGACAGCCCACGCCCTGCCGACGATGCTCACCAGATCATCATCAGCTTCGTCGGCCTTGTCGAAGGCCTCGTACAACGTCGCCTGCCGCGAGCCGAGCCGCTCGAGCCGGTTGCGCTTCTTGAGCGCGCTCGCCATCCGGGGCTCGTCCCCTTCGATCGCTTTGAAGGCCTCGTCGGGAATGCCCCGGGCCATCAGCGCCGGCGTGGCCCCGAGCAGTGCGTTGCCGCACTGGATGTGGCTGTCGAGAAAGGACAGCGGCCGACCGGGCTCGATGGCTTCCATCCAGAGGCTCACCTTGCACAGCTCGACGGCCATGGGATTCACGTCCACGCCGTAGATACAGCGGCCGACGACATCCCGAAGCGCGCGTTGCACCTCGCGCGGGCTGGGCTCGTCCTCTCCAGCCCGCACTGCCGCGAGACGTTTGGCGATGCGGCGAGCGGCAGCGACCAGGAAGTGGCCGGAGCCGCACGCCGGGTCGCACACCTTGAGGTCGAGGATGGCTGCTTCGGTATTCGGCTTCTTGCTCGCCTCGTCTAGGACCGGGTCGAGGGCCGAGTTCAATAGGCAGTCCACCAGCACGGTCGGGGTGTAGTAGCTGCCGGTTGTTTTTCGCTCATGGCCGGCAGCGGTCTCCAGCGCGAATGTGCCGGCCTCCTTGTTCATCCTTGGATGCAGCTCGAGCAGGCCCTCGTAGATGCTGCCAAGCTCGTCGGCGCCGACGTTGCGCCAGTTCACGGCGTAGCGGGTTCGCCCCTCCTCGATGTTGGACATCTGCCGGAACGCGTCAAGGAGGTGCTCGTTGCCGCACTCCGCTTCCATCAGCCACGGACAGGCAGTCGGTCCCCAGAGGCGGCTGCCCAGCGCGGGCAGCGCCAGCTCGGGGCAGCCGTCGTCGAGCTTGGACATGACGAGCCGCAGCCCCCGCCACAGATCGCCGTGCGGACCGCCCCGCCGCTTGTCGGCCAGCTCGCGGAGACGGCGCGTGGCGTAGAAGCGGAGGTAGCGGCTCTTCGCTGAATCATCCGCGTCCGGCGCGAGCAGCGCATCTCGCTCCTCGGCGACGAAGAGGAAGATAAGGCGGTACACGAGCCGCAGGATCTGGCGGTAGTACTCCTGCTTGTCGAGCTCGCCCGACTCCAGCGCCTGGAGCAGCTTCGTGTTGGCTCGATTGGCCAGGAAGCCCGTGCCGAAAGCCTCGATCGCCTTCTCGACCCCGCCACGCAGCTTGTCGAGGGCGCGGACGCCTTCATCGCGCGAAGTGTTGAACCAGAGCTCGAGCCAGCAGTCCTCGGGCTTGTCGGCCTCGACACGGCTCTGGTGGCATACCATCCAGAGCAGGAGGAACTCGCTGTACTGCTCGCCCTCCATGATCGCCTGGAGGTCGAACTCCACGTAGGCCTGGCGGGTGAGGCTGTGGTGGTCGCGCAGGACACGGAGATGTAGGCCGTTGGAGACGAAGCCCCACAGATGGTGCTGCGAACGGTTCAGGAAGTCCTGGACCAGACCATGCGGAGATGCCTTGGCCGCGCCGACGACGCCCGCCTGCCGCCGATCGAGATCCACCCCGACGCCGAGCAGGTGGATCGGCGAGTGGTGCCACAGGTGCGAGACGGCGAAGCTCTTGCCTTCGGTCTCGATGGTTTGCGCCTTGGGCAGACGGCCGTAGCCGAGCTCCTGGAACAGCGGGAGGAGCCACCGGTCTCGGGTGAGCCCCGTGGCCAAGGCCGCGTCGGGCACTTTGCCCAGCGCCTCCTGGAACGCGCGCCACGCGCCGATCAACCGGCTCCAAGCGCGGTTGACGGCCTCGCCGATCCGCTCGTGGGGTCCAAGGTGGTAGGTATCGGGCATGAGCCCGGGCAGGTTCTTGTCTCCGGCCTGGATGCGGGACAGCACGTCTTGGGGCAACAGGCCGCCTTCGGTGCGCACGCTGCTGAACTGGTGGTTGCGGCGGCTCATGATTCGGGCTCCTCGCACGTCGCCTCCTCGGCCGGTACGAGTTGGGCGTAGAGTTCGTGAAGCTTCTTGCGGAGGATCTCCTTGCTGGGCAAAGCCGTCTGGTACTCGGCAACGAGCGTGGGGGAGCTGGTACGCGCGAGCGCGTATTCGACGACCTCATCGTCCTTGGTGGCGCACAGCAGTACGCCGATCGAGGGCCGCTCGTGCGGCAGCTTCACATCGCGATCCAGGGCCTCCACATAGAAGCTGAGCTGCCCCAGGTCGGCCGGGCGAAATGCGCGAACTTTCAGCTCGAAGGCGACGAGGCAGGCCAGGCCGCGATGGAAGAAGAGCAGGTCGATCGCAAAGTCCTGATGGCCGACCTGCAGGGGATACTCGGATCCAACGAAGCAGAAGTCCCGTCCCAACTCATTGATGAAGCGGCCTAGGTTCCGCAAGAGCGCACCGTGCAGGTCTGCTTCGGAGTGATCCGGCGGCAAGCCCAGGAACTCGAGACTGTAGGCATTCTTGAACTCTGCCAGCGCTGCGGGATGGAGTTGTGTCACCGCTGGTGACACTTGTGGGAGGGGCGCAGCACGAAGTGCGGCCCCACTTCGGAGCTGGCGTTCGAGTTCACGTTTGCTCCAGCGGCCCTGGATGGCCGCGACGACGTAGAACTCGCGCTCCTCAGGGTGTTTGGCCTGGCTGAGGATGATGAGGTGATGGGTCCACGGCAATTGTGTCACCAGTGGTGACACTCTCGCGTCGTTGCAATAGGCTTCGAAAAACTGTCTCATCCGAAAGAGGTTGCGGCGATTGAAGCCTCGTGCGTTCGGGTGCTTGTTTGCGATGGTTCGGGCGAGCACATCGACGACGCCATCGCCCCACTGGGCCGACCCAAGCTTCACGCTGATGTGTTCGCCGAGCTGCCAGTAAAGCCGGAGCAGCTCGGTGTTGACAGCCTGAAAGGCGCGGCGCTGGGCCGCCTCGATGAGGGCCAGCACTTCGTCGAATTCGCCAGCGGCCACGAGATCAGCGCTTGCTAGCGTGGATGAATCACCAGGCTCACGCTTCATGCCGCGTTTTCTGAGACTCGAACGTCCGTCGCGCTCGCTCATCTCAGTTCTCCCATGGCAGCCGGCAGGTAGATGTAGACGCCGAGCACGTCGGCCGGTTTGTGGGCGTCCACTTTCAGGGCTCGCACGCCGCTCTTGGTCGCCTTGCGTACCCGCCGATGCGCGTCGAAGAGGGCCTTGCCGCGCGCCTCGGCGATCTGATCCAGGCGCGGCAGCAGGTCTTCGAAGCGCTCGATCACGCGGCGGAGGTGTGTTCGCGCCTGCTCCGCGTCGATGTTCGAGTCAGCGCCTAGGTCAAGCAGTGCCTCCAGGGAGTCGGACGGCAACCACTCGGCGCGCTCGGGGCTTCCGGTGAACCCGGCCAGCACCAGGTCCTCGGCGAGAAGCGGACGTTCCTTTCCGTCGCGTCCCTGATTGACGATGTGGAAGCGCATGCGCAGGAGGAGCAGCGTCGTGCGCAGCGTGACCGAGCTGGTCCGAACGACGCCGCAGCGTCGAGCTGGCCCAACAAGCGCCGAATCGAGCGCTGTCTCAAGGACGTGGGCGGCGAGGCCCTCGACGACGGGGTGGGTGCGCGTGAGCAGGAGAGAGCCCTTGCGCGGCTGGCCCGAGAACACGGCGCTCAAGCGCTCGCCGTGACCGACTGCATCCCTGAGGGCGCGCGGCGTCTCTCGTAGGTCCACCTGCAGCGGCTCGTCGCCGGAGACGACTGCGCCCAGTGTCCGGAGCGCCGTGCGCGTAAACCGGCGGACGTCTGCCTCGGCGCCGATCACACGGCGGACCTCGTCCAGCTCGGCGCGGACCTCGGTGTTCACCGCCGCCAGAAGTTGATTCTGCGCAAAGAGCGTGCGGCTGCGCTTCTCGCGGTCGACTGCGGCGTCCCACAGCTTGTCGAGCTCTGGAAACAGGCTGAGCTGTTGGACGGGACTCTCTCCACGAAGAAAGAGCCCCTGCTGGATCGCTTCTTCGATGACCTCGGAGTCGCTCGGGAGGGGGACCATGATGCCGAGCTGCTTGTGAATGGCCTTGTGCTTGCGCAGGAGGACCTGGAGCACGATGCCATCGACCGGGTTGTCCTGCCCGTAGTAGGTGAGCGTCCGAACCTTCTTCTGCGGCTGGCCGTACCGATCGACCCGGCCCTCGCGCTGCTCGTGGCGCGTCGGGTTCCAGGACAGATCGTAATGCAACACGGCGTCGAAATGCTGCTGGAGGTTGATACCCTCACTCAGGCAATCCGTGCAGACCAGCACGCGCTTGTCGTGGGCCCCCAAGGCCTCGACGCGTCGCTCGCGCTCGTCCGGGGGCAGCAGACCCGTCACCGCCTCGACCACCACGCCCCTGCGCTCGAGCTTTTCACGCAGGAAAGTGGCCACGTACGCCACGGTCGGGATGAAGCGGCAGAACAGGATCGGGGCGTAGCCGTCGCCTAGAAACTGCTCTACCAGCTCGAAGGCTCGGGCGAGCTTGGCATCTCCCTTGCCGGCGAGAGTGTCGGCTTCGCGGGCGAGACGAAGAAGACGCTCACGCTCACCCGCTTCCTCCTCCCCAGTCTCGGTGCCTGGTATGACGTCGATTCCCTCGGCGTTGTCCTCGTCGAGATCGAGTACGGCACGGCGTCCCTCTTCGTCGACCTGCTCTACGGTCTCGCCATCAGCCGTCGCCGACCGGCTGCGGAGTGTGGCCGCGGCAGCAGCAGGGCTGGAAGCGAGCGCACGAAGGAGGGCCAGGGCGGACCACCAGCGAACCCGTTGCCGACGCTTCTCCAGCGTGTCATCGAGCACGCTCTCGCGGCAGAAAGCCAGGACACGGTCGAAATAACGGCGGTACTCAGCGGTCAGGGTGTAGTGGCTCTCGGCGATCTCCCGCTGCGGGAAAGGTGTGACCGTATCGAGGTACGCCTCGAGGTCAGCCCTGCGTCGCTGCACGAAGTGGCGGGCTAGCCCTTCGCGATGCTTCCGGTTTTCCTCGCCCGAGAGGTCGACGGGGAGGCTGGCGAAGCGCGGGTCCAGCAGTGACAGCAGTGATCGAAAGGTTTCCTCGTTGCCGCTATGGGGGGTGGCGGTTATCAAAATGAGGTGGCGCGAAGCCCCATCCTCCGTGTTGGGTGCGACCAGAGCGCGGAGCAGCTCGTGTCGTTGCTGGCTCGCGCTTCGACCCGGTGCTGCGGCGCAAGTGTGGGCTTCGTCAACGATGACCAGATCCGGGCTCGTGCGGAGGAACTCGTCGCGCCTCTTGTCGCTCTTGATGTAGTCCGTGGAGACCACGGTGAAGGCATACCTTTCGAAGAGCGACTCATCCTGCCGGCAACTTCGCTCGAGGCGAGCCGCCGTCGCCGACAGCACGAGCTCCGCGTGGATGTGAAACTGTTCGGCGAGGGCCTTCTGCCACTGCTCGGCGAGGTGCGGCGGACAGAGAACGGAAAGCCCGCGGACCTCCCCGCGGTCGATGAGCTCGCGCGCCACCAGGCAGGCTTCCACCGTCTTGCCGATCCCGACGTCGTCCGCGATGAGCATGCGGATCGGATCGAGCTTCAGCGCCATCAACAGCGGCACGAGCTGATACGGCCTGGGTTCCACCGCGACGCGGGCCAGCGAACGGAACGGACCCGCGCCGGAGCGGAAGCCCAGCCGGACGGCATCGCGAAGCAAGCCACACGACAGGTGGTTGCCCAGATCGCTTGCCGGGTCCGGCAGATGGAAGTTGGCCGACTCGACGGTCTCCAGCGGCAGGTAGATTCCGGTGACTTCGTCCTCGGTCCCACCCAGGGGGCGCAACAGGAGAAGCCCCGGTTCGTCGTTGCTCTCGGGAAGGACGACCCACTCCCGGCCCCGCGCCCGCACCAGTGCGCCCACGTCGAAGCTCATCTCGGGTCTCCTTCTGCCTCGCCGACGAAGGCCTCGATGAATCGACTTGGCCGTCCGTTCCAGCTCGCGACGAGCTCATCGCGCGCCCGGGTCAGACGCTCCAGACTGATCCCCGGGCTTGCGGGGTTGGCCCGAAAAGCTGTGATAAATTCGATGACGCGAGCCTGATCGTTTGCCGTGAGCTGGCCGAGGGAGGCGAAGCGCTGCGGGGCGATGAGAAGGTTTGTTGCCATAACTATTCATCCAATGCTGCGAGTACGCGAGAGACAAAGGTCGATTCGGTTGCTTGGCCGCGAACGACCCGGTGGCCTTGATTTGCCAAAGCATTGGCCACTTCAGAGGCACTGGCACGCACATCGTCCACCAAGCGGACAGTCCGATTTCCTCGATGGACTGTGGCAAGATCGAGATCAAGCACGCGACCGCTATACATCACTTCGTTGCCAGGTTCGACCGCCACTCCTTCGGACTCCGCAAGCTGCATCATCGTGGAGCGCCATTCGGGCTCGAAGTCATCCAGTTCGAAGCGCGGGGCTCGTGACTCGGCTGCGACGACGGGGTCTGGTTCGGCTGCCGGCCTCCCAAACAGAGAGGGGTATCGGCCCAGGATGGGCTCCCACTCGCCGGCATGGTGGAAGCGGATGACGGTCAGACCGTGGTCTTCGAGTGTGTCCTGCTGCCGGTCGTCTTTCGCTCGTTGCTCGGGTTCGTCGTGACGTGGGCCGTCGATGAAGACGGCAGCCCCCTCGTCTCGGTAAAGGAAGTCCGGTCGAACGCTGCAGCTCTCGATGAGGCGCTGGGCATCGCTCGGTAGCTTGAGTTGGAGTCGATCGACCAGGCGCAGCCACCGTCGCTCCAGCTCCGACTGGCACAGGTTGAGTAGGCGCGTGAGCTGGTCGTCGCGGGGGATTGGCACCGGCGAGGTTCGCACGGTGGCGCCAATCCACGGTTGCAGAATGCCGGGCAGCAGCAGGCGATCGAGTAGCCGATGGTCGCGCTGGTTGTAGTACGACAGCAAGCAGTCGTAGCAGGCTGCCTCGCAGTCCTCCCTCGCTCCCTTGGCGCGGCGCTGGTCCTCGCCCGTGTCGGCATCAAAATGGCCGATCTCCATGGCCAGGCGCGCCACGGCGGGCAGCGCGGTCGGGTCTTCGACCAGGCGACGCAGCACACCTGCTCCCCCCTCAGATGACTCGTAGAGCAGGATTTGCTGGCGATCGTCCGAGCTGGGGAGTGCCTCGGTGGCGAGCTCGCGATCCTCGAGCTGAAAGTGCACCTGGATGGCGGTCTTGAGTGCGGCCTCGAGGGACGCCATCTGGGCTGCAGCAAGCTCTCCCGCGGGGCGGATCAGGATGCAGTTACGACTGTCCTCGACATAGGGGACAACGCGTTCCACACGCGGCGACAACGGATCGTCGGGGTCGTCGTCGACGACCTGGCTCTTGGCCCAGAAGCCCCGTTCGATATCGAGCACGTATCCGGTTTGATCCTTGTCCTTTCGCCGACGCCAGCCCAGGTTCATGCGCCACAGCGTAGCGGCATGGCCATAGACCAAGGTGGCAAGTGGGGCACCGTCTTCGGCGATGACCTCTGCCTGTCTAGCCGACACGACGCCACCGCGACGGGCGAAACGGACGCCCGTCTTGAGCTCGTAGCCAAGTCGGAAGCGCTCCTCCTCGTCGGAGTTGATCCGGTCCCGGCGCCTCGTGGCCACGTTCTGCATGCGGAAGAGGTTGTCGTATGCGGGTGGCAGTCTCGCACTGCAGTTCTCGCACAGGTCGGGACCCGGCTCGTCTTCGAGCGGGTGGATGTAGCCACAGCTCTCGCACTGGATGGCGCGCCGCTTGATGTTGGTGCTGTTCTCGTCCCCATCGACAGGCAGGATCACCTTGTTAATGACGTAGCGAGAGCCCTCGTGATAAATGATACTGCGTGGACCAAACTCGCTGATCGCGAGGAAACGTGGCCGGGTGAGGAACTCGTCCCTTCCCTGCTGTTGACGGCGACCGGGCAGGAACGCGGACAGTGGCAGTCGCGGGAAGTTGTAGCCCGGCAGGAATCCCTCGCTGGCGAAGTAGCGGTAGCTGTAGAAGTCGGAATGCGTCGAGGCCGACGTCTCGAGCAGAAGTCTCAATTGTGCCTCGGCCTCGGCTCGGAGTCGCTTGGCGCTTTCACGGTCCTTGGGATCGCGAGAAGGATCGAGAATGATCCGGTGTTGTCGCTTCGACTGGTTCAGCGCGGCCATGTAGAGACCGCGCCACCGGCGGCAGGCGTTGTCGAAGCTGGTGGGAATCTGCACGAGGACACGGTCGAGCCAATCTTCCGGGTCGCCATCCGGCGCCACCAGCTCGGTGATCGCCTCACCGAGCGCTTCACGCGCCGCGCCGCGGGCATTCTCACGCGCCGAGAGGTTGGCGAGAGCATCAATCACCTTGGGTAGTAGGCGCAGCGTCGGCGTGTCGCCGCTGACATCGAGGACGTCGCTCAGCGAGCTTCCGAGTGAGAGCTTTGAGGCGCCAAGCCAGATCGCGTGAACGTGGGCGCGGATCAGATCCTCGTTGCCCAAATCGAGGCGCGGGGTCGTCACCGAGCCGGCGACCATGTTCTCCGGGCGCTTGAAGAAGTACTGGTCGTGAGGGCTGCCTGCAGAGCAGTAGGAGAAGACGAAGGCGGGCTGTCCGCTCCGGCCTGCACGCCCGCTGCGCTGGGCGTAGTTGGCTGGCGTCGGTGGGACGTTGCGCATGTTGACGACGTTGAGCTGCGAGATGTCGACGCCAAGCTCCATCGTCGGAGAGCAATAGAGGATGGGCAGGTCAGCGCTACGGAACTTCTCTTCGCGCCGCTCGCGGACCTCGCTCGGCACCTGTGCAGTATGCTCGCGCGCCTCGAGGTTCTTCAGGTCATCTGTCTCGCCTCGGTAGAACTCGGTGAAGAACGGGTTGGTCCTCAACCCGTCATCGGGCTTGCGAGGCACCCGCACCGGGTCGTGGAAGCCGCAAGATCCCGTGCCAGGGCGCCAGATAAGCGCCGCAGCATTGAGCTGGTAGCCCCCGACGTCGCCCTCCTCACGCGGATCCAAGGTGCGATGAACGAGGCCGGGGATGGTGAGCTGCTCGCAGAGCTGCGGGATGATCTCCGCGACGTCCTCGAGCTTCAGTTGTTCAAGCCACTCCTGGAACGTGCCCGGGCGTTTGAGGAAGAGCCCAAAGCCGCCGCGAGGCGAGAGGTACACGAAATGTCCGGCCTCGTCGCTCGATGCGCCGCGAGGACGCGGCAAGACGATCCGGCCTCGTTCGAGCTGCTCGTTGTCGTCGAGCGCCCACGGCTCGGTCAGTCGCTGGCGGGAGAGCTGACGGATGCTCTCCTGGTCAACCGGATCGAGGTAGTTGACACGGATGGCGAGCTCCCGTCGCATGAAGTCAAGGAGCACGCGGCAGATCTGCTCGCGATCGCCTGTACTCGCATGCGCAAGGGCTGGGTGCGTGTGCTTCCACTCCTCATGCGCGGCACAAAACTCGGCCAGCGACAGGTAGTCGATGTCGAGCAGTCCGCACTGTTCGAGGTTGGGAGACGTCACCCGCCAGCCGCGCCGGAGATCGCGATAGAGGCAGTAGCCGAGCACCTCGCGCAGCGCCCGCTCCGTTTCCTCGCGAGCGGCGTACTTGACCCCAGGATCGGCGGCGTAGAGCTGAAGCGGTAGATTGAGTGCTTCGAAGGCGCGCAACGTGAGCCGGTCGTGTCGGATGCCTTCCTCGCCGGCCCTGTCGACAGCGCGCCAGAGCGCCGAGCGGAGTAGGGCGATCTCGACGAAGTCATTGAAATGGCCGGCCTGGAGCGATGCGTCCTGGCGGTTGTCGGTGAAACTGAGGAGCTTGCGTGCATTGCGCACGAGGTCCTCGTCACCGCGGAGCTTGCGGATTGTGGACAGGGTCATCACTGTCGTCGCGGTGCTCCTGCCCTCAGAACCCAGCGTGGCGAGCTTGCCGAAGTCGGACTGTTGGCGCGGGTTGTAGGCCACGCCGCAGTGCAAGCAAAACCTGAATGGCGACGGCAACCACCAAGCAACCTGATCGCCCTCGTTCTCTAACGCCGTGCCGGAGATGAACACCTTCCGCGGCAGGTTCTTGCGCTGGCTCTTGCGGACAGTGACGACGCCATCCTTCGTCTCGAGCCAGGTATCGGGCAGCTTGGGGATGAACTCCTCAGCGTCATCCGGCCATGGCACCGCCTCGCTGATGTAGAGATAGCCCGCCTCACCATCGTCGTTGTCGAGGCGCTCGGAAACAGAGCGCTCCAGGTAGGCTGGCCGCCCGTCCGCATTCGCGCCGTAACGGACCGAGTAATAGTCCTGGCCGCATTCGCGGCAGAAGGCGACGGGGAGCAGCACTTTGCTTCGATCGCTGCCGGGAACGAAGTGCTGTGCCTGGAGCGTGACGTGCCGCACTGACTCCGGCTCTGGCGAGGCGTAGACCGAGTCGCCCTTCGAGACAAACTGGTGCAGGCGAAAGGCAAAGAGCGGATGACCGTGCTCGTCGTGACAGAGATAGCCAGATAGCAGTGCTTGCCGCAGCCGTTCCTCGCAGACTGCGAGATCGCCGCCTGTCAATTCGGCGAGGGCAGTTGCGGCACCTTCATCGCCAGTGAGTGAACGGGGAGTGCAGCGGACCAGGCGGCGGCTCTCCGGTTCTTCCCGAAGGCCAAGGGTAGACTCAATCCATGACGAGAGCGGATCGGCAAGGAACGCTGCCGTGTCTCCTGCTGATGGCTCGGCATTGACCCTCAAGCGGGCCCGGAGTCGCTCGATGAAAACCGGATCGCTTACGTCGTTTGGCGGTGTTGCTCGGCGCAGCGTCTCGCCGATAACGCGTTCGGCTTTGACTGTGGTCCCGAATAGGCGCGAGGCAACCGCCGCAACCTCGGCCTGCTGCTCAGACCAAGAACCACCTCCGGCGAGCGTGGCCGACGTGCCGACGTACTGCAGATTGTCGGCATTGCACGACTCGCGGACGCGCCGCACGAGCATGGCGACATCGGCCCCCTGGCGTCCACGATAGGTGTGCAGCTCGTCGAGAACTAGAAAGCGTAGACCCTTGGCAGCGTCGATGAGCTGGTAGTCCCAGGGCCGGGTAAGAACCAGCTCGAGCATGACGTAGTTGGTCAGTAGGATGTCGGGCGGGCTGGCGATGATCTCCTTGCGCTCCTCGTCTGACTCCTGCCCGGTGTAACGCTGGAAAGTCACGGGTGTGTTGCCCGCCGGGTAGCCGCGGCGGAGGAACTTCTCGAGCTCGCCCACTTGGCTGTTGGCCAGGGCGTTCATCGGATAGACGATGATCGCCTGAATCCCCTTGCCGCTCCCGCGCCGCAGCACGTGGTCGACGATGGGCACGATGTACGAGAGGCTCTTGCCGGAACCCGTGCCCGTCGTCAGGACGTAGCTATCCCCCGCGCGGGCGGCACGAATACCTTCGATCTGGTGGCGGTGAAGGCGAAATGGCGCGCCGACGGTCCCGTCCTCGCGCTTGTCGCGGAAGACGTTGATGCATTCGGGATGAAGCTCGCCGCTGCCGATGAGCTCTTGGAGGGTCTCTCCAGCCTCGAAAGAAGGGTTGAGCTGGATCAGCGGGTCAGGCCAAAGAAAACCGCCGTCCAACTCCTCCTTTACCAGGTGCCGGATGCGCTCGTCTTTGATGGTCAGGAAGCTGCGGACATAGGTGCCGTAGTCACCAACGACGTTGTTGCGGAGATCGAAGACGTCCATGTCAGCTCCCCCCTCCGGCCTTGCGCCCACGGAAACAGTGGCCAACGTGACGCTGGTTTTGGGCCTCGACCCCAGCGTCGATGTTCTTCCCCGCGAGCCGCCACTGCCACCAGACTTCGAGACCCGGCAGACTGCTTCGTTGAAACATCATGTAGGCGTTACGCTTAGGGATCTTCAGAAGGGTCGCGACTTCTTTTCGGGGCAGGAACTCGTCTGTGGCCATTCGTGCGCTCCAAGCGATCGCGTTCAATCTGCTAACACTTCGCGAGCCTCGCCCATTTTCTGAGGCTCGTCAACCTGGCGTCGTAGCTCAGAGTGCACGAAATCAAAAGGGAACCCCTCTATGTTGAACCCAGAGGGGCGACGAGAGAAGTTGGCGAAATCGACACTTTCATCTTGCCGTGTGCACGGGGGGCAGACTGCGTGCGAGCCCTAGCAGGTGGCGGCGATGGTGGTTTCAAGGCGTTGACCCTGTGGGCGGAAGCCAAGCCCCCGGACCACCCCAATCAATCCGGCGAAAAGGCGATCTCATCCAAGAACAACGTCGCCGCCGCAGAGCGGTTCTGGAGGGTGACCGAGGTCAGCAGGGGGAAGCCGGCGCAGCCCGCAGCGACGTCATAGCTGAAGGCCTGCCACTGGGTGTCGAGGGTGATGAGCTGCTCCTCGCAGCGCTCGCCTTCATAGCTCGGGGCGAGGCTGAGCTCCGTCCCCGGGGTCTCGCTGCGCGCCCACAGGCGCAGGGTGGTGAAGGTCGTGCCAGGGAAAGCCTGCCGCAGGTACAGATGAAAGCCGCTCCACTGGGCGAGCTGGACCCGCAGACAGGTGTCGCCAGCGTGGCAGCCTTGGTCGGTCTCGCCCATCTCGGCCCCCGACCACAAGAGCGGCGTCCACCGCACCTGGTCGATGCCCCCCCAGTGGTCGCCAAAGACGCGGCCGTCGGGCACGAAGGGGCAGGTGCCTTGGGTGGGCGGCTCCAGGTCGTCGAATTGCAGCCCCAGGTCCGCCGTGACCACGTTGTCGCGGCCGGGCGCAACGGTCTGAAAAGGCAGCACCCGCGCGCCCGTGACCACCTGACCCTGGGCGCTGGTGAGGCGAAAGCGCAGCCCCTCGCCGGCGCTGTGGGCCGGTCCCTGAGGTAGGTGCCAGGCCCCACCGGATCGCTCCAATGGGATCCACGTGCCGTCGGGTTCGGCGCGGGCCTCGGCGGCCCGAATGGCGATGCGGTGGTTCATGAAAGACAGGCGGAGGTAGCCCCACTGGTTCCAGTCGAGGAGGGCGGCGTGGACGTCACCCGTCACCGGGCAGGGCACGCGCCGGGCCGTCGCCGCGTCGTTGTGACCGCCTTGGAGGGCGCTGGCCGCCTCTGGGGTGAGGTCGAAGTGGAAGTGGGCCCCGGCGCAGAGGGGGTTGCCCTCGATGGGGCAGAGATCGTGCACCATGACCACCTCCGTCGCGAAGGAGGTAGAGATCTCCCAGCACTCGCCGCAGGCCTCGCCGGGATCTCCTTCATAGGAGCCGCCATTCCACGGTTCGGAGATGGCCAAGGTGAGGCCCGCGCGGGCAAAGGCTGGGAGGAAGCTGCGGTCGCTGGGGAACTCGCACCAGCCCCAGGCGGTGGACCAATACTGGGTCAGGCGGACGCTAGAGCAGGTGGGATCGACCGTGACCGGGGTGCCATCCCAGTCGCTGTGGCTGTCGGCCGGGTCGCGGCGTTGGTCGTCGCCGTCGCAGGCGCTGAGGGGCCCCAGGGTGAGGGCCGCGAGCAACAGGGCCAGTGCTGGCGTTGGGGAGAGGGTGGTGCGGATGATGTGACGCCGCGTTGGGGGAGCCTGTGCCATCTCATGACCTCGCGCGTTGGTGGCCCAAGCCTGGGCGTTCAGCGTGGCGGCATTGTCGCCCTTGTCGCGCGCGAGGGCAACGGGCCGCCGGGTGGTGGCGGCGAGGCGCGGCTGCTGGCGATAGAGGGCTTCCTGCGTCGCTGCAGTGGGTTGGGGTCTGGGGCAGGCGCTATGGCGAATCGCCCCAGCGTGTGCTATCGCTCACTGGCACACCGCGATCTGTGGTGTGTGAGCACCTGGTTCCCACTGAGGTGGCGCCGAAGGGGCTGAGCGATGTCAGGGGCGCGCGCGCTGGGGCCACTGATGTTGTCATGGGCTGAGTTCGAGAGTCGCGGTGCGGCTGCGGGGCTTGGGGGTGGTCGGCGCGCTGCGAGGCCAGGCAGGTCGCGGATGAAGTGTCGCTGGATTGGGAGCTGCGATGGATGACCTTGGGATTCTCATCACTTTTGCGGGGGGCCTCGTCTGGGCCTTGATCTTGGGTTTCGTGGCTCACCGTCTCAAGCTGTCTCCCATCGTCGGCTACTTGTTGGCGGGCGTGATCGTTGGCCCCTTTACCCCTGGATTCGTGGCTGACGGTGGGGTGGCAGATCAGTTTGCCGAGTTCGGTGTCATCTTGCTTCTCTTCGGCATTGGTCTGCGTTTTCACCTGCGCGAGCTCCTCGCCGTGTGGCGCGTGGTCATCCCGGGGGCGCTCATCCAGGCGACGTGTTCGGCGTTGTTGCTGGCCGTGCTGATGCGTTTGATGGGTTGGGATTGGACCTCGGCGATCATTCTGGGGATGGGTATCACGAGCTCGAGCACAGTGGTGATGGCCAAGGTGCTCGGCGAGCGACACGATCTCCATGGGCGTATTGGCCACATTGCCCTTGGTTGGACCGTGGTGGAGGATCTCATCGCGGTCACCCTGCTCCTGCTCTTGCCCATCTTGTTTGGCCAGAGTGCCAGTGAGCGCAGCGCTGAGCTGGCCTTGGGCTTGGCCGCGCTGAAGGTGGTTGGCTTGGTCGGGGTGGTGGTGGTCCTCGGGAAGTGGGTCGTTCCCTGGGCCCTGGAGCGGATCGAGAAGACGCGATCCCGTGAGCTCTTTACCTTGGCGGTGCTGGTCCTGGCCGTTGGCATTGCCGTCGGCTCAGCAAAGATCTTTGGGGTTTCCATGGCCCTGGGGGCCTTCCTCGCGGGATTGGCCGTGGGTCGCTCCGAGTTTGCGGCCCGCGCCGCTGGCGACGCGATGCCCATGCGCGATGCTTTTGCGGTGCTCTTCTTTGTCTCTGTGGGGATGCTCTTCGACCCGCTGAGCTTGATTCAGGTGCCGCATCTGATCGTTGCAGTGCTCGTCGTGGTGCTTCTGGGCAAGCCCCTGATCGCCTACAGCGGCGTGCGGATCTTGGGGGTGCAGAAGGCTACGGCCGTACCCGTTGCTGCTGCTCTTTCCCAAGTAGGTGAGTTCTGCTTCATCCTCGGCACCCTGGCTCGACAACTCGGCCTCCTGAGCGATGCCGGCTGGAACGCGCTGGTAGCGACATCTATCATCTCCATCGCCCTCAACCCGGCGATTTATCGCTGGAGCCGGCGCCGCGTCTCTAGGGTGTCCCAGGTCGCGAGGCCGACGCCCGCCGAGCGTCCTCCGGTCGATCCCGACCATTGTGTCCTGGTGGGTTTTGGGCCCGTGGGGAGAATCGTGCACCACCTTCTCCGCGAGCGCGGCAAATCGTTGACGGTGATCGACCTCAATCTGGACACGGTGCGCGAGTTGAAGGCGCAGGGGATGTCGGCGCTCTACGGGGACGTGTTGCGCCCGGACACTCTGGAAGAGGCGGGCATCGCCCGCGCGGCGAGCCTCATTTTGAGCGCTGATGTGGAGGACGCGGCAGAGATCATCCGCCAGGCACGCTTGCTCAACCCCGAGCTGAGAGTCTTCGTTCGCTGCACCCACCTTCGGGATGCCGCGGCCCTCAAAGGGGCCGGCGCCGATGTTGTTGCGGCGGGAGAGGCCGAGGTCGGGGTGGCCCTGGTCGAGGCGATGAACAGTGATGTGATGCGTGACTGTGGGGCGCAGGAGGATCAGCGGCAACGGGTAAGAGAGCACCTGTACAACTCTAACATCGTCGCGGTGGGGAGCGCTGATGAGCATTCACCAGAGGCCCCAGTCTTTCACCTTTGAGTCTGAAGGCCTCGTGGCCATGGTGGACCGTGGCTGAGGCGGTGGCCGGGCCCAGTGTGGAAGGACGGGCGCTGCGCGGGCTGGGCAGAGACCTGGGGTCTTGCTAGAGTACGCGGCCACGCGGTGGCTGGTTGAGGCCGTCGCGTCTTCGTTGGCGAGGTGGGTGATGCTGAGAGTGATGTGGCGCGCGGGGTTGCTGGTGGTGTTGCTGGTGGCTTGTGAGGGCCAGAAGGCGCCTGAGCGTGGCGTCGTGGGGGCGGAGCGCGCGGCGCACGCCTCGGGGCCCGTGGTTACAGAAGAAGGTGGGGCGGCAGAAGGCGTGGCGGATGAGCCGGTTGTGGCGGATGGGGCGGGGGTGTCCGGTGGGGCGGGCGCTGGGCAGGTTTTTTTGCGGCGCCTTGGCGAGCTGACGCTGACGGAGCCAAGCTGCCTGCCGGCGTGGGAGGAGGATGCGGTGGGGCTGTTGCGGTTGGCCTTGGCGGCGGAGCCCGAGTTGCGCGACGCCGTGGCCGAGGCCTATTTGGGGTCTCTGGGGCATCGGCTGGAGCTGCGGGTGGCCTTGGGGCTGTTGGACCCGGCGACGCACCGCGGGCTGCGGGAATTTTTGGTGGCCACGCGCTTTTATCGGGCGGCCGATAGAGAGCTGGATTTCGTCGAGACCTCGTCGCTGACCTTGGCCGAGGATGGGCGCTTCGTGGCGCGTTTGCGCGAGGTGAGCCACGGTGATGAGGAGATGGGCTACCACTTCGGCGAGCTGGTGGGGACTTGGGACTTGCAGGACCACGGCCCTGGACAGACGGTGGTGGTGGCCTTGAACGGCCAGCCCATGGTGTTGGAGGGCTTGACGCGCTTGGTGCCAGCGCCGACGCCGGCGGCGACTTCGCTGGCCGAGCCGCTGCAGCACGTCGTGGGTTATGTGTGGGATCTGAAGGCCTATACGGGGGAGTTGGACTGTTACACTCAACTCGAGCTTGCGGAGCTGGAGGCGATCACGGCGCTCGATGGCCAGCGATAGCGCCGTGGTCAGCGGCGTGGCCGATGGGCTGCTATCGGGGCCTCACCTTGTCAGGCCCAGGCTGGCGCACTAAGATCACCGGGCCGCTGGGATCCTGCAGCGCTCTCCATGACCGCCAGGTTGCGTGGGGGGTGTCCTGCGCCTCGGAACCAGGGGTGCTACCCAAAGGAGCAGGTTCGAGTCCTGCCGCGGACGTCAACACCCGCGTGGCTCAAGGGTGGAGCATTGGGCTATGGGAAGGTTGCGGCCCAGGCCGCGACTTCGGCAGGATTGGCAGCCATGTTCGCGTGTCTTCTCTCTTGGACAGAACCCCGTGCGGCTCTCCTGGGGTGCCCTGTGGCGCCGTGGGGGTGGTCGGCTGGAGCTGGCCTGAGGGAGGCGGGGCGCGTCCTGGGCGGCCTCTACCCCCAGCCTCGCAGCGTGCGTCAGGCCGCGCAGGCCGCATGCCGTCGCCTGCCTTCGGGCAGGATGGCCGCTGCGCCGCTCCGCTGTGGGGGGAACCAAGATCCACCGCGTCGCGCCTCTCGAGGCGTGGCGAAAGCCGTCGTCGGGCCAGGGCCGCGACCATCATCTCACCGCGTTGACCAGGAGTTAGTATGAAGCTGCCGCGTTCCCTCACCCTCATGGATACGGTGGTCAAGGCCAACGAGCGGGGGCTGCTCCATTGCGACGGCCGGGTCGTGGGCTGGTTGGCGCCGGGGCGTTTGCGCCGCCTGCGCTTGTGGTCCCAGTGGGAGGTGGAGATCATCGCGCCGGAGGAGCGTTTTCGACCGTGGTCGGCGGATCTGCGCGATGTGATCCCGGCGGACGAGGCCTTGGACGTGCAGGTCCCGGCGGCGCACATCGCCCTGGTGGAGATCGACGCCCAGATCGTCGAGGTCTTGCCCAGCGGTCGCTACTGGGTGTGGACCCGGGGTCAAGCGGTGCAGCACCATCTCTATGACATGCGTGCGGAGCTGGCGGAGCTCCCAGCGCACCACGCGGCCCACTTGCCTGAGCGCCTCCTGCGCCGCTTCATCGTCCCGGAACAGCAGGTGGGCGTCTTGCGGGTGGACGGTCGCTTCAGCCGGGTCCTGTGCCCGGGGAAGCACCTGGTGTGGACCTATGAGCGGACGCTGGACTTGGAGGTCTTTCCCTTCGACGAGGGGGCGGCGCCGCTGACGCCAGAGCTCGTGGCGCTTCTGCCGGAGGCGCTGTACACGCCGTTGGTGGTGGGGGCGGAGCAGGTGGCCGTGCTGTGGATGGAGGAGCGACCCTTGCGGATGCTCCCGCCGGGGCATTACGCCCTGTGGGCGGCGCAGCGGCGCGTCCGCGCGGCGCTTTATCCGGCCGACCTCGAGGCGTCCGTGCCGCAGGACTGTTGGTCCCTGTTCTCTGCGAAGGCGCTCTTGACCTGTACCGTGCAGGCCTACGAGCGGGGGGTGCTCTTCGTCGACGGCGTCATTCGCGACGTCTTGGCGCCAGGGCGCTACGCTTTCCACCTGCGCCAGCACAGCGTCGAGGTGCGCCTGGTCGATCTGCGCGATCAAGAGGTGACCATCGCCGGGCAGGAGCTGATGACGGCCGACAAGGTCACTTTGCGCCTCAACCTCCTCGTCAAGTTCCGCATCAGCGATCCGCGCCGCAGCGTCGAGGGGGTGGTCAGCCTGCGCGACGCCATCTACAGCGAGAGCCAATTGGCGGCGCGGGCGCACATCGTGGCGCTGACGCTCGACGCGCTCCTGAGCGAGCGCGTCGCCTGCGCCGCGGCCATGCAAGCGGAGGTGGCCGCGGCGTGCGCGGGCTGGGGGGTGGAGGTGCAGCGGGTGGAGATCAAAGACATCATCCTCCCGGGCGAGATGAAGACCTTGTTGAATCAGGTCATCGAGGCGGAGAAACAAGCGGCGGCCCAGATCATTTTGCGGCGCGAGGAGACCGCGGCGACGCGCTCCCTGGCCAACACGGCCAAGGTGCTGGAGAACAACCCCATGCTCGCCAGGCTCAAAGAGCTGGCGACCTTGAAGGAGATCGCCTCGGAAGTGCAGAGCCTGACGGTGGTCCTGGGCCAGGATGAGGTTCTGGAGCGCTTGCGCCTGCGCACCTGAGGGTGCACCGGGCTGCGTGCGTTAACCGGCGGCCCGGGCTTCGACCTCAAAACTAATCGAGCGGACCGATGCGCGGCGGCGCCTGGTTAGAGATATCGAGGAGCCCGTCCTTTGGGCACTGCGCCCAATAGGCACGGCTCAGACCCCAGGCGTCCTGCCACGGCAGATCCCAATGACACGTCCGTTCCTCGCCGGTCCAGCCGGGGCCGGCCGGCTGCAGCGCGTCCGCGTGCGAATCGTCGCCCAGCAGGAATGCCAGGTAAGACAAGGGCTGGAATTCGAGAGTCCAATCATTCCCTTGCGTCCCCCACTGTGTTCCAGCGTCCACGCCTTGGAGAGGCTGGCAAAAGTTCGTGTTCCATTCGCAGTTGCGCACTTCGTCGCAACCCGTCGTCCAGCAATCGAGAAGGTCCAGGAAGAAGAGGTTGTTCCTCAGGGTCATATTGTTTTGCGAAAGTGCGAACAAAGCCGACAACTTGGTCTTGAGACTGCGCGAGCCGCGGGCACCCAAAAAGTTGTTGGCCACCAAGACAGATGTCGCGTTTTCAATCACCAAGCCTCTCACCTCATCCGAATCTGCGTCCCCTGCCGCCCACAAGACGTTGTGGGCGATTTTCGGGGCGCCACCGTTGGCCTCCACGGCCGCGGCGTCGAGGCCGACGCCGCTGAAAACAAAGGCGTTGTGTAGCAGAACCTCACCGGCACCGGTGCTGACGATGCCCCGAGCGTGCTCCGAGGTCGGGAATTGGGCTGGCCCCATGGTGGCTTCAGGTGTCGAGCCGACAAAAACGCCGCCGTCGACGCACCAGTCAAGGGTGCGCGTGCTGTTCGGCGCTTTGCTGATGGAGAGCGCCGTCACCGATGAGCCATCGCCAAAGCCCTGGCCTCCTGCGACATAAGAACCCCGCACAGCGATGGGAAAGCGCTCCGGGCAACAATGGCTTTGGGCTTCCTTGCAGCTTGCGTCGAGGTTAGCGTTTCGCAGCGCGTCGCCACTCTCGATGAGCACCCCCTGGCAGCTCTGCCCCAAACAGGTCAGGCCTCTCTCCGGAGCTGACGTGGCGTTGATGCCCACCGCCGCGAGGTCCACGCCCCTAGGATTCAGCGCCCAGACCCCTCTGCCTTGGCTGAAACTATCTCCGACGACCGCGATTTTCGAAAAGTATACCGTCAGATCGCACTGGTTGCACACCACGGCCTCTCCGATCGCACCATGGCCACTCAAGTTCAACGCAATGCTCGAACGCACCACCAGAGCCCAGAGGTCCTTGAACACGATGCCGTTTCCCTGAGATTGGGACGATGACACCGCCCACTGCACCCCATCCAAGACCACCCACTGTTCAAAATTGCCTGCAAAGGTGTAGCCTCCGTCGCGCTCGATGACGAGGTCCTGCATGGTCCAGTGCCAGCGGTGCAGCGGTTGTGGCTGGTCGAGCGTCAATGGGCTTCGCTGTTGCTCAGCGCCGGCCCCATTGGCAGCGGCGGTCTTGTACAGAAAGTCGCGATCCCAGCCACCGTCGACGATGAGTGCCTTAGGGGGGGGCGCCTCTCCCCAAAGCTCTTGCAGCGACAGGGGGTAGGGCGCCCCGGCGCTTATCCGCACCATGATGCTTTCGTCGTCAATGTTCGAAGCGCCAGCAAGGATCTCCCAGGTGTCCCTTTGCGCGTTATAGCCCACATCGACGATCTTCGGTTCGAGATCTGCAGTTTCATCCCCCAAGACCGGCACGGAGAGCCATCGCTCTGCCTGGTGCTCACCCATGCTGATCTTGATTTTGAAGCTCAGCACATTGCTCACCCGCACGGGGAGCCCTTCATCATCCAGCATCTGGAGGGTCTTTCCCTCTCCGTTCCAATGAAGCGCGATCTCCCTGCCAGCATCATTCACGCCCTTGTTCTCAAGCCAAAGCTCTAGTAGCCCAGACTTCACGTGGGCCCCGTTCCACTTGAGTGCTTTTAGTTCGATATCGGCCCACTCGGCACATGCGTCGTAGCGCACAACGAAGTCCCCTTGATCGCCCAAAGCCAGGGGCTCGGAGATTTCGAGCGCCTGCGGCTCCAGAGGAAAACCGAGGCAATGAGGCGGGATCAGATCCTCCAGATCCGTCTCCTCAAAGACTTCTTGGGCATCCACCTCCGCCTGGTCGCTCTCCTCGACTTCCAGGATATCCACGTCCACTTGGTCCGTCTCTTCGATGACTTCCTGGATATCCACATCAGGGGTGGTGTCGTCGGCGACGGCGTCGTGCAGTCGATAGCCGTCGAGGTTTTCGAAGGGGTGACAGCCTCCAGTGACCGCCAAGGCCAAGCAAGCCGCCACCAGAGAGCGCACCATCCAAGGGATCTGTATCTCGCGCATGGCTCAATCCTCGCGCACCATCTCGGTGCAGCAACGCAAAGCACCTTTTGACACGGTCTAGCTTAGCCAAAGCGGTGCGCCTAATCCAGCGCATGGGCCGATTTTGGATGGCAGCGCGGGTTGCGTGCGCGTGCGCTTCGCCTATCGCTGGAGCAGGTCGCCCCGCAAGATGGGCTCGTGTATAGGAGTGAGAGGTGCTCTGGGCAGGGGCGTGGCGACTTCTGGGGACAGGCCTCTTCCTGTCGCCATCGCCTGTTCCGGGCGTGGCTGGTGCGGGAAGGAGGTGGAGCATGGGGAGGGGACGCGCTGGGTGGCGGTGGCTAGGTTGGGCGGCGATGTGCATGGGCCTCTGGGCCTGCGGCTGCCCGAAGCCCACCTGCGACGTGGGGGCCGAGGAGGTGGGGACGCCGACGGACCTCGTCGTCGATGACGGGGGTGATGTGACGACCGAGCATGACCTCGAGGTGGGCCCAGAGGCCGATGTCGCGGAAGATGTGGAAGATGTGGAGGATGTGGAGGTGAGTCCAGAGCGGGCGGTGGTCTTGGTGACCCTCAACACCCACGCTTTTCAGGAGGGGGCCGACTCGCTGCTCAAGCTGGCGCAGATTGGGGTCGAGTTGGCCCGTTTGGAGGCGGACATCGTGGCCCTGAACGAGGTGATGTCGGGTCGTTTCTGGGCCTACGGCATGGGCGGCGTCGAGCACGACGCCGGCGCGATCATCAAAGAGGTCGCCGAGCAGGCCAGTGGCGACGCTTGGGAGCTGGTGTCTTTTCCCTGGGCGCAGTGGGCCGACGGAGAGGTGATGGCGAACGTGCTCTTGGTGCGGCGCGGGCACTTCGAGGCGACAGACGTGCGCCCGTTGCCGACCACCGATTTCTGGCCTGCGCCCCAGAGTCAGCGCGTCGTGGGCTACGCGCGGGTGCGTCTGCCTGGCTTGGCGCCAGTCCACGCCTTTGTCACCCACGCTTGGGGCTGGGACTCGGTGGACACGGCGCCCCAGATCGCGGAAGTGAAGGCGTTCATGGCCGAGAAGGCGCAAGGAGACGCGGTACTCGAGGTGGTCATGGGCGACTTCAATGTGCCGTCCACGGCGCCCCATTACCAAACGTGGTTGGCGCCGCCTTACGCCTTGGAGGACGCTTGGACCGTCGCCAACCCGGCGACGCCGCATGTGAGCACTCAGCACGACGGGCAGCACCGCATCGACTACATCATGCTGCGGCCTGGTGGCTGCGTCGTCGATGGGGCGCACTTTGCTTTCGATGGGCAAATGCTCGACGGGCAGGTGTCGCCGGTGGTCAGCGATCACAAAGGGGTGGTGGTGCACTTGCGCTGTCCGCGATAGTGGCGTGGCGATCTGAGGTGTCGCAGCGAGGCCCTTGGGAAGCGAGGCGAAGGGGGCCAAAGGCGCCTGTGGACGGGGTGAAGAAGGCGCCTCGCCATGCGCCTCTGGTGCCGAGTGAAGGCCAACGCAAAGAAGAGACAGGCGCCGACCACTTGGTGTGTTGCTTTTGGGGCCGCGTGGGACTAGCGCGCCAGGCGAAACACCTTATAGTGTGGGCGGTGTCGCCAATGCTGCAGAGACGAAGCAGCGGATCGCCAGCTCCAATGCTCGCGCAAAAGCTAAATGGAGATCGCGCCGAGAGGATGTGACATGGGTGTATTGCGGGTGAGGGCAGGGAGTCGATGGTGGTCTGGTCTGGCGATCTGCTGTGCCCTGGTCTTGGGGGGGCCGAGCGCGGCGCAGGCCAACCCGCTGCTCGAACAGCTCGGTTCGCCCACGGGCCTGGATGGCCTCGGGGCGCGGCTCTTCGGCGGTGACGCCGCTGCGGCCTACTTCAATCCGGCCCACTTGGTGGCCGTCGGGCGGCAAGTGTCCGTGGGGCTGGTGGTGGTGCACCAGGCCCTGGAGGTCGAGCTTGGGGCGCGACCTGAGAGTGTCGCCATTGACGACAGCATCTATCGGGCGCGGGAGATTGAGGCCGACGGGACGTCCAGCCGGATGGTCCTCCGCCCGTTGCCGACGGCGCGCATCACCCAGGCCCGTGGTAGCCATGACAATGGCGGGAGCATCACTGCTTTGGAGCTCGGTGGCGCCATCCCACTGGTAGCCGAGCGCCTGGCCGTTGGCTTTCATCTGGTGATGCCCCTGGATGCCTTCCAGTCGCTGGGGACCTACTTCGTCGACGAGCGGGAGCAGTATTTCTCCAATTCCCTGCACTTCGAGCGTCAGGTGGATCTGGGGCGCGCTTTTCAAGTGGCCTTTGGGGTGGGTTGGGCGCCCTTCGACTTTCTCCGCCTCGGAGCTGGTTTCTCCATGGCGACGGGGTCGGAGGTGATGAGCGACATCTACATCCCCGATGCGGCGGACCAGGAGACGGCGGCGGTCAACAGTCACCTGACCCTGACGACCCGCTTCGTGCCGCATCTGGGGGTGGAGTTGCTGCCCCTGGAGGGCTTGCGGGTGAGCGGGACGGTGCATCTGGCGGTGGAGAACGAGATCCGCGGCGAGGGGCGGATCCAGTTCTGGAACTACGATTACCCCGATGGCCAGGACGCGCTCTATCAGCCCTTTGCCTTTACCTATGGCTACTTGCCCTTGCGGCTGTCCATGGCCGCGGTCTATGAGCGGGCGCAAGAGGGGTGGTCCTGGGGCGTGGGCTTGGGCGGGACTTGGGCCCAGTGGTCGGCCTATCGCAACCGCCAGCAGGAGGCACCCCTCAGATCCTGGTCGGATGTGGTGGAGAGCACCTTGGGCGGCCGAGTGACGGCGGGCGGGCACCACTGGAGCTTGGCCGTGCGCTGGGCTCCGAGCCCGGTGCCGGATCAGGTGGGGCGCAGCAACTACGTGGACAACACCAAGGTTGGGGCTTCTCTGGGGTGGATGTGGCAGATCCCACTGGAGGCGGTGGACGTATCCTTGGGGCTGCAGGCGCAGTGGCAGCAGCTCTTGACCCGCAACGTGGCCAAAGATCTGAACGCTGGAGACCCGGTGGTGGACGAGTATCCCGACGCAGTGGACGTCAGGACGGGAGCACCGATCCCGGCGTCGGCGGGCTTTCAGACGAATAACCCTGGCTATCCCGGTTTTCGCTCGAGCGGCTGGATCGCGAGCGGAGGTCTACAGTTGAAGGTCGCCTATTGATCCCGTGCAATGGAGGCGGAGTAATGAAGAAACGCTTGGGCTTCGTGTGGCTGCTCTCCTTGGTGCTCCCTGGACTCTCTGGCTGTGATGACGGCGCACTCGCCGAGGCCGACTTGCCACCCGCCGAGGTGAGTGAGGTGGCTGAGGTCGATGACGCGAGCGAAATCGCGCCCGACATGGCAGAGCTTCCCGATAGCGTAGGCGATGTCGTCGCGGCCGATCAGAGTGAGGCCGACACGGCGGAGCAAGACAGCGCCCTGGATCTGGAAGAGGTCGAGGTCGAATCCTGGCCGGCCGTGGCCGGGCTGTGGGGGCGCAAGGTGACCATGGCGGCCCTGTCGCAGGTGCCTGTGGTGGGCACGGTTTTCGTGGAGACCATCGCCCTGCAGCGGATGGAAATCAAAGAGAGCGGGGGCGCGTGGGAGATTGGCCTGGAGATCTGTGCCCTGCGCATGGAGAGCACCAGCACCTTGGTCCAGACGCTGTTCCCCGATGCCTTCATCGAGAGCTTGGAGAAGACGACCCAGCCAGCTTCCTTTGAGCGGCGCGATGATGTGGCTGTGCTGGTGGCGCCGCGTTTCATCGAGCTGCGCGGGGTCCGGCTCACAGACCCCGAGAACGAGCCCATGCCGACCGACGCCGATGACCCCCGGGTCTTTGACCAAGACGGCGATGGCAAGCCCGGGATGACCGTACGGATCACTGGCCTCATCGACGGCGAGGTCTATGTCATTCAGCGAGCGTCAAGCTGGTGGGAGGTGGTGGTGGCTGAGGATGCGCCAGCGCGTTTGGATGGCTTGGTCGACTGGGACGTGGAGCAGGTGGTGTTGGGGGCGGACAACTCTCTGCTGACCCTAGGCGGCGACTCGGACAAGGATCCCGACGCGAGCAAGAGCCGCCATCTGCTGCGCCGCCTGGAGGCCGGGACGAGCTGTGAGCAAATGATCCTGGACGAGGCGGAGATCTTCGCAGGCTGGTAGGGCGTCGACGGGGCAGGCTGGCGACAAAAGAAGAGGCGGTCCTGCGCCTATTGTGGCGCCGCATCCTGCGGCGGCGTGGCGTCTCCAGGTGCGTCGCTCGGAGCCAGACTCGGAGGAACGAGGGGGCTGAGGATCCCCCAGCTGCGTGCCTCGATGGTCCACGTTTCCAAGACCCACAGGTGTTCGCCGAGGACCAGAAAAGACCAACCGCCGTAAAGCGCACCCTCTGGCGCGTCCAGCGCGCGCGTGCCCTTGACGACCCCTTGCCACTCCCAGCTCAGCGTGCCGTCTGCGACGCGCGCGACGCCTTCTCTCTTCGTCGTCACGAAACTCTCGCCGTTCTGGTAATCCTGCAGAGAGTAAGTGAATCGGTCCATGAAGCTGATGTCGGTCCACGCCCGCTTCTTGAGATAGCGGTTGGCTGCCTTCAGATCAGGGCCAGCCTGGGAGTCTCTCTCCATGTAGTCCGTGCTCAGGTGGAAGCGCCTCAGCAGGGTCCCATCGAAGCGGTGGACAACCATGGTCCAGGTGCTCTGCTCTTGCGTCTCGTCGCTTTCATGCAGGACGCAGAGCAGCTCCTGGCGGCCAAGGTCCTGCCCCCAGCACTCGGAGTCGCTGATCCCGCTCGAGCCAAAGGTATCGGCAGTCACGGAGCCTTCAAAGAGCGGCCCGAGGACCAGGCCGCTGAAGTCACCCGCCGCGGCGATGTCGCTCAGGGAGAAGAGGAGCAACGTCAGCAATAGCGTTCTCTTCATGGCCGGCCTCGTGGTGGTCGCTGTGGTGGCTCGCTGCAGGAAAACCGCGCCGCAGCGGTGGGTAGGGCGGCGCTAGCATCGCGCCACTTGCACCCAGGGGATCGATTGCGATGGCCAGAAGCTAGCTGAGAGGCGGCCTGCGGTCAAGGTGCTGGTCCCAGCAGCGAGCGCCGCCCTCGAGTGCGCTTGCGTCGTGGCGGGTGCCGGGGGCGGCGTTTCTGCAGGGCCGCCTTGTGGCCCTTGACAAAGCTTCGCCGAGCCCATACCGTTCTATGCAAGTGAGTACTTGCAAGCCGGCGAGGACGGGATGGCAGAACGGAAGAGTACGGAAGAGAGACGGGGTGAAATCGCCAACGCGGCGATCAAGATCATCGGGGATCAGGGCTTGCGGGACTTCACCATGCAGCGCCTCGCCGATGAGGTTGGCATCAAGGATGGCTCCATTTTTCGACACTTCAAAGATAAGCAGGCGATCCTGACGGCGGTCATGGAGCGCATCGAGGAGATACTCGCGGCGGTGTCGCCACGGGAGATCGTCCATCCCCTGGAACGTCTGGAAGCCTTTTTGACGGCGCGGATGCGGGCCATCGGCGCCCAGCCTGGGCTGCTCTCCATTGTCTTTTCGGATCAGCTCGCCCATGCCATGGGCGAGGAAGGCCAGCGACGGGTGGCGGCATTGCGCAACCGGGGGCGCGGCTTTGTGCGGGGCTGCCTCGAAGAGGCCGTGGCGAAGGGTTGTGTAGACCCAGCGCTGGACATCGAGACTTTGACCCTGCTCATCAACGGGATGGTGATGAGTTTGCTATTTGCCTCCAAGGACGGCGCCATCGAAGGACCCATCGAGGAAGCCGGCCGGCGCGCGTGGCAGAGCGTTGCGCGGCTGCTGAGGAGCTGAGTACCATGACGACCCGTGCGCCGAGGTTGATGAGGGCCTATTTGCAAGCAAGTACTTGCAAGCAGAGCTTGTGGCCGCTCTTGATGTGGGGAGTGATGAGCGCCGCCATGCCGGCCGTCGGCTGTGCCCGCCAGCCTGCGGAGGCAGCGGGCGGCGAAGCGCCGGTGGCGGTGCGGGTCGTCGCGGTGCGCCAAGGGGACTTGGCGCAGCGCCTCTCCTATGTCGGCAGTGTCCAGCCGGCGCAGGAGATCACCGTCTTGGCGCAGAGCGCCGGGGTGGTGGTCGCAGTCGTCCGTGAGGGCGCGCACCTCGCGGAAGGCGATAGGGCGGCGCAGATCCTGACGCCGGAGCTGGCGCCACGGGTGGCCAAGGTAAAGGCGGAGCGCCGGCGCGCGGAGATCGAGCGCGACTATTGGTGCGCGGTCTATGCAAGCGATGGCAAGCTCGGTGCTGGGGGCGTCATCACGCCACGCCAGGTGGAGACCAGCAAGAAGGCCTGTGATTCGGCGACGGCAGCGGCGACGGCAGCTCGGGCCAGCGAGCGCGAGATGGGCGCTGTGGAAGAGAAGGGCGTCGAGCGGGTGCCCTTTGCGGGTGTGGTTCTGCAGCAGCTTGTGGAGGAGGGGCAGAGTGTCATGCCAGGTATGCCGCTGCTGCGCTTTGGCAGCCTGGAGCTCGAGGTGCGGGTGCAGGTGACGGAGCAGGACCTCGCCCGCGGGGTGCGGCCTGGGAGCCCGGCGCTGGTGCACGGCGCAGATGGCGAGCATCGGCTGCAGGTCGCCCGGCTGGCCCCAGCGTTGGTCGGTCCGGGGCGTAGCGCGGAGGTCACCCTAGCCCTGCCGCCAGCGCTGGCGCTCGATATGCTGCCTGGGATGTCGGTGCGTGTCGACTTCGTGAGCGCCGAAGTGGCGCAGGCGCTCCTGGTCCCCGAGCGGGCGCTCTACTTAGAGGACGGGGAGGCGAGGGTCTTCGTCGTCGAGGCGGGTCAGGTGCGGGCGGTTGCGGTCGACCTCGGTCTTTATGATCGCGGTCAGCGCGAGCTGCGGGGCGATCTGGCCGTCGGGGTGTGGGTGGCGGTGAGCAACCTGGAGGTGCTGCAAGATGGGGCGCCGGTGCTGGCGGTCCACGAGGGCGCAGGCGCGGAGGGAGCGCCATGACCCGCTGGATTTTGAGTCATCGTCACGCCGTGTGGGCCATGGTCATCGCCGCTGGTGTCTTTGGCGTGATCTCTTACCTGCGTTTGCCCGTGCAGCTCTTCCCGGACACGGCGCCGCCACTGGTGAATGTCATCACGGCCTATCCCGGGGCTGCCGCCGATCACGTGGCGGTGGCGGTGTCACGTCGCCTGGAGGAGGCCTTGGCCTCCCTCGAGGGGGTTGACGAGGTGAAGTCCACGTCGCAGGACAACCTCTCGGTGGTGACCGTAACCTTCCACTACGATCGCGACGTCGACTTGGCGGCGGTGGACGTGCAGAACGCCATTGCGCGCATACGCGGGGATCTGCCAGCGGGGATTCGAGAGCCCCAGGTGCTGAAATTTTCCACGGCAGACAAGCCCGTGGTGACCTACGCCGTGGTCGCGCCTGAGCTAGATAGGGCGCGCAGGCTGGCTGAGGATGTGTTCGCGCCGCGCCTGCAGCAGGTCGCGGGTGTGGCTGCGGTGGATGTCTTTGGCGGCAGCCGTCCTGCGGTGCTCGTGGCGTTGGATAGGCAGGCCCTCGAAGCCTCGCGCATCGCCCTGCCTCGGGTCGTGGAGGCGTTGCTCGCTTACAACGCGCAAGTCCCAGCGGGTGGACTTCGCAACGACCATGAGCAGTCGATGCTGCGGGTGGATGCGCGGGCGACCACCTTGCAGGCCCTGGCGGAGATCCCCATCGCCACAGGTGGTGAGACGCGGATCTTGCTCGGTGATTTGGGCCAGGTTCGCAAAGGAGCCCTTGAAGACGCGTCGCGATTTCGCTTGAACGGTCAACAAGGCATCGCCCTCCAGGTCTTCAAGACCACGGAAGCCAATACGGTGGAGGTGGTGGCGGCGACGCGGTCTGCCGTGGCAGAGCTGAGGGCGCGCTACCCCGAGGTGAGCTTCATCGAGGGAGAGGAGAGCGCGAGTTTTGCCCAGCGCTCGGTGGACAACTTGATGGGCAACATCGCCCAGGCCATCGGCTTTACGGGCCTCCTCATGTTCTTCTTCCTCCGTCGCTGGCGCACCTCTTTGGTGGTGGTCGCCACCATGCCCTTGTCTTTTGGTATCACCTTCGCCGTCATGCACTTGCTAGGGTTGGAGCTCAACCTGGTGACGCTCTCCGCCATGATTCTGGCGGTGGGCATGGTCATCGACAACTCGGTGGTGGTGCTGGAGAACATCGTGCGCCGCCGCGAGGAGGAGGGGCTTGACGCGGTGGAGGGGGCGGTGCTTGGGACCGACGAAGTGCGCGGGGCGGCCCTCGGTGGCACCTTGACCAACCTCGCCGTCTTGGTGCCGTTGTTGTTTCTGCCGGGGTTCATCGGCAAGACCTTTGGTCCTCTCTCGCTCACGTTGATCATCGCGTTCACCTCATCCATCGTGGTGGCGTTGGTGCTGGTCCCGTTGTTTTCGACCTTGGTCACGCCCACGGGAGGTGGATCCCAGAGAGGCAGCCGCTGGATTCACTATGTCACGGCGCCCTTTGCTTGGTTGATGGATGGCCTGCGCACCTTCTACCTGTGGGTCTTGCGCGGTGCGCTGCGGCACACTTGGTTGGTGCTGGTGGCGGGGGTGGTGCTCTTCGCGGGAGGCGTGGCCGGGGTGCGGGCGCTGGGTATGGATGTGCTGCCCAAGATGGATAGCGGTGCCTTTTACATCGCTCTCGAGACCCCTTCGGGCTCATCCCTGGCTGAAACGGAGCGCGTGGTGCGGGAGGTGGAGGCGCTGCTCAGGGCTGAGCGTGAGGTTAGCATCATTCAATCCCAGGTCGGTTTTGAGGAGGGCATGCGCTCTCTCTCTTCCTTCGGGGTGCAGGGTCCAAGCCAGGCCTTTTTGAGCGTCACCCTGAGCGATCGCGACCAGCGCGACGAGACCCTGTGGGAGATTCAAGGGCGGATAAGGGAGCAGATCTTGACCGTCCCGGGCATACGCGCCGTGACCGTGCGCGAGCTGGGGAACACCGCTAGGGCGACGACCTCAGCGCCGGTGATCGTCCGCATCACGGGTGATGACCCTTGGGTCCTGGATCAGCTTGGGGCGCAAGTGGAGCAGCGCCTGGTGACGGTCCTGGGCTTGGTGGCGCCCATGCGGAGCTGGCGCATCGACCAACGTCAAGGGCAGCTCGAGGTGGATGTGCTGCGGGCGACGGCGCTCGCCATGTCGCCGCTCACGATCGCCCAGACCGTGGCGGCTGGCACCGAGGGGCTGATGGCGGGTGAATACCATGGAGAGGGGGGAACGCCCCTGCCCATTCAGGTCTCCTTTCAGGCAGATCAGCGGCAGAGCATGGAAGATCTGCTGCGATTCCCTCTCTTCGTCGCCACTGCGACCACCTCTATTCCCTTGGGCTCGGTGACGCAATACCGGGAAGTCATGGGCCAGGGTCTGGTGACACGGGAGAATCTGGCGCCCAGCCTAGAAGTGTCGGCCTTCATCGAGGGGCGTCCGCTCTCCTTCGTGGTGTCAGAGGTGGCGCGCAGCCTCGAAGGGATCGTCGTGCCTTCAGGCTATTCCGTGAGTCTCACGGGCGAAAAGGGCGATCTCGACGAGGCAAAGGGCGAGATCGCCATGGCGCTTCTGCTCGGACTCATCGCGGTCTATCTTCTGCTCGTGGCCCAGTTCAGGTCCTTCTTGCATCCCATCACGGTCTTGCTCTCCATCCCCCTCAGCCTCTCGGGGATCGCCGGGGCATTGTTCGTGACGGGTAAGCCCGTCTCCATGCCCGTCATGGTTGGCTTGATCCTCATCGTTGGGATGGTGATCAACAGCGCCATCTTGCTCATCGCGTTCATCGAGCAGGAGCGAGCGCGCGGTGTCGCCACGGAGGTGGCCGTGACCCGCGCCGTCGCGCTGCGTTTTCGCCCGATCATGATGACCAGCTTCTCCACGGTCGTGGGGATGCTACCTCTGGCGGCGGAGTGGTCCTTGGGGACGGAGCGCTTCTCGCCGTTGGCCATCGCGGTCATTGGTGGGTTCACCACGGCCACCTTCCTCACCATCGTTTTTGTGCCCGTGTTTTACAGCGTCTTCGACGGGTGGGCCATGGGCCTCGGGCGTCTGGTGGGGCGAGGAAGGAAGGTGTCGCCTGCGGAGTCCCCCTGAAGCCGTGGGCGCTGGGCAGCCACCGCCGCCCCAGGGCAGCGCGTGGTTGGGCGTCGGCGGCTGTCGCCTCATTGCATGTGTTCAATATCTGGCGGCAAGCCCACCCAAGCGTGCATGCGTTCTTCGTATACCGATAACGTGGGAGGGGGGAAGCCAGGCTCCGCAAAGGCACCCACGGGAATGGCGATGCTCTCCTCGTCGTAGCCTCCGACCGCGTAGTAGACGGTCGATCCGCAGGTTGGGCAGAAGTGAGCGTGCACCATGCTGCCTTCGTCGCCGACGCGTACCCACTCTGAGGACTCGCCAGCGATCTGGACCTGAGTCAGCAGGAACCTGGCTTGTGCTCCGAAGACGCTTCCCGTGCGTTTCTGGCAGGCCAGGCAGTGGCAGATCGATACGCGTTGGGGTTCGCCTCGTGTCTCAATGCGGAGCTGACCGCAACTGCATGTAGCTGTTCTTGTTTTCATGGGTGATACGCTGAAGGGGTTGGTTATGGCGCCTAACGTCACGGCTGTGGCGCGCGTCTCCCGTCGCCACCAGCCGATGGTTTGCCTTTGTCGATCACTAATTCTCTGGGTCTTTGGGCGTTCGCGTTTGGTCCTCCGTGATGGCGACGTCAAAGAACGCGCCAACCATTTCAGCATTGTTGCGATCTTTGAAAGAACAGTACAGGGTGGGTGCCCCCTCCGTACCCGCCGCCTTCTCTACTGCGGCCCAATGGTGATCAAAAAGCCAAAAGGCCTTGCCGTCTACCATGAGAACGCATCGCTTTGGCTTTGCTGAACCCAAGGTCAAGGTTAGCAGAAACAAGTTGTAACGTGCGTTTAGTTCCTTCCGGATAATGTCGAATTCGCATTGATCGCCGATCTTCACCCGGCCACCGTCCTCCAAACGAATCTTTTGTACAGTCGGCGCATCCTCGTCCGAATACCGATAAATGCCGTTCGGGATCTTGGCTTGCGCCACAGCAACACGCCTGTCCTCGTCATCCAGTTCCTTTTTCAGGCGCAGAACTTCATCGAGCTTCTCGGCCTTCTCGGCTCTTTGGAAATCGTAGACACCGTCTGCTTGCCTCAGCATGAAGACATACTTTTCGCCAGGTGCCATCCGCCCTTCCAGCCCCGAACCCGGAATGCCTAGCCATACACCTTTCTCCAGCGTTATTGTATACTTGGTGGAGAAGTCCCTATGGGTGAACTCCCCCAGATGGGCGCTAATGACCCTTGCCTTGATGTCGTTGGTGTATACGACCTCCTCGCTGAAATTCTCCTTCCCCGAAGTCTGGTGAGTAGTTGTCCCCTTGTTCTCAGAGATCTCCACCAGGATGATCACATCTGTTTCGAGCAGCACATCGCTCAGTGGCATGGGTGTGAAGCCATCCGCGAAAGCATGATTGACGAACAACATCAGCAGGCATGTTGTAGCGAAATTTGTCATTTTCAGATGCATCCTTTCATATCTGGCGAACGCCGCAAATCACGGGCGGCGGTACGCCGTACGGTGCATTTGTCTTGTTCGCTGCCTTTTCGAACTCCATTTATTGAACGGCAGACCCATTCACCTGTCTAGCCAGCATCAAGCCGTGGTAAGCGTCTAGCCCCAGAAACTCTTTGCCAACCGATAACACATCTTCCATTGATGAAACGATTGTTTTCGAATCAAAGGTATCTTTCGCAGCGACATCTGCATGGATGTTTAGCATCATCCTCGATCTAGCGATAGCGTCTAGTTGACGCCGCCAGCGAGGGCATCACAGAGTCAATAGCGCGATCCAGACAAAGGGTTACCGTCCGAAATAAATTCGGTGGTGGTTG
>CAYVQF010000055.1:0-66 GCA_964454015.1 uncultured Myxococcales bacterium
TGTCCTTGGGCGTGGTGTCCTTGGGCGTGGTGTCCTTGGGCGTGGTGTCCTTGGGCGTGGTGTCCT
>CAYVQF010000055.1:166-38281 GCA_964454015.1 uncultured Myxococcales bacterium
TGGGGCGCGTATCGCGGGTGGAGCTGTCGCGTGGCGTGCGGGTCTCCCGTGGCGGACTTTCTTGGCCATCGCTGGCGCCTTCGGTAGGCGTGACCGGGGGGGCCACGGCAACCTTGACGGGCAGCTTGATGAAGGCCGTATCGCTGAGGCGGTCTTGAGGTGGCGTCCAGGTCTGGACGACGGGGTCGTGTCCACTCAGGGACAGGGAGACTTCGTAGCTCGCGTCGACGGCGAGCCCGCGGATGATATCCGTGGTCTTGCCGCGTTTGATTTCTTTGCCGTCGGCTTTGGCCTTGATGACATAGTCTGCGCCATCGGGCTCGCTTTGCAGCGTGAGGGCGACAATGGCTGGCTTGAGGTCGACTTGAAGCTGGACGATGGTGTTCTCGGGGATGTCGATTTCGCGCCGCTCGCTTCGGTAGTCCTCGAGGGAGACCTCGAGCTGATGTTTGCCCGGGCTGAGGTTGGAGCGCTGGAAGGGGCTCGCCCCTTCGATGTGTTGTCCGTTGATGCTGACCTTGGCGTTGGCCGGTGTGGTGACCAGGCTGATGCCGGTCCCACCGGTAGCGGTGACAGCCTTGGAGAGCTTGATTTCGATGGTGCGCGGCTTGTCGTCAACGACGAAGGAGCCCGTGACCTCACCATAGCCTTCGGCAGAGATGCGGTATTCGTGGGTCTCGCCCGCGGTGATCTGCTCGATGGTGAGGGGTGGGATCTGGCCCTTGGCGACGGTTTCGCCATCGATCTGGATGGAGACTGGCGTCTGGGGGTCGATCTCGAAGTGGACCGTGCCGTAGTCGACCCGGCCTTGGGAGGCGATGAAGAGGACCAAACCAACGGCGAGCAAGGCGATGAGGACGATGGCGGCGAGGATGATGCCGACGTTGCGACCCGACTGACGCCGGGGAATCGCCATGGGCAGAGGCGTGGCTGGTTTGGCGCCGGGCACGGGTTCGAGGGAGACGGTTTTGCGCGGCGGTGGCAGCTCAGCGCGGTATTTTTCGAAGGCGCGTTCTGGTGACGCTGGCGGTGGTGGGGGGGGCACGTCGGCAGGCCCGGCGTCGGCCTTGGGTCGCGCGTAGATGATGCCTTCGTCCTCGGGGAGCTGGAAGTCGTCGAGCTCGGCGTAGATCTCGTCCTTGGTTTGGGGGACGGCGCCCCGATCGAAGACCGCCGTGGAGCTCTCGTCGTCGTCCCAGGACAGGTCTGCCGGGGCTTCAGCCGCACGTCCATTGCTATTGGCGCGCTCCAGGTCTTCTTTCTTCAGCTTGTTATAGTATTCGAGCTTTTTCTGCTCGAGGCTGATTTCCGTGGCAAAGACGCGCTTGCAATAGGCGGCCAGATCTTTGTTGGTGTAGTAGAGGCCCTGGTTGAACATGAATTTCTGCAGGGCATCTTGCATCTCGTGGGCGGTCTGGAAGCGGTGGTTGGGGTCTTTGGCCAACGCTTTGAGAACGATCTCCTCGAGTTCTTGGGGGATGTGGGGGTTGAAGAGGGTAGGGGGGCTGTACTCGACCTTGCGGATTTTCTCGAGGGTGGAGAAGTCACTGGAGCCCAAAAAGAGGCGCTGTAAGGTCAGCAACTCGTAGAGGACGATGCCGAGAGAGAAGAGATCGCTGCGGCGATCGATTTTTCCCCCGCGCACTTGCTCGGGGCTCATGTAAGAGAACTTACCCTTGAGGATGCCGACTTGGGTGGAGCTGCTCTTGCCGTGGGCTTTGGCGATGCCGAAATCGATGAGCTTGCACTCACCTTCGTAGCTGAGGATGACGTTCTGGGGGCTGATGTCACGGTGCACGATGCCGAGCTCATGGCCGTTGGCATCGCGTTTGTTGTGGGCGTAGTCCAGGCCTTCACACAGCTTCATGATGACATAGCAGACCTGATCGATGCTCAGCTTCTCGCTGTGCTTGACCGAACGGTCAAAGATCGCTCTGAGGTCTCGCCCGGGAACATACTCCATGGCGATGTAGTACTGCTTGTTGACATGACCGAGGTCGAAGATCTGGGCGACGTTGGCGTGGGTGAGCTGCCCTGCGATCTTGGCTTCATCGACGAACATCGAGATGAACTCGTGATCCTCGGCGATGGATGGCAGGATGCGCTTGACGGCCAAGATACGCTCAAAACCCTCGACACCAAAGGCTTTGGCCTTGAAGACCTCTGCCATGCCTCCTGTATTGATCTTTTCCAGGAGGTAGTATTTGCCGAAAGGGATGGGTTTAGGGAGTATACCCAGGTCTGCTGGCTTATTTGCGTCGGAGGAATGCACCAATTCCAAGGTTCACCTATCCATCAACTGAGCAAGTCGGGCGGACCCGAGCGCGAGTCGTTGACGCGATCATCCTGCTCAAAGAGCGTCCCATCTCAGATCGCCTCAGCGCATGTTACTCGCAAGCGGTTGTTCATAGCAAGACAGGGGAGTTCCAATTCTCTGCTCCGTTTCTGCTGTGTTCGTGAAGGGAGACAACTCGGCTGCCCGCGTGGTTTCGACCTGGTCGCCAAGTCCTGTGGTGGCGCGGCCGTTGAGTTCGCGCTGACCCTTTGTTAGTTTCGCCGCCGAGACGCGCGGCGCGTTTCTATTGAGAGGTGTGGCCCCATGGAAAAGGTAGCGATAGGAATCATTGGCGGGAGCGGACTTTACGACTTCGCAGGCATCGAAATCATTGAAGAAGTGCAGCTAGAGACCCCTTTTGGGCCGACGAGTGACGCCATCGTCGTGGCGTCTTTTCAGGGACGACGCGTCGCGTTTTTACCACGCCATGGGCGAGGCCATCGCTTCAACCCTTCACAAGTGCCCTATAGGGCCAACCTGTGGGCGCTCAAGAAATTGGGGGTCTTCTGGTGCGTGACCGTGAGCGCCGTTGGCAGCCTGCGCGCTGAGATTGTGCCTGAACACTTCGTCATTCCCGACCAGATCATTGACCGGACCTATAAACGGGCGAACACCTTTTTTGATGACATGGCCGTGCACGTGGGTTTTGCCAACCCCTACGACCCCAGTCTCCGCCAGCTTCTGCTCGCCGCCTGCCGCGATGAAGGCATCACCGTGCACGATGGTGGGACCTACGTCTGTATGGAAGGGCCGCTCTTCTCAACCCGCGCCGAGAGCGAGATGCATCGCGCGTGGGGGGCTTCGCTCATTGGCATGACGGCGCTGCCTGAAGCCAAGCTCGCGCGCGAGCTGGAGATGGCCTATGCCACCATCGCCCTGGCCACCGACTACGACTGTTGGCACGACGAAATCGTCAACGTGGAGATGGTGGTGCAGCATGTCCACAACAATGTCGAGAACGTGCAGCGCGTCTTGCGGCGGCTCATCCCGGAGATTCCCTTGGGAAGCGAGGCGACCCATGAGGCGAGCCGCGCCTTGGCGGGGGCGATCATGACGGCGCCTGCCCTGGTGCCGGCGACGACCCGGGAGAGCATGGGGCTGGTTCTGGATAAATATCTGCCGGAATGAGGTCCAGCGGAGAGTCGCGTCGCGGCCGTTTTCGCCTTCTGGTGTGGTGCCTGTCCTTTTAGGGAAGTGCTCAAGTTGCGTGCGCCCAGGCTCACGGCTAGAGTGACCCACAGTCCCTGCTGTGGTGGCATGCGCTGCAGTGAGCAAAAAGTCGTTGAGGTGCCTGGCTTGGGAAGCCTGGTGACAGGGTCGTACACATGAATTCCAAAGTGAGCTTTGGTCGTGGATCAGCGCTCTTCATAGCGGCACTGATTTGCTTGGCGGCCCCTGAGGCCCAGGCGGTGGTCGCGGGCGATCCCATGCTGCTCTTTCGCCAGTTCAGGCTCTTTGGCGATGCGGCGGTGACGGGCAACACCCTCATGGTCAACACCTGTCCCTACGTCAACACCATCCTTCTGCCCCAATCGAGCGGAGAGATTGCAGGGACACCGCGGGACGCGGTCTTGGAGGGCGCCTACCTCTTCTGGTCGGCTTCTCGGCCCACCCCAGACAACACGGCCGTCTTGGTGGCTGCCAATGGCGCCCTCATCCCCGTGACGGCCAATGGCACTTGCCACCAGGTCTCCCATGTGGGCGGCTCCTACGGTTGTGTGGCCGACATCACGGCGGCCCTCGCGCCGCACAAGACCGCCCAGGGCTACAACGGTACCTACACCGTGCGCGATGTGCAGGGCACCGTCGGGGTGGTGGATGAGAACTGCAACTGCGTCGACTGGTTCTGCCAAGCGCGCTTTGCTGGCTGGTCCTTGGTCTTGGTCTATTCTGGTCCTTCGGAGCGCGTCGAGCGCGACGTCTTTCTCTACGATGGCTTCCGGGTCATCGACGAGGAGTACAGCACACCGGGCGTGGACACCTTCACCATCTCTGGCTTCAGAGTGGGATCGCCGCCAGAAGCCAAGCTCTCGTTCTTTGCATTGGAAGGTGACTGGCAGCTCGGCATTCCTTACCAGGATTCGATGGTTGGTCCGGCGGCTTGCCCCGATCAGAGCTGCATCGATGCTGTCTCCTTCAACGGCACCAAGCTGTCGAATGCCTTCAACCATCCGGGCAACATTTTCAACGGCAGCGTCCCGGGGGGCTACGCCGTAGGGGTCGATCTCGACACCTATGACGTCTCGCATTTGGTTTCGCCAGGCGACACCTCTGCCACAATCAGTCTCATCAGCGGGGACGGCATCGAGAACAACAACCCTTGGGATACCCATGGCTGGGGTGAGTATGTGATCGTCAATTGGTTGCTCCTGCGCCTCAATCGCTTGGCCCCCAACTTCAGCACCAACAAGACGCGACTCGACGTGGTGCCCGGCGAGGTGGCACCTGGGGCGACGGTCTATTTCACCTTGACCGTCACCAATGATGGATCCATGGACGCGACCAACGTCGTGGTGACGGACACCATGCCCGCTGGGATGGAGCTCATCCCGGGCACGACCCGCATCGACGGTGGTGCCCCCTTGCCGGGCAATCCCTTGTTGACGGGGCTGAACCTGGGGAGCATTCCCCACACTGGCAACAACGACAAGCGGGTGACTTATCAAGCCAGGGTGCTGGCGACCACCTTGCCCGGGACGGTGCTCCGCAACAGCGCCCAGATCAACGCCAATGAGTTGGTGTCGGCCATCGAGACCAACGAGGTCATCGTGCGGGTCATTGGCCCGGACCTCAATCGGCCAACCAAAATATACAAGGACCTCAATGGCGGCCAACCCAACCCAGGGGACATCATCGAGTACGAGATCTACCTCTCCAAAGAGGGCGATATCGAAGTGGGTGGCCTGGTCTTCAAGGACACCATCTCGCCTTATGTCCAGCTCACGGAGATCCCTGTGGGCCCCTACGACACCAGCCAGTCCTCTCTGAACGGGGGAGCCAACGGGACGGGCTATATCGAAGTGCGGGGCATCACCATCAGCGCGCAGCAGCCCGGTATCTACCTCCGCTACAAGGTGCGTATCCTGAGCACGGCTGAGCTCATCGCCAAAGGCGTTGCGCCGGAGAACATCAACGGCCTCGCTGTGTCGAACCAAGGCCGCTTGGAGGCCCCGTTCCTGCCTGCGCCCCTGCTCACGGATGACCCGACGCGACCGGGTCCCGCCAATCGCACGGTCTTCGTGATCAGAACGGGCGTTGATTTCTCGGGCGTGGAAACCCGAAAAGAAGCCGTCGACAGCAATGGGGGGCAGCTCCTGCCTGGTGATACCATCGCCTTCGCCATCGTCCTGACCAATAAAGGGACGCAACCAGGGACCTTGAACTTGGTCGATGACATCCCGGCGTGGCTCGAGAATGTGACCTTGCAGACGGCGCATCCGGCCCTGTCCTTCCTCCCTGCGCCCGCGGGGGCCAATGGCACGGGGCGTCTGCTGGTGTCCAACCTCATCCTACCTGGGGGGGCTTCGCTGACGATCCAGTTCAGCGCCCAGGTCGCGGCCGCTGCGCCTGACGGCACGGTCATCGTCAATGTGGCGCCGCTGACCGTGGCCGAGGACCCGGGGCAGAACCGGAGCCTGCAGTCGCCGCCGCTGACGGTCTTCAACCGCCCCTCCCTCGCGGCATCGACCAAAACCGTGGTCAATCAGAGTGGCAGTGGTGGCTATGAGCCCGGCGACACGGTCCGCTACACCCTTACGGTCAGCAATTCGGGCACCTTGACGGCGAACGCCGTGACCATCAGCGACCCCATCGACCCTGGGCTGGAGAACATCGTCCCAGAGAATGGGGGATCCTATAACGCGGGTGCGGGAGTGATCACTTGGAACCTCGGCAACTTGGCGCCGGGAGCGGTGGCCGCGGTGCATTTCCGGGCCACCATCCGCGCCACCGTGGCCAACGGGACGGTCATCGCCAACCAGGCCACCCTCCAGGGTGCCAACACGGCCGCCTATGTGACGGATGATCCCGCCACCCCTGCGCCCGCTGACCCGACGCGCTTCGTCGTCGAGGCGCTGCCGGACCTGAACACCTTCACCAAGGTCTACACCGATGAGAATGGGGGCACGGTCAAGCCCGGCGACTGGATCCTTTACACCTTGCAGGTGAGCAACAACGGCAGAGCCGTCGCTACCAATACGGTGGTGACGGACGTCCTCGACCAGGCCTTCGTCGAGGTGCTGCCCTTGGATGGGGGGGCCTTCGATGGACCGACCCGAACGGTGCGCTGGAACCTGGGCACGTTGGCCGTGGGCGAGAGCCGGAGCGTCCGTGTTCGGGTGCGCCTCGCCGCGCTGTTGCCCTTCGCCGTGGCCGTCGCCAACCAGGGACGGATCACGGCGGCGGAGCTGAACGCTGCCGTGCTCTCGGACGATCCCGCGACCCCGGCGCCGCGTGACCCGACGGTCTTCGTCGTGGACAACGCGGCCCTGGTCGCCGTGGACAAAGAAGTGATCGACGTCAACGGCGGCGCTTTCCAGCCGGGTGACGAGGTGCTCTACACCCTGCGCGTGACCAATTCGGGTGACGCCGTGGCGACGGACGTGGTGATCACCGATCCCATCGATCCACACCTGGTGGACGTGACGCCCCTCGACGGGGGCCTCTACGACGCGAGTCAAGGACGGATCATTTGGGCCCTTACGGCGGCCCTCGTGCCGGAGACACCGGTGCTTTTGCGCTTCAGCGCCCGCATCGCCGCCACGACCCCTGCGGGGACCGTGGTGGCCAATCAGGCGACCCTGACGGCCCTCGGGGTCAGCGGGAGCGTCTTGTCCAACGACCCCACGACCCCGGCGCCGCTGGACCCGACACGCTTCACTGTCGAGAGGCGGCCTGATTTTGCTGGCGCGACCAAGGTGGTCGAGAACCTCGATGGCGGAACCCTCTATCGTCCGGGTGATCGCATTCGCTACACCTTGAACTTCGTCAACCAGGGCACAGCGGCTGCGACGGCCATCACCGTGACCGATGTCATCGATGGGCGCCTGCAAAACCTCACCCTCAGTGGTGGGGGGACCCTCTCCGGCGGCACCGCCACCTGGAATGTGCCGACTTTGGCCGCCGGTGCCTCCCTCCTTTTGACCATCGAGGGGGACATCGTCTCGCCGCTGCCAGACGGCACGGTGATCGCCAACCAGGCCTTCATCACCAGCGCTGAGGTCAGCGAAGCCGTGGGGACGGACGATCCCAGCACCCCAGCGCCCAACGACCCGACGCGCTTCTCTGTCCTCTCTCAGCCCGACCTGAGCGGGATGACCAAGATCTATGTCGATGTCAATGGTGGCAACGTCGAACCGGGCGATCTCATTCGCTATGTCATCACCGTGACCAACACGGGTTCCGATGTGGCGCGCAATGTGGTGGTGCGCGATCGGGTCGACATCAACCTCAGGGACGTTTTCGTGCAGGACGGAGGCACGTGGAGCCCCGTGGGGCGCTTCGTCGAATGGGGACCGGCGACGAACCCGGCCCTGGCTGAGATCGGCGTGGGCGAGACGGTGGTCCTGCGCTTTGCGGCGCGGGTGGTGGCACCCATCACCAACCTGACCCGCATCGAGAACCAAGCCTTCGCCGAGGTCGTGGGCCTGCCGCCCTTCCCCAGTGACGATCCGACGACGCCGGAACCGGGTGACCCCACGGCCTTCTTCGTCGTCTCGGCGGCGGACTTGCGCGGCGCCACCAAAGAGGTTTCGCCACCTGGACCCGATGGCTATCGCCCGGGAGACACCCTCACCTACACCATTCGCCTGACCAATCAGGGCAACGACGTGGCGCGCAATGTCAACGTCCGCGACGCCGTGGACGCCAACTTGACCCAGATCGTGCCCGCCAATGGTGGTGTCTACAACAGTAGCACCCGGGAAATACGTTGGAATATCGGTGACGTGGCGGTCAATGCCACAGTGACGCTCTCCTTCACGGCGACCATCGCCACGCCCTTGGCCTCGGGAACCCTCATCGCCAACCAGGCCTTCGTCAGAGGCCCAGACATCGGTACGCCTTTGCCGACGGATGATCCCCGGACGCCCGCCGTCGGTGACCCGACGGTGATCAGCGTGACCAGCGCTGCACTTTACGCCACCTCGACCAAGCGGGTGATCGACCTCGACGGCGATGACATCTTCGAGCCGGGCAACCAAGTTCGTTATGAGCTCGAAATCATCAACGACGGTGACGCTCCTGGCCAAAATGTCGTCGTCAGCGACCTGGTCCCGGCTGCCCTCACCAATGTCATCGTTTTCAACGGCGGCAGCATCGCCGGCAACGTGCTGACCTGGACCCTGCCCGAAGTCGCGGCAGGCCAACGCGTCGCTGTGGCCTTTACCGCCACCATTGCAGCCGGGACCCCGAACGGGACGGTGGTGGAGAACCAAGCGACCATCGTCGATGCCCAGGGACAGAGCGCCGTGACCGACGATCCGGCGACGCCTCAGGTCGGCGATCCTACCCGCTTCGTGGTTCGTGCCGGACCACGCCTGCTCTCCCTCAAGACCGTGGAAGATCTCAACGGCGGTCGGGTGACCGGTGGCGACCCCCTGCGTTACACCATTCTGGTCCGCAACGCCGGGACCGAGACCGCGACCAACCTGGAGATCAGAGACCCCATCGATCCCTGGCTCTTCGATGTGAACGCCTTTGGACCAGGCCTCGTCTCCGTGTCAGAACAAGAGGTGATCTGGCGCTTGGCCAGTCTCGCGCCGGGCGACGAAGTGATTCTCGAGATCCTGGCCGTGGTGCGCCCCAACGTCGCCGACGGCACCCGAATTGCCAACCAGGCCTTCATCGTGGCCGACGGCGGCATCACCCTGCGCAGTGACGATCCGGCGACGGCTGAACCTGAGGACCCCACGGTGGTCGTGGTCAACGCTGAGGCCGATCTCAGCACATCGACCAAGGTCGTGACCACCTCCTCGAGTGATTCATGGCTGCGTCCGGGCGATCGGGTGAGCTACACCATCGAGGTGCACAACACGGGCTTCGCTGCCGCGGAACGCGTCGAGGTGCGGGATCCCATCCCTGCCGGCTTGAGTAATGTGCAAGCCCAGGGCGCCACGGTCGTCGCTGACACGGTGGTCTGGAACGGCGTCGGTGTGCCAGCCCTGGCGCGTATCGAGCCTGGTGAAAGGGTGCGCTTGACTTTCACCGCCACCATCGCCGATGGCGTGCTCTCAGGGACGGTCATTGCCAACCAGGCCTTCATCCGCGCCGACGGCGTCACCGAGACGCCCAGCGATGACCCGGCGACGCCGGCCCCGGCCGATCCTACCCTGGTGACGGTCCGCTACCCCAGTCTGGCCCGCTTCACCAAGACCGTTGAAGATCTCAACGGGGGCTCGGTGCGGCCTGGCGACCAGCTTCGCTACCAGCTCACCATCACGGCCGGTGAGGGGGAGACCCTGCGAGACTTGATCGTCACCGATCCTGTCCCCCCCTTGGTGCGGATTGTGTCCGTTGGCCAGGGTGGCCGCATCAGCCCCACGGGCTCACTCGAGTGGAATGCTGGAACCACGCCCGCGTTGGGCGCCCTCGAGGCCCAACGTACGGTCAGCCTCGATTACACCGTTCAGGTCCCCGATGACACCCCCTCGGGGACGGAGATCGTCAACCAGGCGGTGGTCTCTGCCGATGGCTTGCCGCGCCGCCTCAGCGATGATCCCAGCAAACCCGGTCCGGAAGATCCCACGGTCGTCGTGGTGCGCCTCGACCAGTCGCCCGATCTCTCTCTGGCGCTCAAACGCGCCGTCTCCGTCAGCGGCGGCGACTTCCTCCCGGGAGACATCATCCTCTATGACTTCGAGGTCACCAATCGCGGCATGGTCGCCAGTGACCTGACCCGGGTCTTCGACGCCATCCCGGCGGCCACGACCTATGTCGCCAACTCGACGCGTCTCAACGGTACGGCCGTCCCCGATAACCCCCAGGGGCTGACGCCCATCGTCGATGGCCTGTTGTTGAATAACCCCAACACTTTGCCGGGGGTCATCCAGCCCGACGCCACGGTGACTTTCTCCTTCCAAGTGCGCATCCTCCCGGGGACGCCGCTGGGGACCCTGATCATCAACCAAGCGCGGGTCGTTGCCGCCGGCGGCATCCTCGAGCTGACCGACGATCCAGCGACACCGGCCCTCAAGGATCCCACGGTGGTGGTCGTCGGTGGCGGACCCGCCATTGGCATCCCCACCAAGACGGTCTCTTACCAGGACACCAACGCCAACGGGCAGCTCGACGTCGGTGAGCGGGTCACTTACCGCATCGAGATCCCCAACCTCGGTCGCGAGCCCCTCGAGCAAGTGAGCTTCATCGACCCCATCCCCACTGGCGCCGACTACGTCCCAGAGTCCATGACCCTCGACGGTCGCCCCTTGACGGATGCGCCTGACGGTGACCCGGGGCTGCTCATCGAACGCATCCTCATCGTGGCCGTTCCAACCATCGCTGCTGGCCAGAGCGCGGTCATCACCTTCTCGGTGATCCCCACCGAGGAAGGCTTGCTCTCCAACCAAGGTGAGGTCGCTGCTGCCTCCCTCCCCAGCCGCCTCACAGACGATCCCACTCGGCCTGGCACGGAAGACCCTACGGTCATCATGGTCGGTGAGGGTGAATTCGCCCCGCTCTTGACCAAGGCGCCGCCCGTCGATCTCAACGGGGATCGTGTGCTCATGGGTGACCGGCTGCGCTACCGCATCAGCATCGAGAACCTCTCCACCAACACCATCAGGGACCTCACCCTCACCGATCCCGTCCCTGACGCCTTGCGCAACATCAACCTCGAAGTGGCGCCCCAAGCCGCGATCGCCCTCGAAGGCAACACGTTGCGCGTCGAAGGCTTCTCCTTGGCGCCAGGCCAGCTTACGGAAATCGTGTTCAGCGCCGAGATCGTCGGCCAGGAACAGGGTGGCACCGCACAGTACGGGGTTGAGTTCTGCAATGTCGCCCAGCTCCGCTCACCCGTGCTTTTTGTAGAGAGTGGACCACAGGACTCCTGCATCACTCCGGCCCTCGTGCCCGAAGGCTACGTCGAAGTCATCGGTGTCGTCGCCCACGATCTCAACGGCGATGGCGTGGTCCAAGACGATGAGCCACGCTTGGCGCGCTACCGCGTCGAGGCGGTGCCTGCCGTGGATGGACCCAGCCAGCCCCTCGCCGCCACGGAGAGCGATGGCCAAGGCAACTACCGCCTCATCGTCCCGGCCACCGATTTCTATCTCCACACTTTCTCTGATGCAGGCACTCAGATGGCGCGAACTCCTTGGGACGGACCCCTGCGCGGCGAAAGCGCGGCCCGTTTCGAGGTCCCCATCCCTATCGATCCCCAGGGCATCGTCTATGACTCCAAGAGCGGTCAGCCCCTCTCTGGGGTGCAGATCTTCGTCTACTACGACGACAGCGATCCCATCGCTCCCGGCGACTTGGTGCCTGCGGAGCGCTTACCCGGACGCGAACAGCAAGGCCAAGTGACCAGCCGAGATGGCTTCTATCAGTTCTTCTTCGAGCCCATGCCGGAGCGGGTCTACCGGCTCGAGATCGCCCTGGGCCGCAACCAACCCTGGCAGTTCCCCTCGGTGCTGGTCCCGGCCCTGCCCGGCGTCCTGGAGCTCGGTCCCACCCCCATCGACGTCGTACCCAACGGGCTGCCTGATGTCGCCGGAGAACAGCGCTACTACCTGCGCTTCAAAGTGGGGCGCGACGCCCACGAGCGCGGAGCCCAGAACAATCACCTGCCCCTCGACCCGGTCAATGCGCTCATCAGCATCGACAAGCGTGTCGACAAAGCCTCAGCCTCCATCGGTGACGTCCTCACCTATCGCGTCACCGTGCAGAATCGCTCCGATCGCGACCTCATTCTCGACGTGGCCAGCCCCGACGAGGGCATCGGTGGGATCTACGTCGAAGACCTCTTCCCCAGCGGCGCTACCCTCCACTTCGTCGAGAGCAGCGCCCGGGCCACGGTGTGGCTCGGAACCCAGGAGCAAAAGGTCGACGTCGTCACCCTGCGGGAAGAGATCGAAGGGCGCACGCGCCTGCGCTTTGGCCGACGCTTTGGCCTGGGGCACAAGGGCATCGATCTCCCAGCCGGCGCCCGGCTGGAGCTCGGCTACCGCGCTCAGGTCGGGGTGCGGGCCGAGAGCCACAAGACCTACACCAACGTCGCTCGGGTGCGGGGTGGCAATGGGATGCTCCTCAGCGACAACGACACGGCTGAAGTGCGCATCGCCCCCGATCCGATCTTCGACCAGGGCCTGATCTTTGGCAAGGTCTTCTGCGACGCCAACGGCAATGGTTACCAAGACCAGGGCGAGGAAGGTGTCTACCACGCCAGAGTGATGCTCGATACGGGCTTCTATGCCATGACCGATGCCTTCGGAAAGTTCCATTTCCAGGCCGTTGACCCAGGCAGCCACCAGATCAAGATCGACACCGCCTCCCTGCCTTATGGCGCCACCATGAGCACTGCCGAGTCCAAGGTCTTCTATATGACCCATGGCCTCCCGGTGAAGGTGAACTTCGGCGTCTTCTGTCCTGAAGCCACGGTGGTGAGCGACGTTCAGGTCGAGCTCGGTGACCAAGCGGCGCAGGAGGCCCTCGCCGCACTCCAGCAGCGTTTCGTCCCCGTCAAGGGGGACATGGCCGCCTGGGAGGTCGAGGTCGACGGAGAGAAGACCGCCCTGATGCGGGCGGAGCTCAGCCTCGAGAGCGAGCTGACCGCCAGCGCCGTCGTCGACCTCCAAGAAGGGAAGTTGGATCCGCCGCTCTCCCTGCGCCTGGTACAGCAGCAGGGCCCGGCCCCCTCGCTGTGGCGCGTCGTCGTCGCCGAAGCCGCAGGCGGAAAGGTCGTGCACGAGATGCGCGGCCGCGGCATGCCGCCTGCGACCCTCACCTGGGATGGGACCTCAGCCCTCAACGGCAGAGTCCTCGAAGGTGGGAAGGCCTACCACTTGTGGCTCGAGCTCATGGGAGGACAACAGGAGTTCAGTCGCTCGGCCCCCGTCCCCTTGGCCATCGCCGGGAGCAGCCATAGCGCCGCCGATCTGTGGGAGATGGACGCGGCCGACGGCCCGCTCTTCGACCGCAAACACGTCCCGACCAAGCGACTCAAGGATGCTTTGGCTGAGCAAGTCCATAGGCTGCGACCGCCCAAGGATCACAAGCTGGTGATCGAGGTCCACATCGACGATGAGCTGGCTCCCTTCGAGGCCTTCGACCTCACGCTGCAACAGGCTGAGGCCCTCGAACGCTACCTGCGCCAGAGCGCTCTCCTCGAAGCCACGGCAAGCGTGGAGTTCCGCCCCCGCGGCTCTGATGATCCCTTCTTGCCCTCCTTCGATGAGGAGAGCCGGCGCGCCAACAGGCGGGTCGTTTTGCAGACCCTGGCCCCCGAAACAAGCCCTGTGGCGGAAGCACCCCAGACCAGTGGGCGGCGGGTGCTGCTCAACGATTTCGAGGCGCCCTTTGGCGATGACACCTTTGATTTCCTCGTGCCGCGACCTAGTGATGGTGTCCTCGTCGTCGATCTTCGCGAAGAGGATGGGCGGCGCGCCGTGCGGGCCTTCTCCGTGTCGGCCCAACAGGAAGTCTCCGCTGCGACCTCGCGCCTGAAAGTCGTACCCGACGCTCGCCAGGTGGAGTGGAGTCAGGGCCAGGTCGCCCGCCCGACCTTGCCCGCCATCCAGACGGAAAACCTCGGCCCGACACTGGTACGCCTAGGCACCGCTGGCCTCGCGCAAGAGGTGCGCGTCAAGGTCTCTGTTCCCCAAGACGCGCCCGTCACGGCGTGGGCCTTCACTGTCAGAAAGCATGACACGGAGACCGTCATCTACCGCACTGAAGGCAACGGCCGTCCGCCCGGGGAGATCGCCTGGGATGGACGCACCACCGCCCTCGTCGAGAGTGGCCCCTATGTCGCTCAACTCATGGTCCGCGGCGAAGGCCTGGCGCGCGCCTATGGGCCAGAGATCTCTCTGCGGGTCGTGGAAGAAGATGAAGTCTTGACCCTGTGGCCGCCCGCCGTGGGCGCCTTCACGCTGCGGGTCAATGGCCGCGTCGTCGTCGAGGACGCACAAGGCGCCTATGTCCAAGAGGTCTCTGGCCAAGTGGGAGACGCTGTCTTGGTGGACGTGCGCGAAAACGATGGCTCCCGCTGGGTAGAACTGGTGCACTTGCCCGATCCGGCATCGCCCGCGCCGCAGGCACCTCCTGCGGCCTCGGCGGAGCAGGCCCCTGACGCGCCACTCGCGCCCGACGGCGCCCTCGATGCACCGCTGCCGGCGGACGACGGCTCACCTCAGACCGCACCCAGTGACAGCCCTTACCCCCTCTTCGAGGAGCCCCTCACCGGTCACGTCCTTCCCGACTTCTCACCGGCGACGGTGCGCCGCAGCCATGGCGCCGTCACCGCGCGGCCGGCGGACAGCTATGTCCTGCGCGACGACGCTGGCTGGTTGCCGCTGCGTGGGCACGCCCTCGGCCTCGCGGAGCCTCTGCACCCGCCGCGTTTCCGTTTGTTGGGGCAAGTCGGTGACGCCAATCTCCTCGGCCCGAACGATCTGGGCCCGCAGGACGGCGCCGCGGAGAGCGGCGAGCCCTTGGCTGAGCAGGACAACGGCGCCGCGCTGGTGCAGACCCTGGCACCGCACTTCGGCGCGGGGCAGGTCGACGATTCAACGGCGTTGGTGAGCTTTGGCGCCCAGGTCCTCGACGCGGCTTTCAGCGCCGACGGTCTCATCGATGTCCAATCCCTGCGCGCTGAGGCCAAGGCCGGTCGACTTCAAGTTGCACTGCCGCCTGTAGACGCGACCCTGTCGCGCAACGCCCTCGCGGTCGTGGGCCAAACCGACCCCGACAACGCCATCAGCATCAACGGGAAAGTGGCGACCGTGCGCAGCGACGGCCGCTTCGCTCTGGTCGTCGATCTGCCCGATGGGCCTTCGACTCTGGTCATTGAAAGCCGCGATCCCCAGGGCAACGTGGGGCGACTCGAGTGGCCTGTGCGCGTGGCGACGGTGGAGTACTTCCTCATGGCCTTTGCCGACACCGCAATCGGCGGCGCCAAAACGCGCCTGGCCGGCGCTCACGGTCACAACAGTACCCGCACCGACTCGGTGCTCCTCTATGGCCAGGCCCGCCTCTACTTCAAAGGCCGGATGCGGGGCGCCGACTTGGGCTTCGACTTCTTCGACGCCTATCGCGCCACGGTGCATCTCGACACGGGTAAGCGGGCAGAGTTCGAGGCCATGTTCGACACCCTCATCAAGCCTGAGGAGTACTACCCGGTCTTTGGCGATTCCTCGGACGAAGTCCATGACGCCAACGCGCGCGGCAAGCTCTACTTGCTGGTGGAAGCCGACAGCTCCTACCTCAAGGTGGCCAACTTCATGACCGACCTCAAGGGCATCGAGCATTTCGCCTACACCCACAGCCTCTACGGCATGGATCTCAGCTTCGACAAGACCTTCGCCGACGACTACCGAACCGAGGCCAGGGTCTTCGTCGCCGGGGACTCCTTCCTCGGTGATGGATCGGCCCGCTTGCGCAACACCTTCAACTACCTCAGAGGAACAGGCGGCTCGCTCTACTACTTGGAGCAAGCCAATGTCGTCGAGGGCAGCGAGCAGGTGACCTTGGTGGCCCGCGATCCCTTCACTGGCGCCGAAGTGGCTCGCATCCCGCAGACGCGCAACGTCGACTATGTGGTGCGCTACCGCGAGGGCCGAATCCTCTTCAAGTCGCCCGTCCCGAGCGTCGCCGATCCAGGACTCCTCACGGGCTTGCGCCCCCAAAACACGCGGGACACCAGCGGCGGTTACCCCCTCTTCGTCGAGGTAAGCTACGCTTACGAGAGCGACAAGGATGGCGGCGGTACCACCGTGGGCGCACAGCTCCGTGAAACCCTCTTCGGTAAGCTCTCCCTGGGGACGGGCTATGTCCAAGAAGGACGCGGTGGGGCACTGGCCGGCGAGGATTACCAGCTCTTCGGCATCGACCTCTCCTACCGGCACAGCCAAGCCTCCTTCGCCGAAGTCGAGTACGCCCGTAACCGCTCTTTCGATGCCCTCGCTGCCCTCAGCGATGACGGCGGCTTGAGCTACGGTGCTTTCCAGCGGCGTGACGGCGTCAACGAAATCGGCAACGCCTTTTACGCCAAAGGACAACTCGAGCTGGCGGACCTCATCGACACCGAGCGGGCCCAGATCCTCCAGATCTCCGGCTTCTACAGCCTGGCGGACGAGGGCTTCTATGCGCACCGCAGCGCCATGGACCGCGGCTACGAACGCTTCGGCGGCGCCATCGCCTGGAACATCGATGAGGCCAACACCTTGGCTTGGCGCAGCGACGGGGTCCTCACCCAGATCGACGATCTCATCAATCCACAACCCGGCGCCCTGCGCACGGTCGCGCGCTACGGCAACCGCCTCACCTACGACTACCGCGACGAGGCGCATCGCTTCGGCGCAGAGTATGGCATCGCCTTCTACGACGATCACTACGAAGCCGACGCCTACCAGCTCCACACCAGCGTCTTCAACTACACCTACACCGGCATCAAGGACTTGAGCCTCGGCATCGGCCAGGAATTCGTCATGATCGCCGACGATCCACGCCTCATCAAAGAGGTCAGCGATCGCTTCACCACCCAACTCACCGCCTCCTGGCGCATCATCGAGGACCTCTCCGTCGAGGCGGTCCAGCGCCTGCGCTGGAACGGCGAGAACTCCACGCGCCTCGGCTTGCGCAGCGAGGTCGGTGATGGCACCACGGCCTACATCCAACAGCGGCTGGGCACCCAAGCGGGAGGCAAGCACCTCAACACCACCACCGTGGTCGGAGGAGAGCAGCGCTTCGGCGAGGACAGCAGCGGGCGGGCCTTTGGCGAGTATCAACTGGACGGTGGTATCTCAGGACGGCAAAACCGCGCCGTGGCCGGCATCGGCAAAATGTGGGAGCTCGCCCGTGGGGTGCGCCTCGACACGGCCTACGAACGCACCCAGATCTTCGGCGACCAAAAACAACACGACTCGGCCCGCGATGTCCTGAGTCTGGGCTTCGAGCTGACCCGCTTCGAGCGCATCAAAGTGGGATCCCGCTTCGAGTTCCGCTATGATCACGGCTCGGCGCGCCGGCCCCAGGGCTCCCCCTGCCTCTCCAACGGCATCATGGACTCACCGGATTTCTGCCGCGATCTCCACCTGGGCGGCTTCGACAAATACCAAGTGGTGACCCTCAATACGGTGGACTGGCAATTCAACGACGACCTCACCTTCTTGGTCCGCTACAACCTGGCCCTCACTCAGAACCTCACCCTCTCCACCCTCGAGCAGATCGACCAAGAGGCGACCTTCGGCTTGGCCTTCCGCCCCGTGACCTGGGACACCTTCAACCTCCTCGTCAAGTACACCTATCTCGATCACCAACGCCCCCTCGCCCTGGACGGCTACACGGCCGATCGCACGGAGAAGCATGTGGTCAGCCTCATCCCCGTCTTCGAACTCTCCACGGGGACCCAGGTCGTGGCCAAGGTCGCTTGGAAGCATGTCATCAGTGATCTCAATTCCTTGGTCGGAGAAGAGCTGCCGACGGTGATCACCGACACCCTCCTCTTCATCCTCCGCATCAACCAAGAGTTCTACCGCCTCAGCCAAGAGGTTTCGCTCCAAGTCGCCGGTGAGTATCGCTTCCTGCAGCAATTCGAGCCCCTCTCTTATGAGCACGGCGTGCTCCTCGAGACCGGTGTCGTCCTCTTCGATCACCTCCGCATCGGTGTGGGCTACAACTTCACCTCCTTCACCGATGACATCTATGCGCCGGAAGGCGAGGACGCGCATGGCTGGTTCTTCCGCGTCCAAGGCACCTATTGATCTCTGTCGCCTCCGGACGCGCCGCGGCGACGTAACCCTTCACAAGCCTTGGGTCTGAGGCTACTTTATCCGGGCCCAAGGCGGCGTGGCCCACGCTGCGCTTGACCACCTCGCTCGTTGGAGACGACCATGCGCCTGCTGCGCCGTTCACGAATTCTTTTGGTGTTGGCCACCCTCGCTTGCACAGCGCACCTCGCTGGAGCCAACGCCTGGGCCCAGGATGGCCTCCCCCCAGCCGCCGCTGGCAGTGCGGCGGCCCAGGACTTCTCCGGTCAGGCCGGGGCTGACCTCGCCTTCGGCCGCCTCGGCGAGGATTATTTTCTCACGGTCTATTTGGCTGCCTCCTTTGCCATCTCCCAGCTCAAAATCGGCCTCCAAGTCCCGCTGCGCTTGCGGGTCATCGACAACGAACCCGAGCAAGATGACATCATCCGCAAAGAGGACTGGGACGAGGTCTCCGATTACCTGCGCCTCATTCGCTACCTCCAGTGGTCTGAACCGGGGGACCTCTTCTATGGACGCATCGGGGAGCTCAGCGGCGCCAACATCGGCCACGGGACCCTGATGAGCAATTACCTCAACGTCATCGACATCGACCACTTCAAACTCGGCCTCGATACCAAGGTGAACTTCGCCTTTGGCGGCGCAGAGTTCGTCCTCGATAACCTCGCTGGACCGGAGATCTTCGGTGGCCGCGTCTTCCTGCGCCCCTGGTCTTTCGTCGACGCTGACGCCTACTGGACCAACTGGTCCGTCGGGACCTCCCTCTTGACCGATATTGGCGCCCCCAAGGCCCTCGAGGTCGACGCCACGACGGGACAGGTCCGCGTCGATGCCCAGAATAACCTCCGCTATTCCCATGACGCGGTGATCCTCTGGGGCTTGGATACGGACTTCACCGTCTTCGAAAACGACTGGGTCAGCGTTACACCCTACTGGGACAACAACTTCCTCTTTGGCACCGAGACGGGCTACGGCCTTCACCTCGGCGCGATCGCCGACTTCACCCTGCCCCTCGACACCAACCTCCAACTGCGCTTGGAGTATCAGTACCTCGGCGCCTACTATGCGCCGCAGTACCTCGATGCCACCTACGAGATTCAGCGCCTGGTCTACCCCTCACCGGCAGCCTACGGGCCGGACGAGGTCGCCTTGACCAAGCAAGTGGTCACCGCCGCCAAAGATCAGGGCGCCCACGGCTATCTCGGGCAGCTCGCGGTCTCCGTGCTCGGGATGGTCAGACTCAGCGGCCTCTACCGCGGCTCGGAGCGGCCGCGGGACAACGATCTGCTGCTCCAGCTCCTCTTGCCGGAAATCCCCCGCGTCAAGTTAGGCGTGGTCTATGCCAAAGCCGGCTTCGCCGATGCCTCGGAAGCCTTCGACCCCGATGGCGCTGTCTTGCAGGCCCATGCCCGGGTCAATGTGTGGGCCTTCGTCGACCTCTTGGCCACCTTTAACCGGCGCTGGCAAGTGGTGAGTGAAGAGGGACCCAACTACGGTGAATACGAGAGCGTGGACGACTGGCACTTCGGTGTGGGGGCCTCCTTTGGATTCTAATCCGCTGAGAGATGCTATGAAGAAAGGAGCCAAGAGCGGCTGGGGACGAACGCTGCGCCGCGCAGGCTTGAGCCTCGTCGTGATATGGGCCGCCGTGTCGTTCCAGGGCGCGAGGCTGTGGGCCAACACCTTCGAGAGCGTCGTGGCTGAGGCCATCAAGCTCTACGTCGAGGAGAACTATGACGCGGCCATCGAGAAGTTTCTCGCCGCGCGCCTCATCAAGGATGATCCCGAGCTCGTCTACAACATCGCGCGCGCCTACGAGAAGAAGGGCGACTGCCTCAACGCCAGGCGACACTATCTGCTCTTCCTCGACCACGCCAGAGCCGCTTCCCAATCACGCACCAAAGCCGAGGGCTTTTTGCGTGAGCTCGGCGATTGCCACAGCGAATCCGAGGTGCGTTTCGTCTGCGAACCCGCGCACGCCGAGCTCGTGATTGACGGCGCTGAGAGCATCCCCTGCGGTACCCTGTCGCTCCCTCCCGGCACCTACGACATCCTCATCAGCGCCCCGGGCCATCTCTCGCGTCAAGTGGCGCTCGAGGTCGGCGATGGCGGGGCCACTGGCATCTATAGTATCGCCTTGGCCGAGGTGCTCCTCAGCGACGCGCCCCTGGCCGAGAACTCGCAACACAATTGGCTCGCCATCTCACTCTTGGGCTCGGCCCTCGCGCTGGCCGGTGGCGCCGTAGGACTCGAGATCTACAACCACGAGGTCAACTACCAAAAAATCGAGAGGGCCGCCCGCAACCCCATGGCAGCACCACCGCGGGCCACCATCGACACCTACAATGATCTGCGGACGGCGACCTTCGCCATGGGCGGCGTGGGCTTGGGCTTGGGCGCCTTGGCCTTGTTCGTCTACGTCATGGATTTCAACGCGGCGGCGAATGCGTCGGCCCCCAACACGACCGTTCTCTCTGTCTCTCCTCTCCACGATGGCGTCATCGGAAGCTGGCGCGTCGCCTTTTAGGATTGCCCGTGCTCGAAACCTGGAACAAAGCGCGCTTCGCCGAACACCGCGCGCAGGCTAACGTCACCTATTTTCGCTACACTCAGAACGTCAAGGGCTTCGTCTTCCTCCAGATCTGTGCCGGCGTGTCTTTTGCAGTGGCTTTCGCGACCTACGCCATCACCCATTTTACGCCGGCCTATTGGATCGTCTTCGCCGGCGCCCTGGTCAGCCTGGGCTGTGCCCTCCTGCTCTTGGTGGCCTACTGGGTCGTCTTTGCCAAGACCTCCGCCGTGGCCTTTGACCGCGATCATCTCTACATCATCGGCCTGCGCCAGGTCAGGCGCATCCCATGGCGCTCCCTCTCTCGGGAGGCTGCTGGCCTCCACGAAGAAGCCCAGGGCGCCCAAATAGGCACCCTGTCGATTCGCCTCGGCGAGCGACCCGTGCCGCTGCGCCTCTTCAACCCCTTCGTTTGGATTGAGGATTTCCCAACCTTGTTGGTCGAAGTCCTCAGCCAGATCAAGAACAATCAGGAAAGAACTGAGGACTGAGCTCGACCCCCGCTTTTTGCGTTGGCGCCCCTTAACCTGGAAAATGGCGCCAGCATGAGGAGGGGTCCAATGAGCCACAGTGCCAAAAGCAGTGAACTTCACCGGGTCAACGGCCCACGCCGCGCTCAGGTGCTCGCCGTGGCCAACCAAAAGGGCGGCGTGGGTAAGACCGCGACGGCCCTCCACCTCGCCGCGGGACTGGCCCGCATGGGGCAGGCCGTCACCTTGATCGATCTCGACCCCCAAGGACACATCGAGCTATGCCTACAAGGGGCACTCCTGGGCAAGCAGGCCCAGCTCAGCCGCGCCCTCCTCTCCGGGGACACGGCCCTCGAGGCCCTGGTCGAAAAAACCCGCCTGCCCAACTTGCAAGTGGTCCTGGCCGACCCTGAGCTCGCCGCCCTCGAACCCTTCCTGGCCGGCCGCATCGCCAAAGAGTTTCTCCTGCGCCGCGCCCTCGAAGGCTTGCGCCAGACCCAAACGCTGCTGGTCCTGGATTGCCCGCCATCCCTGGGAGTACTGACCGCCAACGCCCTGGCCGCAGCCGACTTGGTCATCGTCCCTTGCGAGCTCAACCTGCTCGGCCTCGACGGACTGGCCGATATGGTCGAAGCCATTGAACAGACCCGCGATTTCCTCAACCGTGACCTCACCCTCGCTGGCGTCCTGCGTACCCGAGTCGATGCGCGCCAGATGGCGGTCAACGCGGCCATGGAGAAAGTGCTGCTGCGGCGCTACCCCCAACGCGTGCTCCCCATGGCCGTCCCCTTCTGTGCCGAGATGAGCAAGGCCCAGATGGCGGGCTGGCCACTCTTCACCACGGCACCCTCCTCTCCTGCGGCCCGTGCCTATGAGCAACTCTGCCTAGCCCTGCTCCAATCCTTGGGGCTGGAGAGCACGGCCCAGGTGGCCTGTGCTTGAGAGCGAGGGGCTGGCATCGGTCGTCTCTCCGCTGCCAGTGAGCGGGTTGCGCTGAAGGGGCCCTTGTCGCTACAAGAATCATGAGCCGAGGCGCACCTCCCACGCGAAGTGTGCCGGCATGCCGAGCGTTGCATTGCGTCTCCGCGGCTGCTGCCAGACGCCCTGGCGCTTCACTAAAAGGAGTAATTGATGCCATCTTTGACCCCGCCGACCTCTTTCCTGGCCCTGTTTCTGGTTCTCGGTTTCGCCTTGCTCTTCTACATTTTTCTCGTCCTCCACGCGCGGCGTCAGCCAGTGGAGCAGGCCGACGATCAGATCGGCTTCAAGGTCGTCGTGGCCGCTTTCCTCATGTATGGCCTGGCCCTTGCCCTCATGGGCCTGTCATCGATTCTCCACTTCGTCCTCTCCCTCTTCGACAACAGCATGGACATCAAGGAAGGGCTGCCGCAGCTCGTCATCGGCGGGGCCGTTGCCGGTGGCGTCTATCTCTTCTTGGTCAAGCTCACCAATGTCGAAAACCATCCCAAAATCAGTCGCATGGTCCTCGGCTCGGTGGGCTTGGTCTGTGGCCTGACCGCCATCGGTGGCCTGACGGACTTCTTGACCCAGCTCTTCATGGGGGCGAGCTGGTCCATCATCACCCACGGCCTCTCGACGGCCATCGCCTTCGGGATCGGCGGCGCTGGGGCCCTCTTTTTGTTCATTCGCACCATCAAGGGGGGAGACCTCTTCTCCGTTTCCCTCGCGGGGCCGACCGTTGGCGCTCGCGCCCCTATCGTCCATCGGCCATCGGCACCACAGAGCGCCCCCCAAGCCGCGCCACAGGAAGCCATGCCTAACGAGCACCCTGAGGCTTACACCGTGCAGACCCCGGCCGTGCAGGGCGGACAACCGGCCGATTACTATGGCGACAGCCGCCCCCAAGCCCGTCATGGTGGCTACATCGGGGGACGGCGCGACGGCGAGGGCTGAGCGGGCGCGACGTCGTCGGGGGGCTCGGGGACGCTGGGGCGAGAGCCTGCGCTGCATGGCGATTAGAGAATTTCGTCGACATACGACTTTTTTGCGGGCTCCATCTTTCTTGAGCGCATAATCTTCTCTGCTTTCCACGAAAGCAGGGCGTGCGCTGTCACCAGGTCTTGGTCGATTCGATAAGCATCAGCCTCGGCGAATCGCAGACCATGCACCGCCCATGGCTTCCTGCACAAGATTCGCTGATCCCGCGCTGCAACCGATGATGCGTCTTCTGCCTGTTGACGGCGCAGTGCGGCCCTTTATACTGCCTCCCACGCGCCGGTGGGAGAGACCCTGGCATGGCATGCCAGGAGGGTGGCTGCTGGCTGTGCGCACCTGTCTGCGAAACGCGCCGAATGACAATGCTCCTGGGAGGAAACATGTCCGACAAGATGTGGGCCGTGGTGAAAACACGACCGGAAATGGGTGCCGATTACGTCCAGATGCCTATCCCCGTCATCGCCGATGATGAAGTCTTGGTGAAGGTCCAAGCCACGTCGATCTGTGGCACCGATGTCCACATCTACAAGTGGGACGACTGGGCCGCTGGCCGCATTGGCGCCCACAACTTGCCCCAGATCATGGGACACGAGGTCGCCGGTGAGGTCGTGGAAGTCGGCAGGGCCGTCCGGGGCTTGGTCGTTGGCGATTACATCTCGGCCGAGACTCACATCCCAGACCCCCAAGATCTACAGACCCTTCTCGGGCAACCCCATATCGGCTCGCGCATGAAAATCCTCGGCGTGGACTGCCACGGCGCCTTCGCCGAGTACATCGCCGTCCCGGCCTCAGTCGCCTGGAAGAACGACCGCGACATCCCCCCGGAATTCGCCAGCGTCCAGGAGCCCCTCGGTAACGCCGCCTACGCCGTCCTCGGCGAAGACAACGATGTCGCCGGGCGCTCCATGGTCATCATCGGCGATGGCCCCATCGCCCTCTTGGCCGTTGGCGTCGCCCGCGCTGTCGGGGTGACCAACATCTTCATCGTCGGCAAGTACGCCTTCAACCTCGACATCGCCCGCCGCATGGGAGCCGACCACGTCCTGGTCGCTACCGACGACACGGATCGCGTCGCCTACGTCAAGGATCACACCCGCGGATACGGCGCCGACATCGTCCTCGAAATGGCCGGCTCGCAGCAGGCCTTGGACGAAGGCTTCCAGATGATCCGCAAAGGCGGGCGCTTCTCCGCCTTCGGCATCGCCTCCCAGCCAAAGCTGCCCGTCGACTACAACAACGGCATCGTCCTGCGCGGTATCCAAGTCCATGGCATCAATGGCCGCAAGATGTTCGACACTTGGTATCGTGTGCGCAATCTCTTGGCTTCGGGACGCATCGACATCGCCCCCGTGGTCACCCACATGTTCACCCTCGAAGACTATGTGGCGGGCTTCGATAAAATGCTCGGCCGGCCGCGCGAAGCCGCCAAGGTCGTGCTCTTCCCTGACCCCAGCGAGCTCGTGGCGGCGCGCGCCCGACGCGGCCAATGAACCAGACGTCCCCAACCACAGCGACCATCTAACCATCGCGGCCACCGTCGTCTGGTGGCCGCCCCCATCGAGGTCTGACCCATGTACGGCGCAATCCGCGAAGAACTCCAGCAAGCACTCAATGAAATGGAAGAGGCCGGTCTGTACAAGCGCGAGCGGGTCATCAGCACCCCCCAAGGCCCAGCCATTGCCGTCAAAGGTGGCAAAGAAGTCCTCAACTTCTGCGCCAACAACTACCTCGGCCTCTCCTCCCACCCCAAGGTCATCCAGGCGGCCCAGGAAGGCCTCGAAAAATGGGGCTACGGGATGTCTTCCGTGCGCTTCATCTGCGGGACCCAAGAGATTCACAAGACCCTCGAAGAGAAGACCGCCAAGTTCTTGGGGATGGAAGACTGCATCCTCTTCGCGGCTTGCTTCGATGCCAACGGCGGCGTCTTTGAGCCCTTCATGGACAAAGACTGTGCCATCATCACCGACGCCCTCAACCACGCCTCCATCATTGATGGTATCCGCTTGGCCAAAGCGGAACGCTTCATCTACAACCACCTCGATATGGCCGATCTCGAGGCCAAACTGCAGGCGACGCAACACAAAAAGTACCGCATGATCGCCACCGACGGGGTCTTCTCCATGGACGGAGACATCGCACCCCTCAAAGAAATCTGCGATCTGGCCGAACGCTATGACGCCCTGGTGATGGTCGATGAGTGCCACGCCAGCGGCTTCATCGGCAAGAACGGCCGCGGGACCCACGAGTATCGCGACGTCATGGGCCGCGTCGATATCATCACCACCACCTACGGTAAAGCCCTCGGCGGCGCCTCCGGTGGCTGCGTCGCTGGCCCCAAGGAGATGATCCAGTGGCTGCGCCAAAAGGCACGCCCCTACCTCTTCTCCAACACCGTGCCACCTGCCGTGGTGGCGGGCTCCATCGCCGTCATGGATCTCCTCACCGAGACCACTGAGCTCCGCGACAAACTCGAGGCCAACCAGCGCCTCTTCCGCAAACTCATGACCGAAGCCGGTTTCGATCTCCGCCCCGGGGATCATCCCATCGTGCCCATCATGTTCTCCGCCTTCGAGGATGACGCGCGTCTGGCCCAAGCCTTCGCCGCCAAACTCCTCGAAGAGGGCATCTATGTCATCGGCTTCTCCTACCCCGTCGTCCCCAAAGGGAAGGCGCGCATCCGGGTGCAGCTCTCGGCAGCGCACACCGAGGCCCACATCCACCAGGCCGTCGCGGCCTTCGCCAAGGTCGGTCGCGAGCTCAAGGTCATCGCCTAGGAACATCGCGAGATGATGCCGCTGCACGTGACCGCTGTCGAGGAGGGTGCAGCGGCCGACCTCGCCGCTTACGGGCCATGGTCGCTCCACTCGGCCTTCCAGCGCGTCATCAATCTCCACCACCCGAGATGCCCGCGCTGGCTCACCCTATGCACCTTCGCTGCCCGTGGCCCGGGGCGCCTGCATTTGCAGGTCGCACCGGGCCACGGGCACAGCCTCGATCTGGGCCAAGTACACCGCGCTGAGCAAAGCGGCATGACCTTCTCCCTCAGCGCGGACCACACCACCTTCACCTTCTCCATCGACCAGCGCGTGCGCCCCTATCCCAACCCGCCGCCGCGGGGAACCCTCACCCCTGAAGGAGCGCGTCGGGCCCGGGCCCTGCTCGCACCGCCAGCCCTGGACCCCGACGCGAACGGCGCCGTCAGCCATGTCGACCCGTCCATTCGCCCCTGGGCTACGACCCTGGCCGCGGCCCTCGCCGTGCCCGAGGCTAGGCTAGACCGCGCCATGCAAGCCCTCATCGGGCGCGGCCCGGGACTGACACCCGCTGGCGATGACCTCCTCCTCGGCTTGCTCGCCGCCGCACACCTCACCCCCCTGCTGCCTCTGCACCGGCGCCTGACCACTGCCCTCGACGCCTGCCTCCAGCCCCAACGCACCACCCCTTTTGGTCACCAGCAACTCCTCCTCGCCCGCCAGGGCCGCTTCTTCCTCGACCTGTGCCAGGTAGTCCAGCACCTCGACCTTCCCCCAGATCCGACCTTTCTCCAGAGCCTCGACGCGGTGCGCAGCGTCGGCGCTTCGTCAGGCCCCGCCATCCTCGCTGGCGTCGACATCGCCCTGCACACCTTTTTGCGCTGCGAACACCTCTGCAAGGCTTGAAGAGAACGCTTGCTTCGCTATGCTAAGGGTGCGGAAATGGTTTGAGACGTCCTGAAGCCGTTCATGGACAAATGGCCCCCTAAACGTCATCTCGTGAGGGTACTATGAGACATATACTGCTCTTCTCCTGCTGCATCGCTGCCTTCGCCATGGCTTGTGAACCACCGGCAGAAGAAGCTGGCGCCCAGAAAACCAAACGCGAAGAGATCAAAGCCGAGAGAATCATCATCGAGTACAACTACCCTGGAGATCAGGGCTTCCGCAGTCTCCGCTACGCCCTCGCCAAGTTCGACACAGGCTACGAATTCGACGGTGAGGCCGTGGACCCTGAAAAGGTCAAAAAACTCCTCAATTCGTTGGACCACCTCATCCCAGCAGATCAACGCTTCACCTGCCGCTATGCCGAAACCTTGCCCTCCTTCCGCGTCATCCTCCCCCACGAGGGCAAAAAGGTTGAGCTCCACGCGACCTCCCAATGCCAGAATTGGGCGCCCTGGACGGTCATCAAAGATGGCAAGGCCTATGTGCAAGTCAACGGGGCCATCGGACGTGCCCTGCTGCCCCTCCTCGTGGACCTTGGGGCCGACAAGTGGCGCGGCAAAGAGCCCAAGACCACGGGCATCATCGACCTCATCGACGGACTCGAGCTCTACCAGGGACAGGAAGGGCAAACCCCACCCAAAGAGACCTTCAGCGCAATCGTCCAGGCATTGCCCGAACTGAAAAAGGCCTTCCCCGGAGCCGCCGTCAAAATCCAGCGCCTCCTCTGTGATCAGGGCCAGAGCGCCGAGTGTCAACAACTGCTGGTCTTTGCCCAAGTCGCCGTCAAAGAGAACGTCTATTACGGCATCAGCGCCGAAATCGATGGCCAGAACGTCAAGGCCATCAACTTCCCAGGCGACCTCGAGCCCATCAACGCCTTGGTCAACAGCAAACTCGCCGCCGAGCTCAAGTCCTTTGCCGATCCCACCATCCTCATCGAGTACGACGCCAGCGCCGACTGCGACGCCGTCCGCGCCGCGGCGCCGACCTACAAGCCCGGCGAAGATGTCGAAGCCCTCGATTGCACCCGCTTCATCATGTCGGCGGAGGTCGCCGCCACCGCCGAGGTCTTCCCACCTCGCATCGCCTATTATCCCGCCGTCGGCGCCGCCTGGCTCGTGTTGGCGCCCGACGACAAAACCGATTTGGCCTACTTCGAGGCCCTCGGCGTCGATGACAAAGTCCAGGAGGAGATCGCCGCCGGCGCGCCGGCCTTTGCCAACCTCGAAGGCGTCGTCACCATCCTCAACTGAGGACCCGCCGCCTGGCCCACATCAGCCCACTCACCATGAGCAGCCACGACAAGGACCGTGGCGGGAAGGTTACTGGGGCCGCGTGCCGACAGCCGCAACCGTGCGCCGCCGACGGCGTCGGCGGCGCTGCGCTGTAGGCGCGCCCACCGGCGCGCAAGAGCTGCACGCCCGCGCTCCCCTGCGCCGCACCGTGGGTGCTCAGCATCCACGGCCGTGGGTCCTCTAGCTGCGGCGCCATCTCCCACCCAAAGAGGGCGTCACAGCTCTGGGACGCCTGCCCGCCATCCAGGCGCAAGACCTGCCGGGTCCAACCACCTACCTCCACCACCGCCGCCACCTCGAGATCACCCTGGCGCGCCCGCACCTGGTAGGAACCGGACTCACCCACAAAGAGGGTCAGCGCACCGTCACGACAGCGCGTGCGCCAGACTTCGCCCGCGCCGCCAGAGAGCCCGTCCACGGCTATCGTCGCCACCACCGGCGCGCCGTCTTCGTTGACCACCTGCAACTCCAAGCTCGGACCTGCCAGCAATCCCGCCACGAAGTTGCGCCACAAAGGTGACAGCGCTGCCAGCGCCTCCAGACGCTGCGAGCGCCGCAGCGGCGTGTGATGCGCCGCCTCCACGGTCAGGGCGATGGTGCCAAAGGCAAAGCGCTGGTAATCCTGCTCCGTGCCGTCCACCGGATAGATGCCGTCTCGGACGGGCATCTCCTCACCTCCCAGCGCAATGCCCGCGACCGTGCGCTCTGCCAAGAGCCACGCCGGATTGGGCGCTGGGTTGGGGACCCCCGGGATGGTGTAGGGCGCCAACACGGTGAAATTCCCTGTGTGATACGACAACGCCCCGACAAAGACTTCACTCTCCGACAGGCGCACCAGACCGGCGCTCTCGGGCTCCGAAGCGGCCGCGGCGCCCCGATACCAAACGTGGTCCGGGCGCGAACTCGAACCGGCGTCGTCCGGCAGGTGACCCCAAAAAGACGGAAAGTTGCGGTTCAGGTCCACACCATCCTGAGGGCCGTGGCCCGGCAGGGTATCGGTCTCGCGGCCGTTCTTGCGCCCCATCCGGTGATTCACTTCCAAATGCGCCTCGGCGCCGTCGGGATTGCTCTGCGGAACGAACCACAAGACGAAGTGATCCAGCCACGCCGCGTGCCCTTCCGCTTCGCTCTCTTCCAACAAAGCCTGCAGAGCCGCAAAGACCAAGTCCGTGCTCAACGGCTCATTGCCATGGATGCCCCCGTGGATCAAAAGGCTCGGCTTCATGCTCGCCGTCGCCACATCCCCGCTCACCGCGAGGGCCCACACCGGGCGGCCCTGATGGCTCGTCGCGAGGCGCACCAGGCGCGTGCGCGCGGGATAGCGGCGCTGGTAGCCCTTGAGCAAGGCCTCGACCATCTTGGGGTTCTTGTAGGAGGCGTCCACGACGAAGCCCGTCGCGCGCTTCTCCAAGCCCCGTTGGCGCGCCACCAGATAATCTTCGTCCAGATACTTCAACGGGGTGTCCACCCGCACTTCCAACGGGCGCACGCCCTGCTGCAGCAGCAGGGGCAAGGCATTCAGGCTGCCCTGCACCACCTGCCGTGCGCCAGCGTTCTCCACCACACTCAAATCCAGGGACGCAAGGTCCACAGCCGCGACGTCCGCGGCGCTCAGGATGAGGTAGCGCCGCGCCGCTGGCAGCGGCGGCACGAGGGGACGCGTCAGGCGCTGCACCGAGAGGTGCGTGATGCCGCCCCGCGCCGCCTGGCGGCTTACCCGCCGCAGGCCCACCCGGCCCCCGCGGTAGGTCGCGTCTTCGACGCGAAAAGAAGCCAAGCTGCGACCGCCATGGACCTCGACCACGATCTCGTCGCCCAGGAAAAAAACCGTCGCCGCCAGAGATTTCTCCCGGCTGAGATCCCGCAGGCGCGTCGACGCCGTCAGCGGAACCACCGCGTCGCGATCCAGGCGCAGCAAGCGCACCCGTGTCCCACTGAAGTCCAAGGCGTAACCCGAGAGGCTATCGCCGTCGATCTCCCCCTGCAGCAACAACTGCAAACCATAGCGGCGCTCGAGGGTGAACTCGGCCCGCACCACGCAATCCCGCCAGAGTGGTTGCTGGGCCGGAAGCCAGTGGCCGTGGCCGCGCTCCTTCCCGGCGCTGGCCTCGAGCTTGCCGGGCTCGAAGCGCCAGCTCCCGCGCTCTATGGCCGCCGGCGCCTCCACCGCCTCAGTGCTGAACAGCAGCGCTGCTTCATCGGGCGTGGATCCCACAGCAACAAGACCGCCGCATGGCAAGGAAAGGAGCACCGCCGCGATGAGCCAAGGCCTGAGACCTCTCACAACACCTCGAAAGACACGCCGCTGGTGATGACCACCGTCCAGTCGTAATCCACCCACAGCCGGCCCGGGACCGCCATGGACTCGAAAGCGTCGAAACGACTCGGGCTCGTGGTGCCGACCCGGGGGAAGTAGCTCACCCGCACCCCCAGCGGTATCCACACCAAGTCGGTCACCCGCACCGCGCCATCCACGGCCAGGGCCAGGCCCAGGGCCATGCGCGTCTTGACCCCCAAGGGGAAGGGCGGCTCCTCCCCCAGATTGCGCTCTTCGAGCGACGCCCCGACCCACACGGGGATGGCGATCTCCGGTCCTAGGCCCGCTTCGACCCGGAAGGCCTCGTGGTGATAGCCACCGCTCACCACGATGGGCACCCGCAAGCGCAGCACCTCCATGCTCAAGTCACGGCGCCACGCGCCTGCGTCCTCGTGGCCTGTCGCGCGATCGTAGCTCAGGGCCAAACTCAGCCGCAAGGCCAGGTAGCGCCAAAAGCCGACCCGCGCCCCGCCCTCGGCGGCGAAGCCAAAGCCGTTGAAGGCCGTACCGCTCATGAACTGCGGCGCGCCCACGGGATCGTCAGGGGCGGTCAGGATGGAGCGGTTCAGGCCCAGCCGCAGGTCGAGCGCGATGGTCAAGGGCGAGTCCGGGGCCGCCGCCCGGCCTAGGGCCAGGGGAGGAGCGGCCGTGTCCGGGTCGGCGGCCTGAGCAGGCGCCGCGACCCAGAGGCTTGAACCAATGGCAGCCGCCATGAGCCAGTAAAAGACGAAATTGGGACGGAAACCCTTTGCAAGTACGCGCATGATCACCTGTGCCTTGTTGTGCCCGGGGCACTCGACTAAGCTGCGCGGGCGCAGCATGCCTGGCGCGTATCTTAAACCATTCCGCACCTTGACGCACATCTCTGCTGCTGTGCGCCAACGCAGGCAGCCTCAACGCCTTTGCCTGCGCCTTGCGGCGACCACTGGGGCTGCCACGCCGGCGCAGCGGCCTCCTCCCAAGGGCTCTGTCACCATGTCCCACGACCCACAACACACTGTGAATGATTCAGACCTCGAAGTCAGCATCGATGCCCGGGCCAAAGCCTGCCCCCAGCCGGTGCTCATGACCCTCGCGGCCCTCAAAAACACCCGCGCCGAGGCCTTCACCGTCACCGTCGACAACGAGACCGCCGCGAACAATGTCGCCCGCATGGCCCGAGGGCAGGGGTGCTCTGTGACCCTCAGCCACCCCGAGCCCGAACGCCTCGTCGTCCAGATCTTCCGCGACCCGCCCCCGGCGCCCGCCCCGCTGCCGCCCACCTCGACCAACGCCGAAGCCGAAAACCAGACCGCCCAGCACCGCCCGCTGCCACCGCGCCCCATCATCTACCTCGCCGCCGACACCATCGGCACCGGCGACGACGCCCTCGGGCGCATCCTCATGCGCAGCTTCATCAAGACCCTCCCCCAGCTCAACCCCCTGCCTCACACCCTCATCCTCCTCAACAGCGCCGTTCGCCTCTGTACCCACGAGGCACCGCTGCTGGACGACCTCCGCGAACTCCGCGACCTCGGCGTCCGCGTCCTCGCCTGTGGCACCTGCCTCGACTTCTTCCACCTCCTCGACCAAGTCGCCGTCGGCGAGGTGGGCAACATGTTCGAAATCCTCTCCATCCTCGCCGAGGCCCCTGCCGTCATCCGCCCCTAACGCCGGTCACCCATGCCCCCCATCATCTACCTCGATCACGCCGCCACCGCCTGGCCCACCGCCCCCGCCGTCATTGACGCCATGGCCCAAGGCATGCGCGACATCGGCGTCGCTCCCGGCCGCTCTGGACACCGCCTCGCCGCCCAGGCCGCCCGCCTCACCTACCACACCCGCTGCACCCTGGCCCAATGGCTCAACGTCACCGAGCCGCGCCGCATCGTCTTCTGCGCCGGCGCCACCGCCGCCCTCAACAGCGCCCTCTGGGGCTACCTCCGCCCCAAGGACCACGTCGTCTGCACCCAGCTCGAACACAACGCCGTCCTCAGGCCCCTCCACGCCCTCACCCAGCGCCGCGCCCTCACCGTCACCCGCGTCGCCCCCAACCCCGACGGCCGCCTCGAACCCAACGCCGTCGCCAATGCCTGCACCCCAACCACCCGCCTCGTCGTCCTCACCCACGCCTCCAACGTCAGCGGCGCCATCCAACCCATCGCCGCCATCGCCCGCGCCGTAGCCCCCATCCCGGTCCTCCTCGACGCCGCACAAAGCGCCGGCCTCCTCGAAATCGACGTCCCCACCCTCGGGGTCCACATGGTCGCCCTCAGCGGCCACAAAGCCATCGGCGGACCTGCCGGCATCGGCGTCCTCTGGGCCGCTCCGAGCCTCCAACTCCAACCCCTCATCCAAGGGGGCACGGGCTCCGCTTCCGAACACGACCACCAACCCGAACTCTGGCCCGACGCCATGGAGAGCGGCACCCCCAACATGCCCGGTATCTTTGGCCTCGCCGCAGCGCTCTCTGAGGCCACCCCCCCCAGGCGTGCGGCCCACCTCGACTGGGTCCGGGCCCGTATCGAACAACTGCGCCGCGGACTGCAAACGCTGCCAACGGTCCACTGGTGGGGCCCCACCGATACCACCCACCGCGTCGGCATCGCGTCCCTCACCTCAGCGCGCTTCTCCCCCTCGGAGTTGGCCTTCTACCTCGACCGCGAACACCACATCCTCACCCGCCCGGGCCTGCACTGCGCCCCACTCGCCCACCGCGCTCTGGGGACTTTCCCCCACGGCACCCTGCGCGTCTCTGTCGCCCCAACCACCACCGAAGCCGAGATCGACGCGCTCATCGCCGCTCTGCACCAGGCCCACACGACAGGATGCGACGGGTGAACGCCTACCTCGTCTTCCCCTCCATCCACGACGTCGTCGCCGCTGAGCTCCGGCTCCAACAACAGGCCATCGACTGCGACATGGTCCCCACGCCCCGGGCCATCTCCTCGTCCTGCGGGATGGTGCTGTGTCTCCGTTTGGACGACCTCAGCGCTGCCGCTGCTGCCCTTGGGGCTGGCCCATGGCGTGCCTTCTACGACGCCAACCTGGACTTCCGGCCGCTGTGAAAGAGCGCCAAGAGGCGTTCGCTTCTTCGCCCAATATGGACGCCATATCCGCGACGCTGGCCCTGCTTCGCCGAATCATGTAGGAATAGAGTCCCAAACTGACCCGCTGCTGTTCGGTTTGCCGCCGTGGCAGCTCAAGTGAAGGAGGTCCTCAATGGCAAGGCGTAAAACGATCATCATGGGTGCGGCTGGCCGCGATTTTCACAACTTCAATTGCCTCTATCGCAATGATCCCGACAGTGAGGTCGTCGCTTTCACCGCCACCCAAATCCCTGACATCGACGGGAGAGTCTATGCGCCTGAGCTAGCTGGACCCCTCTATCCCGAAGGCATCGCCATCTTCCCCGAAGAGGACCTCGCCGCTCTCATCGCGCGCCACCAAGTCCAAGACGTGGTCTTCTCCTACTCCGACGTCCACCACAACTACGTCATGGACCGCGCCGCCAAGGTCAACGCCTGGGGCGCCCACTTCGTCTTGGCCGATGCCCACCGCACCATGCTCCAGTCGACCAAACCCGTGGTCGCCGTCACGGCCATCCGCACCGGCGTTGGCAAGTCACAGACCTCGCGCTACATCTCGCGCATGCTTCAGAAAATGGGCAAGCGGGTCGTCGCCGTCCGCCACCCCATGCCTTACGGGGATCTTCGCGCCCAGGTCTGCCAACGTTTCGCCACCTACGAGGACCTCGACAGCCACAACTGCACCATCGAGGAAAGGGAGGAGTACGAGCCCCACATCGATGACGGCAACATCGTTTACGCTGGGGTCGACTACGAGATGATCCTCCGCGAGGCTGAAAAAGAAGCCGACGTCATCCTCTGGGATGGCGGCAACAACGACACGCCTTTCTACAAACCCAACCTCCACATCACCCTCCTCGATCCCCACCGCCCAGGACACGAGTCGGCCTACTACCCCGGCCTGACCAACCTCCTCATGGCCGACCTCCTCATCATCAACAAAATTCGCTCGGCAGACCCCCACAACGTCGATCGTGTGGTCGAGGCCTGTAAGCTCCACAACCCCAAGGCGCGCATCGTCAAATGCGACTCCAAAATCTCCGTCGACAAGCCTGAGCTCATCCGCGGCAAACGCGCCCTCGTCGTCGAGGACGGACCCACCACCACCCACGGGGGCATGACCTATGGGGCGGGGTGGATCGCTGCCAAGGACGCTGCGGCGGCGGAAATCGTCGACGCTCGCCCCTTCGCCGTAGGCTCCATCATCGAGACCTATAAGAAATTCCCCAACGCATCTGGGATCTTGCCCGCCATGGGCTACTCCGAGCAGCAGATCCAGGAGCTCGAGGCCACCATCAACGCCACCCCCTGTGACGTCGTCGTCGAAGGCACCCCCATCAAGCTCTCCCGAGTCCTCAAGGTCAACAAGCCCCTCGCTGAAGTCAGCTACGAACTCGAGGAACTCGAGCCGGGCTTCATTGAAGAAGCCCTCAAAGGGCTCTGCTGAACGACCTGGCCCCCTCACCAAGGGGGCGCTCGAAAGGCGCCGTCGGGGAGCGCCACTGAGCCTCCCCCAACCGCGCGCCGCCTCAGCCCAGAGGCCAGGCGTTGAGCCATGTTGCGGCTGCCACTAGGAATTTCTTGGGAAAACTGCTATGGCCTGAACCATGAGGGTTGACAGCAAGGGGGTGCCTCCTGCTCAGCCCGATGCTCTCCTCATGCCACAAGGAGTACCAAGCGATGCGGTATGGCTCCCTTGCGATCGCCTTCTCCCTCTCTCTCGCGCTAACCCTCACGGGCTGTGTCTTCGACACCTCCATGCTCGAAAAAACACCCTGCAGTGGAGATGGCACTTGTCCGCAAGGCCTGCAATGCGTCCAAGGATTCTGCTATCCCGGGGATCTCTCCCTCCTCGATATTGGTGATGGCCAAGACCTCACGGAGCTCGGTTCGCCCTGCGCCGATGCCTTCTGCCAAAGCGAACAGCTCTGCTGTGGCGGCACCTGTATGAACGTGCAGCAGGACGATCAGAACTGTGGCACTTGCGGGAACGCTTGCGCCCGCGACGAGTCGTGTGTCGATGGAACCTGCACCTGTGGCAACCGATCCTGCGGGCAAAATGAAGCATGCTGCCTGGTGGCCGGCGCACCCAACTGCGTCAGCCTCCAGAGCGACACCACGAACTGTGGTGCCTGTGGCCAGAGCTGCCGCACCAATGAGCAGTGCATCGGCGGTGTCTGCGCTTGTGAAGGTACACTCGGGACCGTCCAGATCTGCACCGCTGCCCAGGCCTGCTGCCCCGACTCCGCCGGCTGCCGCCGACTCAACAACGACATCAGGCACTGCGGTGCCTGTGGCGTGGTCTGTGGCCGCGGCGAGCTCTGCGTGGACGGACAGTGCCGCTGCGGCGGGGCTGAGGCCTGCGGCAGTGGCAAGGTTTGCTGCGGCAATCCCGCCCGTTGTGTCGACGAAGGCGATCCTATCTGTGACTGCGGCGGAACCCAGTGCGGCGACTTCCAGAGTTGCTGCACCTTCTCCATCGGCCCCGACGGGGAAGATGTCGACGCTTGCACCTACACCGAGCTCGATAACAACCACTGCGGACGATGTGGCCACACTTGCGCCGAGGCCCAGTACTGTCTCAACGGCGACTGTGTCTGTGCCCCTGGCTTCGCCGATTGTAACGGCGACCCCAGCGATGGCTGCGAGGTGCGCCTCGACAGCGACGTCGCCCACTGTGGCGCCTGCGACGACCCATGCCCGACGGGCTTCGTCTGCGATGGCACGGGCCACTGCGCCATCACCTGCCAGCAAGGACTCATCCCCTGCGACGGCAAATGCATCGATCCCAAAGTCGACCCCTTCTATTGCGGTGCCGCTGGCGATTGCACCGGTACCAATGGCGGTGAAGCCTGCCCGCCTGGACACGTCTGCGATGGCAACGGCACTTGTGCCCTCTCCTGCCAAAGCGGCCTGGTCGAGTGCGACGGCAAGTGCGTCGATCCCCTCATCGACCGCGAATACTGTGGTGCCGGATCCTCCTGCACGGGCACGGAACGCGGCCAAAGCTGCCCGAATGGCTTCGTTTGCAATGGCAACGGGCAATGTACCCTCTCTTGCCAAAACGGCCTCAGCGCCTGCGGTACCCCTGCCGAGTGCGTCAACCCCCTCACCGACCGACGCTACTGCGGCGCCAGCGGCACCTGCGGCACGGCCTGCCCGGCCGGCCAGATCTGCAACGGGGCTGGGCAGTGTACCCTCTCCTGCCAGAGCGGTCTCAGCGCTTGCGGTACCCCCGCCGAGTGTGTCAACCCCCTCACCGATCGCCGCTACTGCGGCGCCGCCGGCACCTGTGGCAGCCCCTGCCCTGCCGGCCAAATCTGTAACGGCAGCGGCCAGTGCACCCTCTCCTGCCAGAGCGGTCTCACCCTCTGCAGCGGCGAGTGCGTGAACCTCCGCACCGACCGCCGCTATTGCAGCAGCACCGCCGCCTGTGGCACCGGCTGCGCCGCCGGCGAGCTCTGTAACAACGGCGTCTGCGAGATCTCCTGCCAAAACGGCCTCACCCTCTGCGGCGGTGAGTGCGTCAACCTCCTCACCGACCGCCGCTATTGCAGCGCCAGTGGCACCTGTGGTAGCCCGTGCCCGGCCGGCCAGATCTGCAACGGGGCTGGGCAGTGTACCCTCTCCTGCCAGAGCGGTCTCAGCGCTTGCGGCACCCCCGCCGAGTGCGTCAACCCCCTCACCGACCGCCGCTACTGCGGCGCTGCCGGTACCTGCGGCAGCCCCTGCCCGGCCGGCCAAATCTGTAACGGCAGCGGCCAGTGTACTGTCTCCTGCCAGACTAGCCTCACCCTCTGCAGCGGCGAGTGCGTGAACCTCCGCACCGACCGCCGCTACTGCTCCACCACCGCTGCCTGTGGCAGCGGCTGCGGCGCCGGTGAAGTCTGCAACAACGGCGTCTGCGAGCTCTCCTGCCAGAACGGCCTCACCCTCTGCGGCGGTGAGTGCGTCAACCTTCTCACCGACCGCCGCTTCTGCAGCGCCAGCGGCACCTGTGGCACGGCCTGTCCTGCCGGCCAGATCTGCAACGGGGCAGGGCAGTGCACCCTCTCCTGCCAGAGCGGTCTCAGCGCTTGCGGCACCCCCGCCGAGTGCGTCAACCCCCTCACCGACCGCCGCTACTGCGGCGCTGCCGGTACCTGCGGCAGCCCCTGCCCGGCCGGCCAAATCTGTAACGGCAGCGGCCAGTGTACTGTCTCCTGCCAGACTAGCCTCACCCTCTGCAGCGGCGAGTGCGTGAACCTCCGCACCGACCGCCGCTACTGCTCCACCACCGCTGCCTGTGGCAGCGGCTGCGGCGCCGGTGAAGTCTGCAACAACGGCGTCTGCGAGGTCTCCTGCCAGAACGGCCTCACCCTCTGCGGCGGTGAGTGCGTCAACCTCCTCACCGACCGCCGCTATTGCAGCACCAGCGGCACCTGTGGCACGGCCTGCCCGGCCGGCCAGATCTGCAACGGCAGCGGTCAGTGTACGGTCTCCTGCCA
>CAYVQF010000056.1:0-37465 GCA_964454015.1 uncultured Myxococcales bacterium
TGGCAGGAGACCGTACACTGACCGCTGCCGTTGCAGATCTGGCCGGCCGGGCAGGGGCTGCCGCAGGTACCGGCAGCGCCGCAGTAGCGGCGGTCGGTGAGGGGGTTGACGCACTCGGCGGGGGTGCCGCAAGCGCTGAGACCGCTCTGGCAGGAGAGGGTACACTGCCCAGCCCCGTTGCAGATCTGGCCGGCCGGGCACGGGCTACCACAGGTGCCACTGGCGCTGCAATAGCGGCGGTCGGTGAGGAGGTTGACGCACTCACCGCCGCAGAGGGTGAGGCCGTTTTGGCAGGAGATCTCGCAGACGCCGTTGTTACAGAGCTCGCCGGCGGCGCAGCCGGTGCCACAGGCGGCGGTGCTGCTGCAATAGCGGCGGTCGGTGCGGAGGTTCACGCACTCGCCGCTGCAGAGGGTGAGACCGCTCTGGCAGGAGAGGGTGCACTGGCCGCTGCCGTTACAGATTTGGCCGGCAGGGCAGGGGCTGCCACAGGTGCCGGCGGCGCCGCAGTAGCGGCGATCGGTGAGGGGGTTGACACACTCGGCGGGGGTACCGCAAGCGCTGAGACCGCTCTGGCAGGAGAGGGTACACTGCCCAGCCCCGTTGCAGATCTGGCCGGCCGGGCAGGCCGTGCCGCAGGTGCCGCTGGCGCCGCAGTAGCGTCGGTCGGTGAGGGGGTTGACGCACTCGGCAGGGGTACCGCAGGCGCTGAGGCCGTTTTGGCAAGAGAGGGTACATTGCCCGTTGCCATTGCAAACGAAGCCATTCGGGCAGCTTTGGCCGCGTTCCGTGCCCGTGCAGGAGGATCCGGCACCACAGTATTCGCGGTCGATGAGGGGATCGACGCACTTGCCGTCGCACTCGACCAGGCCGCTTTGGCAGGAGAGGGCACAAGTGCCGTTGCCATCGCAGACGTGTCCAGGCGGGCAGGCTTCACCGCCATTGGTACCGGTGCAATCGCCAGCGGCACCGCAATAGAAGGGGTCGACTTTGGGATCGATGCATTTGCCGTCGCAGGGGATGAGTCCTTGCTGGCAGGTGATGGCGCAGTGGCCCGTGCCATCGCAGACGAAGCCCGTCGGGCATGGGTCGTCGCAGGCGCCACAGTGGGCGACGTCGCTGTCGAGGCGCACCTCGCAGCCATCGCTGGGGTCGCCGTTACAATCGGCGAAGCCAGGGGCACAGACACAGTCGCCGTTGAGACAGTACTGGGCCTCGGCGCAAGTGTGGCCACATCGTCCGCAGTGGTTGTTATCGAGCTCGGTGTAGGTGCAAGCGTCGACATCTTCCCCGTCGGGGCCGATGGAGAAGGTGCAGCAACTCTGGAAGTCGCCGCACTGGGTTCCGCCGCAGTCACAGATAGGATCGCCTTCGTCGACACAACGGGCGGGATTGCCGCAGCAAACCTTGCCACTGCCGCAGGCCTCAGCCCCGCCGCAGCGGCACTGTCCGTCCACGCAGAGCTCGCCGCGGCCACAGACCACGCCACAGGCACCGCAGTGCCTGATGTCGTTGTTGAGTCGGCGGCAGCCGGCGGAGTCGGGGCAGCAGGCCTGGGCAGCGGTGCAGATCTGGACGGTCCCGAGTGTACCTTCACAAGCGCAGACACCGCCGATGCACTGCTCATTGGTGCGGCAGCTCTGGCCACAGGCACCACAGTTCGTGGTGTCGCTCTGGAGGCTGACGCAGTTGGGTGCGCCGGCCACCAGGCAGCATGCTTCATTTTGCCCGCAGGATCGGTTGCCACAGGTGCAGGTTCCATCGACACACGACTCGTCGCGGGCGCAAGCGTTCCCGCAAGTGCCACAGTTCTGATCGTCCTGCTGCACGTTCATACAGGTGCCGCCACAGCAGAGCTGTTCGCTTTGGCAGAAGGCATCGGCGCAGGGCGAACCGAGCTCCGTGAGGTCTTGGCCATCACCAATATCGAGGAGGGAGAGATCCCCGGGATAGCAGAATCCTTGGACGCATTGCAGGCCTTGCGGACAAGTGCCATCTCCACTGCAGGGTGTTTTTTCGAGCATGGAGGTGTCGAAGACACAGCCCGTGAGGGTTAGCGCGAGAGAGAGGGAGAAGGCGATCGCAAGGGAGCCATACCGCATCGCTTGGTACTCCTTGTGGCATGAGGAGAGCATCGGGCTGAGCAGGAGGCACCCCCTTGCTGTCAACCCTCATGGTTCAGGCCATAGCAGTTTTCCCAAGAAATTCCTAGTGGCAGCCGCAACATGGCTCAACGCCTGGCCTCTGGGCTGAGGCGGCGCGCGGTTGGGGGAGGCTCAGTGGCGCTCCCCGACGGCGCCTTTCGAGCGCCCCCTTGGTGAGGGGGCCAGGTCGTTCAGCAGAGCCCTTTGAGGGCTTCTTCAATGAAGCCCGGCTCGAGTTCCTCGAGTTCGTAGCTGACTTCAGCGAGGGGCTTGTTGACCTTGAGGACTCGGGAGAGCTTGATGGGGGTGCCTTCGACGACGACGTCACAGGGGGTGGCGTTGATGGTGGCCTCGAGCTCCTGGATCTGCTGCTCGGAGTAGCCCATGGCGGGCAAGATCCCAGATGCGTTGGGGAATTTCTTATAGGTCTCGATGATGGAGCCTACGGCGAAGGGGCGAGCGTCGACGATTTCCGCCGCCGCAGCGTCCTTGGCAGCGATCCACCCCGCCCCATAGGTCATGCCCCCGTGGGTGGTGGTGGGTCCGTCCTCGACGACGAGGGCGCGTTTGCCGCGGATGAGCTCAGGCTTGTCGACGGAGATTTTGGAGTCGCATTTGACGATGCGCGCCTTGGGGTTGTGGAGCTTACAGGCCTCGACCACACGATCGACGTTGTGGGGGTCTGCCGAGCGAATTTTGTTGATGATGAGGAGGTCGGCCATGAGGAGGTTGGTCAGGCCGGGGTAGTAGGCCGACTCGTGTCCTGGGCGGTGGGGATCGAGGAGGGTGATGTGGAGGTTGGGTTTGTAGAAAGGCGTGTCGTTGTTGCCGCCATCCCAGAGGATGACGTCGGCTTCTTTTTCAGCCTCGCGGAGGATCATCTCGTAGTCGACCCCAGCGTAAACGATGTTGCCGTCATCGATGTGGGGCTCGTACTCCTCCCTTTCCTCGATGGTGCAGTTGTGGCTGTCGAGGTCCTCGTAGGTGGCGAAACGTTGGCAGACCTGGGCGCGAAGATCCCCGTAAGGCATGGGGTGGCGGACGGCGACGACCCGCTTGCCCATTTTCTGAAGCATGCGCGAGATGTAGCGCGAGGTCTGTGACTTGCCAACGCCGGTGCGGATGGCCGTGACGGCGACCACGGGTTTGGTCGACTGGAGCATGGTGCGGTGGGCATCGGCCAAGACGAAGTGGGCGCCCCAGGCGTTGACCTTGGCGGCGCGGTCCATGACGTAGTTGTGGTGGACGTCGGAGTAGGAGAAGACCACGTCTTGGACTTGGTGGCGCGCGATGAGAGCGGCGAGGTCCTCTTCGGGGAAGATGGCGATGCCTTCGGGATAGAGGGGTCCAGCTAGCTCAGGCGCATAGACTCTCCCGTCGATGTCAGGGATTTGGGTGGCGGTGAAAGCGACGACCTCACTGTCGGGATCATTGCGATAGAGGCAATTGAAGTTGTGAAAATCGCGGCCAGCCGCACCCATGATGATCGTTTTACGCCTTGCCATTGAGGACCTCCTTCACTTGAGCTGCCACGGCGGCAAACCGAACAGCAGCGGGTCAGTTTGGGACTCTATTCCTACATGATTCGGCGAAGCAGGGCCAGCGTCGCGGATATGGCGTCCATATTGGGCGAAGAAGCGAACGCCTCTTGGCGCTCTTTCACAGCGGCCGGAAGTCCAGGTTGGCGTCGTAGAAGGCACGCCATGGGCCAGCCCCAAGGGCAGCAGCGGCAGCGCTGAGGTCGTCCAAACGGAGACACAGCACCATCCCGCAGGACGAGGAGATGGCCCGGGGCGTGGGGACCATGTCGCAGTCGATGGCCTGTTGTTGGAGCCGGAGCTCAGCGGCGACGACGTCGTGGATGGAGGGGAAGACGAGGTAGGCGTTCACCCGTCGCATCCTGTCGTGTGGGCCTGGTGCAGAGCGGCGATGAGCGCGTCGATCTCGGCTTCGGTGGTGGTTGGGGCGACAGAGACGCGCAGGGTGCCGTGGGGGAAAGTCCCCAGAGCGCGGTGGGCGAGTGGGGCGCAGTGCAGGCCCGGGCGGGTGAGGATGTGGTGTTCGCGGTCGAGGTAGAAGGCCAACTCCGAGGGGGAGAAGCGCGCTGAGGTGAGGGACGCGATGCCGACGCGGTGGGTGGTATCGGTGGGGCCCCACCAGTGGACCGTTGGCAGCGTTTGCAGTCCGCGGCGCAGTTGTTCGATACGGGCCCGGACCCAGTCGAGGTGGGCCGCACGCCTGGGGGGGGTGGCCTCAGAGAGCGCTGCGGCGAGGCCAAAGATACCGGGCATGTTGGGGGTGCCGCTCTCCATGGCGTCGGGCCAGAGTTCGGGTTGGTGGTCGTGTTCGGAAGCGGAGCCCGTGCCCCCTTGGATGAGGGGTTGGAGTTGGAGGCTCGGAGCGGCCCAGAGGACGCCGATGCCGGCAGGTCCGCCGATGGCTTTGTGGCCGCTGAGGGCGACCATGTGGACCCCGAGGGTGGGGACGTCGATTTCGAGGAGGCCGGCGCTTTGTGCGGCGTCGAGGAGGACCGGGATGGGGGCTACGGCGCGGGCGATGGCGGCGATGGGTTGGATGGCGCCGCTGACGTTGGAGGCGTGGGTGAGGACGACGAGGCGGGTGGTTGGGGTGCAGGCATTGGCGACGGCGTTGGGTTCGAGGCGGCCGTCGGGGTTGGGGGCGACGCGGGTGACGGTGAGGGCGCGGCGCTGGGTGAGGGCGTGGAGGGGCCTGAGGACGGCGTTGTGTTCGAGCTGGGTGCAGACGACGTGGTCCTTGGGGCGGAGGTAGCCCCAGAGGGCGCTGTTGAGGGCGGCGGTGGCGCCGGCGCAGAAGACGATGCGGCGCGGCTCGGTGACGTTGAGCCATTGGGCCAGGGTGCAGCGGGTGTGGTAGGTGAGGCGGGCGGCCTGGGCGGCGAGGCGGTGTCCAGAGCGGCCGGGAGCGACGCCGATGTCGCGCATGCCTTGGGCCATGGCGTCAATGACGGCGGGGGCGGTGGGCCAGGCGGTGGCGGCGTGATCGAGGTAGATGATGGGGGGCATGGGTGACCGGCGTTAGGGGCGGATGACGGCAGGGGCCTCGGCGAGGATGGAGAGGATTTCGAACATGTTGCCCACCTCGCCGACGGCGACTTGGTCGAGGAGGTGGAAGAAGTCGAGGCAGGTGCCACAGGCGAGGACGCGGACGCCGAGGTCGCGGAGTTCGCGGAGGTCGTCCAGCAGCGGTGCCTCGTGGGTACAGAGGCGAACGGCGCTGTTGAGGAGGATGAGGGTGTGAGGCAGGGGGTTGAGCTGGGGGAGGGTCTTGATGAAGCTGCGCATGAGGATGCGCCCGAGGGCGTCGTCGCCGGTGCCGATGGTGTCGGCGGCGAGGTAGATGATGGGGCGCGGTGGCAGCGGGCGGTGCTGGGCGGTCTGGTTTTCGGCTTCGGCGTTGGTCGAGGTGGGCGGCAGCGGGGCGGGCGCCGGGGGCGGGTCGCGGAAGATCTGGACGACGAGGCGTTCGGGCTCGGGGTGGCTGAGGGTCACAGAGCACCCCTGCCCTCGGGCCATGCGGGCGACATTGTTCGCGGCGGTCTCGTTGTCGACGGTGACGGTGAAGGCCTCGGCGCGGGTGTTTTTGAGGGCCGCGAGGGTCATGAGCACCGGCTGGGGGCAGGCTTTGGCCCGGGCATCGATGCTGACTTCGAGGTCTGAATCATTCACAGTGTGTTGTGGGTCGTGGGACATGGTGACAGAGCCCTTGGGAGGAGGCCGCTGCGCCGGCGTGGCAGCCCCAGTGGTCGCCGCAAGGCGCAGGCAAAGGCGTTGAGGCTGCCTGCGTTGGCGCACAGCAGCAGAGATGTGCGTCAAGGTGCGGAATGGTTTAAGATACGCGCCAGGCATGCTGCGCCCGCGCAGCTTAGTCGAGTGCCCCGGGCACAACAAGGCACAGGTGATCATGCGCGTACTTGCAAAGGGTTTCCGTCCCAATTTCGTCTTTTACTGGCTCATGGCGGCTGCCATTGGTTCAAGCCTCTGGGTCGCGGCGCCTGCTCAGGCCGCCGACCCGGACACGGCCGCTCCTCCCCTGGCCCTAGGCCGGGCGGCGGCCCCGGACTCGCCCTTGACCATCGCGCTCGACCTGCGGCTGGGCCTGAACCGCTCCATCCTGACCGCCCCTGACGATCCCGTGGGCGCGCCGCAGTTCATGAGCGGTACGGCCTTCAACGGCTTTGGCTTCGCCGCCGAGGGCGGGGCGCGGGTCGGCTTTTGGCGCTACCTGGCCTTGCGGCTGAGTTTGGCCCTGAGCTACGATCGCGCGACAGGCCACGAGGACGCAGGCGCGTGGCGCCGTGACTTGAGCATGGAGGTGCTGCGCTTGCGGGTGCCCATCGTGGTGAGCGGTGGCTATCACCACGAGGCCTTCCGGGTCGAAGCGGGCCTAGGACCGGAGATCGCCATCCCCGTGTGGGTCGGGGCGTCGCTCGAAGAGCGCAATCTGGGGGAGGAGCCGCCCTTCCCCTTGGGGGTCAAGACGCGCATGGCCCTGGGCCTGGCCCTGGCCGTGGATGGCGCGGTGCGGGTGACCGACTTGGTGTGGATACCGCTGGGGGTGCGGGTGAGCTACTTCCCCCGGGTCGGCACCACGAGCCCGAGTCGTTTCGACGCTTTCGAGTCCATGGCGGTCCCGGGCCGGCTGTGGGTGGATTACGACTGGACGGTGGTCATCACCAGCGGCGTGTCTTTCGAGGTGTTGTGAGAGGTCTCAGGCCTTGGCTCATCGCGGCGGTGCTCCTTTCCTTGCCATGCGGCGGTCTTGTTGCTGTGGGATCCACGCCCGATGAAGCAGCGCTGCTGTTCAGCACTGAGGCGGTGGAGGCGCCGGCGGCCATAGAGCGCGGGAGCTGGCGCTTCGAGCCCGGCAAGCTCGAGGCCAGCGCCGGGAAGGAGCGCGGCCACGGCCACTGGCTTCCGGCCCAGCAACCACTCTGGCGGGATTGCGTGGTGCGGGCCGAGTTCACCCTCGAGCGCCGCTATGGTTTGCAGTTGTTGCTGCAGGGGGAGATCGACGGCGATAGCCTCTCGGGTTACGCCTTGGACTTCAGTGGGACACGGGTGCGCTTGCTGCGCCTGGATCGCGACGCGGTGGTTCCGCTGACGGCGTCGACGCGCCTGCGGGATCTCAGCCGGGAGAAATCTCTGGCGGCGACGGTTTTTTTCCTGGGCGACGAGATCGTGGTCGAGGTCCATGGCGGTCGCAGCTTGGCTTCTTTTCGCGTCGAAGACGCGACCTACCGCGGGGGCCGGGTGGGCCTGCGGCGGGTAAGCCGCCAGGCGGCGCGGGGCGGCATCACGCACCTCTCGGTGCAGCGCCTGACGCGTCCCCTCGTGCCGCCGCTGCCAGCGGCGCGGCGCTACCTCATCCTGAGCGCCGCGGACGTCGCGGCTGTGGACCTTGCGTCCCTGGATTTGAGTGTGGTGGAGAACGCTGGCGCACGGCAGGTGGTGCAGGGCAGCCTGAATGCCTTGCCCCTGCTGCTGCAGCAGGGCGTGCGCCCGTTGGAAGTGCGGGTGGACACCCCGTTGAAGTATCTGGACGAAGATTATCTGGTGGCGCGCCAACGGGGCTTGGAGAAGCGCGCGACGGGCTTCGTCGTGGACGCCTCCTACAAGAACCCCAAGATGGTCGAGGCCTTGCTCAAGGGCTACCAGCGCCGCTATCCCGCGCGCACGCGCCTGGTGCGCCTCGCGACGAGCCATCAGGGCCGCCCGGTGTGGGCCCTCGCGGTGAGCGGGGATGTGGCGACGGCGAGCATGAAGCCGAGCCTTTTGATCCACGGGGGCATCCATGGCAATGAGCCGTTGAGCACGGACTTGGTCTTTGCGGCTCTGCAGGCTTTGTTGGAAGAGAGCGAAGCGGAAGGGCACGCGGCGTGGCTGGATCACTTCGTCTTGTGGTTCGTTCCGCAGAGCAATCCCGACGGCGCCGAGGCGCATTTGGAAGTGAATCACCGGATGGGGCGCAAGAACGGCCGCGAGACCGATACCCTGCCGGGCCACGGCCCTCAGGATGGTGTGGACCTGAACCGCAACTTTCCGTCTTTTTGGGGTCACCTGCCGGACGACGCCGGTTCGAGTTCGCGCCCGGACCACGTTTGGTATCGGGGCGCCGCGGCCGCTTCGGAGCCCGAGAGCGCCGGTCTGGTGCGCCTGTCGGAGAGTGAAGTCTTTGTCGGGGCGTTGTCGTATCACACAGGGAATTTCACCGTGTTGGCGCCCTACACCATCCCGGGGGTCCCCAACCCAGCGCCCAATCCGGCGTGGCTCTTGGCAGAGCGCACGGTCGCGGGCATTGCGCTGGGAGGTGAGGAGATGCCCGTCCGAGACGGCATCTATCCGGTGGACGGCACGGAGCAGGATTACCAGCGCTTTGCCTTTGGCACCATCGCCCTGACCGTGGAGGCGGCGCATCACACGCCGCTGCGGCGCTCGCAGCGTCTGGAGGCGCTGGCAGCGCTGTCACCTTTGTGGCGCAACTTCGTGGCGGGATTGCTGGCAGGTCCGAGCTTGGAGTTGCAGGTGGTCAACGAAGACGGCGCGCCGGTGGTGGCGACGATAGCCGTGGACGGGCTCTCTGGCGGCGCGGGCGAAGTCTGGCGCACGCGCTGTCGTGACGGTGCGCTGACCCTCTTTGTGGGTGAGTCCGGTTCCTACCAGGTGCGGGCGCGCCAGGGTGATCTCGAGGTGGCGGCGGTGGTGGAGGTAGGTGGTTGGACCCGGCAGGTCTTGCGCCTGGATGGCGGGCAGGCGTCCCAGAGCTGTGACGCCCTCTTTGGGTGGGAGATGGCGCCGCAGCTAGAGGACCCACGGCCGTGGATGCTGAGCACCCACGGTGCGGCGCAGGGGAGCGCGGGCGTGCAGCTCTTGCGCGCCGGTGGGCGCGCCTACAGCGCAGCGCCGCCGACGCCGTCGGCGGCGCACGGTTGCGGCTGTCGGCACGCGGCCCCAGTAACCTTCCCGCCACGGTCCTTGTCGTGGCTGCTCATGGTGAGTGGGCTGATGTGGGCCAGGCGGCGGGTCCTCAGTTGAGGATGGTGACGACGCCTTCGAGGTTGGCAAAGGCCGGCGCGCCGGCGGCGATCTCCTCCTGGACTTTGTCATCGACGCCGAGGGCCTCGAAGTAGGCCAAATCGGTTTTGTCGTCGGGCGCCAACACGAGCCAGGCGGCGCCGACGGCGGGATAATAGGCGATGCGAGGTGGGAAGACCTCGGCGGTGGCGGCGACCTCCGCCGACATGATGAAGCGGGTGCAATCGAGGGCTTCGACATCTTCGCCGGGCTTGTAGGTCGGCGCCGCGGCGCGGACGGCGTCGCAGTCGGCGCTGGCGTCGTACTCGATGAGGATGGTGGGATCGGCAAAGGACTTGAGCTCGGCGGCGAGTTTGCTGTTGACCAAGGCGTTGATGGGCTCGAGGTCGCCTGGGAAGTTGATGGCCTTGACGTTCTGGCCATCGATTTCGGCGCTGATGCCGTAATAGACGTTCTCTTTGACGGCGACTTGGGCAAAGACCAGCAGTTGTTGACACTCGGCGCTCTGGCCCTGATCACAGAGGAGGCGCTGGATTTTGACGGCGGCTCCGGGGAAGGCCTTTTTCAGTTCGGGCAATGCCTGGACGATTGCGCTGAAGGTCTCTTTGGGTGGGGTTTGCCCTTCCTGTCCCTGGTAGAGCTCGAGTCCGTCGATGAGGTCGATGATGCCCGTGGTCTTGGGCTCTTTGCCGCGCCACTTGTCGGCCCCAAGGTCCACGAGGAGGGGCAGCAGGGCACGTCCGATGGCCCCGTTGACTTGCACATAGGCCTTGCCATCTTTGATGACCGTCCAGGGCGCCCAATTCTGGCATTGGGAGGTCGCGTGGAGCTCAACCTTTTTGCCCTCGTGGGGGAGGATGACGCGGAAGGAGGGCAAGGTTTCGGCATAGCGGCAGGTGAAGCGTTGATCTGCTGGGATGAGGTGGTCCAACGAATTGAGGAGTTTTTTGACCTTTTCAGGGTCCACGGCCTCACCGTCGAATTCGTAGCCTGTGTCGAACTTGGCGAGGGCGTAGCGGAGACTGCGGAAGCCCTGATCTCCAGGGTAGTTGTACTCGATGATGATTCTCTCGGCTTTGATCTCTTCGCGTTTGGTTTTCTGGGCGCCAGCTTCTTCTGCCGGTGGTTCACAAGCCATGGCGAAGGCAGCGATGCAGCAGGAGAAGAGCAGTATATGTCTCATAGTACCCTCACGAGATGACGTTTAGGGGGCCATTTGTCCATGAACGGCTTCAGGACGTCTCAAACCATTTCCGCACCCTTAGCATAGCGAAGCAAGCGTTCTCTTCAAGCCTTGCAGAGGTGTTCGCAGCGCAAAAAGGTGTGCAGGGCGATGTCGACGCCAGCGAGGATGGCGGGGCCTGACGAAGCGCCGACGCTGCGCACCGCGTCGAGGCTCTGGAGAAAGGTCGGATCTGGGGGAAGGTCGAGGTGCTGGACTACCTGGCACAGGTCGAGGAAGAAGCGGCCCTGGCGGGCGAGGAGGAGTTGCTGGTGACCAAAAGGGGTGGTGCGTTGGGGCTGGAGGCAGGCGTCGAGGGCAGTGGTCAGGCGCCGGTGCAGAGGCAGCAGGGGGGTGAGGTGTGCGGCGGCGAGCAAGCCGAGGAGGAGGTCATCGCCAGCGGGTGTCAGTCCCGGGCCGCGCCCGATGAGGGCTTGCATGGCGCGGTCTAGCCTAGCCTCGGGCACGGCGAGGGCCGCGGCCAGGGTCGTAGCCCAGGGGCGAATGGACGGGTCGACATGGCTGACGGCGCCGTTCGCGTCGGGGTCCAGGGCTGGCGGTGCGAGCAGGGCCCGGGCCCGACGCGCTCCTTCAGGGGTGAGGGTTCCCCGCGGCGGCGGGTTGGGATAGGGGCGCACGCGCTGGTCGATGGAGAAGGTGAAGGTGGTGTGGTCCGCGCTGAGGGAGAAGGTCATGCCGCTTTGCTCAGCGCGGTGTACTTGGCCCAGATCGAGGCTGTGCCCGTGGCCCGGTGCGACCTGCAAATGCAGGCGCCCCGGGCCACGGGCAGCGAAGGTGCATAGGGTGAGCCAGCGCGGGCATCTCGGGTGGTGGAGATTGATGACGCGCTGGAAGGCCGAGTGGAGCGACCATGGCCCGTAAGCGGCGAGGTCGGCCGCTGCACCCTCCTCGACAGCGGTCACGTGCAGCGGCATCATCTCGCGATGTTCCTAGGCGATGACCTTGAGCTCGCGACCGACCTTGGCGAAGGCCGCGACGGCCTGGTGGATGTGGGCCTCGGTGTGCGCTGCCGAGAGCTGCACCCGGATGCGCGCCTTCCCTTTGGGGACGACGGGGTAGGAGAAGCCGATGACATAGATGCCCTCTTCGAGGAGTTTGGCGGCGAAGGCTTGGGCCAGACGCGCGTCATCCTCGAAGGCGGAGAACATGATGGGCACGATGGGATGATCCCCGGGGCGGAGATCGAAACCGGCTTCGGTCATGAGTTTGCGGAAGAGGCGCTGGTTGGCCTCGAGTTTGTCGCGGAGCTCAGTGGTCTCGGTGAGGAGATCCATGACGGCGATGGAGCCCGCCACCACGGCAGGTGGCACGGTGTTGGAGAAGAGGTAGGGGCGTGCCTTTTGGCGCAGCCACTGGATCATCTCCTTGGGGCCAGCGACGCAGCCACCGGAGGCGCCGCCGAGGGCTTTACCGTAGGTGGTGGTGATGATATCGACGCGGCCCATGACGTCGCGATACTCGTGGGTCCCGCGGCCGTTCTTGCCGATGAAGCCGCTGGCGTGGCACTCATCGACCATCACCAGGGCGTCATAGCGTTCGGCCAGATCGCAGATTTCTTTGAGGGGTGCGATGTCTCCGTCCATGGAGAAGACCCCGTCGGTGGCGATCATGCGGTACTTTTTGTGTTGCGTCGCCTGCAGTTTGGCCTCGAGATCGGCCATATCGAGGTGGTTGTAGATGAAGCGTTCCGCTTTGGCCAAGCGGATACCATCAATGATGGAGGCGTGGTTGAGGGCGTCGGTGATGATGGCACAGTCTTTGTCCATGAAGGGCTCAAAGACGCCGCCGTTGGCATCGAAGCAAGCCGCGAAGAGGATGCAGTCTTCCATCCCCAAGAACTTGGCGGTCTTCTCTTCGAGGGTCTTGTGAATCTCTTGGGTCCCGCAGATGAAGCGCACGGAAGACATCCCGTAGCCCCATTTTTCGAGGCCTTCCTGGGCCGCCTGGATGACCTTGGGGTGGGAGGAGAGGCCGAGGTAGTTGTTGGCGCAGAAGTTGAGGACTTCTTTGCCACCTTTGACGGCAATGGCTGGGCCTTGGGGGGTGCTGATGACCCGCTCGCGCTTGTACAGACCGGCCTCTTCCATTTCATTGAGTGCTTGCTGGAGTTCTTCGCGGATTGCGCCGTACATGGGTCAGACCTCGATGGGGGCGGCCACCAGACGACGGTGGCCGCGATGGTTAGATGGTCGCTGTGGTTGGGGACGTCTGGTTCATTGGCCGCGTCGGGCGCGCGCCGCCACGAGCTCGCTGGGGTCAGGGAAGAGCACGACCTTGGCGGCTTCGCGCGGCCGGCCGAGCATTTTATCGAAGCCCGCCACATAGTCTTCGAGGGTGAACATGTGGGTGACCACGGGGGCGATGTCGATGCGTCCCGAAGCCAAGAGATTGCGCACACGATACCAAGTGTCGAACATCTTGCGGCCATTGATGCCATGGACTTGGATACCGCGCAGGACGATGCCGTTGTTGTAGTCGACGGGCAGCTTTGGCTGGGAGGCGATGCCGAAGGCGGAGAAGCGCCCGCCTTTGCGGATCATCTGGAAGCCTTCGTCCAAGGCCTGCTGCGAGCCGGCCATTTCGAGGACGATGTCGGCGCCGTATCCGCGGGTGTGATCCTTGACGTAGGCGACGCGATCCGTGTCGTCGGTAGCGACCAGGACGTGGTCGGCTCCCATGCGGCGGGCGATGTCGAGGTTGAAGGCGTACTTGCCGACGATGAAGATGTTGGTCACCCCGACAGCGCGGGCGACGCCAACGGCCAAGAGGGCGATGGGGCCATCGCCGATGATGACCATGGAGCGCCCGGCGACATCGTTGTCTTCGCCGAGGACGGCGTAGGCGGCGTTACCGAGGGGCTCCTGGACGCTGGCGAATTCCGGGGGGATGTCGCGGTCGTTCTTCCAGGCGACTGAGGCCGGGACGGCGATGTACTCGGCGAAGGCGCCGTGGCAGTCCACGCCGAGGATTTTCATGCGCGAGCCGATATGGGGTTGCCCGAGAAGGGTCTGTAGATCTTGGGGGTCTGGGATGTGAGTCTCGGCCGAGATGTAATCGCCAACGACCAAGCCCCGGACGGCCCTGCCGACTTCCACGACCTCACCGGCGACCTCGTGTCCCATGATCTGGGGCAAGTTGTGGGCGCCAATGCGGCCAGCGGCCCAGTCGTCCCACTTGTAGATGTGGACATCGGTGCCACAGATCGACGTGGCTTGGACCTTCACCAAGACTTCATCATCGGCGATGACGGGGATAGGCATCTGGACGTAATCGGCACCCATTTCCGGTCGTGTTTTCACCACGGCCCACATCTTGTCGGACATGTTTCCTCCCAGGAGCATTGTCATTCGGCGCGTTTCGCAGACAGGTGCGCACAGCCAGCAGCCACCCTCCTGGCATGCCATGCCAGGGTCTCTCCCACCGGCGCGTGGGAGGCAGTATAAAGGGCCGCACTGCGCCGTCAACAGGCAGAAGACGCATCATCGGTTGCAGCGCGGGATCAGCGAATCTTGTGCAGGAAGCCATGGGCGGTGCATGGTCTGCGATTCGCCGAGGCTGATGCTTATCGAATCGACCAAGACCTGGTGACAGCGCACGCCCTGCTTTCGTGGAAAGCAGAGAAGATTATGCGCTCAAGAAAGATGGAGCCCGCAAAAAAGTCGTATGTCGACGAAATTCTCTAATCGCCATGCAGCGCAGGCTCTCGCCCCAGCGTCCCCGAGCCCCCCGACGACGTCGCGCCCGCTCAGCCCTCGCCGTCGCGCCGTCCCCCGATGTAGCCACCATGACGGGCTTGGGGGCGGCTGTCGCCATAGTAATCGGCCGGTTGTCCGCCCTGCACGGCCGGGGTCTGCACGGTGTAAGCCTCAGGGTGCTCGTTAGGCATGGCTTCCTGTGGCGCGGCTTGGGGGGCGCTCTGTGGTGCCGATGGCCGATGGACGATAGGGGCGCGAGCGCCAACGGTCGGCCCCGCGAGGGAAACGGAGAAGAGGTCTCCCCCCTTGATGGTGCGAATGAACAAAAAGAGGGCCCCAGCGCCGCCGATCCCGAAGGCGATGGCCGTCGAGAGGCCGTGGGTGATGATGGACCAGCTCGCCCCCATGAAGAGCTGGGTCAAGAAGTCCGTCAGGCCACCGATGGCGGTCAGGCCACAGACCAAGCCCACCGAGCCGAGGACCATGCGACTGATTTTGGGATGGTTTTCGACATTGGTGAGCTTGACCAAGAAGAGATAGACGCCACCGGCAACGGCCCCGCCGATGACGAGCTGCGGCAGCCCTTCCTTGATGTCCATGCTGTTGTCGAAGAGGGAGAGGACGAAGTGGAGAATCGATGACAGGCCCATGAGGGCAAGGGCCAGGCCATACATGAGGAAAGCGGCCACGACGACCTTGAAGCCGATCTGATCGTCGGCCTGCTCCACTGGCTGACGCCGCGCGTGGAGGACGAGAAAAATGTAGAAGAGCAAGGCGAAACCGAGAACCAGAAACAGGGCCAGGAAAGAGGTCGGCGGGGTCAAAGATGGCATCAATTACTCCTTTTAGTGAAGCGCCAGGGCGTCTGGCAGCAGCCGCGGAGACGCAATGCAACGCTCGGCATGCCGGCACACTTCGCGTGGGAGGTGCGCCTCGGCTCATGATTCTTGTAGCGACAAGGGCCCCTTCAGCGCAACCCGCTCACTGGCAGCGGAGAGACGACCGATGCCAGCCCCTCGCTCTCAAGCACAGGCCACCTGGGCCGTGCTCTCCAGCCCCAAGGATTGGAGCAGGGCTAGGCAGAGTTGCTCATAGGCACGGGCCGCAGGAGAGGAGGGTGCCGTGGTGAAGAGTGGCCAGCCCGCCATCTGGGCCTTGCTCATCTCGGCACAGAAGGGGACGGCCATGGGGAGCACGCGTTGGGGGTAGCGCCGCAGCAGCACTTTCTCCATGGCCGCGTTGACCGCCATCTGGCGCGCATCGACTCGGGTACGCAGGACGCCAGCGAGGGTGAGGTCACGGTTGAGGAAATCGCGGGTCTGTTCAATGGCTTCGACCATATCGGCCAGTCCGTCGAGGCCGAGCAGGTTGAGCTCGCAAGGGACGATGACCAAGTCGGCTGCGGCCAGGGCGTTGGCGGTCAGTACTCCCAGGGATGGCGGGCAATCCAGGACCAGCAGCGTTTGGGTCTGGCGCAAGCCTTCGAGGGCGCGGCGCAGGAGAAACTCTTTGGCGATGCGGCCGGCCAGGAAGGGTTCGAGGGCGGCGAGCTCAGGGTCGGCCAGGACCACTTGCAAGTTGGGCAGGCGGGTTTTTTCGACCAGGGCCTCGAGGGCCGTGTCCCCGGAGAGGAGGGCGCGGCTGAGCTGGGCCTGCTTGCCCAGGAGTGCCCCTTGTAGGCATAGCTCGATGTGTCCTTGGGGGTCGAGATCGATCAAGGTGACGGCCTGCCCCATGCGGGCCAGTCCCGCGGCGAGGTGGAGGGCCGTCGCGGTCTTACCCACGCCGCCCTTTTGGTTGGCCACGGCGAGCACCTGAGCGCGGCGTGGGCCGTTGACCCGGTGAAGTTCACTGCTTTTGGCACTGTGGCTCATTGGACCCCTCCTCATGCTGGCGCCATTTTCCAGGTTAAGGGGCGCCAACGCAAAAAGCGGGGGTCGAGCTCAGTCCTCAGTTCTTTCCTGATTGTTCTTGATCTGGCTGAGGACTTCGACCAACAAGGTTGGGAAATCCTCAATCCAAACGAAGGGGTTGAAGAGGCGCAGCGGCACGGGTCGCTCGCCGAGGCGAATCGACAGGGTGCCTATTTGGGCGCCCTGGGCTTCTTCGTGGAGGCCAGCAGCCTCCCGAGAGAGGGAGCGCCATGGGATGCGCCTGACCTGGCGCAGGCCGATGATGTAGAGATGATCGCGGTCAAAGGCCACGGCGGAGGTCTTGGCAAAGACGACCCAGTAGGCCACCAAGAGCAGGAGGGCACAGCCCAGGCTGACCAGGGCGCCGGCGAAGACGATCCAATAGGCCGGCGTAAAATGGGTGATGGCGTAGGTCGCGAAAGCCACTGCAAAAGACACGCCGGCACAGATCTGGAGGAAGACGAAGCCCTTGACGTTCTGAGTGTAGCGAAAATAGGTGACGTTAGCCTGCGCGCGGTGTTCGGCGAAGCGCGCTTTGTTCCAGGTTTCGAGCACGGGCAATCCTAAAAGGCGACGCGCCAGCTTCCGATGACGCCATCGTGGAGAGGAGAGACAGAGAGAACGGTCGTGTTGGGGGCCGACGCATTCGCCGCCGCGTTGAAATCCATGACGTAGACGAACAAGGCCAAGGCGCCCAAGCCCAAGCCCACGCCGCCCATGGCGAAGGTCGCCGTCCGCAGATCATTGTAGGTGTCGATGGTGGCCCGCGGTGGTGCTGCCATGGGGTTGCGGGCGGCCCTCTCGATTTTTTGGTAGTTGACCTCGTGGTTGTAGATCTCGAGTCCTACGGCGCCACCGGCCAGCGCGAGGGCCGAGCCCAAGAGTGAGATGGCGAGCCAATTGTGTTGCGAGTTCTCGGCCAGGGGCGCGTCGCTGAGGAGCACCTCGGCCAAGGCGATACTATAGATGCCAGTGGCCCCGCCATCGCCGACCTCGAGCGCCACTTGACGCGAGAGATGGCCCGGGGCGCTGATGAGGATGTCGTAGGTGCCGGGAGGGAGCGACAGGGTACCGCAGGGGATGCTCTCAGCGCCGTCAATCACGAGCTCGGCGTGCGCGGGTTCGCAGACGAAACGCACCTCGGATTCGCTGTGGCAATCGCCGAGCTCACGCAAAAAGCCCTCGGCTTTGGTGCGTGATTGGGAAGCGGCTCTGGCGTGGTCGAGGAAGAGCAGATAGTGTCGCCTGGCGTTGAGGCAGTCGCCCTTCTTCTCGTAGGCGCGCGCGATGTTGTAGACGAGCTCGGGATCATCCTTGATGAGGCGCGCGGCGAGAAACTTCTCGATGGCCGCGTCATAGTTCTCCTCGACGTAGAGCTTGATGGCCTCAGCCACGACGCTCTCGAAGGTGTTGGCCCACAGCCTCGCGCCCTGGAACGACACGGCGGCCCATATCACGACGAGGCTCAAGCCTGCGCGGCGCAGCGTTCGTCCCCAGCCGCTCTTGGCTCCTTTCTTCATAGCATCTCTCAGCGGATTAGAATCCAAAGGAGGCCCCCACACCGAAGTGCCAGTCGTCCACGCTCTCGTATTCACCGTAGTTGGGTCCCTCTTCACTCACCACTTGCCAGCGCCGGTTAAAGGTGGCCAAGAGGTCGACGAAGGCCCACACATTGACCCGGGCATGGGCCTGCAAGACAGCGCCATCGGGGTCGAAGGCTTCCGAGGCATCGGCGAAGCCGGCTTTGGCATAGACCACGCCTAACTTGACGCGGGGGATTTCCGGCAAGAGGAGCTGGAGCAGCAGATCGTTGTCCCGCGGCCGCTCCGAGCCGCGGTAGAGGCCGCTGAGTCTGACCATCCCGAGCACGGAGACCGCGAGCTGCCCGAGATAGCCGTGGGCGCCCTGATCTTTGGCGGCGGTGACCACTTGCTTGGTCAAGGCGACCTCGTCCGGCCCGTAGGCTGCCGGTGAGGGGTAGACCAGGCGCTGAATCTCGTAGGTGGCATCGAGGTACTGCGGCGCATAGTAGGCGCCGAGGTACTGATACTCCAAGCGCAGTTGGAGGTTGGTGTCGAGGGGCAGGGTGAAGTCGGCGATCGCGCCGAGGTGAAGGCCGTAGCCCGTCTCGGTGCCAAAGAGGAAGTTGTTGTCCCAGTAGGGTGTAACGCTGACCCAGTCGTTTTCGAAGACGGTGAAGTCCGTATCCAAGCCCCAGAGGATCACCGCGTCATGGGAATAGCGGAGGTTATTCTGGGCATCGACGCGGACCTGTCCCGTCGTGGCGTCGACCTCGAGGGCCTTGGGGGCGCCAATATCGGTCAAGAGGGAGGTCCCGACGGACCAGTTGGTCCAGTAGGCGTCAGCGTCGACGAAAGACCAGGGGCGCAGGAAGACGCGGCCACCGAAGATCTCCGGTCCAGCGAGGTTATCGAGGACGAACTCTGCGCCGCCAAAGGCGAAGTTCACCTTGGTATCGAGGCCGAGTTTGAAGTGGTCGATGTCGATGACGTTGAGGTAATTGCTCATCAGGGTCCCGTGGCCGATGTTGGCGCCGCTGAGCTCCCCGATGCGTCCATAGAAGAGGTCCCCCGGTTCAGACCACTGGAGGTAGCGAATGAGGCGCAGGTAATCGGAGACCTCGTCCCAGTCCTCTTTGCGGATGATGTCATCTTGCTCGGGTTCGTTGTCGATGACCCGCAAGCGCAGCGGGACTTGGAGGCCGATTTTGAGCTGGGAGATGGCAAAGGAGGCAGCCAAATAGACCGTGAGAAAATAATCCTCGCCGAGGCGGCCGAAGGCGAGGTCAGCCCCGGCCTGACCGGAGAAGTCCTGGGCCGCCGCACTGCCAGCGGCGGCTGGGGGGAGGCCATCCTGGGCCCAGGCGTTGGCTCCAGCGAGGTGCGCTGTGCAAGCGAGGGTGGCCAACACCAAAAGAATTCGTGAACGGCGCAGCAGGCGCATGGTCGTCTCCAACGAGCGAGGTGGTCAAGCGCAGCGTGGGCCACGCCGCCTTGGGCCCGGATAAAGTAGCCTCAGACCCAAGGCTTGTGAAGGGTTACGTCGCCGCGGCGCGTCCGGAGGCGACAGAGATCAATAGGTGCCTTGGACGCGGAAGAACCAGCCATGCGCGTCCTCGCCTTCCGGCGCATAGATGTCATCGGTGAAGGAGGTGAAGTTGTAGCCCACACCGATGCGGAGGTGATCGAAGAGGACGACACCGGTCTCGAGGAGCACGCCGTGCTCATAAGAGAGGGGCTCGAATTGCTGCAGGAAGCGATACTCACCGGCGACTTGGAGCGAAACCTCTTGGCTGAGGCGGTAGAACTCTTGGTTGATGCGGAGGATGAAGAGGAGGGTGTCGGTGATCACCGTCGGCAGCTCTTCTCCGACCAAGGAATTGAGATCACTGATGACATGCTTCCAAGCGACCTTGGCCACGACCTGGGTCCCCGTGGAGAGTTCGAAGACGGGGATGAGGCTGACCACATGCTTCTCCGTGCGATCGGCCGTGTAGCCGTCCAGGGCGAGGGGGCGTTGGTGATCGAGATAGGTGTACTTGACGAGGAGGTTGAAGGTGTCCCAGGTCACGGGGCGGAAGGCCAAGCCGAAGGTCGCCTCTTGGTCGATCTGCTCGAGGGTGGAGAGGGTGAGGTTCTGAGTGAGGGCCAGGTTGTAGCGGACCAAGAAGGTGAGGTCGTCGTTGAATTGCCAGTCCACCGTATTGAGGGTCACCACTTGGTATTTGTCGAAGCCGCCCAGGTGGAGATCGCGGCAGAAATCCGGTGAGTCCATGATGCCGTTGGAGAGGCAGGGGGAGCCCTGGGGCCGGCGCGCCGAGCCGTGATCATAGCGGAACTCGAAGCGGGATCCCACTTTGATGCGCTCGAAGCGGGTCAGCTCGAAGCCCAGACTCAGGACATCGCGGGCCGAGTCGTGTTGTTTTTGGTCGCCGAAGATCTGGGTGCGTTCGTAGGCCGTGTCGAGGCGCACCCCACGGGCGAGCTCCCACATTTTGCCGATGCCGGCCACGGCGCGGTTTTGCCGTCCTGAGATACCACCGTCCAGTTGATACTCGCCAAAGGCCCGCCCGCTGCTGTCCTCGCCGAAGCGCTGCTCTCCTCCGACCACGGTGGTGGTGTTGAGGTGCTTGCCTCCCGCTTGGGTGCCCAGCCGCTGTTGGATGTAGGCCGTGGTGCCATCACCGACCTCGCTGCGCAAGCCGAGGCGCGTGGAGTTCTCGCCGTTCCAGCGCAGGCGCTGGACCGCCTCGACGGAGAGGTCCTCGATGATGCGCCAGGAGGCGGTGAGTTGGGTGGTGAAGCGATCGCTGACCTCTTTGATGAGGCGTGGATCGTCGGCGATCATGACGAATTCCTGGCCGATGCCGAGGCTCAAGTCCTTGATGCCGGTGTAGGTGTAGTTGAAGACGCTGGTGTGGAGCTGGTAGGCGTCGGCTTCGTAGTGATCGTCGTAGAAGGCGATGCCATACTCTGCGCCGAAGCGATGCGCCTCGTCGCGGTAGTCGTAGGTGAGGCGGTTGCCGTAGCGCGCGACCGTGCGCAGGGCGCCGGGTTGTGGATTGATGAGATCGTCGATCTGGGTGAGGACCCCGTCGCTGCGCCAAGCCAAGGTGTTGGCCTCATCGATGTTCCAGGCGATGGCGCCGCCGAAGCGTTCGTAGCCGCGGTCCATGGCGCTGCGGTGCGCATAGAAGCCCTCGTCCGCCAGGCTGTAGAAGCCGGAGATCTGGAGGATCTGGGCCCGCTCGGTGTCGATGAGGTCCGCCAGCTCGAGTTGTCCTTTGGCGTAAAAGGCGTTGCCGATTTCGTTGACGCCGTCACGCCGCTGGAAAGCACCGTAGCTCAAGCCGCCGTCATCGCTGAGGGCAGCGAGGGCATCGAAAGAGCGGTTACGGGCGTACTCGACTTCGGCGAAGGAGGCTTGGCTGTGCCGGTAGGAGAGGTCGATGCCGAAGAGCTGGTAATCCTCGCCGGCCAGTGCCCCACCGCGTCCTTCTTGGACATAGCCCGTCCCCAGGGAGAGCTTACCGAAGAGGGTTTCACGGAGCTGTGCGCCCACGGTGGTACCGCCGCCATCCTTGTCGCTCTCGTAAGCGTAGCTTACCTCGACGAAGAGGGGGTAACCGCCGCTGGTGTCCCGCGTGTTTTGGGGGCGCAAGCCCGTGAGGAGTCCTGGATCGGCGACGCTCGGGACGGGCGACTTGAAGAGGATTCGGCCCTCGCGGTAGCGCACCACATAGTCGACGTTGCGCGTCTGCGGGATGCGAGCCACTTCGGCGCCAGTGAAGGGATCGCGGGCCACCAAGGTCACCTGCTCGCTGCCCTCGACGACATTGGCTTGCTCCAAGTAGTAGAGCGAGCCGCCTGTTCCTCTGAGGTAGTTGAAGGTGTTGCGCAAGCGGGCCGATCCATCACCGAGGAAGGAGTCCCCGGCGACGAAGACCCTGGCCTCGGTTCGGTAGTCGTCGGCGAAGGTCTTGTCGAAGCTGAGATCCATGCCGTAGAGGCTGTGGGTGTAGGCGAAATGCTCGATGCCCTTGAGGTCGGTCATGAAGTTGGCCACCTTGAGGTAGGAGCTGTCGGCTTCCACCAGCAAGTAGAGCTTGCCGCGCGCGTTGGCGTCATGGACTTCGTCCGAGGAATCGCCAAAGACCGGGTAGTACTCCTCAGGCTTGATGAGGGTGTCGAACATGGCCTCGAACTCTGCCCGCTTACCCGTGTCGAGATGCACCGTGGCGCGATAGGCGTCGAAGAAGTCGAAGCCCAAGTCGGCGCCCCGCATCCGGCCTTTGAAGTAGAGGCGGGCCTGGCCATAGAGGAGCACCGAGTCGGTGCGGGTACTGTTGTGACCGTGAGCGCCGGCCAGGCGCGTTTTGGCGCCGCCGATTGCGGTGTCGGCAAAGGCCATGAGGAAGTACTCCACCGTCGCCACGCGCACAGGCCACTCGAGTCGCCCCACGTTGCCCTGGGGATCGCGGCTTTCAATGACCAGAGTCGAAGGCCCATCGGGCAGATCGACGACCAGAGCGAAGCGGCCGTCGCTGCGCACGGTCGCCACTTTCCCGTTGATGCTGATGGCGTTGTCGGGGTCGGTTTGGCCCACGACCGCGAGGGCGTTGCGCGACAGGGTCGCGTCTACAGGCGGCAGTGCAACTTGAAGTCGACCGGCCTTGGCCTCAGCGCGCAGGGATTGGACATCGATGAGACCGTCGGCGCTGAAAGCCGCGTCGAGGACCTGGGCGCCAAAGCTCACCAACGCCGTTGAATCGTCGACCTGCCCCGCGCCGAAGTGCGGTGCCAGGGTCTGCACCAGCGCGGCGCCGTTGTCCTGCTCAGCCAAGGGCTCGCCGCTCTCCGCGGCGCCGTCCTGCGGGCCCAGATCGTTCGGGCCGAGGAGATTGGCGTCACCGACTTGCCCCAACAAACGGAAACGCGGCGGGTGCAGAGGCTCCGCGAGGCCGAGGGCGTGCCCACGCAGCGGCAACCAGCCAGCGTCGTCGCGCAGGACATAGCTGTCCGCCGGCCGCGCGGTGACGGCGCCATGGCTGCGGCGCACCGTCGCCGGTGAGAAGTCGGGAAGGACGTGACCGGTGAGGGGCTCCTCGAAGAGGGGGTAAGGGCTGTCACTGGGTGCGGTCTGAGGTGAGCCGTCGTCCGCCGGCAGCGGTGCATCGAGGGCGCCGTCGGGCGCGAGTGGCGCGTCAGGGGCCTGCTCCGCCGAGGCCGCAGGAGGTGCCTGCGGCGCGGGCGATGCCGGATCGGGCAAGTGCACCAGTTCTACCCAGCGGGAGCCATCGTTTTCGCGCACGTCCACCAAGACAGCGTCTCCCACTTGGCCAGAGACCTCTTGGACATAGGCGCCTTGTGCGTCCTCGACGACGACGCGGCCATTGACCCGCAGCGTGAAGGCGCCCACGGCGGGCGGCCACAGGGTCAAGACTTCATCTTCTTCCACGACCCGCAGAGAGATCTCTGGCCCATAGGCGCGCGCCAGGCCTTCGCCGCGGACCATGAGTTGAGCGACATAGGGGCCACTCTCGACGAGGGCGGTGGTGCGTCCATCCCAGGCGATCTCCCCGGGCGGACGGCCGTTGCCTTCAGTGCGGTAGATGACGGTCTCCGTGTCATGCTTTCTGACAGTGAAGGCCCACGCCGTGACGGGCGCGTCTTGGGGAACAGAGACCTTGACGCGCACCTCTTGCGCGAGGCCAGCGGTGCCTAGGCGTACCAGTGTCGGGCCGAGGTTTTCCGTCTGGATGGCGGGCAAGGTCGGGCGGGCGACCTGGCCCTGACTCCACTCCACCTGGCGAGCGTCGGGTACGACTTTCAGGCGCGAGGTCGCAGCGGAGACTTCCTGTTGGGCCGACACGGAGAAGGCCCGCACGGCGCGCCGCCCATCCTCTTCGCGAAGATCGACGACGAGGACACCATCACTAGGTCGCGGCACGAGGAAATCAAAGGTGTCATCGCCAAAGGGCGCCTCGAAATCGTTGAGCAGCACCCGCCGCCCACTGGTCTGGGGTGCTTCCGCCACAGGGCTTGTTTCGGGGGCCAGGGTCTGCAAAACGACCCGCCTGTTGGCGCGCCGGCTCTCCTCATCGAAGGAGGGCAAGAAGGGATCATCAGAGCCGCGGGGGCGGAACTCCACGCTTGCCGTGGCTTCGAGGAGAGCGCTCTGGCGCAGGTAGCGTTCGAGGGCCTCAGCCTGTTGCAGCGTGAGGTCGAAGGCCTCGAAGGGAGCCAGCTCATCGTCGATGTGGACCTCGATCACCAGCTTGTGATCCTTGGGCGGTCGCAGCCTATGGACTTGCTCAGCCAAAGCATCCTTGAGTCGCTTGGTCGGGACGTGTTTGCGGTCGAAGAGCGGGCCGTCGGCCGCGTCCATCTCCCACAGATCGGCGGCGCTATGGCTGCTCCCGGCGATGGCCAAGGGGACGGGGGCCGAGCGACTGAACTCCTGTTGTCCTCCCATGAGCTCGAGCCACAAGTGGTAGGCCTTCCCACCTTCGAGGACTCTGCCGTTGAGGGCTGAGGTCCCATCCCAGGTGAGGGTCGCAGGCGGCATGCCGCGGCCGCGCATCTCGTGCACGACCTTTCCGCCTGCGGCTTCGGCGACGACGACGCGCCACAGCGAGGGGGCCGGGCCCTGCTGCTGTACCAGGCGCAGGGAGAGCGGCGGATCCAACTTCCCTTCTTGGAGGTCGACGACGGCGCTGGCGGTCAGCTCGCTCTCGAGGCTGAGCTCCGCCCGCATCAGGGCGGTCTTCTCTCCGTCGACCTCGACCTCCCAGGCGGCCATGTCCCCCTTGACGGGGACGAAACGCTGCTGGAGTGCGGCGAGGGCCTCCTGCGCCGCTTGGTCACCGAGCTCGACCTGAACGTCGCTCACCACCGTGGCTTCAGGACAGAAGACGCCGAAGTTCACCTTCACCGGGAGGCCATGGGTCATATAGAAGACCTTGGACTCGGCAGTGCTCATGGTGGCGCCATAAGGCAGGGAGGCGGTGTCGATCTTGATCTGGTGGCTGCCTGGGTCAACGGCCTGGAAATGGAACTTTCCGAAGGCATCGGTCATGGCATAGAAGCCCGTATCGAGCATCACTCTGGCGTGGTAGACACCTTCCTCGCCCTGGTCTTGGTAACCATTGCCGTTGGCGTCGCAGAAGACCTTGCCAAAGATCAGGCCCTGGTCGAAGATCGGATCGGGGGCGATGCGCACTTCAGCCGTGTCGTTGTCGCTGAGGAGCATCCCATTGCCACCCCGCACCCGAGCGACGTTGGTGTAGGTCTTGTGGCTCTCGGCCCGCACCCCGACCTGAGCGCGGTAGCCGAGCTCCAGCCGGGCGCCGGCTGGGAGATCGATGCCCTTGTGCCCCAGGCCAAAGCGTCGGCCAAAGCGCAGGCGCGTGCGCCCTTCGATCTCTTCCCGCAGGGTGACGACGTCGACCTTTTGCTCCTGGGTTCCGAGCCACACCGTGGCCCGGGCGCTGCTCTCGACGAAGTGGAGGGTAGCGCCGCTGGGGAAGAGGTCTTCGACGTAGATCCCACCGATGCCCTCGTCGGGGCTGGCCACGTCGAGAATGAGGTCGCGATCGGAGCGATTCTGCACGGTGACGCGATAGGTGAGGACGTCACCGATGGAGGCTGAGGCTTTGTCGACACGCTTGTCGATGCTGATGAGCGCATTGACCGGGTCGAGGGGCAGGTGATTGTTCTGGGCTCCGCGCTCGTGGGCGTCGCGCCCCACTTTGAAGCGCAGGTAGTAGCGCTGTTCTCCGGCGACATCAGGCAGCCCGTTGGGTACGACGTCGATGGGGGTGGGACCGAGCTCCAGGACGCCGGGCAGGGCCGGGACCAGCACCGAGGGGAACTGCCAGGGTTGGTTGCGGCCCAGGGCGATCTCGAGCCGGTAGACCCGCTCCGGCATGGGCTCGAAGAAGAACTGATAGAAGCCATCTCGGCTGGTCACTTGGCCTTGCTGTTCGCGTCCGGGTAAGCGCTCCGCAGGCACCAAGTCGCCGGGAGCGATGGGATCGCTGTCGTCGTAGTAGACGAAGATCTGCACCCCAGAGAGGGGCTGACCGCTCTTGGAGTCATAGACGATGCCCTGGGGATCGATAGGGATGGGGACCTCGAAACGGGCCGCGCTTTCGCCGCGCAGGGGTCCGTCCCAAGGAGTTCGCGCCATCTGAGTGCCTGCATCAGAGAAAGTGTGGAGATAGAAATCGGTGGCCGGGACGATGAGGCGGTAGTTGCCTTGGCCATCGCTCTCCGTGGCGGCGAGGGGCTGGCTGGGTCCATCCACGGCAGGCACCGCCTCGACGCGGTAGCGCGCCAAGCGTGGCTCATCGTCTTGGACCACGCCATCGCCGTTGAGATCGTGGGCGACGACACCGATGACTTCGACGTAGCCTTCGGGCACGAGGGCCGGAGTGATGCAGGAGTCCTGTGGTCCACTCTCTACAAAAAGCACGGGTGAGCGGAGCTGGGCGACATTGCAGAACTCAACCCCGTACTGTGCGGTGCCACCCTGTTCCTGGCCGACGATCTCGGCGCTGAACACGATTTCCGTAAGCTGGCCTGGCGCCAAGGAGAAGCCTTCGACGCGCAACGTGTTGCCTTCGAGGGCGATCGCGGCTTGGGGCGCCACTTCGAGGTTGATGTTGCGCAAGGCGTCAGGGACGGGATCGGTGAGGGTGAGGTCCCTGATGGTGTTGGTGGAGAGGTTCTCGATGCTGATGCGGTAGCGCAGCCGGTCACCCATGAGCACACGATCCCCGTTGAGATCGACGGGCGGCGCCTTGGTCAAGAGCGGGGCGAATTCACCCTCACCGACCATGATGACCGTAGGGTCTTCCGTGCCAGGCCGAGTGGGATCGTCTGTGAGGCGGCTGGGGAGGGAGGCAGCAGCGACCTCACCTTGGTTGGAGAGCAAGCCTTCCTCGGTGGGGATCACCGAGAAGGTGATGACCGCGCTCTGGCCAGCAGCGATGGTTGGAACGGCCACGATGAGGATGCGTTCGATGAGCAGCCCCGGGTCACCGTCAGGCGCATCCGTCAAGGGGCGACCGTCGAGGGTCATGGACTCTGGGACGTAGTCGGCGCCAGTGGGGATGGGGTCGATGAAGCTCACTTGCTCGAGGGGCTCGCGACCGAGGTTGGGGATCTCGATGCGGTAAGTGACCCGCTCACCGACGTCGAGCTGCCCGTTGGCGTTGGTGTCCTGGTAAGAGACCGTCTTGGTGGGGATGCCAATGGCGGGTCCGCCACCGACGACCACCACCGTGGGATCCTTGAGGGCCGGTGTCGCTGGATCGTCGGTCAGCTCGAGGATGCCGCCGGCGGCAACGACCCGCGCTTGGTTGATGATCAGGGTCCCCAGCGGCGTCCCCGGGAGGATGCGCACTTGGAAGGAGAAAGTCACCGTGGCGTCGGGCTGGATGACCCCCGGCAAAGTGTTGGGGTTATTCAACAACAGGCCATCGACGATGGGCGTCAGCCCCTGGGGGTTATCGGGGACGGCCGTACCGTTGAGACGCGTCGAGTTGGCGACATAGGTCGTGGCCGCCGGGATGGCGTCGAAGACCCGGGTCAGGTCACTGGCGACCATGCCGCGATTGGTGACCTCGAAGTCATAGAGGATGATGTCTCCCGGGAGGAAGTCGCCGCCGCTGACGGAGACGGCGCGTTTGAGCGCCAGAGAGAGATCGGGCGACTGGTCGAGGCGCACCACGACGACCGTGGGATCTTCCGGACCGGGTTTGCTGGGATCATCGCTGAGGCGGCGCGGCAAGCCATCGGCAGAGACCACCGCCTGGTTGACGATCTCCGTCCCCGAGGGGGTGTCATCGGGGACCTGAACGGTGTAATCGAGGCTGACCGTACGTTGGGCCTCGAGGGCGCCCAACGCGGGCGTGGTTCCAGCATTCCACTCGAGTGAGCCCGTGGGGCTGATGCGGCCACCCTGGCCAACGGACACAATCCGCACCAAGGGGGGGACAGGATCGGTGACGATCAAGTCTCGCAGGGTCTCCCCCTCACCGGCCGTGATGGTGAGCTGGTAGCGAAGCTGGTCGCCAGGCCGCACCGAGCCCCCGTTGAGATCTTCAACGGTCTTGGTGAAGCGGGCCAGACTGGGGTAGCGGACCGTCACCAGGGTAGGATCGGCCGGGGCCGGCGTCGCCGGGTCATCGCTGGGCGTCTCGGTGACGCCGTCGGCGCGGATGAAGGCCTGGTTGGCAATGACCGTCCCTGAGAGCACGCCATCGGCGATGGTGGCGGTGAAAGTCAAGCGCACCCTTTCACCAGGCTCGATACGCGCCAGGGCTGGCACACCGACGCCGTTCCAGACCACCGTGTCAGCGACGACCGTGGCGCCCTGGGCTTGCACATTACTCAAGCCGGCAGGGATGGGATCCCGCACCTCGACGCGTTCCGCGGCAGCGAAGCCCGTGTTGTGCACCTCGATGGTGTAGCTCACCCGATCGCCCGGACGCAGCCATGAATCACTCGAGGAGGTGGTCACGACCTTGGTCGATGTGCTGAGATCGGCCTCAGCGTTGACCACGACCACCGTGGGGTCCTCAGGTTCAGCCGTCGCCGGATCGTCACTGCGCAGGGTGATGCCGCCGTCGGCCACGATGAAGGCCTGGTTGGCAATTCGGGTGCCGTCGGCGACGTTGGGGCGCACCACGGCCAGGATCTCGAGAATCACTTCGTCGCCCGGCGCGAGACTGGCCAAGCGCCAGATCACCTCTTGTTCTGACACGGAGACGAGGCCTGGTCCAAAGGCGTTCACATCGAAGAGCCAGGGATCGATGGGGTCTCTGATCTCCAGGTTGGTCGCGGTCTCGGTCCCGGCGTTGCGGACCAGAATGGTGTAACGCAGGGGGTCGCCACCGGTCACCCGACCGCCGTTGAGATCTTCCACGGTCTTGAGGGAGAGCAGGCGTGGTCCGGCACGAACCACGAAGCGGGTAGGATCGCCGACCTGAGGCGTCGCCGGATCGTCGGTCACGGCGCTCTGTCCCTGGGCATCGACGATGGTCGCTTGGTTCTCCACCACCGTCCCGTTCGGGGTCCCGGCTGCAATGGTGGCGGTAAAGGCCACAGCGACGCGTTGGCCTGCCGCGACTTCGGGCAGGGTCCAGGTCAGCACGTTGCCGGCGATGCTGCCGCCGTTGAAAACGATGACATTGGTGAGGGCAGCCGGGACCAGGTCGCTGACGACGACATTTTGGCCAGGAGCGTCACCGTCGTTGATGATTTCGAGCTCATAACGAACTTGGTTGCCCGGCTCGAAGATGTCATCGCCGTCGAGGTCGATCACCCGCTTGGTCGAGGTGGCGTAAAGTGCAGCGCTGGTCACGCTGATCACCGTCGGGTCACCGACGGCGGGCGTCCGGGGATCATCCGTCGGCAAAGGCGTACCGATGTCTGGGCCTCTGACGAAGGCCTGGTTGGCGATGAGGGTTCCCGAGGCCAAGGGCGTGGCGATGGTCGCCGTGAAGGAGAGCGTCACTGTGGCATTGACCGCCACGTCACCGATATTCCAACGTATTTCCCGGGTGCTACTGTTGTAGACACCACCATTGGCGGGCACGATCTGGGTCAAGTTGGCGTCCACGGCGTCGCGGACGTTGACATTGCGCGCCACGTCGTTGCCCTGATTGGTCAGGCGAATGGTGTAGGTGAGGGTGTCTCCCGGGCGATAGCCATCGGGTCCAGGTGGCGAAACCTCTTTGGTGGCGCCGCGCAAGTCCGCCGCCGAGACGACGAAGAAGGCCGTGGGGTCACCCGGTTCCGGCGTCGTCGGATCGTCACTGGGGAAGGGCGGCAGGCCCACGACCTCGGCGAAGGCTTGGTTCTCGATGCGGGTCAGGTTGGTGATGGGTGCCACCACCCGCGCCGCAAAGCGCAGGACCACCGTCTCGCCCACGCCGATCTCAGCCAGGGCCGGGTTCGTCGCCGGTCCCCATTCGACGAAGCGCCCCACGGGGCTCCACGTGCCTCCGTCCTGCACGAAAACGTCCCTGAGGTTGATGTCGACCCGATCGCGCACCACCACATTGCGCGCCACATCGGAACCCGTGTTGGTCACGGTGATGACATAGCGAATGAGATCGCCCGGTTCGACGTTGCCACCATTGACATCGACATAGATCTTGGTCATCCCGCTCAGGTCGGGCTGAGAGAGGACAGAGAAGCGCGTCGGGTCGTTGGGCGCTGGGGTGCTGGGATCGTCCGTCCCCACGGCTTCGCTGACCTCAGCGCTGGTGATGAAGGCCTGGTTGGCGATCACCGTGCCGTCTGGCAGCGGCGAGACGATGTCCCCCTCGATGGTCAAAAGGAGGGAGGCACCGGCGGCCAAAGTCGGCACATTCCAGGTGGCGGTGCCGCCGGAGAGGGTCCCCCCACCACTGAGGGTGAGGTTTTGCAGGCGCCCATCGATGACATCGGTCACGGTGATGGCCGTCGCAGCCGCTGTGCCCTGGTTGACGAAGTTCAAGGTGTAGCGAATGCGATCACCCGGACGATAGAGGGTTCCGCCATCGAGGTTCTCGACCACCTTGGTCGCGCCAGCAAAATCAGGCCGCCTCTCGACAGTGAAGCGTGTCGGGTCCAGCGGCGCCGGGGTCGTGGGGTCGTTGGACAAGACGCTCCCGCTGACCCCGAGGGCCGTCAGGGTCGCCTGATTGGCCACCACGGTCCCCGCAGGGGTCGTGGCGGCGATGCGGGCGCTGAAGCGCAAAAGCACCGGTGTCTCCGGCACGAGGGCCGCCGTAAGGGCCCAAATGATCCGTCCTTGACTCGCGTCGTAGAGGCCCCCGTCGAGGGGCGTCACGTCCACCAGGTGTGGATCGATGGGATCGGTGATCACCACGTCCGTCGCCACGGCGTCACCCGAATTGGTCACGCGCAGGGTGTAGAGCACCTCGTCACCCGGCTGGAAAGCGCCGCCGTTGACGTCGATCACTTCTTTGTCCACGGCGACCAGGGCCGCGTTGTCCACGACGAAGACCGTCGGGTCACGCGGCGCCGGGGTCGCGGGATCGTCCGAGAGCACGGCAGCGTTCAGCTCCGCCGCCGTGATCCGTCCCTGGTTGGCGACGGCCACGGCGAAGGGCAACAGCGCGGCGAGGCGCACCCGAACACGGACGCTCCGGCTCTCGCCCACGGCCAACGTGCCCAGGTTCCAGCGCACCGTTCGGGTCGGTCCATCGAAGGCCCCCCCATCCAAGGGCAGCACCTCGACGAAGGCCTGGTCGAGGACGTCCGTCACCACCGTATTGGTAGCGACGGCTCTGCCGTTGTTGCTCACCTGCAAGGTGTAAAGGATCCAGTCGCCGGGCTTGACCGTGCCCCCATTCTCATCGGTGTAGACCTTGGTGAAGGTGTTCAGGTCCGGCAGCGCCTCGACGACGAAGCGCGTCGGGTCAGCGGGCGCAGGGGTGGCGGGATCATCCGTCACATAGGCGGCCGTGTTGGCACCCTGGAGGGTGGCCTGGTTGGCGATGACCGTCCCGTTGGCCACGGTGGCGCGGATGGTGGCCCGGAAATGCACCGCGGCCACCGCTCCCGGCGCCAAGTTGCCGAGGTTCCAAGTGATCACTCCCGCACCCGCGTTATAGGATCCCCCATTCTCTGGGACGATGTTCTCCAGCCCAGGGTCGATGGGGTCGCTGATGGTCACGGCGTTCGCCGTCAAGGTGCCCGAATTGCTGACCGTAAGGGTGTAGCGGACCGTGTCGCCGGGCTCATAGCCACCACTGCCACTCTGATTGACCACGGTTTTGGTCGATGCCGCGAGGGAGGGGCGGTTGAAGACCGTCAGCGGCGGCGACTGCAGGCTCCGGTTCTGCCCCGGGTCCTCGGCCACGGTCAGCGGCGCCACATTGACGATGACCGTGCCGTCAGGCGCAGCGGCCGCGACCTGGGCGCTGAACTGGATCGTCAGCGAAGCCCCCCCAGGTAGGATGAGGTTGGACACCAGCAGACGCCCCGTGCCATTGGCCCCCGCGGGCGCAGGGAGGAAGGACAGGGCCGGATGCGCCGTCTGCAAGGTCACATTCTCGAGCCACGCCGGGATGTCATCGACCAAGTTCAAGGTCCCTGGTTGCGTCCCTTTATTGGTCAGGACGATGGCGAAGGCGATGGTATCACCAGGCAGGAGCTGCCCCCCATTGCTGTCGACGGCTTCTTTTCGGGTTTCCACGCCCGAGAAATCAACGCCCGTTCTGATCACGAAGACCGTGCGATTGGCGGGACCCGGTCGCGTCGGGTCATCCGTGAGCAGGGGCGCAGGCAGGAACGGGGCCTCCAAGCGGCCTTGGTTCGACACAGCGAGGCCGTTGATGTTCTCCGGCGCAACGCCTTTGGCGATGAGCTCAGCCGTGCTCAGGATACGCACCTTGTAGCGGAGGTAGATACCGGGCTGCTGCGCGCTGATGGTGATGCCCCGCACTTCGATATAGCCCGTCCCGTTGGCTCCCCCGTTCAGAGAGGACTGGCTGGTGTCGTAGGGGCCCACAGGGATCTCCGTGAGCTGGACATAAGGCGAGATGGTGTCCTTGAAGACCAGGCCACCCACTTCGATATCGCCCTCTTTGGAGAGGTAGATCTCGTACTCGATGATGTCCCCTGGGTTGGGTTGGCCGCCATTGAGGTCCTTGTATATTTTGGTTGGCCGATTGAGGTCCGGGCCAATGACCCGCACGATGACCTCGTTGGTCTCGATGGCCGACACCAACTCATTGGCGTTGATCTGGGCGCTGTTGCGGAGCACCGTCCCGGGCAAGGTGGTCGCCAGCACCCTGGCTTGATAAGTCACCCGCTTGTCGTTGTTGCCAGTGTGGGGAATGCTCCCCAGGTTCAGCCCCGTCAACAAGGGATTGCCCGGCAAGGGGGCACCACCGTCGATGCGGGTCGTGCCCGGGATGAGCTCCATCCCAGCGGGCATGGTGTCCGTCACCACGACGTTGGTCGCGTCCATGGATCCATCATTGGTGACGGTCAAGGTGAAATAGACCGTCGCCCCAGGTGCCACCTCGCCGGGCACCACGTCGAGTCGCGTCTTGTTGGTGCTGAAGTTGGGGGCCAAGCGATTGAGGCGCAGGAGCAACCAATTGACGATCACATACTCACCCCAGCCATGGGTATCCCAAGGGTTGTTGTTCTCGATGCCGTCCCCGCTGATGAGACTGATTGTGGCAGAGGTGTCGCCTGGCGAAACCAAATGCGAGACGTCATAGGTGTCGAGATCGACCCCTACGGCGTAGCCCCCCGGGACGCTGCCGTTGAAAATGTTGCCCGGATGGTTGAAGGCATTCGACAGCTTGGTGCCGTTGAAGGAGACAGCATCGATGCAGCTCTGATCGGGGCAAGCCGCCGGACCAACCATCGAATCCTGGTAAGGAATGCCGAGCTGCCAGTCACCTTCCAATGCAAAGAACGAGAGCTTGGCTTCTGGCGGCGATCCCACTCTGAAGCCAGAGATGGTGAAGGTGTCCACGCCCGGTGTGCTGTACTCCTCGTCGATGACCCGGAAGCCATCGTAGAGAAAGACGTCGCGCTCGACGCGCTCCGAAGGACCAGAATAGACCAAGACCAAGGACCAGCCAGCAAAGCGCGCTTGGCAGAACCAGTCGACGCAGTTGCAGTTCTCATCCACCACCCCGACGGTGCCCTGCACATCGCGCACGGTGTAGGTACCGTTGTAGCCCTGGGCGGTCTTGTGCGGCGCGAGGGCCGCCGTGATGTCGGCCACACAACCGTAGGAGCCGCCCACATGGGAGACCTGGTGGCAAGTGCCATTGGCCGTCACGGGGATGAGGGCGCCATTGGCAGCCACCAAGACGGCCGTGTTGTCTGGGGTGGGCCGAGAAGCCGACCAGAAGAGGTAGGCGCCCTCCAAGACCGCGTCCCGCGGTGTCCCTGCAATCTCTCCGCTCGATTGGGGCAGAAGGATGGTGTTGACGTAGGGACAGGTGTTGACCATGAGGGTGTTGCCCGTCACCGCCGCATCGCCAAAGAGCCTGAACTGGCGAAAGAGCAGCATGGGATCGCCCGCGACCACCGCCTGGGCCTCAGGGGCCGCCAAGCAAATCAGTGCCGCTATGAAGAGCGCTGATCCACGACCAAAGCTCACTTTGGAATTCATGTGTACGACCCTGTCACCAGGCTTCCCAAGCCAGGCACCTCAACGACTTTTTGCTCACTGCAGCGCATGCCACCACAGCAGGGACTGTGGGTCACTCTAGCCGTGAGCCTGGGCGCACGCAACTTGAGCACTTCCCTAAAAGGACAGGCACCACACCAGAAGGCGAAAACGGCCGCGACGCGACTCTCCGCTGGACCTCATTCCGGCAGATATTTATCCAGAACCAGCCCCATGCTCTCCCGGGTCGTCGCCGGCACCAGGGCAGGCGCCGTCATGATCGCCCCCGCCAAGGCGCGGCTCGCCTCATGGGTCGCCTCGCTTCCCAAGGGAATCTCCGGGATGAGCCGCCGCAAGACGCGCTGCACGTTCTCGACATTGTTGTGGACATGCTGCACCACCATCTCCACGTTGACGATTTCGTCGTGCCAACAGTCGTAGTCGGTGGCCAGGGCGATGGTGGCATAGGCCATCTCCAGCTCGCGCGCGAGCTTGGCTTCAGGCAGCGCCGTCATGCCAATGAGCGAAGCCCCCCACGCGCGATGCATCTCGCTCTCGGCGCGGGTTGAGAAGAGCGGCCCTTCCATACAGACGTAGGTCCCACCATCGTGCACGGTGATGCCTTCATCGCGGCAGGCGGCGAGCAGAAGCTGGCGGAGACTGGGGTCGTAGGGGTTGGCAAAACCCACGTGCACGGCCATGTCATCAAAAAAGGTGTTCGCCCGTTTATAGGTCCGGTCAATGATCTGGTCGGGAATGACGAAGTGTTCAGGCACAATCTCAGCGCGCAGGCTGCCAACGGCGCTCACGGTCACGCACCAGAAGACCCCCAATTTCTTGAGCGCCCACAGGTTGGCCCTATAGGGCACTTGTGAAGGGTTGAAGCGATGGCCTCGCCCATGGCGTGGTAAAAACGCGACGCGTCGTCCCTGAAAAGACGCCACGACGATGGCGTCACTCGTCGGCCCAAAAGGGGTCTCTAGCTGCACTTCTTCAATGATTTCGATGCCTGCGAAGTCGTAAAGTCCGCTCCCGCCAATGATTCCTATCGCTACCTTTTCCATGGGGCCACACCTCTCAATAGAAACGCGCCGCGCGTCTCGGCGGCGAAACTAACAAAGGGTCAGCGCGAACTCAACGGCCGCGCCACCACAGGACTTGGCGACCAGGTCGAAACCACGCGGGCAGCCGAGTTGTCTCCCTTCACGAACACAGCAGAAACGGAGCAGAGAATTGGAACTCCCCTGTCTTGCTATGAACAACCGCTTGCGAGTAACATGCGCTGAGGCGATCTGAGATGGGACGCTCTTTGAGCAGGATGATCGCGTCAACGACTCGCGCTCGGGTCCGCCCGACTTGCTCAGTTGATGGATAGGTGAACCTTGGAATTGGTGCATTCCTCCGACGCAAATAAGCCAGCAGACCTGGGTATACTCCCTAAACCCATCCCTTTCGGCAAATACTACCTCCTGGAAAAGATCAATACAGGAGGCATGGCAGAGGTCTTCAAGGCCAAAGCCTTTGGTGTCGAGGGTTTTGAGCGTATCTTGGCCGTCAAGCGCATCCTGCCATCCATCGCCGAGGATCACGAGTTCATCTCGATGTTCGTCGATGAAGCCAAGATCGCAGGGCAGCTCACCCACGCCAACGTCGCCCAGATCTTCGACCTCGGTCATGTCAACAAGCAGTACTACATCGCCATGGAGTATGTTCCCGGGCGAGACCTCAGAGCGATCTTTGACCGTTCGGTCAAGCACAGCGAGAAGCTGAGCATCGATCAGGTCTGCTATGTCATCATGAAGCTGTGTGAAGGCCTGGACTACGCCCACAACAAACGCGATGCCAACGGCCATGAGCTCGGCATCGTGCACCGTGACATCAGCCCCCAGAACGTCATCCTCAGCTACGAAGGTGAGTGCAAGCTCATCGATTTCGGCATCGCCAAAGCCCACGGCAAGAGCAGCTCCACCCAAGTCGGCATCCTCAAGGGTAAGTTCTCTTACATGAGCCCCGAGCAAGTGCGCGGGGGAAAAATCGATCGCCGCAGCGATCTCTTCTCTCTCGGCATCGTCCTCTACGAGTTGCTGACCTTACAGCGCCTCTTTTTGGGCTCCAGTGACTTCTCCACCCTCGAGAAAATCCGCAAGGTCGAGTACAGCCCCCCTACCCTCTTCAACCCCCACATCCCCCAAGAACTCGAGGAGATCGTTCTCAAAGCGTTGGCCAAAGACCCCAACCACCGCTTCCAGACCGCCCACGAGATGCAAGATGCCCTGCAGAAATTCATGTTCAACCAGGGCCTCTACTACACCAACAAAGATCTGGCCGCCTATTGCAAGCGCGTCTTTGCCACGGAAATCAGCCTCGAGCAGAAAAAGCTCGAATACTATAACAAGCTGAAGAAAGAAGACCTGGAGCGCGCCAATAGCAATGGACGTGCGGCTGAAGCCCCGGCAGACCTGTCCTGGGACGACGACGAGAGCTCCACGGCGGTCTTCGATCGGGGCGCCGTCCCCCAAACCAAGGACGAGATCTACGCCGAGCTCGACGACTTCCAGCTCCCCGAGGACGAAGGCATCATCTACGCGCGACCCAAGGCCGACGCCGGGCCTGCCGACGTGCCCCCCCCACCACCGCCAGCGTCACCAGAACGCGCCTTCGAAAAATACCGCGCTGAGCTGCCACCGCCGCGCAAAACCGTCTCCCTCGAACCCGTGCCCGGCGCCAAACCAGCCACGCCTCTGCCCATGGCGATTCCCCGGCGTCAGTCGGGTCGCAACGTCGGCATCATCCTCGCCGCCATCGTCCTCATCGCCTTGCTCGCCGTTGGTTTGGTCCTCTTCATCGCCTCCCAAGGCCGGGTCGACTACGGCACGGTCCACTTCGAGATCGACCCCCAGACGCCAGTCTCCATCCAGATCGATGGCGAAACCGTCGCCAAGGGCCAGATCCCACCCCTCACCATCGAGCAGATCACCGCGGGCGAGACCCACGAATACCGCATCTCTGCCGAAGGCTATGGTGAGGTCACGGGCTCCTTCGTCGTTGACGACAAGCCGCGCACCATCGAAATCAAGCTCTCCAAGGCTGTCACCGCTACCGGTGGGACCGGCATCAGCCTGGTCACCACACCGGCCAACGCCAAGGTCAGCATCAACGGACAACACATCGAAGGGGCGAGCCCCTTCCAGCGCTCCAACCTCAGCCCGGGCAAACATCAGCTCGAGGTCTCCCTCGAGGACTACCGAAGCGAGCGGCGCGAAATCGACATCCCCGAGAACACCATCGTCCAGCTTCAAGTCGACCTCAAGCCAGCCATTGTCGCCCTCACGCTGCAAAGCGAGCCCGATGGCGCAGACTATGTCATCAAGGCCAAAGCCGACGGCAAAGAAATCAAACGCGGCAAGACCACGGATATCATCCGCGGGCTCGCCGTCGACGCGAGCTACGAAGTCTCCCTGTCCCTGAGTGGACACGACCCCGTCGTCCAGACCTGGACGCCACCTCAAGACCGCCTCAGCGATACGGCCTTCATCAAGCTGCCCGTCAAGGTTGCCGTGGCCCCCCCGGTCACGCCTACCGAAGGCGCCAGCGATGGCCAAGAAAGTCCGCCACGGGAGACCCGCACGCCACGCGACAGCTCCACCCGCGATACGCGCCCCAAGGACACCACGCCCAAGGACACCACGCCCAAGGACACCACGCCCAAGGACACCAC
>CAYVQF010000057.1:0-15297 GCA_964454015.1 uncultured Myxococcales bacterium
TTGTTGGGCTGGGTCCGGTCGATGTCACCCACTTCCTGGGCACATCCCCAAAACACCAACGCCTGCAGGCACAGCAGGATGCCCAACATGAATCGTCGTCGCATACCATGCTCCTTCGCTACGGCTCCCCGATACAGAGAGACTTGTCCTGTCATCGTTGTCATCGTCGTCACATCATCGCCACCGCGAGGCGGCCATTCCACAATTCAAAAGGGCTCCCGCTCAATAACGGCCAGCCAAGGTCAACGCAAAGCTCGTGAAGTTGTTCGCAGGCGATTCCAAATCGATGAAGGGGAAGCGATACGAACGATTGTCGTCGGTCTTCCACGGCTGTGCGCTGCTCATCGACAGGGTCGTGCTCAGGTATTTCCACGGCTGATAGCTCAAACGCACGCCGCCGTTCATGCTCTGCCCATGGCCGCGCCCCACACGAGCAAAGGGCGAAGTAAAGGCGTCGTCCTGAGTGACGCTGCCGTTGTCATAGGTCCAGTAGTCAGAAAAACCAAAGTTCACCGACAGCGAAACCTGCTTGTGCAAGCGCAAACGAACCATGAAGCTGTGACTCAGATCCATCTCGGTCAGCACGCCGTCGATGGCCACCGCATCGGCTGCCACCGCTTCTGACCCCGTCTCGCGCGACAGCACGTCCACCTCGCTGGCATCGAAAACCATCGACGTGTAGCCGTGGAAATTGTGGCTGTAGCTGATCTGATAGGACAAACGCATGGGGCCAATGTCGCCACCGAAGATCAGCGACGGCGAAATCGTCGTGTAAAGGCGAGCCGCGCGACTAAAGGCGCTCGTCGGTAGGGTGAAATCCAGGCCGGCGCTCAAATCCATGCCGTAGCCCTCGATGATCCCACGGCTGAATGACAGATAGGTGTCGGTCCAGCGGAACTCCTGCTTGGTGTTCGAGCCACCACCTTCGGTCAACCACTGGCTGAAACCCGTGGCCAACCCTACGCTGACGTCCAACGTCGGGATGGTGTAGCTGGCGTCTGCACCGACCCGATAACGCACCCGGCTTCGCCGCGCATAGGGGTCCGACACGAAACTCCCTATCCCCACGGAGACACCCGTCGACACACCCACCGACCAATCCTTACCAGCGCCAATATCCTCTTCAGACAGAGCATCTCCGAGAGCAACATCGCTGTCACTCGTGCGCTCGAAAATGCTGTCATCGCCCGCTTGCGCTAGCAACTCCTGCCCGTCTGCAAAGACGGCTGCAGGCAGCCACAACGTCGCCATCAGGACGCAAGCGCCTAACCCTGCCGCTCCCTTGACCATAGTCGTACCTCTTCGATCGAACGCCCTGACGAGGGCGCAATTGCTCAGATGTAGAGCCCCCCGGCTCTCCCCACTTTTCCTAGCGCGCAACGACCGCGAAAGACTCACACCGAGAAGCTCAGGCTCAAATTGGCCAAGCTCCAGCGCCCTAACAGGCAACCGCATTCTTCTCTGTTCACACCGCATCGTGCGCAATCCGATACCACCCCTTCACAGCGAAATGTCGCGCTGTCCGGAACAAAGTACCGTTCCACCCCACCCATGTCAACGAAGCGTTCGCAATGCCCCGCCGCGCCGCGCTGTTTATTCCTGGTCGCCCGACAAAAAAAAGGGCCCCAACGGGACCCTTCACCACGAAACGGCACCTCCGAAGGGTGCGGCCTTACTCCGTCACTTCAACCACCACCGCCGGAACGGCTTCCCACTGCAGACCGATGGACAGCGCCTCATAGGCACAGCCTACGGGATCAGTGGCGCAATCGCCATTGAGGTCGATGTCAGCCTGTGCCACCAACAAAGTGGGCAGCATGGTGCACAGCGACATGGAAATCGACTGCGGACCGGCCGCCAAAACGGCACAAATCTCTTCGTCCACTGTCGAGCAAAGGGCATGTGCAGCGGCCGTCTGCATACAGGCCGAAGCCGTGATAGAACCGTCCTCCTCCATGACGTAAAGCGGCCCGGTGAGGCCCAAACACTCACAGGCCGGAGAAGCAACGATCTCGTTGACCGCGTCGACCACGTCGGCGACCTTCACATAACCCGACAGCGTCCCCTCAAAGTAGGAAATCTTGTCGCCATCGAAGTTCGCCCTCCCCGTCACCTGCGCATCCGAGACCGCCACATCGAGATTGACGAAGCCCAGAGGCAAAGTCAGCCGGAACAGCGAGGGACCGGCGTTCAAGTTGCTCGCCGTCATCGAGGCGCCAGAGAAGTAAATCAGTGGTTCGCCTGAATTGGGCTTGAAGGACTTCTCGCTCACCGAGAAGGTCCCATTGCCAGCAGAAGCCTCAGCATAAGTGGTCGTGCCGGCATAGTCGCCAAAGAGGCCGACCAAGAAGAAACTCGGATCCTGAGCGCCACCAGCGAAATCCTGGTGGTCCCACAGCAAAGCAAAAGAACCGGCTTCGAGCTGTTCGTCCAACATCTCCTGCACGTTGACGAACAACACCAGGGCCTTGGCCAATGAGGCCAACGCGTTGTCCATCAAGTCCGTGCCTTCGCGCACGTTGTCCTTCGAGATGGCGCCCCAATCGCGGCAACAGGTCGGCCCATCGGTGCTGCTCACCGTCGGAATGATGAGCTTATGCACATAGGCCACCGGGCCAAACGCGTAGTCCTGGGGACTGTCGGGCCAATTGAAGGGGTCTGGGACGTCGGGCTCCACATCGGGCGCCGTATCGGGCGTCGTATCGGGCGTGACGTCAGGCACGTCGGGGGTCACATCCGGCTCCACGTCCGTCGGCGGAACGTCTTCATCCGTCTCTTCCGGAGGAAGATCAGAGACATCGGCCACGTCCGGGTTCGGCGTGTCCGTCGTCGGGTCCTTCTTCGACTCCTCGTCACATCCCAGCGCCCACATGGACCACGCTGCCAAAAGCAGACAAATTCCTAGGCTTTTTGCAAATCGAAACTTCATCGGTCTCACTCCTTTCTCAACCACATCGTCCGGGTTCAAACGCCTAAAGCCCCTCAGGGCGGAAAACACCGCAGAATCAGCATCACCCTCCAACGGCAACGTGCTGCGACAGTTGCGGAAGCTAACAGAATACCACCCACCAATCAAGAACCCCCCCAATTCCCCTTTCCTTCTGACGGCATGACTCACGAAATCGAGACACCATGACGCAAAGCCCGATATATGGCCAAGGGCTCCAGCTTCTCTTCCGCACGCAACACCGTTGGCGGCATCTGCGCCGCCAAGGCCGCACTCACCTCAGCCACCCCTTTGTCAATGAACGAGAGCAACTCCAAGCGCTTGCCTTCGACACTGACGATCGCCTCCCCCACTGTCGGGGGGCACCCCTCAGCCAACGCAAACTGCACCAACACCGCGCGGCCGGCACCATCGCGCTCCACCACCGTGGCATCGGCCAAAGCGCTCAAGTCCGGCGCTTCTTTGGCGTGCCGCAGCTTGAAAGTCACCAATCGCGGGCAAAAGCGCACGCCACCCGGCAGCACCTGCGCCATCGCGTCAATTAGGTTCAAGCCCGCCGCATACTCATACAAATGATAGCCCGCAACCTTAAGGAACGACGCCCAGGTCAAACCCTGATGCTGGCGCTGTGCAACTGCGTATTCGCGCGTCACCGCCGCCTCCAAGGCCCCGACCTGCGCCGGCGCGACCGCCAACCACGGCTCCACCAAACGCAGTCCCACCCCAACCGAAAGCAAGCGCCCCACCAAGACCTCGCCCACCGCCGGCGCCCGTAACAACCGGGTCTGAGCCCTGAATCGTCCGCCGCGCAGCACATCCTCCAGAACGATCCCACCCCACCAGCGCCGCTCCACCACCCGCCACAAGCTCATGGTGCTCGCTTCCATGTGCGGCAAGGCCTGATAGCTTTTCGCGTCGATCGGCAAATCGTCCAACAGCAGCCGCCCCCGGTCCCCGCGGAAAAACAACAGATCGTGCGCCAAAACCGAAAAAAACATGGCCCGGTCCCGCGCATTGGCATTGTTCACAGCGCCCTGCTGAAAACAATAGTCTTGCAGGCTCTCCAGCACACCAGCGTAAGCTGGCTCGAGAAAAAGCAAACGCACCACTCCCACGGCCTTCTGGTAGTTCGTCGGCCACACCCGCTGCCGCGGATCCTGACCCTCCCAGTCCACCCGCACCGGCCAACGACCAAAACGCCGCGACGGCCACCCCTCGACCTGAACCCCCTCTCTAAGCGCATCCTCTACCATCGACACGACTCCTCCCTATCCTTCGCCCATCTCCCGCCACTTGCACCTGCAGCCAACGCAGGGCTTCGGCGTCGACGCCAAACAAGTCCGCAACGCCCGCATCCACCGCCGCCAGCGCCTCTCCATCCGCGGGATGGGCGTGCAACAAAGCCCCACACCGACCCAAACATTGCACGAGCGTCGACAGGTCGACGGGAACAGGCACCTCCCGCAGCACCGACAGCGCAAAACGCCGCGAACCGCGGGCAACCCGGGCCATCTCGCCCGCCTGCGCCAGCCACCATACCACAGGAGCGCTGTTGAGCAGCGCCGCCAACGCAAAGCCCTGCTGCGGCTCACTCACCACGCACCCATGTACCGCCACCAAGGGCAACGCCGCGCCCGCCACGTCCACCCACGCCGCCGCCCGTCTGCCAATACCTCGCACCAAGAGCTTGGGGCTTCCAACAGCCAGCGCGCCCTGCGCCACTTTGCCGATCTCCCGCACCAGGGGACGCACGTAGCGCCGCCCCCCCAGGCGTACGACCCGCGAACCCCATTGCGTCCCATAGGGCAAAAGGTGACTGGGCGTCGTCACCCGCGCCCCAGCTTCGCCCGCCTCTCCTTCCACCACCTCCGCCAGCACCGCACCATAAGCGTAGCCCATGGTCCCCGTGCACAAAGGCACCAGCTCGCCCAAGGGACGCCCCCGGCCGGCGAGCTGCTCCCGCAGCCGACTCTCGAACACCGTCCCCACCCGCCCCCAACGCTCCTCGCCGTGCCATGGGAAGGGGCGGCGCAGACAACGCGCTGACCAATGACCATCTGCCTTTGCCTGCCCCTGGCCCAGGGCCAACAGCGCCCCCCAGCCCCCACCCCCATCGACCTCAGGGCCTGCCTCGGCCACCACGCAGCCAGCATCACCCCCACCTTTCTCCACCAGCGTCACCAGCACATCCACCTGCTCCGCAAATGGCTTGGCCGCCGAAAAATCGAGGAGCGCCCGCGGCGGCGCCACCTCATTCAGATAACGCCGCAACTTCTTGCCATAATCACTGCTCAAGTACTTGTTGGGCGTGATGAAGAGCCCCACACCGCCCCGATCCAAGGCCTCCACGCCCCACTCCATGAACGGGACGTAGGCATCGTAGGCCCCATGGAGCGTACAGAAACGCGACGCCAACGCCAGACGCTCCCGCCGGCAAGCCCGGGTAAAAGGTGGGTTTGCAACCAAGACCTCCACCGGACCCATCACCTGCGGCGCTTCACTGAGGGTGTCACCACAACGCAGCGTCGGCCGCCACCCCTGTGCGCCAGAGCAAGCGCGCCACAGCAGCAGTGAGGCCACCCCCGCCGCATGCGCGTCCAACTCCATCCCCCACAACGTCTCTCCGAGCGCTTCCACCTCCTGCCCGCGTCGCAACAACGATCCGCACAGGGCCAACAACAATGAACCCGTCCCACAACAGGGATCACAACAGCGCCGTGGCAGTCGGCCGTGCCCTTCAACGAATTGGGTCACCGCCAGCTCAACCGACGCTTCGGCGAAGCCACGAGAGGTAAAGACCGCACCGCACCGACGCGCCACTGGACCGTGTACCTCGACCATGGCTCGACGCAAGCGCTCCTGCCAGGCCCAAGCACACCATGACCAAGACAGGGCGTCGCCCTCTGGAGGTGGATCCCAGAAGCAGCCCACGGCGCGCCCCAGTGATTCGAGCCGTGACCACACGCCGCTGCCCAAAGCCGGCAACAGAAATGCCTCCGCCACGCTGCCCCAGCCCTTGACGATCAAAGACCCCGCAAAAGCGGCAAAGGCCTGCGCATCTGGCGCCACACCCGCCTCACCCAGCGACACCGCCAACGGCCGCAACGCCTCGGTCAGCGACCCTATCTCCCGCGTTGCCTCCCTCACCCCGCGAGCACCGCCGCCAGCGGACCCGTGCCCTCCACCGCTTCGCTGACCATCTCGGGCGGAAATGGGCGCGGCAGACGCAGCACCACCTGCAATTCGGCAGGGCTCTCGTCGCGTCCCACCAAGATCACCGGCACCTGGGCGGCCGCCACGGCCTCAAAGAGCAGCGCCTCAGCCGTGACGCCATCGGGCTCAGGCAGCGAGCGCCCCAGCACCAACAGGGCCACCTCAGCGCTCTCCACCATCTGCCGCGCGTCGCTGTAGACGAAAGCGCTCTTGACCTCCAAGCCTTTGTTGCGCAGCACCTCACGCAACACGATGACCGTCTCGGGCTGATCATCCAGGACCACCACCATACCCACCCCGCTCTTGCCTTCATCCCGCTCGTCCTCGGCCACGCCATCGGCGCGCTGAGCCTCCGGCGAAGCCGGCACCACCAGCGCCGGCACCACCGCCGGCAGCGACGCGTGGGTCGGCCGCGTGTCGCGGGTCAACACCTCCACTCGCTGGTGCAAGCGCGGGTCGAGCTCCTCAGCCGTCGCCGGAAGATCGACCGTGAACAAAGACCCTTCCCCGGGCTGACTCGTCGCCTCGATGCTGCCCCCAAATAGCTTGACCAACTCGAAGGTAATCGACAAACCCAGCCCAGTGCCGCCGTACTTGCGGCTCGACGAACCGTCCACCTGCCGAAACTTGTCGAATATCAAAGGCAAATCGTCGGCATGAATGCCGATCCCACTGTCCCTGACGGCAAAACGCACCCACCCAGGCCGGGGCGCCGATGCCACCACCGAGATGGTCCCCTCATCGGTGAACTTGGCCGCATTGCTCAGCAAATTGATCAAAATCTGCTTCAGCTTCGACCCATCACTGTAGATAGTCGCCACCGCCGCCTCGACCTCCACCTGCAGCACGATCGGCGCTGAACGCACCATCGGCGTGATCGTCTGCAGGCACTCATCGAGCAAGCGCCGCACCTTCACTTCCCCCAAAGTCAGGGTCTCTCTGCCCGCCTCGATCTTGGTGATGTCCAGAAGATCATTGATCAAGCCCAGCAGGGAGCGAGCGTTGCGCAGTACCGTCTCCAAATGGCGCTTGGCCTTCTCGCCGCGTTGCTCACCCTTTTCCAGCACCAACTCAGTGAAGCCAATGATCGCGTTGAGTGGCGTTCGCAGCTCGTGGGTGACATTGGCCAGGAAATCGCTCTTGAGGCGGTTCGCCGTCTCCAACTCCCTGTTGACTTTCTCCAGACGCGCCCGCTGGCGAATCAGCTCTTCCGTACGCTCTTTGAGGACCTCCGCCGTGGCCTCGATCTCAGCCACGAATCGCGCGTTGTTCAAAGCCACACCAAACTGAAAAACCACCTCCTCGATGAAAGTCAGCGTCTCCTCTGCATAGGGCATCGCGTTGAGCAACACGAAGACCCCCAGCAGGCGATCCACGTGCACCACGGGCAACACCAGCAGCGCCCCTGGCCGCATCCGACCCAAGCCAATATCGATATCGAAGATCCCTTCCGGAACGGGGCTCACCAAAATCTTGCGCCGCGTCTTGGCCGCTTGCCCCACCAAGCCCACCCCCAGCTTGATGTTCAAACGCTCAGCCATCGCCGTCGACAGGCCATGGCCCTTGGCCAAATGGAGATTCTGCTCATCGGGATCCGCCATGTAAAACGCACCCACCGCGCTGCCACTGCGGCAAACGATCTCCTGCAGAGAACCGCTCAGGATCGCGTCTATACCCAAGGTGGAATTCAACAAGCTGACGATCTCATTGTAGTCCACCTGCTGCCGACGCCGATCCAAGAGGTACTGGGCCATCGCATTGAAGGCCGAGCCCAGCTCCCGCAGCTCGTCCCGAGAGGTGATGCGCACCCGCGCGTCGAGGTGCCCATGCTGGATGTCATGAGCCGCTTCCAAAAGCTGACCAAAGCTCTTGCTCATGTTGCGCATCATGATGGCGCTCAGAACCATCGCGATCGCCACCCCAACCACCAACAACAGTAAAATCACCGAGAACGACTTCGAACGCTGCTGCGCGATGCCCGCCCGACGCCTCTCCACCTCCTGCCAAGCCGAGCGCGTGATCGCGTCCAAATCGGCTTCCATGCGCACCCGCAACACCGCTGCACCGCGGGAAAGCCTCGCAATGTCAGACTCATAGGCCTGGTGCTCCGTTAAAAAACGCGTCCCCATCTCCGCCAACGCTTCCGCCGAGCCCAACAACGATGGACCCAAGGGAGCCGCCCCTCCGCCCCAATGGGAGACCAATGCCTCGCTCTCCCGCACCAAAGCACGCAACAGATGCTCGATCTGCTGTCCTTCGACCCAACCAAGCCGGTAATCCCGCTGGTCACTGCTCCTGACCCACTCCAACAAGGACCCCACCAACCAACGACCGCGCTCGACACGGCTGAGCACGTCCACCGCGTGCCCTACCCGGGCGCCATCCCGCTGCGATACCCACGGCGGCGGCTGCAAAAAGGACGGCAGAACCTGGTGCAGCACCCGCTGCTGGATCTCCCGAGCCCGCCCCTCGTCACCTGACGCCAAGCTCACCCCTATGCGCTGCATGCGGCCATCCATGAGGCTCAGCTCATCTCGCAGCCGCGCTCGCAACAAGGACAGCTCCCCCCCTTGAACCACCAGAACTTCTTCCAGCACCGCCAACAGCGCACCATAGTCATCACATAGGCGCGACACATGGCCCCACATCGCCACCGCAGCGCTCCCCTCGGGATGATTCGCCCCCTGCTGCACCGCCGACACCAAGTCTGCCAGCGATCGCTCCACGCCGATCATCAAAGCCGGGTCGCGCAACGCAATCACCAGCTCTTCCTGCTGCCGGGTCTCCATCAGCGCCGAACGCGTCTCGCTGACCACCCGCATGGTCGCCAACTCCTGGCTCAACACTTGATCGATACGGCTGTCCAGCGTCGCCGCGTTGTAAAATGCCAAGACGCTGACCCCCAGTGCGATCAGCACGCCAAAAATCATGATGAGCAGCAGCTTGACCCGGATTGACATGACCACCACACAACATGGAAAAATCGGTGATAACGACCCTCTCTCCATGATGCTCATGCAGCGCCACGTCGCAAGCCACCGGCGCGCTACGCATCAACACCACCCAAAGCCAACCACCTTCATCATCCAGGCTCGGCCAACTTCCCCGCAGCACACGGCAAGAGCAGGGTAAACACCGCGCCGCCCTGGGGCGCGTTACCGCCTGTCACCTGACCGCCAAAGAGCTCCACCCGCCGCTTGATCAAATAGAGCCCCAGCCCTGTCCCGCTGCTCTTGCCATAGGTCGCAAAAGGCTCAAACAAGCGCGCCAAGACCGGCTCTGGCAACCCGACCCCGTTGTCGCGGACGCTGACCTGAACCAGCGGGCCAGGTTGCAACGCCACCGACACCCACACCGTCGTCGCACCGGCTTGCGCCGCGTTGCGCAACATGTCGCGAAACACCAGAGTCAAGGACTCAGGATCGCCCGTGATGCTGCACACTGGAAACGCACCTTGACGCACGATCTGCAATTCCCTGACGTCCCTCTCCAAAGCCTCCAACAACGGCATCAACGCAAAGGAGCGCGCCTCGACCACGCCTTGCGCCCGGATGCCCGCCACCGTCGCCTCTACCCAGGCCTGCATCCTATTGTAGGCCTCGACGGCATCGGCGATCGCCGCCGCACAGACTTCGCTCTCTTGCCGCGTCTTCTGAACATAGCCCAAACTCAGCCCCATCCCCATCAAGGAATTGCGAAGCTCGTGGAGGAAGTGGCCGAGGTTGGTCAGGGTGCTCGCCAATGCGATGTCCATGCTCTTCGTCGCCATCGCCTCAGAGGCGTCCAGCGCCAAGCGCAGCGCCTCGTTCTGCCGACGCAGACATCGCTGACGCCCCGTCAAGTGAGCCATCAAAAAGCCCGTACTCAGGCCCGCCACAAACAGAACCAACAGCACCGGCTCGGCAGCGAACAGCAGCGCGACGCCAAAGGTCGGCACACCGCACATCAACACGAAGACCCACGTCAGACTGAAGATGCGCCCATGGATAGACACGATCACCAGGCACGCAATGCCACCCCACACAAGGGTCGCCGGCACCGCAGTGTTAACCGCCACCACCGTCACCGCCGCCAAGCCCAACACCGTGTCGGCAACGGTCAGCACCGGTCCCCAGGGACCCCGACCGCGCAGACGATGAAAGGTGTAGGAACACAGACAACACAACGTGAACAGTAAGACCGGCAACCATGCGTGCTCAAAGCGCGTCGCCCCAGCCAGCGGCGCCCACACGACCTGCAAGATCATCACCACACAGAAGGCCAGCCACTGCAGAGCCAGCAATCTCAACGACAGCGCAAGGCTGAGCTCCAACGCATCGTAAGACGCCTTGAACGCATCCCACTCTCTGCGCGGCCACCGCAAGATACTGTCCACGCGCATCGCCCACCCTGCGCACATGCAACATTGGGAATCACTGAAGATTCGGCCCAAGAGCCACACGAGCTAGCTTTTCAGGTTCAATTGGGAAAGTCTACAGCGTCACCCAAAGAAGCACCCGCACCGAATCTCCCCACACTTACCCCAACTTGACCAAAACTGACCACCCTCAAACCGCGCGACGCACACAATCGCGCCCCTCGGCCTTACACCGATACAGCGCCTGATCCGCAGCCGAAACCAACGCGCCAAGCTCAGCTCCCTGCGTGGGAAAAGACGCCACCCCCAAACTCAAGGTCACGCGCAGCGTACCCTTCTCCGTCTCGAACGCCTTCGCCGCCACTTTCTTGCGCAAACGTTCCGCCAACAGCATCGCCCCTTCCACCGACGTGTCCTCGAGCAGCACGACCATCTCCTCCCCACCGTAGCGACCGATGATGTCCGTGCAGCGCAAGGTCTCACCAAAAATCTTGGCCACACCACGCAGCACCTCATCCCCCACGGGATGGCCATAGGTGTCATTCACCTTCTTGAAAAAATCGATGTCCGTCATGATCAGCGCCGCAGGCTGCTTCGACCGCTCACAACGCGCCAACGCCTCCCGAGCCCGCTCGTGGAACGTTCGCCGATTCAACAACTGCGTCAACCCATCCGTCGTCGCCAAGCGCTCCATGTTGTCGTACATCTGCGCGTTGGCAATGGCCACCGCCACCTGATTGGCCACCACCTCCAACATCTCCCGCCGACTCCGCACCAGCTCACCCCCCACGACGAAAGAACCCAGCGCCCGGCCTTGCGCAACCAAAGGCAGAACCAACAACTGGCGTACCCCTTTCACCTTGTGCTGCGAAGAAAAAATGTAGCCAACATCGCTGTTCCACTCTCCGCAAGGGAGAAAATGCCGCATCTTGATCGCCATCGAGACCAACCCGTGGTTGCTCTCGAAGCTCACACCCTCGAGGCCATTCAATCGCGCCCCCGCCACGGCCGCAATGCGGTGTTGATCCTGCTCCGCATCGTAGAGCGTGATCGCCCCATAGTCATAGGACACCATCGACTTCACTGTCTCCAGAGAGAGCTTCAACACCTCGCTGAGCTGCAGCGCCGTCGCCAACACCCGAGAAGCTTCGTAAAATTGGCTCAGATCGTACTTCGCCTGCTCCATCTTCAGCGTCAAACGCTCACTCTGCAGGGTCCGCGTGATCTGCTCTACCGTCGCCATGACCAGCGCCTCCTCCGCCGCCGAGAACGGTCGCGCCTCGACCCGGTCCACACAAAGCACCGCCCGCACCTCATCGCCCTCGCGCAGAGGTACACCCAAAAATGCCCCGACCCGCACCCCCTCCCGCTGATAGGACAAACCAGGAAATCCCGGCCTACAACCATGCAGGCGAATCACCTCGTTGTGACGCGCAACCCCACCCACCACACCGCTGCCAATCTTGATCGGCTCACTCTGCAACGCTCGCCCCGCACTATACTCGCGCAGGACCAACACCTCTTCGCCCTGATCCACCCAAAACAACGCCACATGCTCCGCACCCAAGCCGTGACGCAGCAGCGCCAAAGACTGCTGGGTCGAACGCGCACACGCATCCACCGCACCAGCCAGCAAGCCCGCACGCAACTCCTGCCGCACGACCGCGCCCGACTCCGTGGCAGCGACACCCTCTTGGCCCGACGCTTCAATCCGCAGCTCCCGCGCCCGCTGCTTCACCAAACGACCTTCCGCACGCAGACGCTGCGCGTGCTGCCGTTGTAGACCCATCACCACCCGACGATGAAAGAGCAAATACAACGTCGCAAAAGCCACCACCAACGCCAACCGCAGCAAGACCCGCGCGCTCACTTCAGCCCCTGAACCCAAGGCACCAGCAAACCAGGGCAACACCTCGAGCGCCACCGCAGACACCACCAAAGCAAAGCCCACCCGACGACCATTCACCGTCACCAAATAGGCCACCAACGCGTATACCAACGGATGCAGCACCTCAGCCAGAGCGCCCGACCAAGCCAACGCCACGTGCAACGCCAACAAGCCACTCAAACCCATGCGGAATGCCAAAGACGGCGCCTCCTTGCCCGTCCCTGCCCGCCACCACCATTGCTGCACCACCACCGCCCCGTACACCGCCAGCGCTGCCATCTGCAACCACATCACCTGGCCGTGCGGGCCCCAATCACCCCGGACGAGCGCCAAAGACGCAACCACCAGAACCAGCCCGTGCATGACCGGGCCAAGGGTGAGGGGTAGCCCCGCGCTCAATGCGAACTCTCGTGACGGTGATCCCTGCGCTATCGTCGCCATGGCTCCCTGCCCCTATCGAACACTGCGCTCCGGCCGATTGAGAAGAATCACCAACTCATCCCGACGTACCATCCCCAACTCGTCCCGGACGCTGCGCTCAATCGCCCGGGGATCACTCCGCAACGCCTCGATGCGCAGCGCCAACGCCGCGTTCACCTCCTGCAAAGCGGCGTTACCGGCACGCAGCTCCACCAAATCGGCCTGCATGCGCAAGTAGTCCTCTTCGCCACCATCCGTCGCAACGCGATAGCCGAGCAACATCACCCCAACCACGAACACAAAGCCAAGCACCAGCTTGATCACGTTTCCCATCGCACCCTCCGCCGCGCATTCGTCGCGTCCTGCACCCTCGGTACCATGGGCCCGCAAAGGTGACAAAATTTGGACCGCCTTTGCCCGCAAAACACCGCCCCACACCCACACTCACCCACCAACAGGCCCTGCTCAGCCAATGGTCACCCGGACCCGCCCCTTTCAACCGAGCAGGCAGGCAACACAGGCATCCGGGCGCATCCCTCGCGACGGCGCGGGCGATCCCCCCGCTAAACGAAGAGTGAGCGCAGCAAAACCCCGTCGCTCCGTATCCCGTACAGCGCCCGCGTGGCCGTGATCAGCGTATCCGGCAGGTAGCGACCCCACATCTTGATCGGCAGCTCATCGATGTGCGTCTGCGGTGAATAGGCGACGGTGAACAAAAACTCGATGAGATAGCGCGCGTTCTCGGCGATCTGACCCGCATAGGGCTGCCTCTCTCGCAAACGCAATATCCGCAGCTCATGGAGAGAGCGGCCGAACTCCGACTCAATCAGCTCCGGGAAATTGGTCAACACCACCTCGGTCCGGATCGTGCGGGCGCCACTCTCGACGTAATCGGCGAAATTGCGCCGCGCCGTGTCTGGCACCAGCCCGCGCAACCCCGCAATGGACCAGTCCATTTTCCGCCCCTCATCCACAATCTGGGGCACAGGAGCGAGCTGAAGATCGACCAACAAATTGATGGCGTTGTAATGGCCCCGATGCTCTTGGCGCTCCACCACCGTCGCGTTGGGGATCTCCGCCAGCACCGCCTCCGCTCGGGCCAACTCATCCTCGTCACCAATCACCTTGAAACCGACGATGTCGTTGATGACCAACGCCTCGCGGTCGAGATGAATGCGGCCATGTCTGAAGCCCTCGGCGACCTGCGCTTCCGCCCGGATGAAGTCCTCCTTCATCTCCACTTCTGAGCTCGTCAGCTTCGTCAGCGAGTCCACCCCGCGCTCCCGCGCGCGTTGCGCCGCAAAGACCTCAGCCTCACGCCGGATCGCGCCGGCCAACGCATCAGCCATCCGATAAGCCGCTTTCTCTGCCGCCCGCTGCGGGCGCTTGATCCGGCTGATGGCCACCAAACCGCGCGCCGGCGCAAAGAGCAACACCGCGTCGACGGGCAAACGCGGAAAATACTCCTCTGGGCGCGCCTCATAACGCTCCCGCAGCTCACGCATCCGCACCGTCTCGATGGGCACACAGGCCAGAAGCCGCTCCCGCAGCCGGTGCTTGAAGGTCAGCCGCTCGACGGACAAACCCTCGCCATAGAGACGACTTAAAAAACCCAGCATGAACTCTTGTGACGTCGGCGACGCCACCGCACTCTCATAGAGAAATATCTCCGTCAATCGCCGCCCATCATCGGGCCGACAATCGTCGTGGAGCCAGCGCAAGGTGATGTCGCAAAGCTCATCTCGATGTAAGAGGCCTGTCAAATACACTCTGCCCTCGTCACTCTGCGGCGCTCTCCGCTCTGCTCGCGTCCCCTCACCGCCGGTCAAGAGCCCAAAGGACCAGCCATCTCCGCCTTCAACCGCAACCCATCCCGGCGGCGCCCTGGCGCTTCGCTGATGCCAACTTCATGGCCAAACCAGCGCTACCCTCACGACGATGGTAAACCGGTGCCAAGCCATAGCGCATATTGCACCTACACGCAACAACCTTTTACCACCCTCTCCATTCAGGGTGGACGCCGTCACACCACCCTGCCTTGGCGGTGCCAGCCCTCACCCGCACCCGCTCACTCGCCCCCTTCGCGGGGCGGCTCGCCCTCTGGCCGCCCCTTGTTGCCCCCACCCCGTCGGCGCGGCCGCCGCCGGCGAGCCGGGCTGGCCCCATCGTCAGCGCTGCCAGGACGCCCAGCAACGCGACCCTCCGCAGACTCGGACCCAGCCGACTCACTCCGCTGCCCTCCGGCCACAGCGCTCTCCCCAAGCACACCTCCGCCACCCTCGGCCCCCCGCTTGCCTCCTGAACGCCGCCGCCGACTCCTCTTGCGGTCGCCCCCTGCCTCTCTTGGGGCCTCGGCCGCCGCCACACCACGCTCACCACCTGACGCCGGACGCGGCCCAGCCGCATTACGCTCACCACCTGACGCCGGACGCGGCCCAGCCGCATTACGCTCACCACCTGACGCCGGACGCG
>CAYVQF010000057.1:15397-37322 GCA_964454015.1 uncultured Myxococcales bacterium
ACGCTCACCACCTGACGCCGGACGCGACCCAGCCGCACCACGCTCACCACCTGACGCCGGACGCGACCCAGCCGCACCACGCTCACCACCTGACGCCGGACGCGGCCGAAGCGCACCACGCTCTCCGCGACCATGGCCTCTCTCGCCCCCACCTTCTCCGCCGCCACCATGACGCTCCCGGTGCACCGTCGCCCGATGCTGCCCTGAGCGCGACGCCTTGGCCTCCGTCGAAGCACCATCGAGCTGCAGACGCACCGGCTCGAGCGGAAAGGCGTCGGGCAACGTCGCCGGATCGGGGTCGAGCACCACGTCGTCCAACGCCAAGGTCGCGCGCGTTCCATCCATGTGCACCACATCGACACCGCGCTTGAGCACATCGACCTCGGTCACCTTGGCCACACCCAGACGCGTCAAGCAACGCCGATTGCGCTTGGGCATCTCCTTGCGCCCGCCCAAGTATCCGCTGTACTCATAGGCCAGACAGCACATCAAACGACCGCACATCCCGGACACCCGCTTGGGATTGAGCGCCAAACCCTGCGCCTTCACCATCTTGATGGCCACCGGCTCGAAGTCCGTCAAAAAGCGCGCGCAACACATCACCTGGCCACACGACCCCATGCCCCCCAAAATACCCGCCCCATGCCGGGGGCCGAGCTGCAACATCTCGATGGACAGACCCAGACGCTGCCCCAATTCACGCACCATCCGCCGAAAATCCACCCGCTCCTCTGCAGAGAAGGCAATCGTCACCCGACGCCGATCCAGGCTCAGCTCCGCCGCGATGATCTTCATCTCCGGGCCGTCGCTGAACGCCAACGCCGAAGCCGTCCGCACCGCCTTCTCCTCGATGAGCCGGTTCTCTGCATCCGTCTCCAAATCCTGAGCCGACGCCAAACGCACCATCGAGGCCAAAGTGTTGGGAGCCACCACCCGGCGGAAACGGCACCCCTCCGTCTCACCCAGAATCAGAACCTTCTTCACCCGCACCACCACCGCCACGCCCGACTCCAGCAGACGCCCACCCGTGTCGACCTCCACCCGCCGACCCCAGCGCCCCAGACGCACCCATATCACCTCGAAGAGCCTGCGTTTGCCCCCAAAAGGAAGCCGACCACTTACCGACTTTTCACTCATCCCGTCTCGTTCCAGCTCGCTGCGGCGTTCTACTCACCTCGATCCCCCCGACATCCTGTCACGTCCAAAAACCGGACGCAATCGGAAGATCAAGTGCTCCAACGCCAAGGTTTGATTCACATTGCCGCGCAACGCCCGCCGCACCTGCTCAACGCACTCGAAAGCCGCAATGATGGTATCCACGTCCACACGACCAGCGCGCTCCAACAGGCCCTCTCGACGCGACACATGTATCACCTCGGCCCCAGAACCACACGCCCCCACCACCGCCAGGTCGCGTAGATAGGTCGACAACAAACGCAAAAACACCGGCACCAACTCTCCCTGACCTGAAATCTCCTTCGCCAAGTCGATGGCCTGAGCCGGATCCTCCAGCGTCTCCATCGCATCGAGAAAGCCATACACCTCACCCAAGGCACCGCTGTCGCTCCAACTCGAAGCCTCCCCAGGGCTCCCCATGGCCACCGCAGCCACCCGCTGGGCCAAGTCCTCGGGTCGCCCCTGCGCCACCAACTGGGCACACACCTCCTGCCAGGAAAACGGCGCCAAACGCACCACCTGACAGCGACTCCGCACCGTCGGCAACAGACCATGCGCCTGATCCGTCAACAGTAAAAACTGCGTCTGCGAACCGGGCTCCTCCAGGGTCTTCAATATCGCGTTGCCTGCAGCGTCTTGCATGGCATGCGCATCATCGATGATCACCACCCGCAGCCGCGCTTCAAAAGGATTGCACGACACATCCTGCTGCAACTGCCTGATCTGGGCGATGCTGATGTAAACCCCGCTTGGCCTCAATATCAGAAAATCCGGGTGACCATCCTTCTCGATGCGCCGACAGTGACGACAGACACCACAGCGCCTCAGGCCACCCAACCCCACCCCCAACTGGCTCTCTTCACACAGCAACACCTGCGCAAAAGCCCGCGCCAAGGCGAGCTTCCCTATCCCTCTCCGGCCACTGAAGAGCAAGGCATGGTGCACACGCCCCGTGGATGCCGCCCGCAGCAAACCTCGCTTCGCCGCAGCATGACCCACGATTTCGGAAAAACAATCTACCATCGCCCTACCCTCTAACACTGCCTCCCCTTGCCGACCCAACCGTCTTCCACTATTCAAGGCCCTCGCCAGCGTCGCCATCTTAGGCCTTCTCTGGACCTCAGTCACCCTCGCCGTTGAACCCTACGCCATGCATCCGCAAATTCAAGCCATCCTCGCACGCGCCCATCACCCGCGCCGCTCCGTTCGCAACACCACCCCCGAAGCCCTGCGCGGGCTCGCCCCCCTGTGGCGCCAACGCGCCCTGCTCAGACTCCTCGCCTCGGGCGACGCCGAGGTCCGCGAAATGGCCATGGAGGTCGCCGTCGAAGAGGCCCAGAAGGCCCCCGATTTCGTCCCCGACCTCCTCCTGCACCTGCGCAAACTCATCGACACCAATGCCGACCCAGGCATCCTCCAGATCACAGTCCTGACCTTGCGCCTCTCCCTCGCCACTGCCGCCGACGACACCCCCGACAGCCCCCCCAACGACACCCAGCGCACCTTCGCGGCTTGCCTCGGCGAGCTCGCCAACCACCCCGACCCCGACGTCCGCTTCCAGTGCATCTCGGCCCGCGAGAGCTTGAACGAAGCGGGCCAAGCTTATGGTGACTACCTCCTCGCTGCCCTCCTGGACCCCGACCACGAGGTCCGCATCATCGCCACCCAAGGACTGACCCGGCTGGCATCGACCCAAGCCCTGCCAGCGCTGCGCGAAGCGACCTCCCGAGCACACGGCCACGAGCGCTTCCACTTCGTCATCGCTAGAGCCTCCCTCGGCGAAGAGGAACTGGTCGAAGCACTCATGGCGGCACTGCCCAACCCTGATCTGCGCTTCGCCGCCATCATCGCCCTCGGCGACTACGGCCACCCCGCCGCCATCCCCGCCCTCCGCGACATCTTCCAAGCGCGCCTCGGTGAACGCCTCCACCGTATCGCCGCAGCCCGCAGCGCCCTCCTCCTCGGCGATTCACAGGCCTACGCCTTCCTCCTGGACCGCGCCCACCGCCGCAACCTAGAGGCCGGCTACGCCATCGAGGCCTTGTGTACCTGCGTCAACGCCAAGTCCAGCGACGCGCCATTTCGTCCCCCCCTTGACGAAATCTTGACCCACCTCGATGCCATCGCCCGCGACCAGGCCCACCCCCGGCGGCAGAGCGCTGCCGAAGCAGCCGACGCCCTCAGATCTCAACGCCCGAGCGCCTGAGCCGTCACCCCCACAAGGCTCACTGGCTGCGCAGCCACGCCACACTCACCCCATCGCCACCCTCGCCCTGCTCACCTGGACGAAAGTGCCGTAGATACTCACTTTGCCGCAAATAGGCACGCACCATTCGCTTGAGCACCCCCGTCCCATGCCCGTGGATGACATAAACCACTGACACATCGCGGCGCATGGCGCTGTCCAGAAACATCTCCAAACGCTCCTCCGCCTCGTCCCCGCGCAAACCACGTAAATCCAACGTGTTCTCGCCACTCTGCGGGACCAAGGGCAGCCCAGCGCTCTCTGGGTTGGCGTCCACCAACGCCACCGCCTCCCCCCCGGCTGTTGCCATAGCGCGACGTTGCCCTTGCCTCAGCGCCTGAGCTGCAGGCCGCCGCCCCGCCTCTCCGTCATCCACCGCAAGACCAACATCACGGCGCCGCACTTGACTCTGAAAATGGCCCACCTGCACCGTCGCCGCGTCCTCCCGCCAGCCCACCAGCACCCCATTGCGGCGCAAAGAGCGACAATAGACCCGACGCCCAACCTCCCAAGCTTCAGGCGCCAGCGGAACGAACGTCGGCGCCTCCACCGCCTCGATGACCTGCTCCGCCCCTCGGGCCGCCTCTTCTACTGCCTTCGCCTCGCGCTGCAGTCGCTCCAGCGTCCGCTCCTGCCGCTCCACTCTCCGCCGCTGCAAACCCTTCTTCAACGCGCTGATCCGACCCTGAACTTCGCTGATCTCCTCGCGCACCGCACTCAGATCCTCACCAATGGCCTTGGCCTCCTTGCGCCGCAAACGCCCGCGCTCCTCAGCCTGCAATGCCGCCTCCGCCGCCAACTCAGCCACCCGTCTCTCGACCTCGCACCGCGCCGCCTCCAGCCCCTGGCGCTCTGCTTCCAGGCGATCCAACAACACCTCCAGCGCGGCCTCACCCGCAAGCATCTCCTCGGCGCGCCGCAACATGTCTCCAGGCAAACCCAAGCGCCGCGCAATCGCAAAGGCCGACGACGCCCCAGGGCTCCCTAAGCGCAAGCGAAAGGTCGGCGCCAAACGCTCCAAATCGAAAACCACCGACGCATTGGCCGCCCACGCCCGCTCCAAAGCGAAGGCCTTGACGTCATCCAAGTGCGTCGTCACCACGCTCGTCGCCCCTGCCTGATGCAGGCGCTCCAACAGCGACGCCACCAGCGCGCTGGCGTGCGCCGGGTCCGTCCCCGCAAAAGGCTCGTCCAAGAGCACCAACGTCCCGGGCCCCACGCGCGGTAAGGCCTCGACCAGACGCAGCACGTGCGCCGAAAACGTCGACTTGTCTTCCGTGATCGACTGCGCATCGCCAATGTCCGCAAAAACCTGCGCAAAAAGCGGAAACTCCGACGACGGACCCGCGGGGATGGGCAACCCCGCACGCAACATCACCGCAAAGAGGCCCAGGGTCTTCAGCGTCACCGTCTTGCCGCCCGCGTTCGAGCCGGAAATCACCAAGGTCGACGCCCCCGGATCCAAGCAAATGTCATTCGCGATGACCGCACTCGCCTCGCCTCCCTCCCTCACCTTCAACTGCAGGATGGGGTGCCGCGCCGCAAAGACTTGCACCGTCGCCCCGCCCAAATAGGGCACCCGTGCCTCCAGATCCAACATCAACCGCGCCGCCGCCACCACCCCATCGAGGTACACATAACGCCGCAGCGACGCCCGCGCCCCGCTCGCGACACCAGCCACCTCTCCACTCAAAGCCAGCAGGATCCGCTGCTCCTCGGCCTCCACGTCGAAATCCACCATGCGCAACGCGTTGTTCAGGGCCACCATGTCCGCAGGTTCGACGAAAACCGTCTGCCCTGAAGCGCTCGTCGCATGGACGATCCCCTCCACCCTGCCCCGCGCCTGCACCTTCACCGGCAACACGTAACGACCCTCGCGAATCGTGTAATAACTGTCCTGCAGATGCTCCTCGTAGACCCGGTCCTTGGTCTTCTCTTCGATCCGCTGCCGGATCGTCTCGTTCAAGCGCCGTGAACGCTGACGCAGACGCCCAAGCTCGGCACTCGCCTCGTCCACCAAGTGACCCTCAGGCGAGAACGAACGCTCCAGCAGCGTCGCCAGCGCATCCATCGCCTGCATGGCCTCAGCCACCTGCCAACACAGCGGTAGATCTGTGGCGCGCCGACGAAAAAAATGCCGCGCCTCCGTCAACGCCCCGATCGCCTTGCCAAAAGACACCACCTCCGCCGCTGACAAACAAGCGCCCCGGGTGGCCCGCAACAATATGGGCTCGAGAACGGCGATGGGCCCCAAGCCAGGGCGATCACCCCCAGCCAGCAACTCCGCCATCTCAGCCACCTCTGCCAGACGGCGCGCCACCAAGTCGGCTGACCCCAACCAGGGCAACGACGACGCCACCGCCGCGGCCTGCGCCGTGCCACAGCGATCGGCCAACGCCGCGCTCAACACCTGCCAATCCAACTCACGCAGGCTCGCAAAGGCCTCCACCCCTCGCCCCGGCTCCCGACTCCCCTCAAAGGCCTGCAACAATCGCTCTGGGTTGACCGCGCCAACATCCATCGTCATCACTCCTCACCTCAACCACAAGCCACGGCGCGCTCACCCGAGCAACTTGGGCACCCGCCGCCAACCTGCTATACCAAACGCCTAGGCCTGCGGTCGAATGCGCACGCTCACAGCTTTGGCCCCAGCTCTCCAACCCTCTCCCCCGAGCGCTAACCCATGTCTGGCTCCACCTCCATCGCCCACGCCCTGCCCGCTTGCGCCTTGCTCTGTCTCATCGGCTGCGCCAACAACCCAACACCCTCTTGGTCCGATACGGCCGAAGCCTATGTGCGGGCAGACGATCTCCCCAGCGCCATCGCCATCACCGAAAGCGCCATGCACGCCAACCCCGAGGACCCCTATTACCCCGCACGACTCGCCGCCCTCCTCAAAGCACAAGGCGATGACTTCTTTCAGCGCGAAGCATGGACCCTCGCCGATGACCGCTATCAACGCGCCAACCTCCTCGGCGGACCCGACTTCCCATCCCCAGAGCAAGAGCGCCGCCACGCCCACGTCAAGACCAAACTCGACCAACCATGGCCGGACATCGCCCTCCACCTCGAACGCGCCTGGCGCGCCGATGCCGACCCCCAGTGCCTCCATCGCCTCGCCCTCGGCTGGGACGACTTCGGCGACAGCACCGCCGCCATGGAATACTACCAACACCTCGTGGAGCTCCCTTCCCCACCGCCCCACCTTCAACTCCGCCTCGCCGCCTTACGCATCCAACACCAAGACTTCGACCGTGCCGCTGAAACCCTCACCGCGCTCCTCACCCAACAACCCGACTCCCCCTCGGCCCTAGCCCTCCTGGCCCAGTGCCACGAGGCCCGTGGGCACCTCGATGACGCCCACCAACTCTTCCAAAAAATCGCCGAGCAAAACCCCGACAAGGCCGCACCCTGGCGCCAACTCGCCGACTTCTGTCAGCGCCACGGCCGCAGCGATTGCCTGCAAATTGCCTCACAGCAACTCGAAGCGCTCTCACCCCAAGAGCGCAAGCTCCGACCCCTGCGCTAAACTCAGGAAATTCGTAGAATTTCCTGCATCTCCTCTGGCCTCAACGCCACGGGGTTGCCGCGCATCGAGTTGGCCTGGCACGCCTTCGCCACCACCTCCGGCCACTGCTCACGCCGCAAACCCAACGCCGCCAACGGCTGGACCCCCATCGACCGCGTCCACGCCGCCAACCACGGCCCAAACGCCTCCGCCTCCTGCACCGCGCCGCCGCTCAGCAACCGCGCGGCCTCGGCATAGCGCCCCAGCACCGCCGCGCCATCCCCACGCGCCTGCAGCGCGCCCACATTCACCTGCACCACGCCAGGCAGCAACGCCGCACAGAGCGCCCCGTGCCCAGCACCCAACATCGCCCCGAGAGGAGCGGCAAAGCCGTGCACCGCACCGAGCTTCCCGTTCGCCAGCGCCATCCCCCCCATCAACGCCACCCACGCCATGGCCTCGCGTGCCGCCAAGTCCGCCCCATCGACCCACGCCCGCGGCAGCGCCCCGCCTGCCATCGCTAGTCCTTGCCGACACAGCCCGTCCACCAACGGCGACGGCGACCGCCCCACGAATGGCTCCAACACTTGCGCCACCGCATCGAGCCCCGTCGCCGCAGTCAGCCCCGGTGGCATGCTCGCGCTCAACAGCGGATCAATCAGCGCCAGACGCGGCAACATCCACGGCGACCGCAGGCTGGCCTTGACCTGCGCCTCATCCACCGTCAACACCGCGTTGCGCGTCACCTCGGCCCCAGTCCCCGCCGTCGTCGGTACCGCCGCGTAAGGCAAAGACGGCGACACCAAAGCCTGCCCGCCACCGACCACCTCCAAATAGTCCAGAGGGTCCCCCGCCTGGGGCAACAACGCCGCCAACGCCTTGCCCGCGTCGATGACGCTTCCTCCACCCACCCCAACCACCCACTCGACCCCCGCGCCGCGCCAACGCGACAACTGGGCCCGCAACCACCTCAGGCTCGGCTCCCCCACCACCGACAACGACGACACCGTACAGCCACGCCCCTCCAATGACGCCTGCACCCCCCGCACCCGCGCCACATCGCCGCCACACACCAGCAGCGCCCGCCGCCCCCAACCCGCCACTTCGTCGGCGATCCCCGCCGCCACCCCACAGCCCACGCGCACCCGCTGGGCCGTCGCAAAGTCATGCACCATGGTCAACCCCCGTCACCACATCGCATCCAACGGAAAAATGTTCCCATACTTCACCCCCCGCCGCGGCTGCGCCATCATCGGCGCCACCTTGTCACGCCACGTCGCATAGTGCGCCGTCTCCTTGTGCGCCGCCGCATCGGCCTCAACCCGGTATACCTCCACCAGAAGGAAGCGCGTCGCCACCTCACTCTCCTGCAGCACGTCAAAGCGCACCACCCCTGGCTCCAGCAAGGACGCCGCCGCATTGGCCTGCGACGCCGCCTTGAAAGCTTCCACCGCCTCTGGAAACACCTCTACATGCACATGAACGATATACATCCGCGCCTCCTTTTACTCTGCGGCAACATCCATACAGCAGCGAAAACCGATGTGCGCCGCCGCGCTGCCCTCCTCGACAAGCCTACAGCCCTGCTCTCCCTCCGCCAAGTAACTCCCCCCCATGACCACCCCTTCCTCGACCCACTCCGCCACATTGCCCGCCATATCGAAGAGCCCGTCCCGCGTCCTACATTGTTGCATCTGACCACCCACCACCACGCCGCCCTGCCCCCCAGAGGCATCATTGCAACGCCCACCCTCGAAAACCCGCCCATAGGGCAACGCCACCCCACACGCCTGCTGCCACTCCTCGCGCCGGCACAGCCGCTTGCCCGCACCCACACAGCTCCGGCGAGCCATCGCCAAATCCACCCACACCCGCGCCTTGTGACCCCGCCCAGGGAACTCATACTGATCGATACACACCGCCAATCCAGCTACCCGACGCATCTGGGTCGGACAAGCGTCCCCCTCCTCGCTCCCCTCAGACGCCTCCAGCAGGGCCGCCACCTCACGCTGTCGCCGCCGCTCCTGCCGTGCCAATTCCCGCGCCGACAACGCCGACTCACCCTCACCCTCACCCTCACTCTCACCCTCTGCCACACGCGCGCTCACCGCCACCAGGCCCAACGCAACACCGCACCAAGCCCCCCCTTCCAGCACACGCCCGCCCCATGCCGCTGCCCACACCGTCCCCCTCTCTTCGGGATCCACCTCCGCTGTGGCGCCCGCGGCGGCTGCCGAAGCCGCCGCAGCCTCTCCCGACACCACCACCGCATCCGCGTCTGCCCCAGGCGTCACCCTCTGCCCCTCGGACACCGCCGCGCCCTGGCCTCCCCCCCCGCCCAAATACTTCAGAGCAAGGACCCCCACGACCAAGAGCAGCGAGAACAGCACCACCACCCCAACGAAATACTTCCGGCCCCGAATCTCCCCCATGGCCATCGCCGTCAGAACTTCAGAGCTCGGATCGCTATCACCCGTTGCAGGCATAGCCCATCTCGCCCCTTCGCCCTCAGCCACAGCCCCCAGCGCTGCGTCGCTCGACACCGCCGCCAGAGACACGAGCGGCACATCGGCCCCATCCTCTGCCACCGCCACAGGCAGCACCTCGACCCCATCCTCCTCTACCGACACCAAAGGAGACAGGGGCGCCACCGCCACTTCGGCCACAGCCGCCGCGGCTGCGTCTCCATCCAAACCAAGCACGTCGCTCCCGCGCTCCGCCCCAACCGCGTCCCCTAGAACAGCGCCGCGCGCTTCTTCGCCCGCGTCCGCCAGCGGTCCTGGCAAAGCGGCCTCCTCTTCGCCGGTCAGCAGAACACCGGGATGGCGCAGCGTCGGCGTCGGCTCCGGTGGAAAGCGCTTCAATCGCGGCGAGCTTGGCCCCCCCTCGACACGCTCCACGCCGTTCGGCAACGCCTGCACGTCGCGATCGATCTCGATCTCCACGGGATCCACCAGCGGTCCCAAGCGCGGCGGCAGCGGACCGTCATCGTCGCCCCAGCCCTCGGCACGCGCGCGCTCGACCACCTGCTCCGAAAACAGGGCCCGCATGTTGTGGAAGCCAATCTCCGTCACGAACGCCCCGTCACCCATGGCTGGGCGTCCCGGGTCCGTCCCCTCTGCCTTGGCCCCGCGCGGCGTCGGCCCCCCACCCGCCTTCTCGTCGCCCGCCACCGGCGCCGCAGGCACGCCGCGCGGCGCCCGCTCTCCCGCCGACGCGCCTTCATCGCTCAGGGCCGAAAAATCCTCGAACACATGCGACAGGGCATTGACCAAGGCCAACGGCGTCCCAAAGCGCTGCGCCGGGTCCTTGGCCGTCGCTATCCGTATGATCTCATCGACCTGCATCACCTGCGCCGCAGCACAGTCGATGCCGAGCGCTGTGAGGCGCTGTAAAATCACCCCGCAGGCAAAAACATCCGTCGCCGCCGTCGGCACCTGGGCCGACAACAACTCGGGTGCCGTAAACGCATGATCCGGCGCCGCAAACAACGTCGGCGGAAAAATGTCGCACAAGTACACGTCGGCCAAGCGCAGCCCGTCGCGCCCAACAATCACGTTGTCCAAGCACAGCGAACCATGGCAGGTGTGGGCGTGGACCGCCTCGAAGATCTCCGCCAAGGGACACAAAATCTTGGCAATGCCGCTGGGAGCGATGCTCTGGTTGAACTGGCCGCGCATCTCCAACAAGGTCGCTAAAGACAAGCCTACCAAAGGCGCATAACCCAAAAGGACGCCACCCGACGCTGCCATGACCTGAGGCTGCACCACCCGCGCGTCCATGATCGCCGCCGAACGCGCCAGGGCGGCCTCGACCCGCTGTGGCAACGACTCGTCGTCATCTTCTATGACCTGCAAGGTCAGCTCTTTCCCGCTCTCCGTATCCACCGCCCGGTAGGTGGCACAACGTCGCAGCCCAGTGAGCTCCTCCAGAAGCTGGTAACACCCCCCGATGCGCTCGCCGACCCCGTGCCCCAAGACCGCGCGCCCTTGAACCTGACGCGAACGAAAACGCCGCAACTGCGCCGGCAGCGCATCACTCGCCTTGCGCCGGGACGCCACGTGACCACAGTTCGGGCAATTGGCACGATCGACCGGGGACAGGCTACCGCAACGTTCGCACAGCAAAAGAACCTCCTTCGTCTCACCACCTTGTCAGGCCAACAAGCAAAGCACTGCTAACGGTCAGGCGCAGCGCCATTGTCCCTTGCCAACGGCGCGATGTCTACTCTGCACCTGGAACGAGCCGTCGGCCTTTACTTGCATCGAGCCCTTTGTCTATAGTAAGGCCCTGGATTCGTGATCACCTCGCGTTTCCATCGTCGCCTCGGAGGAGAGCATGATCCTGAGCGTTAACTCGAAAAATTTGGCTACTTGGGGCCTCTGGGCAGCCTTTTTGTGCTGCCTCGCTTGGGGGGCCGCTTGTGACGAAAGCAAGCCCGTCGATCCCAAAACGGATACGCCCGATGAGGCGATCCTGCCCGAACTAGACGATGAGCCAGAGACCGATCTCGCTGAAATCGAAGTCTATGATCCCTTCGGGGACAGCGACAACGATGGCCTCCCTGACTACCTCGAAGATCTCAACGGCAATGGCATCTTTGAGCCGGAACTAGGTGAGACCGACCCCTTCAACCCCGACACCGACAACGACGGCCTCAAAGACGGCACCGAAGATGCCAACCAAAACGGCTTCTTCGACCCGGGTGAGACCGATCCCCTCAACCCCGACACCGACGGCGATGGCCTCAAGGACGGCATCGAAGACGCCAACCGCAATGGCATCCACGATCCCCAACTCGGAGAAACCGATCCTCGGCTGGCCGACACTGACGGCGACGGCATCGACGACAAGACCGAAGTCGAGTCCGAAATCGGCCTCGACCCCAACAACCCCGACACCGACTACGACTGGATCCCAGACGGCATCGAAGACGCCAACCACAACGGCATCTTTGAACCCGAGCTCGGAGAAACCAATCCCGTCTCCGCCGACACCGACGGCGACCGCTTGAGTGACGGCTGTGAAGACCGCAACCTCAACGGACGACTCGACCCCGGCGAAACCGATCCGCGCCGCCCAGACACGGACGGCGATGGCCTCAAAGACGGCGATGAGTGCCAGGTGCTCCCTGCCGGAGCATGCCCAGACTTCGACAACGAGGGTAACTGCGCCACCAACCCCACCCTCTTTGACACCGATGGCGACGGCCTCAGCGATTTCGTCGAGTTCACCAGCGACTACGGCGGGGGCGTCAGCTCCGATCCGCGCAACCCCGACACCGACGGCGACACCGTCCCCGATGGACTCGAGGACTTCAACCACAACGGCCGCTATGAGCCCCACCTCGGCGAAACCAACCCCATCGACCCCATGTCCGACGGCATGGTCCCTGATGGGCAACGACCGCAAGCGCAGGCCTGCGTCAACCCGGTCTTCCCCGCGCAAATCGTCGGCCCTAACGTCGACCTCCGCTTCGCCCACGACCATCGCTTCACCGCCGCCGAGCTCGGCTTTGGCGCCAACCCACCCCCCATGCTCGCCGCTTGGGCCCTCGACAGCGCCAACCCCGCCGTCGTCGGCTTCGTCATCTCAAAACGACCCGGCACGGGCGTCACTTCCGCCCTCGAACAAGAAGGGATCGACGCCGCAAGTATCGGTGGCAACCTCACCTTCCCCCGCGCCTTCACCTCCTGGGACGGCCATGACGCCCGCATCAGCACCTACGAGTTCAGCGCCACAGGCAACACCGTCTCCGTGCGCAATTCTGTCATCTCTAAACTCACCGGCCTCCCCACCTCGGCCATCTCCGGCCTCCCCACCACAGGCGGGCAAAACGCCGGCTCCTACGAGCTGGCCCTCTACACGGTCTTCCGCGACGCCTCCCAGGTCATCCTGGTCGGCGCCATCTTGCCCCACGACAGCACCCCGAGCGACCAAGCCGTCGTCCTCGCCTCCACCCTGAGCAACGGCACCGGCGTCGCCCGCTTCGCCGACCATTTCGGCACCACCAACACGGGCGAACCCCTCAAGGCCTGTAACATCTTCCGCGTCACCGAACTCCCCATCGTCGACTTCCTCTTCATCATCGATGACACCGCCTCCATGGGCCCCTACCAAGAAGCACTGCGCCAATCCACCACGGAAATCTTCTCTGCCGTCCGTGGCGCCTTCGTCTCGGCGCGTTGGACCATCGGCTCCACTGAGGTCGGCACCACCGGCACTTACGACGGCAGCACCTCCCACTGCGGTATCCTCAGCCAACCTCAAGGCCCTGGCGGCATGGCATGGGCCCCCTTCACTTCCGATTACGAAGAGGGCTTCAAATGCCGCGTCCGCGACCCCCTGGGCATTCAAAACTGTGATCCCACGGGCAACACCTTCACCGGCTGGGCCGAGTACGGCCTGCTCTGCTCCAAATGGGCCATCGACTACTTCCAAGGCCGCCGCGGCACCCTCAACCCTGTCGATCTCCAGCGTCCACGCTCGGAGCTCATCGTCATCGTCGTCACGGACGAAAACGAAGACATCGCGTCGGAACAAGGCTCCGAGATGTCCGCCATCGACAAAGCCGAAACCCTACAGTGGCTCGGCGTCAGCTCATGGAGCCAGGTCAACGCCCAGCTCGCCGCCAACCGCTTCGTCGACTTCTTCCACAACACCGCCTCGTCACCACCTTATGGCGACGCCACACCCTTCCTCGTCTACAATCGACGTAGCTCTTACGAGCGTGCCGTCTACTGGGAGTTCATGGACCTCAACCCCAACAACTTCCCCAACGGCGCCTCCATGGACATCAACGAAGTCGCCCAAATCCCCGGCTTCGTCCAAAAGGTCATCCGCGCCGCCACTGGCATGGCCTCGTCCTTCACCCCCATGCACGTACCCATCACCGTGGAAATGAAGGTCGTCGTCCAGCGCGCCTTCTCTGTTGAAAGCATGGCGCTACAACACAGCAACACCAACGGCTGGGGCTACGATCCCGTCGCCAACTCCATGGTCTTTTTCGGCGAAGACCGACCGCGCATCCTCGACTCCTTTGCCATCAGCTATCCCTATTGGGTAGCAGGAGCGCCGGACTGACGTGCTGAGGATCATCGCGGGTCGCGCCAAAGGACGGATGCTCGAGGCACCACCTGACCAAAAGGTTCGGCCCACCAGCGGACGCGTCCGCGAAGCCCTCTTCTCGATGCTCGTCTCCCGCCTCGACACCTTCGCCGCCCTACGGGTCCTCGATCCCTTCGCCGGCTCTGGCGCCCTCGGCCTCGAAGCCTGGTCACGCGGCGCGGCACAGGTAGACTTCATCGAGGCCGATCCCAAGGTCTGGCGCCTCCTCCAGGCCAACATCCAGCGCCTTGGCGCCAGCCCACACTGTACCGCCCACAAAGGACGCTCACCAGGCCACCTCCGCAACCTTCACCCACCCTATCACCTCGTCTTCCTTGACCCGCCTTATCGTGAAGACCTCCTCACCCTGACCCTCGAAAGTCTCGACCACACCCGCCTCTTGGCCCCCGATGCCTGGATCCTCGCCGAGTTCGCATCCCAGTTGGCGCCATCCATCCCCAAAGCCTTCTCCGTCGACGTCCAACGCGACTACGCCAACACCTCCGTAGCCCTCTTGCGCCTCAACCACCCTACCTGATCCCATCTGCCAAGGAGTCCACATGCGCTGTTCCACGCGTCTGCTTCAGGTTCAGCCCTCCCTCACCCTCGCCATCGATGCCCGCGCCAAAGCCATGCAAGCGGCCGGCGAAGACCTCGTCGGCTTCGGCGCTGGGGAGCCCGACTTCAACACCCCCCAGCCCATCGTCGACGCCGCCAAAGCAGCCCTCGACGCCGGCATGACCAAATACACGCCCGTCGGCGGCACCCTCCAGCTCCGCAGCGCCATCGCCGCGTGGTACCAAACGCGCTACGCCGTGACCTGCGACGCCGACAACGTCATCGTCTCCTGTGGCGGCAAGCACGTCCTCTACAACATCGCCATGGCCCTCCTCGAGCCCGGCGACAAAGTGCTCATTCCCTCCCCCTTTTGGCTCACCTACCCGCCCCAAGTCCATCTCGCCGGAGCCACACCCATCTTCATCCCTTGCCACGAAAGTGACCACTTCCTCCTCACGCCTCAAGCACTAGAAGCAGCCATCGCCGAGCACCAGCCGCGCATGCTCATCCTCAACAGCCCTTCAAACCCCACGGGACAGGCCTACGACCGCGACGCCCTCCTCGCCATCTGTGATGTCCTGCGCGCCCACCCCAACCTCATCCTCCTCTGGGACAGCATCTACGAACAACTGGTCTACGACGGCTTCATCCACGTCGAGCCCACCGCGCTGGCACCGGACCTCCGTGAGCGCATCGTCGTCGCCAGCGGCTTCTCCAAAGCATACGCCATGACAGGCTGGCGCCTGGGCTACGCCATCGCACCGCCCACCCTCGTCAAGGGCATGCTCAAACTCCAAGGTCACTGCACCTCGAACGCCACCACTTTTGCCCAGGCCGGCGCCTTGGCGGCCCTCACCCTACCCAGCCATTACACCGACGAAATGCTCGCCACCTTTGCCCTGCGACGCAGCCGAATGTTGGCACTGATCCAAGAGATCGACCACGTCACCTGCCTGGCCCCCAAAGGCGCGTTCTATGCTTTCGTCAACGTCAGCGCCTATTGCCAAGCGAACTCTGACCACCAGCTCATCACCGACGACCTGAGCCTCGCCACCTACCTCCTGGAAGAAGGCAAGGTCGCCGTGGTACCCGGGAGCGCCTTTGGTGCCCCAGGCTACATCAGGCTCTCGTACGCCACCGCCATGGGCAGCATTGAAAAAGGGCTGCCCAGAATCGCCGCGGCCCTCGGCAAGCTCACCCGCTAGAAGCGAACGCCGCCGACAAAACCAGCCCCCTCCGCCCCAAAGGTGGGCTGGAGGTAGAGGTCATAACCCGATCGCTGGTACTGGTCTTCTGCCAGCTCGTCACCAGGGCGAATGACCAGCATTAGAATGGCAACGGCCGCCGCAACGCCACCAACGCCGTACATGACATTGGCCAACACCGATGCATCTTTGGCATCGTTCAACAGGGACTGCGCCTTCACCTGGGAGATGCTCCCTTTCTTCTTGCCGCTGATGACCTGATCTTCGTAGTCTTTGGCATCCAATCCAAACTTGATGCCCACGCCGATCAACGCCAATCCAGCCACGCCCGAAGAGATGGAGGTCACCAACTGCCAAGTCGGGAGACTGCGATCCACCTGCATCCGGCGCCGACTGAGGAGACTCTCGTCCCCTCCCACTATCTGGCGATTGAAGAGCTTATAGGCCGCTGGCCGCAGCTCCTTCTCCTGGCTGCGCAAGCGCGCCGCGGTCTCGAACTCCAAGTAGTTCTCCAACGCCGCCGTCTCGACATCGAAGGCCTCCAAAGATATCTTGGGACGCCCCAAACCCTCCGTTTGGATGCGACCAATGACGACCTTGGCAACCCCCAGATCCCGGGCCAAACCGCTGATGCAGGCCGCGTCGTAGACACAAGCGTCACGCTCGAAATCCATCTGGGCCAGCGCCTTCATGATCGGCACAGCGATCACCGTATCGTAGTCCTCGAACTCCGTCAGATGACCCACCAGCGCCTCATTCAAGCGCTCCAAGGTCTTCGGGTCCGTGCTGTCGACAGGATCGAAAAACGCCATGATGATGGGCTTGTCGCCACTTGGCATGACGAAGGCCGGCTCCTCGGGGCGCGTCTTCACCGGCTCCGTAAAGTCGAAGCCCCCGTCGTCGTCGCCCGTGTCCGAGAAATCGAAGTCGTCAGCACTGGCCATGACCGACCAGGTGCCCACTAGCAACAACGTCGCAAGCAAAACCAAACCTTGGCTCTTAAATGTCGCACGCAACATGAATCCTCCCGCCGGCTGTTGCTCCCCCTCAAAACAAAGAGGCGCCTCGCGCCTGGGCTCGCAATCGGCCCACAGCACGAGCCATCTTAGATCGACGCCGACAAACAAGCAAGATGGCGTCCTCACTCGCTCTCCTCGCCCACCCCACCCTCACACAAGGCAGCCAAGTGGAACGCCAACATGGCGGCGCTCTCCCCCATCTTCGGACCAGGGACACTCAACGATGGCGCATGGATCACCCGCAACCGCCCCTGGGCCACCGCCGTCAACGCACCATACTCCGACTGCCAACGCTGCACCTCCCGCGCAATGACCTCTGGGCCGCCGGCGCCGTAGATCACGTCCACCACCAGCTCGGGATCTGCCGCCAGCAACACCTCACGCGACACCGTCGGCCATGGCTCTCCCCCGGGCGCGACGTTGGCCAAAGCCATCTTCGCCAACATGACCCCCAAAAAACTCTCCCCACCGGCGACCAACAATCCCTGCAATGAATCGGGACGACGCCCCACGACCAAGAGCACCCGCAACCCTGCGCGACACGCCCCACGCACCTGCGCCGCTGCCGCATCGACCTCAGCCCTAATCCGCGCCCGTAGCGCCTCGCCAGCGGCGCGCACACCACAAGCATCCGCGACCACCACGAAGGAATTCAACACTTCCGTGTAGGTGTCACCCGAGACCTGCAGCGTCCTCAACCCCAGGCGGGACAATCCCCCCTGCAGGCGCTGATGCTCTCCCTGCAACAGGACGAGATCCGGCCCCAATGCCACCAAGGCCTCCACGTTGGGATCCGACCAACCACCGAGGCGCGGTAGCGAAGCTAACGCTGGCGGGAGCTCGCAATAGGAGCCGACACCCACCAGACGCTCGCCGAGGCCCAGCTCGATCACCAGCGCCGTCAGACTCGGCGACATGGTTACGATACGCTGCGGTACCTTGCCACCTTCCATTGCAGGCGTCTGGCGAGTGATCTGCCCACCACTCCAACACCAGGAAAAGGCGAAGGCCGACAGGGCACAACAACCAAACACGATCCGCCAGACGCCGCGCCTCAACCCTCGCATCTCCCTCACCAACTGTGCTCCTCCAGGTCTGCCGCCGTTCATCCTCACACCGCAAGCTCACGGGAAACACGAGCCTGCACCTTACAGCTTAATCTTCAGCCACTTACACACAAGGCTGGAGCATGGTGCGCCTCTTTGACAAGTCCCCTCGCTCATCTATACTGCATCCTGCTGAGAAGCCGCCGTGGAGGTCAATTCGGCAGGACTTGTACACTGGCCTGGGGCCACGGCTGGCCAAGCTTACGAGAGCACCATGTCGAAATCCATTAGCTTCGTCTTTCTCCTCACCTTAGCCGCGGCGGCGGCCATGGCGGCCTGGATCATCCTGCTCACACCGCCACCCACGGCAGAGGAAGACCACAGCGCCGTGACGCCAGCCCTCGATGCCGCGCGCACCAGCCTCAGCGCTCACCTCGACCAGCATCAGGCGGCGCAACGCACCCTCCTGGCAGCCACCCTCCAAAGCCCTGAGCTCCAAGCCTACCTCGTCCCAGCCCTGCGCACCAAGACCCGTCAGCCCGTGTTGCGCCCCGATCGACCGCCGGCACAAACCAGCTCGGTCAGCGTCCCCAGCCAAGAGTCGCTCCTGCCCGATCTCCAGCGCCTCCTCGATAGCAGCACCGCCTCCCTCGGCACCACGCACATCCTCCTGATGGACACCCACACCAACACCCTCTTGGCCCACAGCGCGGGACTCCAAGACCCCCAGGCGCTCGTCCCCCTCGTGGCCAAAGCCGCCACCACACTCAACCAAGGGCGTGGCTACGTCGCACACGCCGACACCTTCCTGGACCTACAGTGGCTCTGCCTCGCCGATCAAACGGTCTGTGCCGTTGCCCAACGCCCCTTGGACGCCACACTTCTACAGCAGCTACAGGGCCTGCTTCCCCCTGACATGCACCTCAGCCTGGCCCGCAAAGGCGAGCTCATCCTCCACGCCTACCAAGATGACAGCCGCCGCACCGCCACCGCGCAGACCCTGGTCGCCCTCTTCGACCCGGCCAACACGACTCTCACCCACTTCTCCCAGCCCAATCACCCCAGCGTCGTCCACACCACCCCCATCTGGCTCGATGACGCACTCCAACACGCCAAGATCGCTTGGATCATCGAAACCAGCACCGTCCTGCCAGCCGCCCCCGCACCCCTCTGGACCACCCACCCCTTCTTCACCTCACCCAAGGAACACCTCCCTCAATGGCTTGGTCTCGCTGCCATCACGCTCTTCCTCTTCGTCATTGGCGTGTGGCTCTTGCGCGCCGACCTCCACGCCGTGGGCCAACGCGCGACGCGAGCCTTCATGGACGCGGAGACACCTGCGGACGTGGATCCCCAGCGCGTTCATCCCGCCCTCAGACCCCTGATGGAGGCCATCGGACAAGGGCCTGCGACAACGACACCCCGCGACACTGCCGCCGAGCGCGACATCGAACGCCTCCGCGAAGACATCGCCGCAGCCGAGGCGCGCAGCAAGCAGCTCCAAGGCCAACTCGACTACGCTCGCGCAGAGGTCTCCAAAGCCAACAGGGCCTTGGCAGAAGCCAAAGCGCGCCCCGCCGCGGTCGTGGCACCCGAAGCGCCGCTTGCCGCGCCAGCACCGCCCTCAGCCTCGGTGGCGGCAGCCTTCGCCGCCCAACTAGCCCAACCAGCCACCCCAAGCGCCACGGCCAAAGACTTCGATACGGCAGAGGTGTCCAACGAGGAGATGAACCAGCTCCTCGAGAACATCGATCGCAACGAGATCTTGCCCCCTCTGGACGATGACGAGGCCGCCCTGCAGTCCCTCGCCGAGATGGCCGACCGCATCGGAAAAATGACCGAGAGCCAGGTCGAACGCCTCCAGGCTTCTTTCGCCGAACCCATCCCCAGCGCAACCACCCGCTCGGAGACCACCGTCCCCAGGGGAGAGTTGCCGCCAGCACCTGCCGCCCAAACTAACGGAGCGCGCCTCGACGACGGGTGGGACGAGGGCCTCGATACGCCCTTGGCCAGCCTCGCCGATGCCGCACCGGCGCAGAGACCCGCGGCCAAGACCTCCGAGCTATGGCGCATTCCGCCAGACCCCAACGCCACCAGCCCCGGCATGAAGCGCACCGCCATCGACGAAGAGCATGCCCTCCCCGAGAGCTTCAACCAGGCTTCGCCCCCCTGGCCAGCCACGGGAGAGGCCCCTTCACTGAGCCCCTCCTCACTGCTCGAGGCCTTGAAGAAGCGCACCCAGAATCCAGCAGAAGCCAGCCCCGAAGACACCCGCGTCTCGCCCCTTGCGCCCAACATCCTCAACCCCGATGACCACACGCTGCGCCAGAGGCCGCGCACCATTAGCCAGTCGGGGCACTTTACCCGCACGGGCTCCCGCGCCGATATCGACCCTTCGAATGACACGGAGTATTTCAAATCCCTCTACGAAGACTTCCTGGCCACCAAGCGAAAATGCGGCGAGAGCACCGACAAAATTACCCTCGAGCGCTTCATTAACAGGTTGGCCCGCAACAAACAGGCCCTCGTGGAGCGCTATGGCTGTCGCACCGTCCGCTTTCAGGTCTATGTGAAAGAGGGCCACGCCGCTCTCAAAGCGACCCCAGTCAACGACCCCCCACCTCAGTCATGACCCAAAAAACACGTCTGGACGACACCCTGGTCGCCGCCGGGCTCGCGCCCAACAAGAGCCAGGCCAAAGGCCTCATCCTGGCGGGCCAGGTCACGGTGGATGGCAAAGTCGTCGACAAAGCAGGGACACTCGTCAGCCCCACGGCGCAATGCGCACTGCGCCGCAGTGGTCCGAGCTACGTCTCCCGCGGTGGGCACAAACTCGCCGGCGCACTCGAACACTTCCCCTATGACGTGGCGCACCACGTCGCCCTCGACATCGGTGCATCGACCGGCGGTTTCACCGACTGCCTTCTCCAAAGAGGGGCGCGCCGCGTCTATGCCGTGGACGTCGGCTACGGTCAACTCGATTGGAAATTGCGCAATGATCCCAGGGTGATCGTCTTCGAGCGCACCAACTTCCGCCACCTCGCCCCGGGCACACTAGACCCTCCCCCCACGCTCGTCGTCGCCGATCTCTCCTTCATCTCACTCGAGAAAATCCTCGCCCCCTTGCGCGACCACCTCCCAGACCGCGCCGACTGTATCGTCCTCATCAAGCCACAGTTCGAAGTGGGGCCCGCCAAAGTGGGCTCGGGAGGCGTCGTCCGCGACCAAGGGGTGCGGCTAGAAGCCATCGACCAGGTCCTGGCTCGCGCTCAGGACCTGGACTTCCAGGTGGTCGACCATGTCGACAGTGTGCTCCCCGGGCCCAAAGGGAACCTGGAGCACTTTGCTTGGCTGCGCTGGGACAAGAGCGCCCCTTGAAGAGCGCCGCCGCCCTGCGTCAACGCAGAGCGGCGCCCAGGACGCGTGCGGGGCCTAGAACATACCGCCGCCCATGCCGCCCATGCCGCCCATGCCACCCATGCCACCCATGCCGCCCATGCCGCCGCCACCAGCGCCGCCCTTCTCTTCCTTCGGCAATTCCGCGACCATCGCCTCCGTGGTCAGCAACAAACCAGCGATACTCGCAGCGTTCTGCAGGGCGCTCCGGGTCACCTTCGCCGGATCGATCACACCCGCCGCCAGGAGATCTTCGTAGCTATCCGTAGCCGCGTTGTAACCAAAGTTACCGCTGCCCTCGCGCACCTTCTGGATGACGATGGAGCCTTCGACACCAGCGTTCTCGGCGATCTGACGCAGGGGCTCTTCGAGGGCGCGGCGCACGATCTTCATGCCAAAAGCCTCGAACTCACCCAGCTCGAGCGTCTCCAGTACCTTCGCCGCCCGAATGAAGGCCACGCCACCACCAGGAACGATGCCTTCCTCGACGGCTGCGCGCGTCGCATTCAGGGCGTCTTCCACGCGCGCCTTCTTCTCTTTCATCTCGACTTCCGTCGCCGCACCGACGTGAACCACCGCAACGCCGCCCACCAATTTGGCCAGGCGCTCTTGCAGCTTCTCGCGGTCGTAGTCGCTGGTGGTCTCTTCGATCTGGGCCCGAATCT
>CAYVQF010000058.1:0-34223 GCA_964454015.1 uncultured Myxococcales bacterium
TCTGTAAAATCAGTGTTATGTGTTGAGCGTTTGAGACCTCACCCCCCTTGCCCCCCTCTCCATGACTGGAGATGGGGGTTGCGTGCGGAGAAGTTCTGTAAAATCAGTGTATTGTGTTGATCGTTTGAGACCTCACCCCCCTTGCCCCCCTCTGACTGGAGATGGGGGAGCACAAGCCGTTTACGGGTGGCGATGCGGGCGTGAAGGGGCTAGGCTGAACGTATGTCGAAGAAACAAGGCACAGTGGTTGAAAACGACGGGATGAAGGGCAGCATCTTTGATGCTGACCTCACCCCCCCGGCCTCGGATTCTATCGATGGTGATGGGGGTGTTCGGGTCGCAAACCCTCGGGTGACGGGTGGCGCAATGGTTGTTCAGGAGAAGCTTGCGATGGCTCGAGCTTTTCGCCAGGGACCTACGCGGCATGAGGCTTTGGTGTGGGAGCTGTTACGGAGTCGTCGTCTGTTTGGGTTGAAATTTCGTCGGCAACAAGTCATACGGGGCTTCATCGTTGATTTCTACTGCGCTGAGCACCGGCTTGTTCTTGAACTCGATGGTGCCGTTCATGACGACCAGGTTGCGTACGATCGGGCCCGAGATGCAATCCTGGCGCGCGCGGGACTTCGCGTCGTTCGTTTGCGCAACCATGACTTGAACCTCGATCGCTTGAAAACCTTAGTTGCCCCGCTGCTTCACTCGCCAGAATGACGGGCCTCAGCCGTCAACTCCGAGCCACGTCTGAGTTATCATCAAGACCTAGATCTGCTCCCCCTCTCCGTGCCCGCTTGCTTCGCAGGAAAAAACCAAAGAAAGCGCAACCTTAGCTCCCCATCTCCATTCATGGAGAGGGGGCTGGGGGGTGAGGTCTGCCCGCCGCTATCCTTCCTCCCGCGTAGTTCTGGGGTGTGAGCTCTCCACCGCCTGCTCCCCCTCTCCGTGCCCGCTTGCTTCGTAGGAAAAAACCAAAGAAAGCGCAACCTTAGCTCCCCCTCTCCATTCAGAGGCTGTTGAAGAAGGGTCGAAATCGCCTAGGCCGAAACTCTGAGGCCCAGTATTTATGCGGGTCTGCCGCATCGCCAGAAGTCGTACGCGGGGGTTTTACAACACCCTCTTCATGGAGAGGGGGCTGGGGGGTGAGGTCTGCCCGCCGCTATCCTTCCTCCCGCGTAGTTCTGGGGGGTGAGGTCATCCCGCGTGGGTCGGCCGTTTCGGCGCCTGCGCGTCTTTGGCGCTGACAAGGCGCCCGATCTGCGGTAAAGCGTGCCCAGGCCAGGACGCGCCACCTCAGGCGCGCTGGGATGGCGGACGTGGATCCCTGAGAGCAGGGCTGGCGACGAGAGAAGACGAGCATGGGCAATCGCGACGATTTGGTTTATATTTACGGCCTTGAGGCTTGCCTCGCCGTGTTCAGGGCGCGCCCCGACGACATCGTGCGGGTCTACTATAAGATCGAGCGGGCCAAGGCCTTGCGCGAGGTCTTGCAGTGGGTGGCCAAGGCGCGCCGGCCTTATCGGGAGGTGGACGCCGAGGCGCTGGAGAAGCTCACGGCGAGCAAGCACCACGAGGGTTTGGCTTTTGCCGTGCGGCCGCTGCGGGCTGGGGCGTTGGAGGCGAGCCCTGAGATGGCCCAGTGGCGCTGGGTGGCCCTGGATGGGGTCGGGAATCCGCACAACATCGGGGCGATCCTGCGTTCGTGTGCCTTTTTTGGGGTCGACGCGGTGCTGTTGGGCGGGGTGGCGCCGGGGACGCGTTTGCCGCCGTCGACTTTGCGCGCCGCCGAGGGTGGCGCCGAGATGGTGCGGGTTTATGCGAGCTTGGCCCTGGGGGAGGGGCTGGAGGTGTTGCGGGGCTTGGGGCTGGAGCGGCTGGCCATCGAGGTCAAGGGGCGTGAGGTTCTGGGGCAGCAGCCCCTGCCGGCCCAGGGGGTGATGCTCTTGGGTGCCGAGCAGGCGGGCATCGCGCCAGCGTTGTTGGCCCAGTGCGAGCGGCACATCAGCATTCCTCACGCGGGGCATCTCGAGGCGCTGAACGTCTCGGTGTGTGCTGGGGTGGCCCTGGCGGGCTGGTCTTGGTTCAAGGCCGAGGCGGCCGGCGCGGAGCGCAGCGCCGGGAGTGGCTCGAAGGGGGGTAGGAGGGGGCCAGGGCGGCGCGGCGACTAGCCTACATGTGCGCGAGAATTATCGCGAAGGGGGCGAATCTTTGCTTGACTTTGCCCCCGTCACCTTGTGGGATTGGGGCCGCCCTGCCGTGCGACGTGAGCGCCGACGAGCCTGAATGTGGATGCTCATGGTGCGGCCATGCCTGGATGTGGTGACATGCGCGTATCCGATGCTTGCTTCCCATGGGCGCTCTACTCTCGCTTGGTGTTGGTGCTGGTGCTAGGGGCGGTGTTGGCCGCTGGTTGCGCCGAGGCCTATGAGCAGACGCCGGACGTGGTGGAGACACCCGATGTGGTGGAGGTCCCCGATGTGGGGGGCGATTTCGACGTCGAAGACGAGGAGATCGCCGAAGAGGTGGTGGCGCCGCGCTGTGGTGACGGCAACATCGACCCGGGTGAAGACTGCGACAACGGCACGGCCAACGCCAACGCTCCGGGGATGTGCCGCTTGGACTGCACCCTGCCGCGCTGTGGCGACGACATCCAAGACGCCAACGAGGAGTGCGATGACGGGGACCGCAACTCCGACACGGCGCCCAACGCCTGTCGCACCAATTGCCGCGCGGCCACCTGCGGTGACGGGGTGCAGGACAGCGGTGAGGGTTGTGACACGGGGAGCCGCAACTCGGATCACGAGAAGGACGCGTGTCGCACCAACTGTCAGCTCGCGCGCTGTGTCGATGGGGTCATCGACACGGATGAGGTCTGCGATGGCAGCCAGGTGGGTTCTAGCACTTGTGGCAACATTGGCCAGGGGTTTTCCGGCGGGACCCTGGCCTGCGGCGCCGACTGCAAGGGCTTCGACACCAGCGGTTGTCGGCTCGTTCCCGACTCCTGTGGCAACGGTACGGTGGATCACGTGGACGAGGAGTGCGACAACGGCGCGGCCAACTCGGACAGCGTGCCCAATGCTTGCCGCACCAATTGTTTGAACCCGAGCTGTGGCGACGAGGTGATCGACAGCGGCGAAGCGTGTGACAATGGGGTACGCAACTCCGACGCCACGCCCGACGCCTGCCGCAGCGACTGTTCCTTGCCCCGTTGTGGCGATGGGGTGAAGGATTCCAATGAGGAGTGCGACCAGGGCAGCGCCAACTCTGATACGGCGCCCAACGCCTGCCGCAGCGACTGCAGCGTGGCGCACTGCGGCGACGGGGTGCGAGATCAAGGGGAAGACTGCGACGACGGGGCGCAGAACGGCAGCTATGGCAAGTGCAACGTCACCTGCACCGGCATAGGCGCGCGCTGCGGCGATGGGGTGTTGAACGGCCCCGAGGCTTGCGACGATGGCATCCTGAATGGCACCTACGGCAAGTGCAACAGCACCTGCTCGGGCCCGGGGCCGCGCTGCGGCGATGGGGTGAGGAACGGCCCCGAGGCTTGTGACGACGGGGCGCTGAACGGCACCTACGGCAAATGCAACGCCACCTGCACCGGCTTGGGCTTGCGTTGTGGCGACGGGGTCTTGACCCCGCCCGAGGTCTGCGATGACGGGGCGCAGAACGGCCAACCGGGCAAGTGCAACACCACCTGCACCGGCTTGGGGGCCTTCTGCGGCGATGGTATCACCAACGGCACGGAGAGCTGCGATGACGGCCCCTTGAATGGCACCTATGGCAAATGCAAGAGCGACTGCAGTGGTCTGGGCGAGCGCTGCGGCGACAACGTCATCAACGGCCCCGAGGCCTGTGATGGCAACCAATTTGGCGGCGTCACCTGCCAGAGCTTGGGTTTCGACACGGGCACGTTGACCTGCAATCAGTGCAACATCGTCAGCACGGGCTGCGCCCACGTTGGGGCGCGCCTCTTCTTCAGCGAGTATGTCGAGGGCTATCAGCGCTTGCCAGGGCTCAACAATGTGGCCCTGGAGATCGTCAACACCGGCTCGGAGGCGCAAGCCCTGGGGAGCTGCGCCGTGCGTCTCTACCACGACGGCGCCACCACGCCGACGCGCACCATCTCCTTGAGCGGCACCTTGGCGCCGGGCAACACCTATGTGCTGTGCAACGCCAGTATTTTGTCGACCGACGCGGCCAAGTGCCAGCTCCTCTCGGCGGATCTCGATTTCAACGGCAACGACGCCGTCGAGCTGCGTTGCGGCACCAACACTTTGGACGTCATCGGCCAGATTGGCCACAATCCGGGTGAGTTTGGCTGGCGCGGGGTCAACACGGCCACGGTGGATCAGACACTGCGGCGGCGCTGCAACATCAACGAGGGGCGGGTCAACGGCAGCACGGCCTTCGATCCCGACGCCCAGTGGGTGGCCCTGCCGCCGGGCACGCACAGCAATTTGGGCATGCATTGCTCCCTCGAGCCCCTGCCCACGGTAGGCTGGTGCCGCCTCATCCCGGGCAGCATCAACGCCACCAACTACGACCCCACCACAGTGTTTTCCGAGGTCTATGTGGCGGGCGTGACCGATCAGGACACCTGTGGCCCCGATCCCCACCCGGAGCTCATCGCTCAGTTCGCCTTCAACGGCAGCGCCTGCAGCGACAGCGCCGCCTGGCGCTATCGTCCGGCCAGCCTAAACCCTTTCTTCCCCGACGTGGCGACTTGCCCCAACAACAACGACGAGTACATGTTCACCCTGGCGGCCAACCTGCCCGTGGGCAACTACAACTACGCCATGCGTTACTCCTTCGACAACGGCGTCACCTGGACCTACTGCACCAACACCAGCGGCGTGACGCCGAGCCTGCCCCTGAGCGGCTGCCCCGTGGCCACCCTGACCCGGGAGACCGTCGTGGCCTGGACCTTCGACAACGCCACCCTCACGGCCTTCCCCACGGCCAAAGGGAGCGCCCTGAAGGGGGCGGCCAACGCCGCCGAGACCTTCTCCAAGGGCAACCCCGAGGGGCTGGCCTGGAGCCTGAACACCTGGCCCACGGGCGCGACGCACGTCACCGATCGCCACTTCCAGTTCACCGTGGACCTCACGGGCTACGACAACCCACGCCTGAGCTTCGAGGGAGCACGCAGCTCCGCTGGACCGACCAATTTTGTGGTTCTCTACAGCACCAACGGCGGTAGCACTTTTGTGGAAGTGCCCGGAATGGGTACCGACATAGTACCCCAGTATCAAACATTTGGGGCCTTTGATGTGGACCTGCCGGCCGCGGCGGCCAACAAGAGCGTGGTGGTGCGCATCCACGGCTATGGCGCCTCGACGGAGGCCGGCACTTGGCGCATCGACAACGTGCGCTTTCAGGGCCGCAAAATGTGAGCAGCTTGGGGGCTGCCGCGATCTGAACGTCCATGAACGGCGGCCACTTGCCCTGTCTCGGGGGCACCTACCTCAAAAAGTTGCCAAAAGTGGCAGCCAAATCTGGTGCGCTTGACAAAGCTTGTGCGAACGGCTTGGATGTTAGGTTCGTTGGGTTTGTTCACCTTCGACCGGAGGAGACTATGTCGAAGAAACTATTGAATGTGTTGGCCATATTGGCGCTGCTCACTGGATTCCTGGGCTTCGGTGGCTGCGATGATGACCCGAAGACCGTCATCTATTACGATGAAGATCTCTTCGAACTGCCCGATTTCCGGCCCGACGTCCCAGACCAAACGGACGTCCCCGAGATCGACGAAGAGGTGGCGTTCTGTGGCGATGGCAACGTCGACCCGGGTGAAGAGTGCGACGAGGGCGAGCTCAACTCCAACAGCACGCCCAACGCCTGTCGCGAAAACTGTCGCAACGCCTACTGCGGCGACTTCGTCACCGACGAGGGTGAGGATTGTGACGACGGCAACATGAACTCCGACGTCAACCCCAACGCCTGTCGTATGGATTGCTCGCTGCCCACCTGCGGCGACGGCGTCATCGACGATGACGAAGCCTATGGCGAGCTGTGCGATGGCAACAACGTGGGCACGGCGACCTGCATGAGCGTCGACGCCTCATTTGGCGGCGGGACCTTGCGCTGCAACGCCGGCTGCGATGCCTACGACACCTCGGCTTGCATTCTGCGCCCCGAGAACTGCGGCAACGGCGTCATCGACGAAGGCGAAGACTGCGATGGTGAGGAGCTGAACGACGCGACCTGCGACAGCCTCGGCCTCGGTGACGGCGAGCTTTCCTGCAGCGGCCTGTGCCTCTTCGACACCACGGCCTGTGAGCTGACCTGCCTCGACGACGACCACGAGCCCAATGACACCCTCGAGACGGCGGCCGACCTGACCCTGGGCAGCCACGCTGACCTGGTCATCTGCCCCGACAACGACGACTTCTTCGCCATCGAAGTGTGCGACGGCGGGACCTTGGCCGCCCTGGTGAGCTTCACCCACACCGACGGCGATCTCAACGCCTTCCTCCTCGACGCCGCGGGCGAGATCCTCGCTGAAGGCGTGAGCGAAGACGACGACGAGACCCTGACCTTCGAGAACACCGGCGAGGCCGCCGTGACGGTTTACCTGCACGTGGCCGGCGTGGACGGCGCGGGCAACGCCTACGGTGTGGACCTGAGCGTGAGCGGTTGCTCCACGGTCAATCCCTGCGATCCCAATCCCTGTACGGCGCCCCCGGCGACGGGTTGCAACACGGCCGAGACGGCCATCGTCACCTACGACGCCACGGGCACTTGTGCCGTGGTCGACGGCCAAGCCGAGTGCACCTACGCCCCCATCGAAACGCCCTGTGTGGCCGCGGTGGTCTGCGTGGACAACACCCTGGTCACTACCACGGGCGCCTGCACCGAGTTGAGCGAAGGCCCCATCTGCGTCGAGACCTCCGTGGATTGTGGTACGGACCACTACTGCGACGCCGGTGAGTGCAAGCCCCTGTGTGGCAATGGCGTCATCGATGGCGACGAGGAGTGCGACACCACGGAGCTCGACAGCAAGACCTGCGACGACTTCACTGGCCTTTCCGGGACCGGCTTGGCCTGTGCCGCGGACTGCACCTTCGACACCAGCGCCTGCACCGCTGTCGAGCCCTGTGGCGACGGTGTCTGCGACGTGGCTGGTGGCGAGACCCGCACCAACTGCCCCGCCGACTGTACGCCCACGGCGGCGTGGACCTGTACGGTCGGCTTCTTCGCGGCCGACGACGGCTGCGACTGTGGCTGCGGCGAGTGGGACCCCGACTGCGATGGCCCCGACGTCACCGATTGTGATTGGTGCGGTGGCACGGGCTCCTGCAACACCGGCTCCTGCCCGGGCAACATCGACCCGAACGAGAATTGGCTGTGCCTGCCTCCCGCGGTGTGCGGCGACGGCACCATCAGCGGGGCCGAGGTCTGCGAACCCACCGACCTCGCCGGCCAGACCTGCGACGACTTCCTCGGCTTCACCGGCACGGGCCTGGCCTGCGCTGCCAACTGCCTGAGCTTCGACACCAGCGGCTGCACCCCTACGGGTGAGTGTCTGGTGTCCCCCATCGACGATGACCTCGGTTCTGCCGTGGGCGAAGTCTCGACGGGCACGACCGTCGGCGCCAGCAACGACTTCGCCTCCACCGGCTGTGGCGGCGCAGGTCCCGACCTGGCCTTCACCTGGACGCCGCCCGCGACGGGCTGTTTCACCATCGACACCTTTGGCAGCGCCTTCGACACGGTGCTCCATGTCCGCTCCTGCGCGGCAGGCAGCCAGATCGTCTGTAACGACGACACGGGTGGCTCCCAGTCGCGGGTGCGCCTCTTGGCCGAGGCTGGCGTCGAGTACGTGATCATCGTCGACGGCTACAGCGCGACCCACTCAGGTGATTACGTCCTGAACATCACCCAGGAAGCCGACGGCTGCACCTGCTTGACCTGCCCGGCGACCCAGCCGGCGACCTGTTCCACCGACGGCACGGCGCGCATCACCTACAGCGCTGGCGCCTGCGACAGCACGGGCGGCGCGCCGGTGTGTGTCTACACCGAGACCACCGTACCCTGTAACACGCCGCCCACCGATGGCTGCGTGGGCCAGGTCTACACCGTCTACGACAGCGCTGGCACCTGCGGTGGCACGCCCGGCGTGTGCTCCTACGCCTCGCTGACGGAAGACTGCGCCGCGGCGGGCCAGGTCTGTACGACCAGCGGCTGTGAGGCCGCCCCGGAAGGCTTGATCTGCACCAACCCGGTGGTGGTCACGGAAGGCGTGACCAGCCTCACGGGCACTTTCACGGAAGATCTGCCGGCCGACACCTTCGCCTGCGCGACGACCTTTACCAACGTCGTGTGGTACCAGTTCTCGCCCACTGAAAGCGCCGAATACGACATCACCGCGGTGAACGCCACGACGACCGGTGCCTATTCGCGCTTGGTGGTGCTCGACGGCACGAGCTGCAACCCCTACGACACCACGCTCGTGTGCGGTACGGCTTCAGCCAAGAACATCACCCGCCGGGTGAGCCTGACGGCCGGCGAAGACTACCTCATTGCCTTTGGCACTGATGGCAACGCTTTCACCATGGTGGACCCCACTTTGACCATCACCAAGTACGAGGTGCCCGTGGGCGCTGAGTGCACCGACCCCGTCACGGCGAGCCTGGGGGTGACCACCGCCACGGGTTCCTTCGAGGCGGACCTGGCGGCCGACAGCTTCTCTTGCGGCGCGACGCCTTTCAACGTGGCCTGGTTCAGCTTCACCCCGGCCGAGGCCGGCGAATACGACCTGACGGCGGTGAACGCCAGCACGACCCTTGCGGGGTCGCGCTTGGTGGTGCTCACGGGCGACACCTGCGCGCCTTACGGCGCCGAGGTGGTGTGCGGTACGGCTGCGGGCAAGACCATCAGCCGACGGGTGACGTTGGCGGCCAACGAGACCTACCTCATCGCCTTCTTCACCGACGGCAACACCTACACCATGGTGAACCCCACCCTGACCATCACCAAGTACGAAGCGGCGCCTGGCGATACCTGCGCTGCCCCCATCGTGGCGGTCGAAGGCGTGAACAGCGTCACGCGGACCTTCACGGAAGACCTGGCGGCCAGCTCCTTTAGCTGTGGCGCGACGCCCTACAACGTGGTGTGGTACGCGTTCACGCCGAGCGCCACCAAGGACTACGAGATCACCGCGGTGAACGCCACGACGGCGACGGCCTCGTCGCGCCTGGTCATCCTCGAAGGCGCGAGCTGCACCTTCCCACGCACGGCTGATGAGGTCCTCTGTGGCACCACCACGACCAAGACCATCACCCGCCGGGCCGTCCTCGACGCCGGGACGACCTACCTCATGGCCTTCTTCACCAACCTCGACTCGGCGACCATGGTGGACCCCACCTTGACCATCGTCGAGTACGTGGCGCCGGCGGGCTCGCTGTGCACCGACCCCATCGTGGCCAGCGATGGCCTGAACAGCGTGAGTGACAGCTTCACTGAGGACCTCACCCTGAGTGACACGAGCTGTGGCTTTGGTTCACCCCGACGGGCCGCGACCAACGTGGTGTGGTACAGCTACACCGCCGGCGTGACGGGAGCCCACACGGTGACGGCGACCAATGCCTCGACGTCTTCCTACTCGGGTCTGACCGTCTTCAATGGGACGGATTGTGCGCCCACGGGTTCCGAGGTGCTGTGCAGCACCCAGAACAACAGGATCATCACCCGCACGGTGAACCTCACGGAAGGCGAGAGCTACCTCTTCCTCCACTTCACCGATGGCGACACTTGGCCGATGACCAACCCGAGCCTGGAGATCACCCCTCCGGTGGTGACTGATCCCTGCGCTGGCGTCACCTGCACCACGCCCCCTGGGGACACCTGCAGCGGCGGCCAGCTCGTCACCTACGCCAGCCCTGGCACCTGCCAAGTGGTCGGCGGCGTGGGCGAGTGCACCTACACCTCCAGCGCGGCGGCCTGCGCCAGTGGCTTCGAGTGCCTCGACGGCAACACGGCCTGCACGGCCGTGGCCGATCCCTGCGCTGGCGTCACCTGCACCAATCCTCCTGGGGACACCTGCAGCGGCGGTCAGCTCGTCACTTACGCCAGCCCTGGCACCTGCCAAGTGGTCGGCGGCGTGGGCGAGTGCTCCTACACCTCCAGCGCGGCGGCCTGCGCCAGTGGCTTCGAGTGCCTCGACGGCAACATGGCCTGCACGGCCATCCCGGACCCTTGCGATCCGAACCCCTGTGACGCGCCGCCGGCTGGCCCGGTGTGCAACGCCACCGACACGGGTTACTTGACCTACCCCGCTACGGGGACCTGCACCAACAACGCTGGCACCGCCGAGTGCACTTACACCGCGACGGAGACCCTGTGCACCGGCACGGACGTCTGTGTCAGCGGCGCCTGCGTACCCGCAGGGACCACACCTGAGACCATCGTCGGGTGGAACTTTGAAGGGGATTCCCGTGCGGCTTCAGTGTACTCAACCAATAATGCAGGGAAAACCGTGACCGTCGTGGGCGCCGGTCCGACCTACTCCTTCACCGCTGGCGCTGTGGGGAACGCCGTTTCGACCACCAACTGGCACGATGCGACGACGACCGAGAAGTACTGGTTGGCACCTTTCGACACTACTGGCTATGAGAACTTGGTTTTGGTGACTTCCTTCCAAAGGAGCTCGGGTGGGGGTCCCCGGGACTTCAAAGTCCAGTACAGCACGAATGGGAGCACCTGGAACGACGTGGCCGGTGCTTCAGTGACCACGGCCGACAATATGACATCTGGTGTGCTGACTGCTGTGCCTTTGCCCGCTGCCTTGAGTGAACAGCCCACGGCTTACCTGCGTTGGATCGTTACAACCACTGTTTCTGTCAACAACGGTGTGGTTGGCACCGGCGGCACCAGCCGCCTCGACGAGGTCTACATCTCCGGCGTGCCGACGGGGACGGTGGATCCCTGCGCTGGCGTGACTTGCCCCAACGTGGCCAAGTGCGGCACCAACGCCATCGAGACTTGGAGCCAGAAGTGTGAGGTCCAGGCCGGCAACCCCGTGTGTGTCGACGACGCCCTGGTGACGACGGCAGGCTGCACCAGCGCCCCGGCGACCACTTGTAGCGGCGGCCAGCTCGTCACCTACGCCAGCCCCGGCGCCTGCGTGCTGAACGCTGGCACCCCCGAGTGCACCTACACCTCCAGCAGCGCGGCCTGCACCGCCACCGCGGCGGCCTGCGTCGGTGGCCTACTGCGCACCTACACCGCGACCTGCCCCGACGGCCAGAGCGCCTGCCAAGAGAGCCACACCGACGCCGCCTGTCAATCGGGCTTCGAGTGCCTCGATGGCAACAGCGCCTGCACGGCGATCCCCGATCCCTGCGCTGGCGTCACCTGCCCCAACGTGGCCAAGTGCGGCACCAACGCCATCGAGACTTGGAGCCAGAAGTGTGAGGTCCAGGCCGGCAACCCTGTGTGCGTCGACGACGCCCTGGTGACGACGGCGGGCTGCACCAGCCCACCGGCCGACACCTGCTTGGGCGGCGAGCTGGTGATCTACGCCAACCCGGGTGTCTGCCAGGTGATCGCTGAGGTGCCTCAGTGTGTGTACGCGCCCAACCCCAGCACCTGTCTGGCCGATGCGCCGATCTGTGACACCGATGGCAAGCTGGTGACCTACACCGCCACCTGCCCAGTGGGTGGCAACCAGTGTGTGCAGACCGGGCAGGCAGCAGACTGTGCCGCGGGCTTTGCTTGCGCCAGTGGCGCTTGCGTGTGCCAGGACGACGCCTACGAGCCCAACGACACGTCGGCAAACGCGACATTACTGACCAACAACCAGACCTACCTTGACCTGGTGCTGTGCGGCGACAACGTCGACTACTACGCCTTCACCGTGTGCCCCGGGGGCGAGTTCTACGTCGAGGCTGACTTTGGCCTCGAAGGCGCGGCGCTGACGCTGTTGGACGCTTCGGGTCTCGTTGAGCTGGACAGCGATGATACGACGACTGACCTGCTGGTGGGGTGGGAGAACACTGGCACTGAGGCGGCTACGGTGATTTTGGAGGTTTTGAACCTCGATGACCTGGCCCGCAACACCTACGACCTGGTGGTCACCGAGAGCGGTTGCGCGACCAAGGAGCCCGTGACCTTCTACTTCCAAGGCCCCACCTGGATGAACAACGTCCCCAGCGATCCGCAGGTGTGTGGGCCCTTCGCCGCGCCGCCCACCTGGGACTGCACCACCATGACCTTCGACGCCGGTCTGGGGTGGTGGAGCGCCGAGGTCATGGTCGATGACGCCAGCGCCGAGATCACCTACCAGGTGCGCTTCGACCAGGATGGCGTGACCAAGTATCAAAGGGCCGTGACCACTTGTACCGATCCGACCTTCACCACCACCACGGGCGAGATCTGGATCGACGCCAGCCCCGATGTGGCCGGTTGGTGCGCGGAGGATAACTTCTACCTCGCGGCAGCCAAGATCACCGAGACCGAGCCGGTGGTGGCGCCGGTGACGGTTGTGGGGTGGAATTTTGATAATGCTGATTTGGCGCTCAAGAGAAGGTCTACTGCTGGAACGGCTTCCAATACTGGAACCAATTTCAAGGTTGTGACTGTAGAAGGTGCTACGGGTTATACTAATGTTGCGTCTGCGGCGCAGGGACCCGGTGTCGCGGCGAACGCCTGGGATGGAGCAGATTTGACGCCTAAGTATTGGCTAGCACCTTTTGATTCCACCGGTTTTGGCGGTTTGGTCTTGGTTTCTTCTTTCCAAGGAGGTTCAGGCACTGGTCCACGGGATTTCAAGGTTCAGTACAGCATCAATGGGATCGATTGGGTTGATGTCAGCGGTGGGAGTGTCACTCTTGCTAACAACTGGACCACTGGAGTCTTGACTAACATTGCTCTCCCGGCAGCGTTGAACAACCAAGCGACGGCTTACTTGAGATGGATTGTGACCTCCACGACCTCTATTGGTGGGGGAGTTGTTGCTGCTGGTGGCACGAGCCGCCTCGACGAGGTCTACATCTCTGGCGTGCCGCTCTAATCCCCGACCACCGTTCACCTCGGTGAACCGACACACCCCGGCGGGCCCTTTGGGCCCGCCTTTTTCGTGCCGCCCTCCTGCCGCCACCCCGCGCCCAAAAGGCCCTGCGCCGCCGCGGCGTTGCGCAACGCCCTTGACAAGGACGGCGTTTGCGGCTTGGCTTCTCTCCCGTGAACCGGTGCCTTGACCCTTGGGAGGATTCCATGACCGAGAAATGGTTGCGCGTACTCTTGATGTTGGGACTGTGCGGCGCCTTCGCCCTCAGCGCCTGCGACGACGACGAGAAGAAGACCCCCGCCGACACGACCGATATGGTCGAGCTGGGCGAGACCACCGACGTCCCCGACGTGCCCCAGCCCGTGTGCGGCAACGGCGTGGTCGAGGCCGGTGAGGAGTGCGACGGCACGGCCCTCGCCGGTGCCACCTGCGTCAACTTGGGCTACGCCGGCGGCGCCCTCTCGTGCAGCAACACCTGCGCTTACGACACCAGCCTCTGTGTCGCCATCGGCAGCGGCGCCACCTGCGCCAACCCCTACGACCTCACCCACGAGGTGCTGCCCTTCACCCTCCAGGGCGACTACACCGATGACCCGGCGCTCGGCTTCTCCTGCCTCGCCGTGCCCACCAACGTGGTGTGGTTCACCTATACCGCCGCCACCGACGGCGCCCACTCCTTCATGGCCGAGAACGGCGCCGCTGGCGTGGCCACCACCCTGGTGGTGCTCACCAGCGCGGTCTGTTCCCCCTACGGCGCCGAGGTGGCTTGTGTCGCCAGCGACGACGCTCAAGCGGCCCAGACCGGCGTGGCGCTCGAAGAAGGCCAGACCTACCTCATCGTCGTGGCGACCAGCGACGGCGATGCCATGACCGACCCGCAGATCAACGTGGTGGTCGAGTTCGTGCCCCTGTGCGGCAACGGCGACCTGGACGAGGGCGAAGTCTGTGACGGCGCGGCCCTCGACGGCAAGACCTGCGACGACTTCGAGGGCTACACCGGCGACGGCCTGGCCTGTGCCACGGACTGCCTCTCTTTCGTGACCACGGGCTGTGCGCCCGCCTCGGAGCTGTGCGGCAACGACACCCTGGACACAGGCGAGCTCTGCGATGGCACGGACCTCGATGACAAGACCTGCGCCGACTTTGACGGCTTCGAGGGCGAAGGCTTGGCCTGCGCCGCGAACTGTCTGTCTTTCGTCACCGACGCCTGTGACGTGGTGATCGCGCCGCCGGAGTGCGGCAACGACATCAAGGAAGAGGGCGAGGTCTGTGACGGCACGGATCTGGACCAGATGAGCTGCGCCGACATGGGCGGCTTCGTCGACGGTGACCTGAGCTGCGCCAGTGACTGCCAGAGCTTCGTGACCACGGCGTGCAACCCCGTGGCGGGACCCTGCGCCGGCGTGACCTGCGCCACGCCCGACCCGGCGACCTGTGCTGGATCGAATCTCTTGACCTACGCCCTGCCCGGCACCTGCCAGGACGACACGGGCGCGGCGGTGTGTCACTACACCGAGAACAGCGCGGATTGCACCGTGGTGCCCCAGCCGACCTGCGACGGCAACGACCGCTTGACCTACAGCAATGGCGCTTGCACGCCTGGGACCCCGGCGAGCTGCACCCGGACGGAGACGCGCACGCCCTGTGGCGACGCTTTCACCTGCACCGCTGGCGCCTGCGTCTCCAAGTGTGACGGGGTGACCTGCAATACGCCACCCGCAGCGGAGTGCAACAACGACAACAGCGGCTTCATCACCTACGCGGCGACAGGGACCTGCGACGCCGCCTCGGGCACGGCGGTGTGCACCTACGCGCCGACGCCGACGCCTTGTGACGGTGGGACCGTGTGCATTGATGCTGCTTGCGTGCTACCTCCCCAGGAGGTGACCTTCTACTTCAGCGGCCCGAGCTGGATGGACAACAACCCCAACGACCCGCGGGTGTGCGGTCCCTTTGGCGTCGGCGGCGCGTGGGAGTGCAGCACCATGGTGTGGGACGCGGGCTTGGGTTGGTGGCACGTGACCATCGCCGTTGACGACGCCAGCGCTGAGATCACCTACCAGGTGCGCTTCGACCAGGATGGCGTGACCAAGTATCAAAGGGCCGTGACCACTTGTACCGATCCGACCTTCACCACCACCACGGGCGAGATCTGGATCGACGCCAGCCCCGATGTGGCCGGTTGGTGCGCGGAGGATAACTTCTACCTCGAGGCAGCCAAGATCACCGAGGCCGAGCCGCTTGTAACCATCGTGGGGTGGAATTTCGATGCGGTGGATGTCACAGAGAAGAGAAACTCCACGGTTGGGACGGCCAACAACATCGGCGCCAACGCCAAGGTGGTGACGGTCGTTGGGGCCGGACCGACGTATACCGATGTGGCTGGCGTTTCTGGGAAGTCTGTTTCGACGACCAATTGGCATGGCGCAGTTGCGACGCCGAAGTATTGGCTGGCACCTTTTGATGCGAGTGGATTTAAGGATTTGGTGCTGGTTACGTCCTATCAAACGGCTTCGAATGCCGGCCCTCGGGACTTCAAGCTGCAGTACAGCACCAACGGCACCGATTGGTTTGATGTCACTGGGGGCACGGTTCTGATCTCGGGCTCGGCCAACAATTGGACGAGCGGGGTTCTGAACAATGTGGCGCTTCCAGCCGCCCTGAACGGGCAGGCCACGGCTTACCTGCGCTGGATTGCGACCTCTAACACGGCGTTGAACGGCTCAGATGTTACCAGCGCCGGCACGAGCCGCTTGGACGAAGTGTACATCGCAGGCGTACCTCTCTGAGGCATGAGCGCTGCTCGAGCGCGCTATCGCCCGTGAAGGAGGGCGGGCCTTGGGGCCCGCCCTTTTTTCGTCACCCACCGCCCGCTGCCGCGGCGGCGAAAAAAAAAGTCGCGGCGCCCGTGGTCTCTTGGTGGCGGCGGCGCGTACCCTGGTGCGAGCGGTTGGCGCGTGCGCCTAGCGCGTATGCATCTTTGTGCAAATAATGCCTTGGGCCAGGGGCCCAAGCCTGCTACTTTGTGCTCTCAGACACCGTGGCGCCTTTTTCGTGGTGCCGCCATCGCAAAGGACGGATGGGCTATGGGACGACGACTCTCTGTGTGGGCGCTGCTGCTCTTGGCGCTGGCGTGGACCGCGGCCTGCGACGAGGACAAGCCACAGTCGCCGGAAGAAGACGCCGTGGACAGCGCCGAAGTGGCGCCGCCGGACCTGTCGGAGGTGGATCCCCCAGAAGATGTGCTGCCGGACACGGAAGACGCCGTGGAGCTGCCCCCTGAGGAGGTGGTGGACGACGCCGACGCCGTGGCCGAGGTGGCCGAGGTAGAGGAGGACTTGGAACCCTGCGTGTGCGGGCCGACCCAGGTGTGCGGGGTGCTGCCCTGTGGCACGGTGTGCGGGGGCTGCCCGTCGGACTCCATCTGCACCGAGGACTTTCAGTGCGCCCTGCGCTGCACCGAGGAGGGCTTCACTGGGGTCGCCCAGTGGGGCAAGCTGAGCGACGCCGAGGAGGGGAAGAGTTTCTACTACGCCATGCGCAACGCCGAGGCGCGGCCCTTCGATGCGCTGGTGCTGGAGCTGTGGACCGCGGGCGATGGCCCCAAGGGCCCGGGGACTTACGAGCTGGCCTACCGCAGCTACAAGGACTGCAACCCGTGCCTGGTGCTGCGCCAGGGGGTGAGCGACACGGGCACGGCGCGCTACCTGATCCCCGTGAGCGGGCGCCTGGAGATCACCGCCTTCGGCGAAGAAGAGGATGTCTTCGCGGCGACCCTGCACGACGTGGTGCTGCGCGAGGTGGCCCTCTTCTCCAGCACGGCCTTCATGACCTTCGTGTTGAACGGGGCGGTGACCTGCATCAGCGAGCTGGCGCTGGAGACCAGCACCAACCTCACCAAGCCCTACTGCGTCGAGGCGGGCACGGGCAACGGCATGGGGGACAACATCGCCAACTTCCGCCTGCAGAACTGCCTGGGCGAAGTGGTGGGGCTGCACGACGTGTGCGGCAAGAGCAAGGTCATGTGGTTGGTGGCCACGGCCGCGTGGTGTTCCGCTTGTCGCCAGTATGTGCCGGGGGTGATGAGCACCTACGAGCGCTACAAGGATGACGGGATGAACGTGCTCTTCATCCTGGGCGAGAACTCTCAGGGGGGCAAGCCGACCTTGGCCCAGTGCGTGAACTATGCGAGCCAGAACAAGCTGCCGCCGGAGCTGGTGCTCATCGATTACGGCAACACCTGGGGCGGCTTCGAGACCCTCTTCACCTACCTGAACCCCTACATCACGGGCAACACCTTTGGTCTGCCGTGGAACGCCGTCTTGGACGGGCGCAGCATGATCTACGTCTACGCCGACGAGGCGGCGCCTTCTTTTTATGCCAAGCTGACCGACGCCCTGGGGGCGTTGTTGAGCCAAGACTGAGCCGAGGAGGGCAGCGATGGGAGGCGGGCGAAGCTGGCGTTGGTCCACCTGGGTGGGGGTGGGGCTGTTGACGTGGGGGCTGGTGGCCTGTGACGACGCGTCCAAAGACGCGCCGGGGGGCGACGCCGAGGTGACGCCGCCGGTGGACGTGCCCGAGGCCGAGGTGGTCGAGGTGGCGGACCTGGTGGAAGAGACGGGCGAGCTGCCGCCGGACGCCGCGGACCTGAGTGAGACGACGGAGCTGAGTGAGGTGGCCGATGCGGCGGATGCCGACGCGGCGGAGGCCGTGGACGTGCCGCCCGATCCGCCTTGCGCGGCCGGGGGGCACTTCGTGGAGGCCATCTACGGGCAGGTGGTGGACGGCGCGGGGCAGCCCGTGGCCGGGGCACGGGCCCAGCCCTGCTTGCGCCGCGAGGACGGGACCTTGCTCTGCCTGCGCCCGGAGCCGACGGGGGCCGACGGGGCGGTGGCCATCACCTACGAGGGCTTCTGCATCACCGAGCTGACCCTGCGGGTGCTCCTGCCCAACAGCAGCATGAGCACGGCCTATTGCACGGTCCCCCTGCCGAGCAGCGGCCGCCAGGTGCAGCTCGCCGCGCCGGTGGTCTTGCACGCCACCGAGGCGCCCCTGTCGTTGCCGCCCCTGGGCGACGGCGCGCAGGCGCGCCAGGTGGATTTCGCCGGCGGCTTCTCCCTGAGCTTGGTGCCGGATCAGCTCGACTCGGACGTGGCGGCTTACGAAGACCTGGCGGCGCGGCGCTTGGACGTGGCGGCGGCGCAGCTCTGCACCCTGCCGGCGGGGGCGCCCTTGGCGGCCATCGCCTTCTACCCCGAGGCGGACCTCTTGGCGCCGGCCCAAGTCACCCTGCGGCTGAACAACCCCTGGGGCCTGGCGCCGGCGGAGCAGGTGTCGCTGCACGTCTTGGGCGGGCTCCATTGCACCGACGCCGCCGGCGAGGTCTTGCACGAGGGGCGCTGGGTTCCCCTGGGGCCGGCCACGGTGGCAGCGGACGGCGCGGCGATACTGTATGAAGGGCACCTGCCCTGTCTGACCTGGTTGGCCATCACGGAGTGAGAGAGGCACGCTATGACGCGCTTGTTTTCTGGTTTCTGGGCTGGGCTTGGCACGGGGCGCGTGTTGCGTTGCTGGGGGCGGGCCCTGTGGCTGGCGGCCCTGCTGCTCTTGGCGCCGCTGGTGAGCTGCGACGAGGGGGCCCTCGACCCTGAGGACAGCAGCCTGGCGCCGCCGCGGGAAGGCTACCCAGCCGGCCCCTACGGCACGAGCGAAGGGGCGGTGATGGCCGACGCGACCTTCGTCAACCCCGACGGCTCGGCCTTCAGCCTGCGCGAGCTCTACGCCGATGGCGCCAACAAGCTCATCCTCCTGAGCACGGCCGCGGGCTGGTGCACGGCCTGCATCGAAGAGGCGCCCAAGCTCCAGCAATGGCACGAGAGCCACGGCGAGCGCGGCTTGGCGGTGGTGGTGGCCTACTTCGAGGACGCCAGCTTCAACCCGGCCACGGCCGAGAGCGCCGGCCGCTGGCAGACGCGGCACCAGCTCAGCCATCGGGTGGTGGCCGACCCGAGCTTCCTCATGGCAGGCTACTACGACGCGCGCCTCACCCCGCTGAACATGATCATCGAGGTCGAGACCATGGAAATCCTGTGGATGACCACTGGCTGGGATGGGGCCACGGCCGAGGCCATCATCCGCGCCAAGATCCGCTGACGCTTTTTCTTCTGGTGCCACCTCCGCGGTGGCGTGCGGCGCGGCTGCCGCGCTGAGTTCATCCCATCCCTCTTGCATATTCTTCGGCGGCCGCCGTCAGTGCTGCGCGGCGCCGTGCCCCCCTTCGCGGGACGCCTTCCTCTCCCTCTCATGCCTCCGAGGCCCACCATGCGCACCTCCCTCATCCTTGGCTTCGCCCTCCTCACCACCGCCGTTTTGGCCGCCGTGACCATCGCCAACGAGGCGGCGGCGCCGCCGCGGGCCGCCGCCGCCGATTTCGAGCTGAGCTCGCTGAAGGGGGAGAAGGTGCGGCTGTCGGCGCTGCGGGGGCAGGTGGTGATCGTCTCCTTCTGGGCGACGTGGTGCGCCCCGTGTCTGGTGGAGCTGCCCCACCTGGAGGCCCTGGAGCAGGCCCACGGCGCTCAGGGGCTGGTGGTGCTGGCGGTGAACAGCGATGGGCCCGAGACGGCCTCCCTGGTGCGCTCCACGGTGAAGCGGCAGCGCTGGAAGATGCGGGTCCTGCTCGACACCTCGGGCACGGCGGCGGCGGCGTTGAACCCGCGCGGGGTCAACCCCATGACCCTCTTCATCGACCGCCAGGGGCGCATCGCCCACGTGCACGAGGGTTACAAGGCGGGCGATGAGGCGAGCTACGCCAAGGTGGTGCAGGGGCTCTTGGCCGAGCCGGCGCCGTGAGGGGGCGGCGCGCGGGGCAGTGGCGCTGGCGCTTGGTGACGCTGGTGGCGCTCACGGGGCTGGGCAGCGGCGCGGCGCCCCTGTGGGGTCAGGACGCGACCTGGGTCCATACCACGACGGTGGAGCTGCGGGACGACAACCGCAACGGGGTGGATCTGGACGATCGCTACGGGGTCTTGATCAACCGCCTGAACTTCCAGGGCCACTACGACAAGCTGACGGCGTCCTTTAGGGCGGATCTCTTTCGCTTCTGGGATCCACCGACGGGAGATCAGCAGAACGACCTGTTGCTGGAGCGCTTGACCGTGAGCTACCGCAGCGGGGCGTGGACGGTGACGGCGGGGGATTTTTTTCAGCAGTTGGGACGCGGCATCGCCTTGTCTCTGCGCAAGGTGGAGGAGACCGGGGTGGATGTGTCCATCCAGGGGGGGCGGGTGGAGCTGAGCGCTGGGGATCATCAGGCGCTGGTTTTTGCGGGGCGCGTGAACGCGGCCAACCTGGATGAGGTGAGCCAGAAGCGGGTGGAGGATCCGAAGGACGTGGTGACGGGATTCTCTTACACCTGGACGTGGTTGCCCGTGGCGACGAGCCTCTTTGGGGTCTACATGGAGACCCAGGACGAGATCCTGGGGCACCCAGGGCGCACGGCCACGGTAGGTGGATCCCTAGAGCTCTTCGAGATCGGTGAGTGGGCGGCGCTCTATGTGGAGGGGGACGTGCAGCACCGGGAGAGCGCCGGTGTGGGCTGCGGTGCCTTCAAGGACCCCTGTGGGGGCTATGCGGGTTATGCGACCTTGGACGTGTATTTTGGGTCGTGGGCGTGGCTGGTGGAGGGGCTCTACTTGCGGGGTTTCGAGCTGCGGGGCTCGCGCAACACGGCGCTGGAGCAGGCCTTCGTCTACAATTTGCCGCCGACCTTGGAGCGGGTGGACCAGGAGCTGATGAACCAGCGCGACGTGCAGGGGGTGCGGCTGCACGGCGAGGTGGAGGTGGCGGCCCTGGAGATGGTCTTGGCGGCGGATTTTACCTACAGGCAGAACGATCCGGGGACGCAGGCCCAGGTGGATGCGTGGCACGGGCACGGCAAGGTGCAGTGGCGGCACGGCACGGGGAAGCTGTGGTTGAGCGGGGGCTATCGCGAGGAGCACAGCGCGCGGGAGCGGCTGCGGGCGATGGCGCACGGGGAGCTGGATTGGCGGCAGGAGCTGGGTGGGGCGCTGGGCTTGCACGGCTATGTGCAGCACCAGGAGGAGCTGGACGCGACGCGATCGGGGCGCAAGGGGACGGCGCTCTTGGGTCTGGAGTGGCGCCAGGTGGGCTCGCTGACGGCCGATTTGGGTTACGACACGGTGAACAGCCGGGCGGGGGTGCGCCAGTGGTTCTTGGCGGGCATCGCGACGGTGGAGCTGTGGACCTCGGTGCAGGCGCGTCTGGTGGCCGGGACCCAGCGCGGTGGACTGCGCTGTGTGGCTGGTGTATGTCGCGACTTCCCGGGTTTTGCCGGGGCGCGGGCCGAGGTGGTGGCGCGTTTTTGAGCTTGGCCGCAGGTGCGCGCGCGGTCGGAGGCTGAGTGATGACGAAGGACGGCGATAGGATCCCCTCCCTGGCCGCTTTGGAGGAGGCCCATGCTTTTCCAGGGCGTTACGTGATCAAGGTCTTTGGCCCGGTCGATGCGGCGTGGGTGGCGCAGGTGGTGCGGGCTGCCGACGAGGTGACGGGGCTGCAGGGGCATGTGCGGCACAGCGTGCGGGAGAGCAGCGGCGGCAAGCACGCTTGCGTGACCTTGGATGTCTACGTGCAGACGGCGCATCAGGTGCAGGCGATCTATGCGGAGTTGCTGACCCTGCCGGCGGTGCGGATGCTGCTGTAGGGCTGGGTCGGGTCGGAGGGCGGCGGCGTTGCGCAGGTGAATTTCTCGATGAAATGCCGATGTTGCGCCGTTGGTAAAAGGCAACGGGATCGTCTAGAGTGATAGCGTGCCCAGAGTGCTGGAGTGGCTTCTGTCGATGAGAACGGGTCAATGTAGCGACGGTCGTCGACAGGCCAGAGCGCAGAGAGTGTAACCAAGGCCGCAATCATGGACGCGCCGAATCAAGACTTTCCTACCCTGGATTTCAGTCCCGGGATGGTGGTCGATGATCGTTATGAGATCAAGGGGAGCATCGGCTCAGGCGGTTTTGCGACGGTATACCGGGCCTACCATCGCCTCATCGACCGCGACGTGGCGCTGAAGATCCTGGACGTGAAGAAGGGCCAAGCCGAGCCCAATTTCGCCGAGCGTTTCTTTCGCGAGGCCAAGATCGCGGCGCGCATCCAGCACGCCAACGTGGTGACCATCTACGACTTTGGCTTTGCGGGTCCGCGCAAGCAGCCCTACATCGCCATGGAGTTGTTGGAAGGGCACGACCTGAGTGAGGAGATCGCCCTGCGCGGCCCCATGGTGCCGCAGCGGGCGCTGAACTTGTTCAAGCCGGCCCTGGAGGCCCTGCACGAGGGGCACCGCGCCGGGGTGGTCCACAAGGACCTCAAGCCGGCCAACCTCTACCTCACCGATCCCGGGGGCGGGCGCGAGGCGCTGCGCATCCTCGATTTCGGGGTGGCGCGGATCGACGCGGATCAAGTGGCGCGCATGACCGACACGGGGCAGCTCCTCGGCACGCCGCGCTACTTGGCGCCCGAATATATCCGCTCCCAGATCGTGACGCCGGCCATCGATGTCTACCAGATGGCGCTGATCATGGCCGAGGCCATGACGGGCAAGGCGGTGGTCGAGGGCAACCCCTACACGGCCATGATGATGCACTGCAACGGCACCTTGGACCTGCACGCCTTCTTCCGCGAGGGCCCCGTCGGCCAGGTCTTCGCCAAGGCCCTGGCCACGGATCACCTGCAGCGCTACAAGAACGCCGGTGAGTTCCTCAACAGCTTGGACAGCGTCAGCGCCACCTTCGAGCGCAGCACCCAGCCGCTGGTCGTTTGGCAAGCGGCTTCCTACCGGCGCAGCGAAGAGACGGTCAAGTCCGACGCCGTGCTTCAGCCCAGCGTCACCGGTTCGGTGCCCAAGGTCGGGGCCAGCGGCCCGACGCCGTCGCCCTTTGCGGCGCCCCTCTTGTCGAGCAGCACCGACCCCAACCTGCGCCTCGGTGGGCGCCTGGGGGGGAGCGGGGCCGAGACCACGTCCAGCCCCCTGGCCATGCCCCTGAGCATCTCGGGCGACTTCAAAGAGGTCTCCGGCTCGGTGCCGGCCCCCTTCGCCCTCTACGCCAAGACCGGCCTGCCCCGGCGCACCCTGGTGCCCGTGGTGGGCAGCGTGGTGGTGCTGCTGTTGACCCTGCTCGTCGTGGTGGCCTTTGGACCGGGATCCACCCCCGCCGAGGCGCCCGCGCCGGCGCCCGCGCCGGCGCCGGAAAAGGAAATCGCCGCGCCGCCCGTGACCGCCGAGAGCGATGAGGGGCTTGGTTTCGATTTCGCCGCCGAAGACGATGACCCGCAAACGCTGGCCGGCGCCCAGGAGGGACAGAGCCTCGGCACTGATGACCCTGGCGCCGATGACGCCGGCGCGGTGGCGCCGCCGGTGGCTACCTTCCAGCTCACGACCCAGCCCAGCGGCGCCACCCTCTATGTCGACGACGCCGAGCACAGCGTGACGCCGACGGAGATCGCCGTGCCCACTGGCGAGAAGCTGACCGTGGCGCTGCACCTGGAGGGCTATGAGGTGCTCAGCCTCACCCTGGATGGGGACGCACCGCCCGAGACCTGGGCCATGGCGCTGAGCCTGGTAGAGATCCCCAAGGTGGTGACGCCGCCGCCGGTGGTCAAAAAAGTCGAACGCAAAGACCCGGTGAAGGATCGCGGCGGCAGAGGCGGCGGCGGTGCCACCTTCATCGTGGCCCCATGAGGAGCATCATGAAGCATCTGCGCCCTACGCTTGGCCTCCTGGTGATCGCGCTGCTGGCCTTGGCGCCGGCCGTGGCTTGGGGCGACGCCAAGCTCTCGAAGAAGCAGCGCCAGCTCAACGAGCAGGGGGTCAAGGCCATGATCGACGGCGATTTCGAGAAGGCCGTCGAGATCTTTCAGCAGTCCCTCGATTTGGGCGAGCTCAACGTCACCTACCTCAACCTCGGGCGCGCCTACGCCAAGCTGGGGCGCTGTGACGAGGCCCTCAACCACTACGACCGCATGGCCGTCGCGCCCCGGGTCGACGCGCCGCCGCCGGAGCAACTCTACGAGATCTTGGTCAATTACCGCGCCGAGCTGGCGCGAGAGTGCCCAGGCCGGGTGATCCTGCGCTGCTCGCCCCAGCAAATGCTCGTCGCCATCGATGGCGCCGAGCCCGTCCCCTGTCCCAGCCGCGCTATCGAGCTGGGGGCTGGCGAGCGGCACATCGTGGGGATCTTGGGGGAGCAGCAGGTCGAGCGGCGCACCGAGGTGATCGGCATGGCCACGGGCTACGTGGACCTGGTCATCGAAGATGGGCGGGAGAGCGCGGCCCTCTTCGCCATCGGTACTCCGCCGCCCACCACGGCGAGCGGCGGCGCCTCCGTCCTGGGTTCCCTCGGCTGGGCCGCCTTGGGTACGGGCACGGGCTTGCTCCTCAGCATGGTGCTCTATGACACGCTGGTGCTGGGTGACCAGGTCGATCGCTTCAACCGCGCCGTGGCGCGCTTCGATGCCGAGACCGCCCTGGCCTTGCGCGATGGCATCGAGAGCGGACAGCGAGTCAACCTGGTGCTGTTGATTTCAGGGGCGTCACTGATGGCCACGGGCACCACCCTGCTCATCCTCGATCTCGTCTTGGGCGACGGCGATGCGCCCGTGCAGCCCGTGGCGGCCATCGATGCCCAGGGCGCCTTCTTGGGGCTGCGGACCACTTTTTAGCGACTGTGAAGGCGCGTTGACAGAGGATGCGCCAGAGAGGTCAGCCCTTGGCCGTGGTGCCTGGCGCTGAGTCGAGGAGGGAGCCCAATGGGCCGGGCGAGCAGGATGACGAAGTGAGGCGTGGAATGGCTTTTGCCATGGCGCGGCACCCACACGGGCGCGGTCAGCATCCCTGACCCCATGCGAGCAGGAGGCGATGATGAAGAAGTGGTATGGTCTGACGGCTTTGGTGGCCTTGGTGGTGCTGACGGGGTGCCCGCCCGAGGATGAAGGGGGGGGATGGAAGCAGCACGCGGACTATCGCGCCGGGGTGCCGAGCAGCGCCGCGTTGAAGCTCGATGTGCCCAATCAGCAGGGTAGCGGCGGCCTGACCCTGGGGGAGACGGCGCCTTTCTACCAGTTGACCTGGGGCGTCTCGGTGCACGTCAACGCCCATGTCTTGGCCATGATGGCCTTGCTCGAGACCATCAGCCTCTTGCCGCCCACCGAGGTGGGCGATGACTATCGGGTGTGGGGCCCCTCAGAGCCCCAGGGGCTCGAGGCGGTCGCGTGGCGGATGCGGGTGGACAAACGCGCCGAGGGGCACTTTGGCTTTGTCCTGGAGGGGGCGCCCAAGGCCGACCCGAGCGCCTTCCAGGCCGTCGTCTCGGGGGAGCACTTCCCGGGCGCGCAACGCCCCCGGGGCCGTGGCAGCATGACCCTCCACTTCGACCACTACCGCGCCGTGAGCCAGGATCCCTGTCGCGATGGGCGGGTGCAGGTCGCGTGGGAGGCCACGGCTGAGCTGCGCAGCGTCGAGGTGAGCTGGGAGGCTTACGTCGACACCTGTCGCGACGTGACCTTGACCGACACCACCTACGCCTACGAGCAGGCGGCGGATCACAGCGGGACCTTCCTCTTCATGGCCCACGACAACATCCACGAGGACGCCGCGCGCCCGGGTCTGGAGACGGTGACCATGCGCAGCCGCTGGAACGGCGATGGCCTCGGCCGCGCCGACGTGCGTCTGGAGGGCGAGGAGATCGCCGCGGACCTGCAGGCGGCGGGCCTCGAGGCCACCTCGGTGGTGGCGAGCCAGTGTTGGGATACGCTCTTCCGCTTGACCTTCGCCGACACGGCGCCCGAGGCCCTGCGGCCGCTGGTGGTGCCCCTGCTCGGTGAGGAGGCGGCCTGCGCGCCCTTCAGCGCCGCGGAATACCCGGCGCTGTGAGCGAGCTCACGCCGTGGCCGCCACGGCGAGGGCCAGGAGGATGGAGCGCTCCTTGTCGCCCGCTGAAGAGGCGCGCGAGGCCAAGACGATGGGGCAGGCGCCGCCGAGGATGACGCCGCCGAGCTTGGCTTGGGCGAAGGTCACGAGGCTCTTGGTGAGGATGTTGCCGCTGACCATGTCGGGGAGCAACCACAGATCGGTGCGCCCGGCGATGGGGCAGGCGACGCCCTTGATGGCGGCGGCGGCGGGATCCGTGGCGATGAAGACGTCCACCGGGCCGGCGCATTCGCAGGGGCCGAGGTCGCCCCGGTGGGCCTCGGCGCAGAGATGGGCGGCGTCGACGCTACAGGGGAGCTTGGGGGTTTCGACCTCCGTGGCCGAGAGGATGGCCATGGCCGGGCGGTCGAGGCCGAGGCGGCGCAGGGCGGCGAGGGCGTTGTGGGCGATGTCGCGCTTCTCGGCCAGGCGGGGGTAGGGGTTGAGGCCGGTGTCGGTGAGGAAGAGGAGGCGCGGCTGGCGGGGGATTTCGAGGGCGGCGAGGTGGCTCATGAGGCCGCCGCGGCGAAAGCCCGTGCTGGCAGAGACGGCGGCGCCCATCAGGGTGGGGGTGTCGACGTGGCCCTTCATGAGGAGGTCGACGGCGCCGCTGGTGGCGGAGGCCAAAGCGGCGGCAGTGCTCGCCGCGGCGCTGGGGCAGGGGTGCAGGGTAAAGGGGGACAAGTCGACGGCGGCGCGCTCAGCGCTCGCCGCGACGGTCGTGGGGTCGCCGTAGAGGGTGGCCGTGGCGAGCCCGGCGGCATGGGCGGCGGCGACGGCCGTGAGGCTGGCTGGATCGTCGGCGCCGATGAGGCCGATACGGCGCTGGGGGCCTTGGGTGAGGCGCTGGGTGAGGGTGGTGAAGTTCATCGGCTCTCCTCGTGGCGATCCGTGGGGGCAGGGGCGTCCGCGAGCCAAGGCGGCGGTGGCGTCTGGGTGAGGGCGCGGGCGGCGCCGCGGGCCAAGGCGCCGGCCTCGTCTTCGACGAAGTCCGGCAGCACCGGCGCGATCCAAGCGAGGTGGTGGCGGAGGTCGTCGCGCAGGCGTTGGGCTTGGAGGAGGGCGCCGGTGCAGGCGATGAGGTCTACCTGGCCGTCGAGGACGCCGGCGTAGGCGGCGATCTCTTTCTTGCACTGGTGGAGGAAGGCGCCGTAGAGGAGCTCCGCCGCGGCGTCGCCCGCGGCGGCGGCGGCGAGGAGGGCGGCGAAGTCGTCCGAGCCGCGATAGGCGAAGAGGCCGCCGCGGCGCAGCATCTGGGCGTGGAGCTGGGCGAGGTCGGTGTCGGGGGCCTGACAGCGCTCGACCAAGGCGCGCGCCGGGAGGCTGCCGCAGCGCTGGGCCGAGAAGGGGCCCTCGCCGGAGGAGTCGTTGACGTCGATCATGCGGCCGCGGCGGTGGGCCGAGACGGAGATGCCGCTGCCGAAGTGGCAGACGATGAGGGAGAGATCCTGGTAGGGGCGGCCGAGGTGGGCGGCGGCGCGCTGGGCGACGTCGCGGAGGCTGAGGGCGTGGGTGAGGCTGCGGCGGGCGATGTCGGGGTGGCCCGAGAGGCGGGCTTCGGGGATGAGCTCGTCGACGCAGACGGGATCGACCGTGTAGGCCTGGGCGCCGTGGAGCTGGGCGAGATCGAAGGCCAGGAGGACGCCCAAGAGGCTGGGATGCTCGACCATGAAGTGGCCCGCGACGATGGCGTCGACGCTGTGGGCGTCGATGCGGTAGACGCCGCCCGTCATGGGGCGGATGGGGCCGCCGCGGCCGCAGAAGGCCTGGACCTGGTCGAGGGAGAGGTGGTGGCGCTGGCAGGCGTCGATGAGGTGCTGGCGGCGCCAGGCGCGTTGGGCGATGACCGAGGGGAAGGCGCTGAGGTCGGCGTGGTCGTGGCGGAGGTTCTCGTGCCAGGTGGCGTCGAGGGTGTCGTTGAGGGTGAAGCAGGCGATTTTGGTGGAGGTGGCGCCGGGGTTGATGGTGAGGAGGGTGGTGCTGTGGGGCATGGGGGCGGTCCTGGTGGGTGGGTCGCGGTGGCCGCGCGACGTGCGTTTGGTTGACGATGCCGAATTTTGGGTCTGGCGTGAAGGGGTCGGGTGTGGCGGTGGGCGCTGGGGCCGGGGCGCGGGGGAGAGCGTGTTATGCGGAATGCGTATATGTATTGTCGCTGTGCGTTTGTGGACATATTTTCGGTGGTTGCCGTCTTGGTGATGGCTGGAAAAGTTAGCGCATATAAACAAATTTTGTGCATGTGTGGGGTTGGCATGTCTTTATCGTTCGTGCGTATGACGTTCGCAAGTGGACTCAGCCGCACGAGGAGAACAAGCCATGCAACGCCGTCACGTCGTGGTCATCGTTGGGATCTTGGTCGCATTGATCGTCGTCGCCGCGGCGCTGGGGTGGGGGCGCGCTGGCGCGGGGCCCGAGGGAGTGGCCGCATTGCGGCCCGAGGTTTCGGCGCCGGTGTTGGCGGTGCGCGCCGAGGAGGAGGTGCGCTCCTTGGCGATGGAGCGTGAGTTTGCGGCGCTGGCGGCGACGGGCTTGGAGATGAACGACACGCCGTCGGTGGCGGCGCCCCCGCGGACTTGGCAGGCGTCGTCCTTGCCCAACCACAGCGTGCGTCTGTCCGTGGGTGAGGATGAGGAGCTGCCCTTGGAGGCGGTGACGGCGTCGGTGCACATCGATGGATTTCGGGCGCGGGTGCGCTTGGACTTGGCCTTTTACAACCCGCATCGGTGGTCTCTCGAGGGGGTGTTGCGCCTGCGTCTGCCCGAGGGTGCGTCACCGCACGCTTTGGCCTTTGGCGGGATCGCGGCGACCTTTGCCGGTTGGGGTGAAGCGGATGGGGCCGAGTCGGGTGCGCACGCCTTTGGGGGGTGGATCCCAGAGCTGGGTGCCGGTGACGCGGGTGGTCTGGAGGTGCGCGAGGCGAAGATGGTGCAGCGGGTGCCGGCGGCGCGGGTCTTTCGGGACACGGTGGCGCAGCGGGTCGATCCGGCGCTGATGGCGTGGAGTGGGCCGTCGATTTTTACGACGCGGGTGTACCCGTTGGAGCCGGAGCAGATGCACTTGGTGCGCTTGGTCTACGACGTGGATTTGGCGCACGAAGCGGGTGGGCTGACCTACCGTTTGGAGTTGCCGGCGGCGCGGCAGGTGCGCGAGGCCGAGGTGGTGGTGCAGCGGGTGGCGGGGGCGGCGGTGGCCGTGGCGCCGCAGGGGGTGCGCCAGCGCGGGGAGGCGGAGGATCGCTATCGTTACGCCGAGGCGCCCGAGCGGATCGAGGTGCGGCAGCACTTGCCTGGCGGGGTGGTGTTGGCGGGAGGCTTGGCCGGGAGCGGGGATTATTTCAGCGTGGACTTCGAGCCCGACTTGGCGCCGAGGGCGGTGAGCGGGAGCAGCCAGGCGGTGTTTTTGGTGGACACGTCGTTGAGCGCCTCGCCCGAGGCTTTTGGGCTATGGCTGGCGCTGTTGGCGGCGATCTTGGAGGAGAACCGGGCGCCAGCGGGGAGCGGCATCGAGGCTTTTGCCGTGGCCTTCTTCGACGTGGACGTCCACTGGTGGCGGCCGGCCTTCGTGGCGAACACGCCGGAACAGGTGGCGGCTTTGTTGGCCTATGCCGAGGGCTTGTCGTTGGAGGGAGCCACGGACCTGGGGCGTGCCCTGCGCGCCGGCGCGCAGCCGGCGTGGCTGGGTGCGGAGGACGTGGCGGCGTGGGATCTGTTCTTGTTGTCTGATGGGCACGCCACCTGGGGGGAGGACGATCCGTGGGCGCTGGCGGCGGCGGTGACCTCGCCGCAGGTGGCAGCGCTCTATGCCTATGAGGGTGGGGCGCAGCGGACGGATCGGGCCCTGTTGCAGCGTCTGGTGCGGGCCGGGGGCGGGGCGCTGTTCAGCTTGCGGGCGGCCGAGGGGGTGGCGGCGGCGGCGCGGGCGCACCAGCACCGTCCGTACCCGGTGTTGGGGGTGAGCGTCGAGGGGGGGCACGATCTGCTCCTGCATGGGGATCCGGCGGCGCTGTACCCGGGGCAGCGGCTGCGCTTGAGTGGGCGGGGTCGCCCGGCGCCGGGGGCGGTATTGCGCCTGCACTTGGTTGGGGCCACGGGTGAGTCGCGCCAGGATTGGACCTTGGCCTTGGGCCAGGTGGTGAGCTCGGGGACGGCGCCGCGGCTCTTTGGCGAAGAGGCGCTGCGTCGCTTGGAGCCCTTTGGGGGGCACAGCGCGGCGTGGTGTCAGCCTCTGGCGCGCCACTTTCGGGTGGTGGGGCGCAGCGCTTCCTTGTTGATGTTGGAGACCGAGGAGGAGTATGCGCCCTTCGCCCTCGACCCCGAGGGCGACGCGGCGCTGGCGCGGACGCTGGAGGTGGGGCAGGCCGAGGCGACGGCCCAGGCGGCGCTGGCGGCGCTGTTGAGCGATGCCAAGGGGCGTTTCGTGGCGCGTTTCGAGGCGCTCACGGCGCCCGAGTCGGGGCTGCACTTTTATCCGCGGGAAGACTTCCTCGCCCTGGTGGCGGCGATGGACGGCGAGGCCTTCGCTGCGGTGCCGCCCGGTCTGGGGCGGGCGCCGCGCCGCCTGTGGGAGGTGCCAGCGGCCTATGTGGCCATGCTCGCCGGGGAAGAGCTCGATCACCGGGTGCTCTTGAGTGAGGTGGCGCGCTTGGCTGAGGCTGGCGACGCGGCGGCGGCGCTGCGGGCCTATTCCTCCCTGGTGGAGCGCCGCTCGGGCGACGCCGTGGTGGGGCGTGAGCTGGCCTACTTTGCGATCCAGGCTGGCTGGGCCGCCGAGGCGGTGCCGCTGTTGTGGCGGGTGCAGGCCGCGCGCCCCTGGGAAGCCCAGACCTATCACCTCCTCGGCTTGGCCCTGGCAGGCGCTGAGCAGACGTCTCTGGCGCTGGTGGCCTTCGAGTGGGCCATGGCGGGGCGCTGGGATAGCCGCTTTGGCGATTTTCGCAGCGTGGTGCGCATGGATTACGGACGCTTTCTGCGCACTCAGTTGCTCGTCGCTGAAGGTGTCTCGGCAGAGGTGCGGGCCTACGGCGTGGCGCGGCTGGCTGAATTGGAGGCTGAGCACGGCGCTGCCACGGGTGGCTTGGTGGTGACCTTGACCTGGAATACGGACAACACCGATGTGGACCTGCACGTCATCGAGCCGAGCGGGACCGAGGTCTACTACCGGCAGCCCAAGAGCGCCTCGGGCGGGGCGCTGACCAAGGACGTGACCGATGGTTATGGGCCGGAGATGTATGTACACCCCACGCCTGAGCGCGGGTCTTACCGGGTGCAGGCCAAGTATTTCTCTGCCGATGCGGGCCGTCTGTCGACGCGGACCCAGGTCTTGGTGACCATTTACCAGCACCTGGGCCAGGCCGACGAGCAGGTGATACGGGTGCAGGTGCCGCTGGAGGGGCAGGCCGAGGTTCAGGAGGTGGCCTCGGTGGTGTGGCCGTGATGACGACGGTTGGAATACACGCATGGCGCGCGAATCTACCTCGGGTGGAGAGAATCTGATAAAGTGGGGAGGTTGGGCGTGGGATGTGGATCTTTTTGACGACCCGAGGTGAGCGATGCCGAGCGAAAGAGGTGGGAGAGGCGTTGCGGCGCTGTGGCTGGGCTTGTCTTTGACCTTGGTCGTTGCCCTGAGTGGGTGTGCCTTCGACGCGTCGAATCTGCGTGCCTGTTCGACCCACGCGGACTGTCCCAACGAAGGTGAGCGGTGTAGCCTCTGGGGCCACTGTTTTCTCCCCGGGCCCGAGGTGGACCCCTGTGAGTGGGTCGCCTGTGAGTTGGGGGAGTGTTGTGGGGGGCTGTGTTGTGAAGAAGACGCCCCCTGCTGTGGGGGTCTCTGCTGCGAGGTCGACGCGGTGTGCTGCGATGGGGTCTGCTGCGGGGGGGGAGCGAGTTGCTGCGACGGCCAGTGCGTGGCGTCCGAGCGGTGTTGCGCCGCTGGGGTCTGCGCCGAGAACCAGGTCTGCTGTGGAACGGAGTGCGCCGAATCGTCCAAGTGTTGCGGCAACCAGGTGCGACAATTGGCGACGGATCCCGAGCACTGTGGCACCTGTTACGTCGCCTGCGGTGAGGGGATCATCTGTCAAAACAACGCTTGTATTTGCAACTCGCCTTGGGGCACCTGTGGCGCTGGGGTTTGCGCGACCAATTTGTCACAGGACCCGCAGCACTGTGGTTTATGTGGCGCGGCCTGCGGGATCAACGCCTCATGTCGAGAAGGGAACTGCGTCTGCGCGGCGAACCGCGCGACCTGCGATGGCAGCGCGGGCATCTGCGGCGTCGATTTGCTGAGCGATCCGGCGCACTGTGGTGGCTGTGACCAAGCTTGCCCGCTGGGCAGCACCTGCGACAGCGGACAGTGTCGCTGTGGGAATTTCATCTGCGCCGCCGATGAGCTGTGCTGTGACCAGGCCTGTGTCGCCCAGACGGTCTTTCAGTGTGGCGGCTGCGACAGCGCCTGTCGCCGCGGCGAGAGTTGTGTGGAGGGGCGCTGTGTGTGTGGCGACACCGATGGGAGCTGCGGCGCGGGCCTGGAGTGTTGCCAAGGGGCGTGTGTCGTGGGGTCCTCCTCATCGTGTCTGTGTGGTGAACCGCCCAAGGCTTGCACGGGGAGTCTCTTCTGCTGTGGTGATGGCGTGGGGGAGTGCACGGACGTGCGCAACAACGACGCCCACTGCGGCAACTGTGGGGTCGATTGCGCGGCCATCGAGGTGGCCGGAGGGGAGGTCTTGAGCTGTCGCGACGGCCGCTGCGTGTGCCCCTTGGGAACGAGCTTGTGCGGCAGCCCTGGGGAGCGGGTGTGCGCCAACCTGGAGACGGACGTGCGCTTCTGCGGCAACTGTGGCATCGATTGTCTGGCGCCGGTTTACCACGCGGGCGTGGACACCACTTGTGAGAATGGGCGCTGCAACTTCAAGTGTCTGGGGTCTTGGGCCGATTGTGACGCCGGGGTTTTGGGCTGTGAGACGGACTTGCAGAGCACCCGTGACCACTGTGGCGCCTGCGGAACTTCCTGCGCCGAGCTGCCCAACGTGGTGCCCAGCGCCGTGACCTGTGCCTTCGGGCAATGCGTCTTGGTGTGCGCCGAGGGCTGGGCCGACTGTGATGGCGATCCCATGAACGGCTGTGAGGCCCACCTGGCGACATCGGAGGAACACTGTGGGACGTGCAACAACGGCTGCAGCCTTCCGAACGCGGCGGTGGTGCGCTGTGAGAAGGGGCAGTGCTTGGCGGCGGTGTGCGCGCCTGGGACGGCGGACTGCGACGAGAACCCCTTCAACGGCTGTGAGTCAGGGGCGCAGTGTCAGCGGGTGGTTGGGGATGACCTCTTGGCGCTTTTTCACTTCGATGAGGGTGATGGGCAGGACGTCTTCGACCACGCTGGCACCCTGAGTCCGGCGCCCAATCTTTTCGTCGCCGACAAAGATGGGAAGGTGCGGGATTTGTGGCGGTGGCAGACAGGGGGCGGTCTGGAAGTCTTCGCCACGCAGGACAACAACAAAAACACCCGCGTGACCTGCGCCGAGACCCAGGCGCTGTTGAACGCCATCAAGGGCCGTGACGCCTTCAGCTTGGAGCTGTGGACTCGCTCCAGGCAGGAGAACCTCCCCGAGTCCTTTTCCATAGGCTTTACCAAAGACAAGGGTAAAAACGGGGTGGTCATTGGCCAGAAGGATAGGAGCTTCTTCGTGTGGGTTCGCACCGACCATACCTCTACGGACGACAAAGGCCAGCTCAATGGTGGGAACGTCTTCACCGAGGCCAACTTCTGGCGCCCCGAGCACACGGTTCACGTGGTGTTGACCTTTGACGCGGCGGAGAAGCTCGCCGTGCTCTATGTGGATGGTGCTGAGCGGCAGCGGCAGGCCCTGGAAGGTAACCTCTCCAACTGGGGCACGGACTTGCGTTTCATGTTGGCCAACACGGGTGGCGGCGATCGTCCGTGGTTGGGCACCTACTATTTGGCCGCCGTCTATCGTCGCGCCCTCTCCCCCTTGGAAGTGCAGCGCAACTTCGTCGTCGGTGCGGCGCCCGCGCCCTGACTTGGGTGCAAAAGACAGCCCCTGGACGCAAAGACCCTTCAACGTCTCGCGGTGATCGGGTAAGATCCAAAAGCTGACGTAGCTCGGTGCTGCTTTCGCGCGTTGGTTTTAGGTCAGGGCGCGTCATGGGGAAGGCGATGAGAGACTTGGGCGGGATCCTATTTGGGCTAGGAGCGTGTAGATCAATGGACAAGCCCCAGCGATCAGCAGCGCCAGCA
>CAYVQF010000059.1:0-33391 GCA_964454015.1 uncultured Myxococcales bacterium
TGGAAACCGAGGACGCCTTGTGACATGCTGTCTTCACCCCGTTGGTGATGGCTGTTGTCTTGCAACGCAACCATAACCTCTTGGAAACCCAAGAACAACGGGGTTTTTTATTTTCTTGACCGTGGATCAGGGGGGGCTCCGCGACCGCGGGCGCGGCAGCAGGAGACACAACGGGAGTGAGGATCCTTTTCACCTCCAACTCTGTAGCCTTCCTAGCTCCCTTCGTCGTAACCTAGGCGGCACGACGCCACCAGCGTTGGCAGCGCCGACCTGAAGCCAACATCACCAGGACGAGTCCCGTGTTACGACGCCTCAAATACACCAGCCTCTTTGCCAAAGACCTGAGCGCCCAGCAAATCGACGGCATCGTGCAAGTGGCCGCCCAGAGCAACGCCAGAATAGGTGTCAGCGGGGTCCTCCTCGCCACAGGGCGGGTCTTCTTTCAAATCATCGAAGGCCCACCACCGGCCATCGAAACCCTCTTCGCGCGCATTCGCCGCGATCCCCGTCATCACTCGGTGGTCGTCTTGCGCGACGAGTCAGAGGTTGCCTCACGCCTCTTCCCCAACTGGTCCATGCGCAAGATTGACCTCTCGGGCAGCGCCGGCGTGCGCCTGCGCCCCGTCATCGAAATCCTCGAGAGTATCCAAGAACTGCAACGCACCAGCGAGCGCCTGAGCCGCGCCCTCGAGCTGAGCATCTGGCGCGAGCTCGCCGTGGAGTGATCTTTGTCGACCAAAGCAACCTCGCCAGGCACACCAGACAGCGCTGATCCGCGCCGCGGCCAGCTCATCGAGGACCGCTATCTCCTCGAAGCCCCCCTGGGCGATGGCGGCATGGGCGTGGTCTACCAAGCCGTCCACGTCGCCCTGCAAAAACGCGTCGCCGTCAAAATCCTCCGCACCCACCCCTCCGGTCAGGAGCAGGCCGCCCAGCGCTTCGAGCGCGAGGCCCAGGCCACCGCCCGCATCGATCATCCCAATGTCTGTGCGACCACGGACTTTGGGCGCACGGCGTCAGGCGAACTCTACCTGGTCATGGAGTGGCTCCAAGGCCGCACGCTCTCAGACTGTATCGATGAAGGCCCGATGCCTGTCGCCCGCAGCCTCCAGATCGCCGCCCAGATCTGTGCCGCCCTCGACAAGGCGCATCAGCTCGGGATCGTCCACCGCGACATCAAACCCGACAACATCATGCTCGTCGCGCGAGACGGCGAACTAGACTTCGTCAAGGTCCTGGACTTTGGCATCGCCAGGATGGTCGGGGAACAGGGCGGAAAAATCACCCAGGAAGGCACCGTCTTTGGTACCCCGCAATACCTCTCGCCCGAGCAAGCCATGGGGGGCGTCGCCGACGCTCGGGCCGATCTCTACGCCCTGGGCTTGGTACTCTTCGAAATGCTCACCGGACGCCCCGTCTTCGAAAGCGATTACCCCGCAACCCTCGCCCGCATGCATGTCCTGCGGCAGCCGCCCCTCTTGCGGACCCACTGCCCTGAGGCCCCCCTCGCCGTCGAGCGCCTCATCGCCCGCTTGTTGCAAAAATCGCCCACGCGCCGCTTTGGTTCAGCTAAAGAGGTGGCCGACGAAATCGCCCGAATCCTGCACCCCGACGACGAAGCCAACCCCCGCAGCCACGCCCCCATCCTCACCCCGCCCCCCGGCGCTGACGGCCTCGAAGGCGCCCGCGATCTGGCCCAAGTCGAGCCCGAGCTCCTCGCCCTCATCCCGAGCGACGTCGCCGCGCGCTGGTCGGCCATCCCCGTCGCCTGGGAGGGTGAGCGCCTGGTCGTCGCCCACGACGGCAGCCAAAACGAAGAGGTGCGTCAGGCGCTCTCCTTCCTCACGGGCTATGAGATCGAGCTGTGGCAGACCGATCCCCTCACCCTCCAGGCCCTCATCGAGCAACGCAACGACCTCGGCTCTGGGGTGTGGTCACTGAGCCAAAGCCAAAAAGACTCCGGGCTTGCGCCGCCGCCTGCAGCGATGGCAACGCCAGCGCCCACCGCGCCCGCCACGCCCGCGCGCTCCGCCCAGCCCTTCCCCTGGCGCTTGCTCATCGCCGCCATCTTCGTCTTCGCCTTGGCGGCCCTGCTGGCCATGGCCTCGTGCTAGGACACAAAACCCAATCATAACCTAAGGGCCGCTCCCTGCGTCGGCCCCTCCCTGCGTCGGCCCCTCCCTCTGAAAGCAACCTGCAAACATGTCCACCATCGCCATCGTCCTCGTGATCCTGTCCGCCTTCATCCACGCCGGATGGAACCTCCTCAGCAAAAGTCGACACCCAACAGCCTCATTCTTTTTGCTCGCGAGCCTGGCGGGCACCTTGGTGCTCTCTCCCTTCATCATCATCTACGGCCGTACCATCATCCCAGACATGACCTTGACAGTCTGGGCCTTGCTCATCGCCTCTGGCTTCTTCTTGGCCTTGTACTATGTCGCCCTCTCCGGCGCCTACAGAGCCGGCGACATGTCCATCGCCTATCCCCTCGCCCGAGCGACTCCCGTCATCCTCGTGGCAGTGCTCACCCTGATGCTCGGCCGCGGCGACCAGCTCAGCCCTCTGTGCCTCGCGGGGATCGTCCTGGTCGTGGCGGGGTGTTTCCTCATTCCCCTCGCGCGACTGCGCGATCTGCGCCTCAGGAACTATCTCACCCCAATCTGTGGCCTCGCCTTGCTCGCCGCCGTCGGCACCGCGGGTTACTCGATCGTGGACGACGAAGCCTTGCGCCTACTCAGAGCCCAGTCGACCCTGGGCATTACCCAGACGACCCTGGTATACGCTGGCCTGGACGCCTTGTCGGCCGCCATCTGGCTCTTTCTCTTCGTCATCCTGCGTCCACGTGGCCGCGCGAGCCTGCGCCAACTGCTCCAGACCGGAAAGCGTTACCCCATGCTCGCGGGTTGCGCCATCTATATCGGCTATTCCCTGGTCCTCATCGCCCTGGCCTTTGCCGACAACGTGAGCTACGTGGTCGCTTTCCGTCAGCTCAGTATTCCCCTCGGAGCCATTCTCGGCGTCCTGATCTTGAAGGAGCTCCCCCACAGACCCAAGACCTTCGGCGTGATCGTCATGTTCGTTGGCCTGTTCTTGGTGGCGATTGGCTAGTCTCGAGCCCGCTCCTCAAGCCTAAGGCCTCAATAAAAAAGCCCAAAGGTGGCCACGGCCACGATGAGGAATACCACCGTCATCCCGCCGCCCGCCCTGAAGTAGTCGCGGTTGCCGTAGCCCCCTGCCGACATCAAGAGGGCGTTGACCTGATGGGTCGGCAAAATGAACGAGTTCCCCGCGCAGATGGCCGCCAGCAGGGTCAAGGCGCGCGGATCCACGTCGCCAATCTGGGCCATGCTGATCACCAATGGCGCCAAGACCACGATGGCGCCGACGTTGGTCATGAAGAGCGAGAACAGCGTGGCGAGAACCGCCACGGTGATCACCAACCAGATGGGATCTCGCCCCAAGACCAAGCCCATGACCTGCTCGGCCAGAAAATGGGCCGCCCCCGACTTCTGCATCGCAATACCCAAGGGGATTAGGCCAGCCAAGAGGAAGACCACCTTCCACTCGATGGCTTTGTAGGCCTCTTGGATATCCATGACTCGACCCAAGACCATGACCAGGGCTCCCGTCAGAAAGGCCATGGCGATGGGAAAACCAAACAACGCCAAAACAATGGACAATACGAACGCCCCCAAGGCGAGGAACGTCTTGGAGCTGTCCTTACGCGCATGCTCGAAGCTCGTGGCGACGATGAAGTCGGCGCTCTCCTTGAGGTCCGCGATCCGATCCCATAAGCCGTGCACCACCAAGGTGTCGCCCGCATGGATCGTCTGATCCGAGAAATCGCCGCGCATCGCTTCGCCTTTGCTCCACAACATCAACGGCTCCACCGCATGCCGCTTGCGCACGGCGTAGGCGCGGATGCTCTGGCCCACCAGCTCCGAACGCGGCGGAACGACGACCTCCGCAAAGCCCGAGTGCTCCGGATCGGCCAAGGCAGCCAATTCGCCCTCGAGCGGCACCGAGTCTAGGGCGAAATCGGCGATGAAGCGGGAGAGATCTTCTTCCTTGCCCAGCAGCGCCAAGACCTGCCCCGCAGCGAAGCGTGTCCCGCGCCAGGGCGCATAGTGGACCTCACGCCCCTGCTGAACCCCCAACAAGTTCAAGCCATAGGTGCACCACAGGCCCACGTCTTCTGGGCGTTTTCCGCTCAGCGGGCTCCCTTCGCCGACCCGGCAGTGACGCCGCCCCTCGGGCAGCCCCAGCGCCTTGATCAGGCGGCCTTGCTCACCTACCTCTTGCCCAGCGCTCCCTGATTGGGGGAGAAAGAACTTCCCGAAGAACACAAAAAACACAATGCCCGCCACCAACAACAGCGCCCCCACGGGCATCACGGCGAACAACCCGAAAGGCTCCAAATCGGCCGCACGCAGCAGGTCATTGGTGAGGATCAGGTGACCTGAGCCCACCATGCTCAAGGTGCCTCCTAAAATGGCGGCAAAGCCAATGGGCATGATCAGGGACGAAGCGGGAATCTTGCCGCGCCGCGCGATATTCAGGACCCCGGGCAAGAACAGCGCCGCCGCACCGATATTCTGCACGAAACCCGACAACGCGCCCACGGACAGCGACATCAGACCGATGATTTTCGGCTTGCTCGTCCCGACTTTGGCAAGGACCAGGCGCGAAAAGCGATCCATCACCCCCGTCTTGGCCACCCCATGACCCATGATCATCACGGCGATCATGGCGATCACCGCTGTGCTCGAGAAGCCCGAGAGCATCTCCCGGGAATCCAGGATGCCCATCCACCCCAAGGCCAGCATACACAGCAGGGCCACCACATCGATGCGGATCACATCGACGACCAACATCACCACAGTCGCAACCAATATGACCAAAACGATGATGATTTCAGCGCTCACCAGATGCACCTCCCCAAAGGCCTCCGGCACCCAAACGACGTCGAAAGCAAAGCTGTCCGTGACGTAACCACAATGCTCCGTCGCTTCAAGGCCTCTCGCCGCAAAAAGTCGGGATCCACCTCCCCAGTCCAGCGCTCTCTACCATGGCCGAGGTCGCGGGCGCCTAGCAAGCCCGTGGAGCCCCTAAAAACCCCAAGGCCAACCTCTCGAGGTCGGACGGGCAAGCCCCAAAAGCTGCCCAAGCACAAGGCGCCCGAATAGCGCAAGCCCGACCTTTGGCCTGACCAGCGCGGCAGAAGTGATTTCGCCATTTCCAAGATCGTTTTATCCTCGAGGTCGTTGCATGGGTCGACCTCGGACCCTGGAAGGATGCGCCATGATGACCAACACCCAAGCCAACGCCTCAACAGCCACTGCCATCTGTCTCGCCTTTTGCTTCTGTTGGCCGAGCAACACCTTCGCAGAAGACAGCCAGACCGTCGCCATCCCAGAGTGGGACCTCCAACTCGAGCTGCCGGCGCAGGCGAGCTGCTACCACGACCCGGTCAACGACCTCTTCAACGTGACCCTGGGGATACGCAACGGCGCCACCTTTCGCCTCGCCCCGCGACAGCCGGAGATCACCGCCGAAGCCATCGCCCAAGCCTTCGACCTGCTCCCAGGCTACCCCTCTGTTCGCGTCGCCGAGGAACACCTCGATCCCAACGGGCTCAGCTACCGACTCGTGAGTTTCGAGGTCAAAATTGGTTTTAGGAAGGGCGACCGACAGGTCAACCGCATCACCACGGTCAGCCGCGTCTTTGCCCGCCTCCCCCTGGACGATGAGCGCGAGGTCCACGCCACCTTCGCCATCGAACACATCTGTCTCGACGCCGGGAGCTGCTCGGCCTTCGTCCAGGCCTTGGCCATCATGCGCTCCCTCCGCGTCACCTAGGGCGATCCCGCGAGGGGTGCCTCCTGCCGCGCCGACGCCTCAGCCCAACGCTCCTGGCCGAACGCGTCGCCCGGCCTTCGTCCCGGCAGCACCACCGCCCTGCCACCTGCGGCGCCAGGCCTTGCCGGCAGCCAGGCGCCGCTCTACCATGACGCGATGTTCGTCTACGTCCAAGCGGGACAGAGGCCGAAGTGGCCGCCGACGCGAACGCACCTGAACGCCACGACGGCGCCTCGCAGCCTGCGCGCACCCAAGCGACCCTATCCACCATGGACGGGTGGCCGCCGCCACCCTCTCCGGCACCTTCGACACCAGGAACACGCATGAAACGCGAAGAGATCGACTTCCCCCCACGCCATGAGCCCCTGCGCGACGACGTCCGCCTCCTCGGCGCCATGGTGGGCGATCTGATCCGCGATTTCTGTGGCGCCGCGCACTTCGAGCGCGTCGAGAGCGCACGCCTGGCCGCCATCGCCCGCCGCCAGTGCGATCGAGACGACGGCGCTGACCTGAGCGCCCTCTGTGACTTCGCCGATCCTGAAGCCGCCTTTGTCTTCGTCCAGAGCTTTGCCACCTGGTTCAGAATGGTGAACCTGGCCGAGCAGGTCCACCGCATCCGCCGCCAACGGGACTACCTCAGCCAAGACCACGCGCCCCAGCCCGAGAGCTTGAACCACGTCCTGAGCCACCTGGCCCAACGCGGCTGGACCTGGGAGCGCCTGCGCCCGCAACTCGACACCTTACGCATCGAGCCCGTCTTCACCGCCCACCCCACGGAAGCCACCCGCCGCGCCCTCCTGGAAAAAGAGCAGCGCATGGCCCGCACCTTGGTCGCCCGCATGGACGCCTGTCTGCCGCCCTACGAGCAGGCGCGGCTGCTGGCCAAGGTGCGCATGGAGCTCTCCATCGGCTGGCAGACCGCTGAGTCCTATCACGTCCAGCCCACCGTCGCCGACGAAGCCCAAAACGTCCACTATTACCTGGCCAACGTCCTCTACGACATCGCTCCCGTCCTCCATGAGAATCTGGCGCAAGCGGCCACCACGGCTTTCGCTACGCCCATTCACCCTCGAGAAATCCCGACCTTCCTCCGCTTCGGCTCCTGGGTCGGCGGCGACATGGACGGTAACCCCAACGTCTGTGGCCAGAGCGTGCTGGACACCCTGGAAGAGCAGCGCCACCAGATCATCGGCAACTACCGCCGCGAGCTGCACACGCTCCGGCGCGCCTTGACCCAGACCGCATGCCGCGTCCCGGTCCTACCCGCCCTCATCGCCCGCACCGAGCGCTACCGCGCCCTGTTGCCCCACGCGGCGGCCACCCTGCCCGCTCGCTACGCCGACATGCCTTATCGCTGCTACTGTCATTTCATCGAAGCGCGCTTGGATGCCACGGCGGCAGATCAAGGTGCCGCCTACGAACGCGCCGCCGAATTCCTCGCCGATCTCGACCTGCTCCTCGCCTCACTCGCCCTGCACCACGGCGAGCAGGCCGGCGCCTTTCCCGTGGAACGCCTGCGCCGACGCGTCGACATCTTCGGCTTCCACCTGGCCACCCTAGACCTGCGCATCGACAGCCAGGATCTCCACGCCGCCCTCGCCCTCCTCCTCGACGACCCGTCGTGGCCCACGCGCGAACCTTCAGGACGCCAAAGCCTGCTCCTCACGGCGCTGGCAACCCAGGCGCCCGCCCTCGGCCAGCACCGCCATCCGGTCATCGACCTCGTCAGCGCTGCCGCCACCGCCCAACAGCGCTTCGGCCGCGCCGCCGTGGAGAACCTCATCATCAGCATGAGCCAGCACCCCGACGATCTCCTCGGCGCCTGGCTGCTGGCCCGCAGCGCGGGCATCCCCGACGACGCCCTCAACTTGGTGCCCCTCTTCGAGACCGTCGCCGATCTCCAGCGCGCTCCCGCCGTCATGAGCGCCCTCTTGGCCGATCCCACCTGGCGCGAGCGCCTGGGGCAACGCGAGCACACCCAAATGATCATGCTGGGCTACTCCGACTCCAACAAAAACGGGGGCTTCGCCGCTTCGCGCTGGGCCCTCTACCAGGCCCAACACGCCCTCAGCCTGCTCGCCACCCAGCACAACATCAGCATCGTCTATTTCCACGGACGCGGGGGCAGCGTCGGCCGCGGTGGTGGCAAGGTCCACCGGGCCGTCGCCGCCGCGCCGGCCCAGGCACAGGGGAGCTGGCTCAGGGTCACCGAACAGGGTGAGGTCATCCACCAGCGCTACGGCCTGCGCCCCCTCGCCGTGCGCACCCTGGAACAGGTCAGTGGCGCCGTCTTGACCGCCACTGCCGCGCCACCGCCCAGCGACCCCGCCTTGCCCCAATGGCATCAGTCGATGACGACCCTCGCCGGCGCCGCCGAGGCCCAATACAAGCGCTTGCTCGACCAGCCAGGCTTTGGTGACTATTTTCGCGCCGCCACTCCCATCGACGTCATCGAGCGCATGCGCATCGGCTCTCGCCCTGCGGCCCGGGCCGGCGCCAACGCCGCCGCCCTGAACCGCCTGCGCGCCATCCCCTGGGTTTTCGCTTGGGGCCAGAGCCGCCATGGCCTGCCGGGCTGGTTCGGTCTAGGGGCTGGCCTCACGGCCCTGATCACCGCCGAAGGCCTAGATGACGTCAGGGCCATGCGCGCCTGGCCCTTCTTTGCCACCCTCTTGAGCGACGCCGAGATGGCCATGGCCAAAGCCGACATGGACATCGCCCGGCGCTACGCCGAGCTCGCTGGTCCCCTGGGCGAGCGTTTCTTTCCTGGCATCGCCGATGCCTTCCGCCACACCCGCGACGGGCTCTGTGAGATCCTCGAACAACGCCACTTGCTCACCCGCAGCCCGGGCCTGAAGCGATCCATCTTGTTGCGCAACCCCTACATCGACCCCATGACCTACACCCAGATCCATCTCTTGCGGCGCTGGCGCGAGGGAGATCGCGCCGATCCCGGCCTGGAGCGTGCCCTCATCGCCTCGGTCCAAGGCATCGCCAAGGGCCTGCGCAACACCGGGTGAGCCCTCGCTGCCCGCACCGCAGCGCCCAACCTACCGATGGCCCCAAAGTCTCTCCAACGATAAGGAAAAAACCATGATCTCCACGCAAAGCACCGTCAACTTCAACGACATCCCGGCCCAATGGCGCCTCGAGCCCCTGCACCAGCGCGAGTACCTCTGCGCCGGTGAGCTGCGCACTTGGCACGGCCCCCAGGAAGAGGTCCACTCGCCCATTTGGGTCGCCCGCGACGGTGACCCGGCCCCAGCCTGCATTGGCTCCTACCCCATGCTGGGCGAGAGCGAAGCCCTGGCCGCCCTCGACGCCGCCAGTCAGGCCTACGACAAAGGGCGCGGCACCTGGCCCACCCTGTCCGTAGAAGAGCGCATCCGCCACGTCGAAGATTTCACCTTGCGCATGCAGGAAAAACGAGAGGAGGTGGTGCGGCTCCTGATGTGGGAGATCGGCAAGACCCTCCCCGACGCCGAGAAGGAGTTCGACCGTACCGTCGACTACATCAGAGACACCATCGACGCCCTGAAGGATCTCGACCGCGTCGCCTCGCGCTTCGTCATCGAGCAGGGCGTCGTCGCCCAGATTCGCCGCGCCCCCCTGGGCGTCGTGCTCTGCATGGGCCCCTTCAACTACCCCCTCAACGAGACCTTCACCACCCTCATCCCGGCCCTCATCATGGGCAACACGGTGATCTTCAAGCCACCGAAGCTCGGCGTCCTCCTCCATCGGCCCCTCCTCGAGGCCTTCCGCGATGCCTTCCCCAAAGGCGTGGTCAACACGGTCTACGGCGACGGCGGCACCGTCGTCGGCCCGCTCATGCAATCAGGACGCATCGACGTCCTCGCCTTCATCGGCAGCACCCGGGTGGCCGACATCCTCAAACAACAGCACCCCCATCCCCATCGCCTGCGCTGCGTCCTCGGCCTGGAAGCTAAAAACGCCGCCATCGTCCTCCCCGACGCCGATCTCGATCTGAGCGTCCAAGAGTGCCTGCTCGGCGCCCTCTCCTACAACGGCCAACGCTGCACCGCCCTGAAAATCCTCTTCGTCCACCAAGACATCGTCACCCCCTTCCTGGAGAAATTCAACGACGCCCTGGGCCACCTCCGCGCGGGCTTGCCCTGGGAGCCGGGCGTGCGCATCACCGCCCTCCCCGAACCCAACAAAACCGACGCCATGCGGGCCCTCATCGACGACGCCTGCGCCAAAGGCGCCCGTGTGGTCAACCCCGACGGCGGCCACGCCCAAGGCAACCTGATGCGCCCCGCCGTCGTCTACCCCGTGCGCGCTGGCATGCGCCTGTGGGACGAGGAACAGTTCGGCCCCGTCGTCCCCGTCGCCACCTTCACCGACCTCTCTGAGCCCATGAACTACGTGGTCGACTCCAAGTACGGACAACAGGTCAGCCTCTTCGGCACCGACCCCGAACAAATGGCCCGCCTCATCGACCCCCTGGTCAACCAAGTCTGCCGCGTCAACCTCAACAGCCAATGCCAACGCGGCCCCGACACCTTCCCCTTCACCGGCCGCAAAGACTCCGCCGAAGGTACCCTCTCCGTCTCCGACGCCTTACGCGTCTTCACCATCCGCACCCTCGTCGCCGCCAAGCAGAACGACACCAACCGCAAGCTCATCAAATCCATCGTCACCCAGCGCGCCTCTCGCTTCCTCAGCACGGACTTCATCATCTGATTCCACCTGCCATGGGCGTGCGCAACCCTCTCCGTTGCCGCCGCCCCCTCGGCTGGGCGCCACGACCACCACCGCTGATCCCGACGGCTTGAGCATGAAAGCGGAATACCAAATGCTCGCCCACGAAGCGCATGGGCAAGGCATTCTCAGCGCAGGGCACCGTGCGCGGTCTCGTCATGCAGCCGCGAGATGGAATACGAGGCATCCCTAAATTCTTCAGGATTTGCATAGAATTCCGTTGTCAAGAACCAACGCTTCGTTCTAGATTGTGAGCGCGGCCCCGACGCAACTGAGCCTGGTTCGCCTCCGTTGACTCCCACTCAAGACGCAACCCGAGAGGCTGCCCTCCCCCACGACAACGCGCACGTAAGATGTCAGAATTCAAAAGAATTCTCTTGCGACGCAGCCCCATTTCCATCGCCGCGCGATGAGAATGGGAACGCCTGAGCTGCCCGCGACTTCCACCTCGTCCACATGCAATGCCATGCTCACGCTCGAGACTTCTGTATTCTAGAATCCTCATATCAAAGGAGAACAAATGCCACGCAACACTGGCCCCTGGCTCGCCGTCATCCTGACGGTCTTCCTCCTCAACGGCTGCGATGACGGCTCCCCCGCCACCGCCCCTGATCTCGAACACGAAGACCCCTCCCAGACCGACCTGGCCGAGGTGCACAACCCCGACCTCGACGCCCACACCACCCCAGAGACCGACACAGCGACAGAAGAGACAGCGCCAGACGCGCTGCAACACGACGTGGGTCAAGATGCCGATTCGCCCCCCCCGCCCTGTGGTGAAGGGCAGGTGAGCCGTCGCTGCCAATGCAGCACCCAGGTCGTCACCACGGGCCACTGCTGTGACGGCCAGCCCCAACAGGAAGCCTGTCCCATCTATCTCGCCGACTACTATGTCGCCCCCGATGGCGATGACCACAACTCAGGACGCAGCATCGACGATCCCTTCCGAACCTGGAGCAAAGCCTTCACCACCGCACAGGCAGGGGATCTGGTCTACATCCGCGGCGGCCTCTACCTCAGCGAAGCCGGCCTGGGCGGCGAACGCGGCTTCAACTCGGGCACCGCGACCCAACCCATCCGCTTCTTCAACTACCCCGGAGAGGTCCCCATCCTGGACTGCTCCAGCCGGGTCACCACCGAATCGGGTTACAACAAGGGCATCGCCATGTGGGGCGTCCACCACATTCACCTCAAAGGCCTGCAAATTCATAACGTCTTGCAGAACCACGTCGACGTCAACGTCGTCGGACTCGAGGTCTGGCGCTGTGGCAACATCGTCCTCGAGGAGTTGACCGTGCGCAACGTCGATGGCGAAGGCGTAGTCATCGCTGACTATGAAGATACGATCCTGGTCAAGAACTGTGACGCCTCTGAGCTCAGCGACAGCCTCCGCAGCGCCGAATACCCAACCCCAGGTTCCCCCGGACAAAACGGCGCGGGCTTTCAGTACAGCAACCACGGCCGCAATGGCCAAACGGCCATCGACTCACGCCTCTATTTCGAAGGGTGCCGCGCCTGGAACTTCTCCGACAATGGCTTCGCCGGCTCCTCCGTAGGCTATGTCGAGTTCGACCGCTGCTGGGCCTTTGACGGCGGTCACCTCAGCGGCGAAGGCTGTGGCTTCAAGACCGGCTCTCTCTACGGTGGTGACGTCAACGACCTCCCTCTGGCGCGGGTGATCAAGAACTGCATCGGTGCCTTCAACGGCGCCTACGGATTCTCGCCCAACAACCGCGGCGATACGCCCATGAACGCGCATTTTTTCAACAACTTGGCCTACCACAATGGCTACAAAGGGACTGGGCACGGCTTGGGCCATGGTTTCGTCATCCTAGCCTACGCCGCCACCGAGCCCGCACCCAACGAGCGCTATGCCAACAACATCTCCTTTGGCAACGAGATCGGCGAGGTCAATGAGCGCGCGCCCTACCGCCACGACCACAACAGTTGGGATCTGCCCCTGACCTTCAGCCACGATGACTTCGTCAGCCTGGACTTGGCGCAGCTCAGCACACCGCGCCAAGCTGACGGCAGCCTCCCCGAAATCGCCTTTGGCCGCCTGCGCCCAGACTCGGCCATGATCGACGCTGGCGTCGACGTCGGCCTACCCTACACCGGAGAAGCGCCTGACTTGGGGCCCTTCGAGAACAACTGACAAAACCTCATCCAAAGGACAGGTCACTGTGAAACACAACTGCTTCTTTCTTTACTGCTGTCTCGCCATCCTTGCCCTACTCGCTGCGTGTTCCGACGACAACGGCAAAGGCGCACCCGACCTCAGCGACGCACACACCACCAGCGACATGGAGGACCTCAACGACATGGAGGACCTCAACGAGATTGTCGACAAAGATGCCCTCCTTTTCGACTTCGAAGACTTCAGCAGCCCCGATGCGCTCAGCGATGTCAGCGACACGGGCGACCTCACCCCAAACGAGCTGAGTGACAGTGCCCAGGACACCAGCCTCGACAGCGAAGCCGACGCGGAAAGCGACACGGGGACAAATCCCACATCAGGGATCATCGTTGGCCACACCGAGCGCGATCTCGACGCCATCCCCCCCATCTGGATTGAGGCCGCCATCGCCAACCTCGTCATCGCCTACGGCCACACCTCACACGGCAGTCAGGTGGTTGCCGGCCTGCACTACCTCGGCTTGACCACCGGAGCGCCCTATCTCTTCCGCGGCGACGCCGGGCTCGATCTCCGCTCCAAGCCCTTCACCGGGCCGCCAGACTTCGACCTCGGCAACCCCGATCGCACCTCTTGGGCAGAGGCCACCCGCACCTACCTCGCCGCTCACCCTGAGGTCAATGTCGTCATGTGGGCCTGGTGCATCGGTGTCACCACTGCCACCGAAGCCGATATCGAAACTTATCTGCAACTGATGTCCGCTCTCGAGCGCGACTTCCCAGCGGTGCGCTTCGTCTACATGACCGGTCACCTCGATGGCACCGGGACCAACGGCAACCTGCACCAACGCAACGAACAGATCCGCGCCTATGTGCGCGCCCACGGCAAAACACTCTACGACTTCGCCGATATCGAGAGCTTTGACCCCGACGCCAACCCCTACCTCGAGCGCTATGCCGACGACGAGTGCCGCTATTATGAGGTCAACCCCGACGGCACCCGCGGAGCCATGGCTGGCAACTGGTGCCTGGCCTGGCAGGAGGCCCACCCCGACGCCTGGTTCGATATGCCCACTGCCCACTCCCAGCCCATCAATGGTAATATGAAAGCCTATGCGGCCTGGCACCTCTGGGCTCGCATCGCCGGCTGGGATGGAAACCCAGCCAACGCCAATTGACGCGGGGCCCATCTCCTGGCGCTTCGCTCTCCTGAGGCAGCAAAAGGAGGCCCCATGGCGCCACGCAACTCACACATTCACGTCCTCCACGGCGATATCGCGCGCCTCCAGTGTGACGCCATCGTCTTCCCCACCGGCGCCGGCCAGCGCTCGCGCGGGCTGGTCTACCAATCCCTGGCCCGCTTCGTCCCCGGCTTCGAGCAAGCCTACGCCGCGCAGCGCCGCCCCTTTGGCGACGACGACGCCTACTGGATCGACCTCGACACCCCTGACCCGGCCCACCCTCAGCGCCGGGTTCGCGGCGTCGTGGTCGCCAAGATCGTCGACAAAAGGGTCTCAGGCACCACCCACCGCAGCGTGGGCCGGGTCATCGCCCCGGCTGTCCGCCTCTGCGCCCGCCACCTCGCACAGCCCCGCGTCTTGCTCGCCTTTCCCTGCCTCGGCACGGGCAAAGGATCCGTGGGCAAACCCAGCTCACTGGCCGAGGAACAGCTCCGCGCCGCCGCCGAAGCCCTCACCGAATGGGAGCTCGCCGGGGACGGCACCGCGCAGAGCATGGACCTCCTCATGGTGGCCTATGATCGGCCGGCCTTCCACCGCCTCCTCGCCGCGCGAGCCACCATCCGCCACCTGCTCGGCTCCGCCTGGCCCTGCGTCGAGATCGAAGACGACCCTGAACTCCAAGCACTGGCGCACTTCATCCGCAGAGAAGAGGCCGTGCTGTTCGTCGGTTCGGGCCTCTCGGCCGGCGCGGGCCTACCCTCGTGGTGGGATCTCATCATCCGCTTGCTCCGCGAGCTGCCCGAGGAGGTCCAAGCCACCTATCGCCACCCTTCGGGGACGTGGAAAAACCTGACCTTCGACGACTTCCTCGACATCGCCTCCTGGCACTGGCTCGTCCACCAGGACGCCCAAGCCAACGACCAGACGCAGCGCATCCGCGACCATCGCCAACACATCCGCGAGCTCTTCAGCGATCACGCCACCCGCCACGTCCACCCCACCTTGGCCCACTACCATTTGCTGGCCATGCCCTGGCACTACATCGTCACCACCAACTACGACGTCATGCTCGAGCGCACCCTCGAAGCCCAGCGTCAGCCCCTCCAAGTCGTCGTCACGGATGACGAAATTCCACGTGCCGGGGGGCGTGCCCTCACCACGGTCATCAAGTTTCACGGACACGCCGCCGACCCCTCCTCCCCTTGCGACAGCGAGGCCCACCACGATCACTCCATCGTCCTCACCCGCGACGAGTACGAGCACTTCTTCGATCGCAACCCGGCCAAAGCCCTCCTCCTCGAGGCCCTCCTGCTGAACCATCACTTCTTCTTTTACGGCTACAGCTTGAGCGACTTCGATCTGCGCATGATCTACCACCGCGTGGGCCAGATGCTGCGCTGCGAGCGCCGTGAGGCCTACGCCGCCTCCCTCGAACGCACCCACGCACCCAAACGGCAATTCTGGATGCGCCGCGGCATGCACCTCATCGAGATGGAAGGCGACGGCATCGACGCCAGGGAGCTGGACCTGCTGCGCTGGCTCGACGCCTTGGTCGAAGCGGCCACGGCCAACGCTGCCCCCTTCCTCTCAGAGCCAAGCTTGGATGGCCAGCGCTGGCAGGGTTTCGAGCGGGTACACCACCTGGCACGCGCCCTAGCACGGGAATTGGTGCAGCTCGTCATCTATCCCCAAGCGGCCAGCCCCGCCCCCTGGCAACCCGCCCAAGTCCAGACCTTCGAACGCTTCTTCGATCTCTTGGCGAGCTTGGGCTGGCGCCCTGAGCCCGACACCGACTGGAACAGCATCTGGCGCGCCCTGGCCACGGGACAAGACCCGGAAGCCCGCGCCCGCCTGCTCCTCAAAGCGGCAGCGGCCGCCACCAGCCTCGAGGCCTTGCTCGCCACACGCGTCGAGATGGCCACAGAACCAGAGCAGGCCTGAAAGCGCCACGCAAAGCAAAAATGGAAGGCGACAGCATCGACGCCAGGGAGCTGGACCTGCTGCGCTGGCTCGACGCCTTGGTCGAAGCGGCCACGGCCAACGCTGCCCCCTTCCTCTCAGAGCCAAGCTTGGATGGCCAGCGCTGGCAGGGTTTCGAGCGGGTACACCACCTGGCACGCGCCCTAGCACGGGAATTGGTGCAGCTCGTCATCTATCCCCAAGCGGCCAGCCCCGCCCCCTGGCAACCCGCCCAAGTCCAGACCTTCGAACGCTTCTTCGATCTCTTGGCGAGCTTGGGCTGGCGCCCTGAGCCCGACACCGACTGGAACAGCATCTGGCGCGCCCTGGCCACGGGACAAGACCCGGAAGCCCGCGCCCGCCTGCTCCTCAAAGCGGCAGCGGCCGCCACCAGCCTCGAGGCCTTGCTCGCCACACGCGTCGAGATGGCCACAGAACCAGAGCAGGCCTGAAAGCGCCACGCAAAGCAAAAGCGGGCGAAATGGGCTGGCGCCAGATCGGCTCCCTGGCAATGCGCTCCCAAACAGACCAAAGCCTGCCACCACAGCCCCCAATCGGTCGACCTCCTGCCGCAACGCACTCCCAGAGGCCACGGACCTCACCAAGCGCGCGTTGACAACACCCCTAACGGATGCCTATACCATTCGCGGTGCGTTATGAATGAACCATGGAGGTTGTTGATCTTGCCCGAGCTTTTTGAAGTCATTGAATGCCGCGATGGACTCTTTCACTTTCGCCTCTCGGGCTTCCTCGACGAGGAGGCCGTGGCCGAACATGGCGCGGCCATTAGCCACGCCTACCAAGCCGCCGTCGACTCCTTTGCCGGCGAGCCCTTTATCGTCCTGGCCGATTTGCGCCGCCTGCGGACGCTGCCCAAAGCCGGCGAAGACCTCGTCCGCGCGCTGATGCGCTACGGCCGCACGCGCAACCTGTTCTGGTCCATCAACATCAGCCCCTCGGCCCTGACCCGCGCCGGGCTCAAGGACGCCGCGCAGATGACCGACACCGCGCGCCTGCGCAGCGTGGTCGAGACCCCAGCGCAAGCCCTGGCGTTGCTCGAAGAAAAACGACGCGAGATGGAGGGGCGACAGGGCGCCGCGGCGCCGCTTCGGCAGCACCTGCGCCAAGAGGTGTCGTGACCAGGTCGATGCCGGGCCATCCCAACGACTCAAGGCAACAGGTGGTGGCCTCAATCCACAGTGACCGGACACGGGCACAACTCAGCCACGTACCAATGCAACCCGGCACCCCGAACGAAGACCGCATCGCGCACCCGCACCACTTCGCCCGTGCCGATCACATCCCCCGGCAATTTGCCCGAGGTCCAACGCGCCCCCGTGCTGCCGTCAAGGGGGTAACGCGACCAGTCATTCGTCGGGGGCCCAAAACCCTCCGTGGGATCGCCGCCAGGCTGTTGGCTGGGATTCAAGCCGCGGATGAGCCACAGCTCAGGCTTGCAGCTCTGGGTCTTGGATGCGTCGATCCAGGCGACGGACTGGCCAAAACCGGCTTTCCAAGGTTTGGTCGCGACCGACGTCGCCCCACTGGCTGAGCCATCGCCAGCGACGGTGAAGCTGTAGATCGCGTCACCGGCGTGCACCCCAGAACCCTCGACGTTGCGGGTGGCATAAAAGGTCCCGGAGGTGTCCACGGTGACGCTCTCGTTGCGGGAAACCCAGCCCAAAGGGGTGCCGGGCAGGCCTGAAGTCGTCAGCCATGAATCGCTCACCCACTGGGCATCCCAATTGAAGCGCAACCATTGGTATCCAGCGTGCTGGGCGGCGTAACCCACGCCGGCAAGGCCGATATCCATGACGATGGCGTTGGAGAAAGCGCCAGCGATGAGCTGCCCCTCCCCATCTTGCCAAGCCTCCCAGGCGTTGCTGGCGATATGGTAGCGCAGCAACGTGCGAGCGCCATTCGGATGCAACGCCGTGGTATAAAGAAATCCCCGTTGGTGGGCCAAGCCGCTCAGGGAGTCCGTCGCGTTGACCGGGCGAATGGGTGCGGCGAGTTGGGTCCAATTCCCGGCGATTGGCGACGCATCTTCAGGCCAGGAGTAGCGATAGAAGGTGTCGTCGCCAAAGATCACGTAGAGGTCCTGGCCATCCGTCCCGATGTGATTGGTTCGCCCTGCACCATCGTCGACGGGACCAGGCCGCACCTCCCAGCGCGTGCCTTCCCCTTCACACTCCGACACGACACCCGTCGGTGTCCAAGCGCAGGACTGATTACAGCGCGCCGACACCCGCTGACTGCCACAGTAACCGCAGGGCTGCACGATCTCGCCCAGCTCCCCTTCCTGGCACAGCGGGACACAGCTTCGCTGCACCCACTGTCCGCCTGGGCCGCACACTGTCTCGTGCACCTCCTCACAGGGCCCACAGGCACTCAGTGGCGCGGGACAGCACACGGCGGAACACTGCACTTCATCCGAGCTCACACAGGTCCACTCACCCGCCTCGGGGCAGTCTACTTGGCCACATGGGGTCTCGGGTTCGTGCGGCAGAGCGGCGCAACCACCGCAGGCGTTGCGTGGCTCGCACTCGAGGTCCACTTCCACCACGTCTTGGACTTCTTCGACCTCCACAATCTCGACGATCTCCTGGACCTCAGCGATCTCCTGGATTTCGCTAACCTCCGCGTCGGCGTCTTCCTGATCGAGGCCATCGATGTCCGGCGGCTCGACCGTATCGCCAGTGCTGTCGGCGCCCGTATCGTTGGTGGGTCCGAGATCACCCGCGACCTTCTTCTCCACAGCGGGAAAATCCCCGGGCATGATACAGCCCGAAAAAGCAAGGACGCCCAAGGCGAAGGTGAGTGTTGAAGTGAAAAAAAGCGATCTGGTCATGGTCTTCCTCTCGGCCAGGTCAGCGCGACGGCAATCCTTACGACACCCCTAGGCTAGCAAGGACGCGCCGCGCGCGCACCCCCAAAAAGCGCACAATCCGGCACAACTACGCCCGCACGCACCTAGGCCCGCACGCACCCTACACCGGTACGGGTCGACCCACGTGTCGACCCGTCCTTGTCCACTATTTCGCCACCTTACGCGTCGGACCGCACGAGCGTCACCTAGAAGTCCGTGATCAGATCGACGAAATCTGGGCGATCGACGAAGGGGTTGCGGTTGTTCTGCACCAACTCGATGGCGTCATTGCGCGCCGCCTCGATGGCGTCGACGGGATCGTCGAGGTGCCACTGACGCAGGAGCGTCTCCACCGCCGGCGGGATGTCCATACCGTAACGCACGGCCATGTAGAACTGGGCCCGCGCGATGTCGCCGCGCGTGCCCATCCGGACGTGGAAAACCAGAGCGTTGTTGGCATTGCGCCCGAGATAAGAGCCACCCTCTTGCCAGGAGCAGTTGGGGGGGGTGCACGTGGGGAGTCCAAAGAGATAGGAGCCGCGCTGATTATTGGCCACGGACCAGGTGGGAAAGAGGTGGTGAATGTCGCCGCGGCCAATGGGATCGTGGGAGGGCTTGAGCAGGCTCGAAGGCCAAGAGTGCTCCGTGTTGAAGCCGCACCCCGTCTGGCTGCCATCCAGGAGGGTGCAGGTGCCGCTGGGGTTGGTGCTGGTCCCATTGGACCGGAGGGTGCGGCCCGTGTAGGCGCAGGTCAAGGTGCCGTCGAGGAGATCGATGCCGAGCCCGCCGTCGACGCCGTAGATTTCGTCCCGGGCCTCGTCGTAGGTGAGCGGCACGTGGCTGCCGACGAAAGTGCGCAGGCCAGCCTCCAGTTGACTGTCCCTGAGGAGCTCCAAGTTGGCGTAGATCCCCTCGAGGCGCGCATCGAAGGCCGCGTCACTGTCGCTCGCTTGGTCGCTCTCCGTGACGTCACTCGGCCAGCTATCCGCCTGGTCGAGGATGTCTTCGGGGACGATGTCCTCAGCAATCTCCGGCGGGAGATCGTGAAGATCGAGGTCGGGGTCTGGGACGTCGACCGCAATCAGGTCCGTGTCGCCGTTTGGCCCGTCGCCGAGGTCAACCAGATCGGCGTCATCGTGCACCTCGGCGCTGTCAGTGGCGTCCGGTGCGGCCACCTCGTCGGGGCCGAGCTCGTCTGGTGGGCTCGTCCCATCGGCCAAGTCGACGAGATCACTGACGTCGGGTCGCTGGAGGGCCGGATCGTCGTCGCAGCCAAAGAGCAAAGCCGCCGCCAACCCGAAGGGAAGAAGGAAACGCCGCATGTTCATCCTCGAGGGCGACCCAACCCTCGGGCCGCGCACCTGAAGTGACCTGTTGGGGAGCAGGCGCAACGCTGAGGACTGCCAAGCAACGCCATGGGGCCCACACCTCTCCCACGGCGAGCTTGGCGCCAGCGTGGCGTCATGCTCTGAGGCATAGCGCGTGTGCGGATCCGGTGCAAGCGATAATCTGCCCTCCCGGCAAAATGCCACCACCTGCCCCGCCAGCCCCAACCGGGCCGAGCCTACCGCATCAGAGGACCTCAACGGCACCGCCTGCGGTATTGCACCGCCATCATCTTCTCCATGAAGCTCAGCGGCTCCCACTGGAAGACGACGGCGTGCCCCCAGGCCCGGGAAAAGAAAGCCGCCACCTCGTCTGGCGACGACGCATCGACCACACCAACCTCGCGGCCCCCCGCGTAGAGCCCCACCTGGCCCGCGCGCTCCGACCCAGCATGAACCATGACGCCCTGCGTCCAGCGCGCCGCCACGGCCAGCGCTCGTGCTACGTCCATACCGTAGACCCATAGGCACGCGGCACCCGGACAGACCCCAGGCGCTTCACCCACAGAGCGCGCCCAGAACCTGGCATAGCCATAGCCACCACTGCGCACGGCCTGCAGCAGCGCCGCATCATGCTTCGCCTGCGCCGCGGAGCACGACGCCAGCCCGTGCGCCGAGAAAATCGCCATCGTCGGGCTGCCCCCCTCCGACCACAACCGCCACAGCCGCGCCCACGAGGCTCTGTTGAGCGCCGGCCAATCGCCCGCCTCTCTGGCCGCGACAATCGCCTCGATTTCCTGTGCTCGTTCTGCCATCTCCCACCTCCATGCTGCGCGCGCCCCACCATTCACCTTACGCCGCCACGCGACCGCAGCCAGCAAACGAAGAACAAAACCAAGAAAACCGGCCAGAAAGTGTCCACATCCTTTGCTTGACCGCGTCTGATGGAAAGCCTTGCCGCCCAGGGCCAAGACCTCGCCCACCCAGACGGCCACCGGCCACCCCGAACACAGTTCTGGAATCCACAATGGTGTTGCCCCCTCATTGGTCACCTACAACGACATCGCCCCACATCGCTAGCAGCACCCTTGCGCAGCACCAAAGGCGCAGACTCATGCGAGACTCTGTGCACGCATCCTCCAAGTGTTCTGGCTGAATACGAATCCTCGACGTGGCCCTTGTATGCCCTCAGCCAACGACGCAAGCTGTGACAGCGGCCCTGTGCACTTGCCGGGCCAGAGTGTGCCCCTCTTTTCCTGGAGTTCAACGTCTATGGTCACGCGACTCTTGGTGCTGCTGATCCTGGCCTGCTTGGCAGGCTGTGGCGATGACGAAGCCCTCACCTATTCTCACCCCGTCTCCATCAACTTCAAGGTCAAGTCTGACGACACCACCAACGACACCGTCGTCGCCCGTAAGAACATCACCACCGAGAGCGGCAACCCCTTCGCCAAGTTCATCAGTGAGAGCCGCCTGGCCCTTGGCGGAGGAGACCCAAGTCGAATTGTGCTGAGCAGCGCTGAGCTCCTCTTGGGTGCCTCCACGTCGAGCACCACGGGCCTTGAACAGGTCTTTTCCGGGGAGGTGGTCCTGCTCTTCCATCTCGGCACCACCAACAACTCTTTCATCGCTGGCACCATCGTCGATCCCACGGGCAGCGGCCCAGCCCAGCTCACGGTCACCTTTGACTCCAACGAGATGGGGCCTGATGACTACGCGCGCTTTCTCGCCGCGGATTTCCAGGTCGTCCTGCGTGGACCTGCTGCCGCCACTTTCGCCGCCAAAGGCGCTCAAGCCGATCTCCAGGTCACCCTCCGCTTCAAGTCTTTCAAGTGATCCCCCCCGGCCGACCCGCGCCGACTCGATCTCTGCGCCACCGTGTTGCGTAAGAGATGGAGCGCCTGGCGCGCGCAATACCCGGGGGAACGCATGATTCTCGATGGCGATGACTCTTTCACGGCGAGACGGCCCTGGGCGCGACGCTGGGCGTGGACGCTCTTGGTCGCGCTCTTGGCCACGGGCTGTGGGCCCATGCCGCAGGACCCGGTGGAGCGCGCCCTCTACGACGATCTGCGCCTCCTGGTCCGCACCCGGGAGGCCACGGAGTGGCTCATCGATGACTATGAAATCCAGGCCATCGCGCCCAACGTGCTGCGCAGCGTCTGCCAGGTGGACGCCCCTCAGCGCGAGGGGCTGCGCCAATGGCTGTCGGCGCAGATCCTCGCCCAAGGCGGCCCTGCCGAGCAAGCCTGGGTCCGCAACGGTGGCGACCTCGGGGCCATCTCCCAGCTCCTGTCCCTGGAGCGCACCCTCATGGTGCTCGAATGGAGCGAGGGCGAGCTGGCGCACAGGTGCCCCTTCTTCCTCGTACCCCAAGCCGACTTCGGCGGCGTGCACAGCAACGCCCACCGCTGGGTCTTGCTCGCCGAGAGCGCCGGAGGGGGCGCCGCCTATCTCCGCGACGGAGCCCTGCGCTTCGGCGGTGGCGGATCGGCGCGTCTCCTCATCGGACGCGGCCTCAACGCCTCCTGGAGCCTCGCCACGGGCGCCGAGTTCGGCGGCGGGGGCGCCTTCTCCATTGACGATCCCGACAACCCCTCCCTCAGCGCGAGCGCCTTCGTCGCCTGGCCATGGTTGCTGCGCTACCGCCACGAAAACCAAGTCTTCGACATCGACCTAGCCGCCATCTCCACCTTCGACACCCAGCGCTTCGAGTGGCCGCCTGGCGGCCGCATCAGCTTGGGAGCGGGCATCATCACGCCCCGCATCGGCAGCTTCATGCCCACGGTGGTCCTCCAAGTAGGCTACGAACTACACCCACCAGCCAAGGACCGCGGCTACTGGCACGGCCTGCGCCTCGGCACGCGCATCGGCGTCGATTTCGACTGGTAACCCACCCCAACGGGCATCGCCAATTTTTTGCCCGTGCCGCTGCGTTGGACCCGCCACACTGCCCACGACCTTTAGGGCCCTTTTGGCAACCACCTCCACCAGGCGTGCGCCCCGCGTCTACCCCCCCTTGACAGGGGAAGCCACCCAGATAGCTTGCAAGAGTCTTGTGCGCTCTGGATCGCGGGGGTGGTAGACCCGGATGACCACCACCTCGACACCCCAGCATCGGCGCCGGCACCCGGCGCTGGAGAGAGGTCTCCCCATGAACTCCTTGTCTTGCTCATGTGCTCTTCTGGCGCTGGTGATCGCTTTCGCGGCCTGCGACGGCAAAAAGGATGGCGAGCACAAAGGCAGCGCCAGCGCGACCTCGACCGCGCCCGATGACAAAGCCAAGGCCAGCGCATTGCCCATGTCCGAACACACTTGGGACATGAGCCACTTCAGCATCGTCGGCCTCAAGCCCGAGTGGGACGAAAACAAAATGGGTGATGACTCCTATTTCTATCAGGGCAAGGGCTTCTCTGGCCCCCAACTCTGGCTCTCCTCCACCTGCGAAGGCTATTGCGGCAGCGAACACATCCCCGCCAACCTCCAAGGCGCCGCGGCAGAGCAGCGGCGCATGCACGACACCTACTACCAAGACGTGGAAATCGTCCTCGACGAAGCCCTCGAGGACGGGCACCACTTCCGCTTGAAAATGCGCAACGACCAAGGCGAGCTGGGGCAATATGTCCGCTTCTACTTCCGCGAGGGTTGGCCTGAGACGGTGAAGTGCGCCTTCCAAGCCAACCAGCCAGGGCAGATGGCCTACATGGAGGCCATGATGGCCAACTGCAATGCCCTGCAAATCACCACCAAAGAGTAGCCGTGACACGAGGCCGTGCCCTACGGCGACAGCGGCCCCATCGCGCCCGGCCAAATCATGGCTCACCCCCGAACGCCTCTCCGCTACCGCGATGCCGCCGCGCACGCCAGCGCCAGCGGTGACATCCAAACCCGGACCGAGGACCAATGTTCTCAAGACCCCAGACACCCGCCCTGACTCGTGCCCTGTTCCTCATCTTGGCCCTGGTCTGCCCAGCCCCGCTGCGCGCCGCGCCCGGTCCCCAGCCTTGGGTGGCCGACGGCGCGGTCATCGACGCCGCCGTGGTCGCCCTCGGCAACAAAGACGGCGTCGTGGCCTGGCTCGACGACAGCGGCCTCCACCTCCACCAGATCGACGTCGAGGCCCACACCTTCTCCTCGCACGCCCTCACCCTCCCTGAGGGCCAAGCCCTGGCCCACTTCGCCATGGCCGCGACACCCAAGGCTGACCTCGTCTTGGCCCTGCTCTACCAAGACGGCAGCGTCGTTCTCCTCCGCGGCAGCCGCAGCGCGCGACGGCGCATCGCCCCGCGTCTGCTCTACGCGGCCGATCCCAGCTCCCCTTACCACAACCTTCACGTCGCCGCCGACGACCATCGCATCGTGGTGAGCCTCGTCCCCCAGCAAGCGCGCTTCCCAGCCCTCGCCTACACCAGCCTCATCCTCGACAGCGACGGCCACCCCCTCTTCCACGCGCCCACCATCCTCGACGCCACCTACTTCTACCCCGTGGTCTGCGATGGCTTGGTTTATTCTGGCAAGAAGCACAGGTCCCAATACATCCTCGGGCTCTTCCCCGGCTGGGCCTTCGCCGAGGTCGGCGCCGGCAGCGAGGTGTCCGACCCTCCTCTCGAGAACGCCTTCCGCTGCCGCGCCGACGGGGTGGACCTGAGCTGGTTGATGCACAGCGGGTTCGCCCTCGGCGCGCTCTCCCTGGATAGGGATGACGCCAACCAACGCTTCACCGAGTGGCCCGTTTCAGTGGGGACGCTTGCGTGGGTCAAGGACAACGCCCTCTTGATCGCCGCCGACGGCGCAGGGCAAGAGGGCAGCGCAAGCTCCCTCACCGTCGCCACGGTCACCCCCGACGCGACGCTGTGCTTTCGCGATGAGCTCAGCCTGGTCACCACCATCCCACTCGCCATGGTCGCCCGCAGCATCGCCTGCGCTGCCTTCGCCGAGGCAGGTGTCTGCGTCGTCGCGGGCCCACCCGCGCCCAGCGCCGAGGCCCGCCCACGGGGCGACGCGGCCAGCGCTGCCGCCCTCGACGTGATCCAGGTGTGGCCGGCGCGCGCGCCCAAGGGGACGTGGATCGAACAAGAAGATGGCCGCGCAACGACGAGTGACTTTTTCGCCGCGACCGCTTCCTCGCCCGACGCGGCGTGGCTACGACTCGCGGGCTCTGAGATCTGGGCCGAGGCCGCGCAGCTCGTGGCCGGCCACTGCGCCGCCCTCGACCCCACCGAGGCGGAGGGTGTGGGCTGCGCCGAGCTTGTGGCCACCTACGCTGACGCAGAGCGCTGGCAGGAGGCGCCGCTGATGCAGACCGCTACGGGCTTTCGCCAGGTCATCCAGAGTGAAGCGCGCGCTTGGTTGATTGAGTTCCGCGGCGCAGCGTCGTCGCTCAGCCTCACCCAAATCACCCACAAGCCGCGCAAAATTCCCATCGGGAGTCAAGACTATCGCCGCCTCTGCGCCAGCGTGGCGCGGCACTGCAAGACCCTCACGGGCCTAGACAAGCGCCGCTGCCGAGCCGTGGTAGAGTCCTGTGATGATCCCGACGATCCAGCCTTCACCTGGGTCGATGCCTCCCTGCTCTGGCTCCCGGATTTCGCCATCAGCACGAACATGGTCACTTGGGACGCTGATCTTTGGGATGATCAATGCTCCGCCTCTGTCGTCTTTCACCTGCGCTGGCAGCGCAACAAGCTCGTCACCGAGAGGATGTGGGTCCGCACGTACTCCCGCGAGTAGCCCTCGCTCTGCCGCATCGTGACGGTGCTTGGGGGCTGGCCACGCGCCCGAACGCCGGACACGGCAGGTCGCGCGCCCTTGCCACCGCCCTCACCCAATGCTAAGCAGGCCGCCATCGAAACATTGAGGCCACTCGGTCGGCGCATGGCAAGGGTGCCCCGCGCCCGTGACCCAGTGCCGTGTGCTTTCGGCTCGCCTTGGGCAACCACCACGGAGAATTTGCATGAAGCGCCTGTCCCTCTTCGCCTCTGCGCCGCTCCTCACCCTGGCGCTCCTCATCGCCTGCGCCGCGGCCTGCGACAAGACCCCGCCGGGCGATGCCGAACCTACCCCATCGGAATCACCCGCCTCGGGGGACGCAGCGCTATCCCCCACGGAAGGGACTTCACCCACTGAGGCCGCCGATCCCATGGCCCTCGCGGAGCTCACCCCCGATCCGGCCGCTTCAGCCGCCGCGGTCGCCATCCGCGACCTCGCCGAGCTCGGTGTGGTCATCGACGTGTTCCCGCCCAGCGCCGCGGCGCCAACGGGCGAGGAGCAGCGCGTCGCCCATGCAGGCCGGCGCTTTGGAGCCAGCGAGGATTCGCCAACGGCCCATCCGGTGCGTCACGACCTCGAGGTGGAAGAGGTCTTCCGCCCTGACGAAGCCTGCGCGGGCACCATCCTCTCCGTCTGTGAGGAGCGCGTCATCTGGTGGGATCGCGCCAGCGCCCGTCCCACCCAACACCTCGCACGGGCAGAAGGCACCTTTGCCCGTTCACCTTCAGGCCGCACCATGGCCCTCAGCACCCCTGGAGGGGTCGTGGTCTTCGCCACCGAGGCCCCGCAGCAGGGCCATTGGATCGCCTTGCCCGTCGACGCCACGGTCACCGGACTGGCCCTCACCGACGAGATGCTGCTCGTCGCCGACAAAGAACATCTCACCCGTTTCGATTGGCAGCAGGGCCGCCAGGCCTGGCAAGTCCCCCTGGGTGGCGACCCCAGCGGCCTGCGTCTTACGCCCGACGCGCGTCATGTCGTGGTCACCGATGCAGCCCTGCTGCTCTTTGAGGTCGAGCATGGCGGCAAGCGCGCCGAATGGCCCATCGACCTCCTGGGTGACTTCGACCTCTCTGGCGACAGCAAGTGGGCCGTCGTTCAACACCAGGGGAGCGCCCACGTCGCCTCCCTCCTCGACGGCCAGATCAAGGCCAGCATCCCTGTCGCCGCCGCAGCTCACTTCTTCCTCCCAGCCTCCGCCGACCCGTGGCAGCTTCTCATCCAAGAGGAAGAAGGCGCCTGTCTCTACACGGCGCCCACGGGGGAGCGCCGCTGGTGCGCCCCCGGCACCCGCGTCCTTGGCGTGTTGACCAGCGGCGATTCCCCCGTCATCGCCGTCCACCTCTACGAGCGCCTCGTGCGCCTGAGCGCCAAGGATGGCTCCATCAGCCACGCCATCACCTACGATGGCGACTTGGAATGGCTCACCTCCGTCGGCACGGACGTCGCGATCACCACCGACAGCAGTCCGGGAACCTGGCTCTGGTGGGATCTCGCTGGCGCCACCCCCATCGACTTCATCAACGGCGGCGATCCGCTCCTCGAACCCGCGCCACGCACCCCGACGCCGGCCCCCTTCCCCGTGGCCACCTTTGCCCGCGACCGCTCGCACTTCGCCAGCGCTCACCCAGACTTGCTCATCGGCGACGTGCTCACCCATGACGACGGCCGCGTCCAACTCGCCGTGGCCGGCCACACCCTGCTCTGGCTTGACGCGCTTCCCCCGGCCACTGACGCCCTCTGTACGGACGAAGCCGAGCTCGAGCACGCCGTCGTCTTCCGCGACGGCGAACACCGCGTCGCGGCCCTCGAACTCGCAGAGGACAGCGCGGCGCTGGTGTACTTCAACACCGAACGGGACTGCCTGGTGCGAACACCCCTCTTTGCCCATAGTCCCGCCGAGAAGCTCCTCCTCGACCAAGAGATCGCCATCGAGCGCGGCGACGACGCCTGGACCTTTCCCCCGCAACTGCCCAAGCGCTTTCGCGTCCGCTGGCAGCCCAACGCGGGCGTCGAGCAGCTCGTCATCGGCGAGCTCGGCTTTGCTTTCCTCGATGCAGCCGATAATACGCGCTTCGAACCGGCAGAGCAGCTCTCCGTCAGTGATGGCCTCGAAGCATGGGCCGAGAGAGATGATATTTGGGACCCCACGGTCCCACGACCCAAGTTTTCGCTCCAGATCCATCAAAGCAGCGATCGCCGTACCTTGCGGGTCGAAGCCATGGCCACCACCCACCACGATTACGAGCACCGCTCAGGCACTACCTCGAAAAGTCAGATCTACCTAGTCCGCCTGAGCGACCAAGGACAAGACCTCATCGTGCGCACCTTGGGTGAAGAGGAGAGCACGGACATCCAGAGCTGGCACGGCGGTGAGTCTTCGACGGAGATGTCCGCCTCTGTCCACAAGTGGCTCCTCGGCCCCTCGGACACGGCCGTCGTCTTCTACGAGGAGAGCAGCGACACCACCACCTCCCAAGATTGCAGCGTCCACAACGACGACGAAGAAGCCGACGAGGACGACCCCTGCTGCCGCACTACCCACTCCGAGAGCCACGCCCGCGCCGGCTGGAAGCTCGTCACTCCCAACGGCGAGGCCCCGCTACGCGAGAGCCTCGCCACCCAAGAAGAGAGCACCGAGCCCCCGGGTTGTCCTTGACGCCCTTGGGCTCGCCTCCATGGGAGCTCGCCCCCGCCCTTACCTGGCTTTGAGGCCTGCGTCGATGGCCCACCGCGCGCGCGCCGAGATGTGCGCTGATGCCCTGTGGCGCAAAGACCAAGGCATGCGCCAGCGCGGGCCGCTTGTAGCACCACGCGGCGCCGCCCAGAAGATCCCCCCGCTCCGTTTCGGGCGCCTGCTGCTCCCGGGCCAAGCGTGCCCACTCAAGCCGCCGCGCTTTTATGACTGGCCCTAAACTTGCCTTGCGCGGCAGGCCGCTGCGCGCTGACCCGCGCCACGGCAGGGTCCAGCGTCTCGTTTCCGCCCGAACCCGCGCGTCAACCGTTCCTTCTTTGCCACGACTGAGGTCGACTATGCAACGCTTGGTGTTGCTGCTCTTTCTGCTCTCTCCCCTCCTCCTCACCACCCTCACCAGCACCGCCACCGCGGGCAAGCTCGATGACGTGCGAAAGGCAGTGAACAATGACGCGTCCGGCTCGAACAATGCCTCGACTTCTTCCGCGTCGACGCACTACGACCAAGACTACGACGGTGACAGCGGCACCTCGGGGGGGGCCGATTATCCCCCGGAGCTCATCTGCCTGGCTGTGCCCGCGATGCTCTTCTGCGTGCCCTACTTCGCCCTCGAAGGTTTCCCAAGCGATGACAACGAGAGAGGCGCCACCTACTTCAACGCCTACCCCTACGCATCCTCGGGCGCTGGCCTCCTGCGCTTCGTCTCTGAAGCCAACACTGGCAGCCCTGAGGAGCAGTCCGCCGCCCGCGCAGCCCTTGTCGCCGAGGAGAATCTCTCTCGCATCTCCCTGCGCTTCGCCCTCGAATACGGACTCGATTTCGGCATGGTGCATCAGCCCGCAGCCGAGTTCTCCCTCCACTCCTCCTCCCGCTTTGGCTTCTCCACCCGCTGGACCCAGCTCTTGGAAAACAGCCATGGCACCATCGACCACCTCGGGATGAGCGTGACCCAGATCATCTTTCGTTTCGCCCAAGCCGAACAGCTTCAGTTTCAGACCGGCGTCGGCCTGCGCCTCCTGGTCGATGGCCATGATCTCACGCCGGGCTTCAACTTCAGCTACGGCGTCGATATCCAGCCAGGCGATCCCATCCTGGTACACGCCGCCATCGAAATCGGCAACCTCGGCGATGCCTTCCTCTTCGGCGCGCGCAGCACCTTCGGCGTCATGCTTCCTCCCTGCGAGGTCTTCCTCGGCCTCGACGTCCTCCTCATCAACCCCGTGTTGTTCATCGGCCCCGTCGCCGGCGTCCGCGCTTGGTTCTGACGCGCGCGCGGCCCCACGCGCGCTCTCCCCACCCTCTCCCAGCGCGGCCAGACACGCCTGCTGATGGGCAGCGTGTTCGACCTGCGTGAAAAAGTTCAGGGGTGCTCCGTCCGCACCAGACGCCCGACCTCGTAACCCACTTCAGCCAGACGCCCCACGATGGCGTCATAGAGCGTCGGGTCCATCACCTTGTCCCGACTCAGAATCCACAGGTAGTCACGGCTGGGGTGACCCACCACGGCATACTCGTACCCTGCCCCCAGCTCGATGATCCAGTAGGCCCCCCAAAACGGCCTGAAGAAGCTCACCTCGAGCTTGGCGTTGCTCACGGGATCGACCACGCGCGCCCGACCGGTGGCTGACTTCTCGGGCCCATCGACGCGATCCACACGACACTGATTGAGCACCTCGATGTCGCCATCCTCGCGCAAGGTGTAGGTCGCGGTGCTCGCCGTGCAACCCTTCTGAAAACGCTGCGGAAAGGCCGCGATCTCGTACCACAGCCCCAGGTAGCGCGCGATCTCGACCTGGGGCACCGTCTGCAGGGGGGGCAGCGAGAGGCGATCCGTCGTCGAGGTGGCGCAGGCGCTGCTGATGAGGCCCACGAACAGTGTCAAGAACCCTTTCATGTCTGTCCTCCGGACGTGGTTCCCAGAAAGAACAAGGCTTGAAAACCACAGCACAGGCATAGGCGCTCATCACCGCTTCGGCAAGGCGCCACAGCCCCTCCCAATGGAAAACGCCATTGGAAGTCGGAGAACCGAGCCCGGCCACGAAGCGCCAAGGGATCCGAACGCTCCGCTCTATCGTACCGGTAGAGATTGTCCAAGCGCCACCCCTCGCGTGGCTTGTACCAAAGGAGAACGACCGTGACTGAGCAATCGTGGCAATCTGTGGATATGAATGGCAAGGTCGCCTTGGTCACCGGAGCCAACACGGGCATTGGCTTTGAGACCGCTCTGGCGCTGGCCAAACGCGGCGCCAAAGTCTTCGTGCATGGTCGCTCCGAGTCCAAAGTCACGGCGGCCGTGGCGGCCATTCGCGCTAGCGCGGCCACCGGGGAGGTGCTGCCGGTGATCGCCGACCTGGCGAAGCTCTCCGAGGTGCGCGCTTTGGCCAAGACAGTCGGCGAGCTGACCACGCGACTCGACGTGCTGGTGAACAACGCCGGGCTCATCCTCGACAAACGCATCGTCACCGAGGATGGCTTCGAGACCACCTTCGCTGTGAACCATCTGGCGCCCTTCGTCCTCACCCACGCCCTGCTCGACCTGCTGAAGGCGTCGGCGCCAGCGCGGGTGGTGACGGTCTCATCGGACTGGCACCGCGCCACCCAAGGGCTGGATTTCGATGACCTCCAGCACGAGAAACGTTACGAAGGCAAGCTCGTCTATCAGCGCTCGAAGCTCGCCAATATCTACTTCGCCCGCGTTCTGGCGCGCCGCCTCGCCGGCACCGGCGTGACCAGCAACAGCCTCCACCCTGGCGTGGTGCGCACCCGCTTTGGCCAGGACGGCGACATGGGCGGCCTCTTGGCCTTCTTCTTCAAGATGGCCCGGCCTTTCTTCATCTCCCCAGAAGCCGGTGCCCAGACCTCGCTCCATCTGGCCATGGCCCCCGAGGTCGCCACGGTGAGCGGTGAGTACTTTGCCAAGTCGAAGGTTGTCCAACCCTCGGCAGTGGCTCGAGACGACGCCGCCGCAGAGCGCCTGTGGACTTGGAGCGAAGAGGCTGTGGCCCAATAGCCCCACGCCACGAGAAGCCATCCAAGGGTCGATGGCGCAGCTTCTTGGGAGACAACGCCCGCACCCAGGACGCCAGCAGCACCAGCCCAGCACCCGCCAGAGAAGCGACGCCGTGTGGGGGAGCGGCAGCCCCAGGGCTCACGCTCAACGCTCCCGCGCGCCCAGGCTCGGAGGCGCACCGTAACAAGCGCCCGTGAGGTCACCGACCAGCCCGTCCCAGGGCGTGCCCGCCTGCAGAGCGGGGCTGCCTGCCGCGAGGCCAAAATCCCCACCAAGGAGCGGGTCCTGCCCGGCCAGCGCCCCGCTCTCCTCCAGCGGCAGCGACGGCGCCGACGCCCCCGGGTTGTCCCGGGCGTACCAGAGGTTGGTCACGAAGCGGAAAGACGGCGCATCCGTGTTGGGGCCGATGTTCACATGGGTGCTGATGTCCCCGCGGTTGAAGACGATGAGGTTGTTCTGCACCAAGTTGTCGCCGCAGGGGAGGAAGGTGTAGTCCCCGGTCGAGGTCGTCTCCTGCAGAATGCGGAAGATCCAGTTCCCCGGATCGACGATGGTGTTGTTGACCGCCGCACATTCGACACAGCCCACGAAGGCCAGTGACGCCGTCGCCCCTTCGATGACGTTGGCCACCACCCGGATGTTGCGGGCCTCGAAGTTGGGCGCCGTCGTCGACAACGGCGGCCGGAAGTACGCAAAGCCCGTGGACCCACCCATATTCACCGTGCGCGCACCGGCATTGCTCATGTGATTCCAGCGGATCTCGATGTCGTCACTGCCGCCTTTGCACTGAATGGCGTTGCCCGAGAGGTCGTAGAAGCGGTTGCGCGCGATGAGCCCCCGATGGCAGCCCACGTGGTCCACGGCGCTGCCCGAGCCACCACCGCCGCACGTGTGGAACTCGCTGTCGAGGACGAAATAGTCTCTCAGCCCCGAGAGCTTGAGGCAATCCTGGTTGCCCCCATCGCCCACATCGTGCAGGTAAAGATTGCGAAAAATAACGTGCTGCGCCGCCTCCGGGTCGGCATAGTCGCCGCCATCGTCGCAGTTGATGCCGTTGGCCGTCTGCCCGCTCACCTCGAGGTCGTGCACGATCACCCAGCGCGGCCGCACCAGGTGCAGGGCCTGGCTGCCGCCCTGAATCAGCGGTCGCTCCTCGCCGGGCACGCCGCCGAGCCAGATGGGCGCCTCGGCGCTACCAGTGAGCCCGGCGAGGTAGTTTCCTCCGGGGTAAGTCCCCGGGTGCAGGCGGATGGCCGTCCCAGGGGTCGCCTGGTTGGCCGCGCGCTGGAGGGTGGCGAAGGGGGCCTCGCGGCTGCCCGTGCCCGTGCTGTCGTCGCCGCTGGTGGCGACGTGAAGCTCCCGCGACGGCGACCGACCATCCTCAAAGGTCGGGATCAGGTCGCACTTTGGCCCGATGGGGGTGTCGCTCTCGGCGTCCGACGTGGTTTCCGTACCCATGTCCGCGTCGCTTTCGCCGTCAGGCACGATGTCGCCGTCGCCATCGCCTTGGCTATCCAAACCGAGATCGGTGTCAGGGCCAAGGTCGGCGTCCCCGCCGCTATCGGCATCAGTCTCAGCGGCATTGATGTCGGCGTCGCTGTGGGAGGTGCTGGCATCGCCACACCCCCAGTTCACCAGGCAGAACAGCAAAATCATCGCAAAGCGGGGGTTCATCGTCTCCCTCCTCGTACCGGCGAGTTGCCGAGCGTTGATCCGTTTGTACCATTGGCCACGCCCAACCGCCAAGATCCCAGCCGCACAGCCGGGCCGCATCCACCGCCGGGCCATCATCTTCAAAATCAATCCGTACCGGATCAAAATCAATCCGTACCGGCCGACCTATGTGTCGGCCGATCCCATGCCAAACCA
>CAYVQF010000060.1:0-33237 GCA_964454015.1 uncultured Myxococcales bacterium
CTTGGAAATCCAAGAACAACGGGGTTTTTTCTTTTCTTGACCGTGGATCAGGGGCAGGGTCCTGCTTCAGAGGGGGGCGGTGTTGACGCCGGCCGCCAGTCTGGGCGGTGCATAGACGCGGTGGTGCGAGCTTGTTACATTGCCGGGGATGGTGCTGCATAGAGGACGTGCTTGCTCATGGATCCACAAGCTAGCCTGTCGCCGGGCGACAATCTCGAAGGGCGATACGTCATTGCTGCGCTGCTGGGCGAGGGTGGCTTTGGCGTGGTCTACAAGGCGCGGCAGTTGACCACTGGGCAAGACGTGGCGATCAAGGTCTTGCACCCCAACATTTCGCCGACCGTGGCGGCGCAACTGGACGCGCGTTTTCAGCGCGAGATGTCGGTGATTGCGCACCTGAAGCATCCCAACATCGTGCGCCTGCTCGACTCGGGCCACCTGCCCGATGGGCGTCTCTACACGGTGCTGGAGCTCATCGACGGTGAGGAGCTGTCAGACCTGCTGGCGCGGGAGGGCTCGCTGGGCGTGGGTGAGGCCAAGCGCTTGCTCGGTCAAGTGATGGAGGCCTTGGCTTGTGCGCACGGGCAAGGGATCGTGCATCGGGATCTGAAACCGAGCAACATCATGGTGACTCGGGCCGGCCGCTTGCGCAACGCCATGGTGTTGGACTTCGGGATCGCCACGGTGAGCGAGGATCACGACGATCCGGACTTTGCGCGCCTGACCCAGACGGGGCAGATCCACGGCACGCCGGCCTATATGGCGCCGGAGCAGCTCCAGGGCCGGGTGACGGCGCAGTGCGACATCTATGCGTGGGGGCTGACCTTCGTCGAGGCCCTCACGGGGCGGCCCGTGGTCGAGGGGGTGTCCGTGGCGTCGGCCATCTACCAGCAGCTCTCGCCGACGCCTGTGACCCTGCCGGAGCTGGACGACGCTTCGTTGTTGGAAGTGCTGCGGCGGGCGACGGCCAAAGAGGCCCAGCGCCGCTATCAGAGCGCCGACGAGGTCTTGGCGGACCTCGAGGCCTTGGCTGGCGGCGCGCTCACGGCGCCGCTGGAGAGCGGGGCCACGGCGCTGGGGACGCGGCGTGAGGCGGTGGCGGCGCGGGAGACCCTGGCAGAGGGGGAGCAGGGGGTGGCCTTCATGGCCACCGAGGCGGTGGGCCCGGACGAGGTGGCGCAGGTCTTGGCGCAGACGCCGAGGGGAGGGACGGCGCGGCAGCGGCGGGGAGCTTGGTGGGCGGTGCTGGTGGTGGCGGTGCTGGTGGTGGCGGGTGGCGGGCTCGTGTGGTGGTCGCAGGCGCCTGGTGGGGTGGAGACGGGGGTGCCCTGTCCGCCGGGTCAGGTGCGCAGCGCCGACACCCAAGGGGAGTGCTGTTGGCCTGGGCAGGCGTGGAACGGGGCGCGCTGCGTCGGGGCGCCGTCCCGGTGCCCCGAAGGTCAGTTGGTGAACGCGGCGGAGCAGACTTGCTCTCTGCCCCCCTGTGAGGCGGGCAAGCATCGGCCCGATGGGCTGCACTGTTGCTGGGAGGAGCAGGCCTGGTCCGAGTCGCAGGGGCGCTGTATCGGCACGCCGCGTTGTCCACCGTCGTCGCTGCTCCACGAAGAGACGTGTTTGGCTTTGGGTGCTGACGCGTGGTTGAATCACACGGGCTGCGAGGCTGGCAATACGCGGGCTTGCGTGGCTCTGGGGATGATGTTGCAAGATGGCGTCGGTGCCGAGCGGCATCCGGCGCGGGCCTACGCGCTCTTTGCGCAGGCCTGTGAGGCAAAGAACGTGGCCGGATGTTACTACTTGGCCGTGGCGACTTACTTGGGGTTGGGTTGCCAGGCCGACGCGGCGGCGGCCATGAAGCTGTGGGAGCAGGCTTGCCGCGACGGGCGGGCTGCGGCGTGCTACGACCTGGCCATGGTGGCAGAGAAGCAGGGCGGCGAGGGGTCTGGGGCGGCGGTGCTGGCGCTGTTGGAGCGGGCTTGTGAGTTGGAGCCGGGGATGGCGTGTGATGCCCTGGGGATGCGCTATCAGATGGGGCTGGGGGTGGCGGCGGACGCGCCGCGGGCACGCGCTTATTATGCCCAGGCCTGCCAGGCGGGCTATGCCTTTGGGTGCACCCACAGCGCCTGGATGGCGGGCACCTTGGAAGAGACGCGGGCGCTGTTGAGTGGTGCCTGTGAGAGCGCTGAGACCTTTGCCTGTCTGTTGTTGGCTGGGCTGCTCGATGGGAGCGCGGTGAGCGAGGCGCCGCTGCTACGGCGGCGGGCCTGTGAGGACGGGTGGATACACGCCTGCGATTGAGTGGCCGAGGTGACGCTGCGACGCCGGAGGTGGATCCCCAAGGTGGTCTCGCGCGGCTGCTGGGGGAAGGGTTGGGCTGCGGCCTTCGGCTGCGGTGGGCTCGACGGGTGAGGTTGATTTGGGTATGCTGCTGCGGGCGTGAATGTGTCCGTTAGATCTCTCGTGTGGGCTGTGGAAGCGAAGATGGCGAAGATTGTCTACAAAGACCCCAATGGCCGGCTCATCGAATACCGTTTGAAGGAGCGCAACTCGATTGGGCGGCATCCAGCGCAAGACATCCAGATCCTCGACCGGGTGGTGTCCAAGGCCCACGCCGAGATCATTCGCGAGCGCGATGGCTTCTATCTCTACGACATTGGGAGCCGCAACGGCACGGTGATCAACGGCGAGCGGTGGGAGGCGGCGCATCGGCTGAGTGAGGGTGACGAGATCACCTTGGGGGCGGCGTCGCTGCTTTTTCGCGAAGAGACGGTGCAGCGGCCCGTGAGCGAGCGGGTGACTTTCCAGGAGAGTGGGCCTGACCCGGCGATACGTCGGCGGGTGGACAGCACGGGGCAGTTTTTACCTGAGCAGCAGATCAGCGACAACGACGTGTTGCGTCGGGACTACGAGCGCCTGCGCATCGCCGTTGAGCTGGCGCGCGAGGTGGGCCTGCAGTTCGACTTGGACAAGCTCCTGGACAAGATTCTGGAGAAGGCGTTCCAGGTCTTTTCGGTGGATCGCGGGGTGATCCTGCTACAGGATTTCGAGAGCGGCCAGATGACGCCGCGGGCCTTGCGCAGCCGCTCGGGGAAAGAGGTGGGGGAGATTCGCATCTCCCAGACCATCCTGCGGGAGGTGTGCGTCGAGAAGACGGCCGTGCTCTCGAGCGATGCCATGATGGACTCGCGTTTCTCGGGTGCCCATTCGATCATCATCGACGGCATCCGCAGCACCATGAGTGTGCCTTTGCTCTATGGCGATGAGTTGCTGGGTGTCATTCACCTGGACAACCAGTTTGCCTCGGGCGTTTTCACCGACAAGGATCTGCAAATTTTGATGGGCTTTGCCCAGCAAGCGGCGGTGAACATCAAGCACCATCGCCTGTTGCAGGAGATGGAGCAGAACATTCTGGCGCGGGACAAGCTGCGGCGGCTCTTGTCGCCGCACTTGATCGACGACGTCTTGAATGGCCGCATCGAGTTGAAGAAAGGGGGCGAGCGCCGCAGCGCGACGGTGCTCTTTTCGGATATTCGCGGCTTCACCTCGACCACGGAGCGCAACGAACCAGAGGCCATCGTCTCGATGCTCAACGAGTATTTCGAGGTGATGGTGGAGATCATTTTCAACTACGAGGGTACCCTGGACAAGTTCGTCGGGGACGAGATCATGGCCGTGTGGGGCGCGCCGATGGCGCGGGAAGACCACGCGCTGCGGGCGGTGCTGTGTGCCCTGGACATGTTCCAAGCCCTGGCCAACCTCAACGCCGAGCGGGCGCTGCAGGGCAAGCAGGCCATCGACATCGGTATCGGTATCGCCTCGGGCGAGATGATCGCTGGCTATATGGGCTCCAACCAAGCCATGGACTACACGGTGATCGGGGATACGGTGAACCTCGGGTCGCGCTTGTGTTCGGCGGCTGGACCTGGCGAAATTCTGATCAATGAGCAGACTTTGGCCCAGGTGCGGGACGATGTGGAGTTCATTGCTCTGCCGCCGGTCCACGTCAAAGGCAAGGCCGCCCCGGTCAAGCTCTACCGGGTGGTGGACCGCAAGCAGGTCGCCAACAGTTTGACGGGAGACACCTTTGCCGCGAGCTGAGCGCGTCCTGGGCAGGTTTTGGCGCGAGGGAACGCAACACGATGAAGAGTCTGCGCAGAGCGGGGCGACACCTAGGGCGAGTGGCCGGAGTGCTGTGGGGGCTCTTTCCCTTGACGCCGACGGGGGTGGTGGCGGCGGCGATGGCCTATGGGGGGTTGCGCTGGTACGGCTGGCAGCGCGTCGATCACGTGCTCTTCGCCGCGACGGGGACGCTGCTGGCCGCCATTGCTCTGGTGACCCTCGTGACCCTGTTGGCGACCTTGGTCTTGTGGCTGGGGCTGTGGACCCAGCGGCGCGCTCCCGAGGAAGGGCGGGTCATCGAGGCAGAGAGCGAAATATTTTCCGGTTTCCGCATGCCTCGCCTGCGGTTCTGGCCTTTTGTCCAGGTGGGCGCCTTTTGGCGCGCACCGCGCACGGTGCAGGTGCAGTGGCAGGTCGAAGGCAAGTGGGCGGTGGAGGTGATTCGGCCGCGTGAACGCGGGCGGATCACCGAGGTGGTGCGGACCTTCGAGGTGCGTGACATCTTTGGCCTGACGTCCGTGCGCTTTGCCCTGCGCTGGCCGGTGGACCTCACGGTGATGCCCATGCAGGGCTTCCTCAGCATCTCGCCGGTGGTGCGCGAGAGCGGCGGCGATGGCTATTCTCACCCTGCCGGGACGGCCGAGGGGGAGATGATCGAGATGCGGCGCTACCAGCCGGGAGATCCCTTGCGGATGGTGCTGTGGAAGGTCTACGCCCGGACCCGCCGCCTGCTGGTGCGCATGCCCGAGCGCGCCATCGCGCCGCAACGCAACATGGTGCTCTACATGGTGGCTGGGGCGGGGGACGAGCCGTCGGCGTCGCTGGCGCGCACGGTCTTGGAGCGCTCTGACGAGGCGACGCAGTACGTCTTTGCCGCCGACGGCGGCGAGAAGGCCGTGGGCGAGCACGGGGAGGCGATGGAGGCGCTCATCGACTCGGTGCGGCATCGCGAGAGGGGTGGCAGCGGCCTGGCGCAGCTCTTTACGGCGGTGGACCCGACGCTCTTGGCCAACTGTTTTCTCTTCGTCCCCAACACCAAAGGCCCCTGGCTCGACAAGGTGCGCGCCTTTGCCCAGCGCCTGCCGCGCCCGCCGGTGTTGCTCTTGGGCATCGATGAGGCGATCGCGGCGGAGGGGCGCGGGCAGCGGTGGCGGCGCCTCTTCGCGGTCACGGCGCCCGCGGCGACGCGCAATCAAAATTTCACTAATCTTTATGAAGACCTGCGCTCCATCGGCGAGGTCCGGGTCTTTCACCGGCCGACGGGTCAACCCGTGGAGCCAACGGCGATTGAGGCGCTGCGGCACTTATGAGTACGGCCCACGTCAACGCTTGGGTGCCAGGGTCGCGCGGCGCAGTGCTGCGGGTGGGGCTGTGGGGGGTGGTGTGCCTCGGGCTGGGGCTGCTCTTCTATGTCAAAGCTTGGGTGTCGCTGCCCGTGGCCGCTGGTGGGACCCTGTTGCTGGTGGTGGCTGCGGTGCTGAGCGAGGTGCGCCGTCATGATCCGCTGCGGGCGGTGGGTCACGAGCGCTGGTGGGTGGTGGTGGTCAAAGGTCTGCTGTTGGCGCTGGCTGCGGCGGCCTATCTGTGGGAGCTCGCCACGCCGGCGGCGGTGCTGACGGGAGGCGTGACCATCCTGGGGGCGGCGCTGTTGGCGCGCTGGGCGGCCCAGCGCCGGGTGCGCCTCGTGTGGTGTTGGGTGCTGGGGGCTGTGGTCTTCGGCTTGGGGCACTGGGTCGGCGAGGGGATGGTGAACGCGATCCTCTTCGACGCTCCCATCGTGGCGATCACTGTGGCCGACGCGGTGCAAGTGGGGGCGATGGCCTTTGGCTTGGCTTTCGTGCTGCGGAGCATGGCAGGGCGCTGGCCCGTCGCCCAGGCTTTTGAGGTGGCCTTGGTGGTCTTTGCGGCGGCCTTCGTCTTCATCGCCCATCGCGACCAGAACCTGCACCGGCCGCGTTTTTTGAGTGACTGGGCGTGGTCCAACGGGATCGATCCTCAGATCATCTTGCAGATCGTGGGGGTCGCGACGGCCTTGGTGGCGATCTTGTTGCTGGTGCGCCGCACGACGCTGTTGAAGCTGTTGTGGTCGTGGCTTTGTTTGGTGCTCCTTGGGGCGCTGTTGTACCACTTCGCGCGGGACGTGCGCATTGCGCCGGAGATCGACACCAGCCTGGGCCTGACGCAGCAAGAGCAGGACGGCGAAGATGGGGGGGGGCAGGGAGAAGAGCCGCCAGCCGAGCCCGAAGAGGATGAGCGGGGCGAGGGCGGCGGCGGCGGCCAAGGTGGCGGTGAAGGTGGTGGCGGTGGTGGCGGCCAAGGTGGCGGTGAAGCTGGCGGCGGCGGCGGTGGCGGCGGCGCCCAAGGTGGTGGTGACGGCAGCGGCGGCGGCCAAGGTGGCGGTGACGGCAGCGGTGGTGGTGACGGCAGTGGCGGCGGCGGCGGTGGTTCGGGGAGTCGGGATCCTTTCAACACGCCGAGCTCTGCGCCCCAGGTGGTGACCCCCGTCGCGGTGGCGGTCTTTCACGATGATTACGCGCCACCCTACGGGATTTTCTATTTTCGGCAGCAGGTGCTCTCCCGTTACAACGGGCACCACCTGGTGGCGAGCGCCCTCGACGCCGACGTTTTGACGGCATTTCCTCCGGCGGAGTCGCACCTTGACGCGGCGCCGACCCAGTCGGACCAGGCGCACCGGGAGGTGCCGACGTCGATGTTTTTGTTGGTCGAGCACCCGCAGCCCATCGCCTTGAGCCACGCCGTCCAGGTGTCTTCATTGGCCAACCCCAACCCGCGACGCTTCGTGGCGGCTTACGGGGTGCGTTCGTTGGCGCCGTCGGTGGACACGAGTCGTTTCGTCGGGCGTCGCTCCGTGCCAGAGGCTTGGTCGGCGGCGCAGCGGCGGCATTATTTGGCCGTGCCTGACGATCCGCGCTATCGGGCGCTGTCGGAGATCATCGTTCGGGATGTGGATCCGCGCTTTTTTGCCGACGATCTGATGAAGGCCTTTGCCATCAAGCGTTATTTGGAGCGTGAGGGTTTCTACACGCGCAAGGAGCGCCATGCCGACGACCTGGACCCGGCGGCCTCCTTTCTCTTTGGTTCCATGCGCGGCTACTGCGTCCATTTTGCCCACGCGGCGGTCTATCTCTTCCGCTCTCAAGGGATTGCGGCGCGGGTGGCCTTGGGCTACGCCGCGGACAACCAGTTCCGTGGGATGGGCTCGACGGTGTTGATCCTGAACGACCAGGCACATGCGTGGCCCGAGATCCACTTGGAAGGGGTGGGTTGGATCACTTTCGACATTTACCCAGAGCGCAGCGATGAGCCACCTCGGCGCTTCGTGGATCAAGACCTGGAGAGCTTGTTGGGTGAGTTGGCGCGCGAAGACGAGACAGGGGGCAAGGCGGCCGATCCCGACGCGGCGCGTTTCGCCATTCCTTGGCGGGCCATGGGGTGGGCGTTGTTGTGGGGGCTGTTGGGGCTGTTGGCCTTGGCCTATGTGGTCAAGTTCGGCCGCTTGCTGCGGGCCTACCTGGGGCGGGGTGCGGCGGCGCGGCGTTGGCTCTTTTTCGCGAGCATGGATCGTCTGGCCGATGTGGGATTGGCGCGGCGCTATGGCGAGACGCGGGAGGCCTATGCGCGGCGCCTGGCCGAGGTGGCGCCGAGCGTGGTGCCCCTGACCTGGTTGTACGTGGGTGATGTCTTGGGTGCGCACCAGCGCGGCGCCTTGGAGCGTTATCGCGCTCTGGGGCGCGCCACGGCGCGCGAGTTGGCGCAGGGGGTGCGCTGGTGGCGGCTGGCCTTGGGGTGGCTCAACCCGCTCGGGTGGTGGCGAAGCAAGTAGAGCGCTGAGGAGCGCAGCAGGAGAGGAGCATGTCTGAGGTGGAGAAGAGTGGGGTCGCGAGCTTGGACGATGCGCGGGCGGTGGCGGAGAAGCTGCGTGCACGCATGCGTTATGACGTCATGGGCCGCGACGAGGTGATCGAGCTGGTGCTGGTGGGCCTCTTTGGCGATGGGCACATTCTCCTGGAGGATTACCCGGGCTCGGGCAAGACCACCCTGGCCAAGGCGCTGGGCAACAGCATCGTCGACGATGTCCACGACGACGAGATCCCCGATTTCCGCCGCATCCAGTTCACGCCCGATCTTCTGCCTTCGGACATCACGGGCGTGATGGTCTTCGACACGGAGAGCAATGATTTCCACTTCAGGCGCGGCCCCATTTTCGCGCACGTGGTCTTGGTGGACGAGATCAACCGCACCTCCCCCAAGGTGCAGGCGGCGCTGCTGGAGGCCATGGCGGAGAAGCAGGTCACCGTCGACAACGTGAGCTATGTGCTGGACGCTCTCTTTTTCGTCATGGCGACGCAGAACCCCTTGGACTCCATCGGCACCTATCCCCTGCCGTTGGCCCAGTTGGATCGTTTTCTTTTCAAGATCCGGATGCAGCACATCGACCGCGCCGCCGAGCTGGAGGTGCTGGCCTCGTGGGGCAAGCCGCGCAGCGGCTGCCTCTTGCCCAAGGTGACTCGGAGCGACGTGGTCAAGGCGCGCGACTTGTTGCGGGGCCAGGTCTACGTGGCGCCGCAGGTCATGTCGTGTTTGGTGGACTTGGCGCGCGCCATCCGGGCCGATCGCCGCTGCACCCAAGGGGTCTCGACGCGATCGTTGGTGCAGGCCGTGCCCGCGCTCCAGACCTTGGCGCTGTTGCGGGGGCGGGATTTCGTCTCTGCCGATGATGTGGACTACCTGGCCGTCCCGCTGCTCCAGCACCGGGTGGCGCTGGTGCCGGGGGTGGCGGAGCCGGCCGAGGTGATCCGGGCGGCCCTCCCTGGGCCCTTGGAAGAATTGGCTCGCGTCAGTCGTTGATTTTGGTGCTGCCGGCAGGGGGGCACGGCGCCGCGGCGCGTGTTCGTTTGGAGTGACTTTTGATGCCTCATCGTTTGCGACCCTCTCGGATGACGACCCTCGTGACCGCTCTGGCGCTGGTGGCGGCGCTGGGGGTGGCGGTCCATGGCGATGCGCAGAGCCTGTTGCCGCAGCCGACCTGGTTCCCGGCGGCGGAGGACGAGTTGCAAGCGCTGCGTTCCCTCGAGTCGGGCGCCTATGTGCGGGCTCGGGAGGAGGCCGAGGCGATCCTCAAGTCGCGCCGATCTTTCATGGCGACCTATGTGCAAGCGCGGGTTTTTCACCTGGGCGAAGGCAACCTGGCGCGGGCGCTCTTTTTGATGCGCAAGGCGCGTCAGATGTTGGAGCGTTCTTATGGGGATCCACCTCCAGAGGGCGAGGCCCGGCGGTGGCACAAGCAGGTTTTAGAAAAGGAGATCTGGATATTAGGGGAGATGGACCGCCGTGAAGAGGAGCTGTCGACCCTGGAGCGCTACGACGCGCTCTACCATCCGCCGCTGGAGACTCAGCGGATCTGGGCGCTGATGAAGCTGGGGCGCCTGGACGAAGCGCGGGAGATCGCCATGCGCCACATCTACGCCGATGATTTCGAGCGGCGCAGCCGCGCCTACAACGGCCTCTTGGCCATCGAGGACACGGCGCACGACTATGAGAAGTGTTACCAGTGGGCCAAGGAGGGGATGGAGAAGACCCAGAACCGCTCCTGTGTCATTGCGGCCAACCTCTCCCTGGCGGTGATGCAGACCGTGCGCTACGACGAGGTGGAAGGCGCCGTCAAGCAGTCCCTGCAGGCTGTCGATCGCGATTGTCCCAGTAGCCCGCGGCGCGTGCTCGTCCCCTATTACCTGATGCAGGCCGAGTACCAGAAGGCCATTTCGGCCTTCAAGCAGCTCCGGGCCGAACCTATCGAGTTGCGCATGCGGGTGCAGACCGAGATGGACTATCGGGCGCGTCTGGTGGAGGTGCTCTTCGCCATGGGGGCCTTGCCCGAGGCGGAGGAGCGGATGCGGACCGTGGTCGAGGCCCCGGATCGCCAGGGACTCAATAGCTTCTCTGACGAGCAAGTGGCCTTTGGCAATCTGGTGACCTTGACGGCCATCTTGCGCGCTCGCTTGGCCCAGGAGGAGGAGCGGGCGGCGGCGCGCCCGCTGTGGGCGGCTTTGGGTGTGCGCGGTGACACTTTGGCCTTGCGCGCCTTCCTCTGGCAACAGCGACGGGCGGCCATCCGCTTGGCCGTGCGCCCCAAAGTCTTGGCCGGGGTGGCCCTGCCGCACCGCCTGCTGTCCTCGTGGGCGCTGGGTGACTTGATCCCCGTGGTGGGGAACGGGGTGGCGCTGCGGATGGCTGCCGAGGATCGGGCCCTGGCGGCGAGTGTGGCGGCGCGCATCGGCCCGCACCTCGATGCGCTGGAGGGCGAGGCCTACTGGCGTGGAGAACAATGGGATCAAGCCGTGCAAAGGGCCGAAGGGGTGTTGCGGGATCTCCCGGCGGAGGATGTCTTGCTGCGCAACCGCACCCGGGCTTGGTATGCCCAGATCCTTCTGGCGCGCGGCGAGCGCGCCGAGGCCTTCGCCCTGTTGCACCAGGTGATGGAGGTCTACCCGGCGGTGATGCGCATCCTGGAGCTGTCCCTGCCCGTGCGGTTGACCTACGACGACGCAGGCGACGCCCGGGCCGTGGCGGCGCTGCTACGGCGCTCGCCGCGCCTGCGGGTCGACCCCGAGAGCCCCTTCGTGGTGGACGTTTTTGCCGACGGCGAGGCGCTCCAAGCTTGTTTGGGGCGCCCTGATGGCTCGCGCTACTTGTGCGTGGATCTGGGGGCCGCCATGGCCGAGGCGGCTGAAGCGAGCGAGGCCGAGCGCTGGGCCCTGGCCGTGGATGCTTTCCACCGCCAGGTCTTTGCGCCGCGCGTGGATCTCACCCAGACCGACATCAACACCCTCGATGGGCGAGCGGCGCGGATCGGCGCGGAAGAGGCGCTCGAGCAGATCTTGGGAGGGAGGCCGTGATGAAGAGGCACCTGAGCGGCGCGCGATGGCCGCGAAGTGGGCAGGCGCTGCGTCGGGTCCTTGGGGCTGGCAGGTGGCTGCTCATCGTCGCTTTTCTGTCCGTCTCGCCCGGCTGGGCGGGTGCTGAGGAGATCACCAACGCCGAGGCTTGTGCCCAGGCGAAGGGGCAGTGGCAAGAGGACTCCCTGCTCGGGACGGGCTGCTGGGTCAAGGGCAAACACGAGGGGCTGTGGACTTTTACGCAGCCCGAAGGCTCTTGGGTTCAAGTGATGCTGCGGGCCGGCGAGAACCACGGGCCGGTGAAAATGTGGCACCCCAACGGCGAGCTGGCCCTGGAAGGTGCCTTCGTCGATGGCAAGGAGGACGGTGAGTGGCGCGGTTATTACGCCGGGGGCCAGCTCATGCGCATCGAGCACTACCGGGAGGGGCGCTTGCACGGGGTGGCGAAGTATTGGTACGCCAACTGCCAGCTCAGCGAGGAAGGTTCCTACGTGGAGGGCGAGAAGGACGGCCTGTGGCGTTTCCTCAGCCCTGAAGGGCGGCCCGTGAGCCAGGGCACCTACCGCATGGGCAAGCGCCATGGAGAGTGGCACTTCTACGAGAAGAAACACGGGCAGAAAGTGGAGCAAGGCTCCTACGTGGACGACCTTCGCCAAGGGGAGTGGACCGAGTGGAGCGCCGCGGGTCACCTGTGGCGGACCGTGACCTACCGCGACGATGCGCGGGTGGGGGAGGCCGAAGAGGCCTGTGCCGCCGCAGGGGGCGCGTGGGCCGTCGATTACGAGAAGCGCGAAGAGGGGTGCTTCATCGAGACGGCGCGCCACGGCGAGTGGCGTGGGTATTACGGTGACGGCAAGATCGAGTGGCGCGGGATCTACGCGGGCAACGCGCGGCAAGGGCTGTGGGTGGACTACCACCCCACGGGCGAGGTCTTGCGCCAGGGCCTCTACGTGCGCGACGTGCCCGATGGTGAGCATGTGTTCGTCGACCCCAAGGGGCAGCTCATTGGCCGCTCGGTCATCCGCGATGGGCAAGGAGAGTGGCGCGAGTGGTGGCCTGACGGCCAAGTCAAGCGCGAAGGGAATTATGTCGGTGGGAGCCTGGGCGGCCTCCAGCACGGGCTGTGGCGCAACTATTACGCCCATGGTGGGCTTCGTTCGGAGGAGAACTGGAACATGGGGGCCGGCGATGGACCCTACCGCGGGTGGTTCGAGAACGGCGAGCTTTCCTCCGAGGGGAACTACAGCAAGGGCTACCGCCACGGCCTGTGGATTGGTTATTGGACCAACGGCCAGGTGGCCTGGACGGGGGAATACGACATGGGGACGCGGGTGGGAGAGTGGAAGGAGTTTACTTGGCAGGCCTATCCCGAACGGCGCGGCCCCTTCGTGCAGGACGTGGAGGATGGCGAGTGGGCGGAGTGGCACAACAACAACAAGCTCTCTGGGCAGGGTACGTTCAAGGAAGGGGTCAAGGAAGGGCGCTGGAAGGAGTGGTGGTATTCGGGCGAGTTCTGGCGTGAGGTCGATTACAGCGGTGGCGTGGAGGACACGCCGGGGCGCAACGCCTGTGACGCCATGGATGGGGCCTGGGTGCCCGACGCGGAGCAGCGCCGCTTGGGCTGCATGGTGTGCCGCCTGCAAGACGACGCCGTGGAGAACATCGAGGTGGGCCTGTGGGCCTGGTGGCATCCCAACGGTGAAAAGGAGATGGAGGGGGCGCTGCGCTTGGGGCTGCGCGAGGGTCCGTGGCGCTTCTGGTACGACAACGGCCAGACCATGCTCAGCGGGACCTATCGCGAAGGGCGCGAGGATGGCGAGTGGCAAGCTTGGCACCGCAACGGTTCGCCGCGTTCATCAGGGACCTATGTGGGGGGGCGCGAAGAGGGGCGGTGGATCACCTACCACGATGACGGCTCCAAGGCGTCAGAGGGTTCCTACAGCATGGGAGCGCGGGCGGGCGCCTGGACATGGTGGCACCCCAACGGGCAGGTCGCCGAAGAGGGGGCTTACGTGGAAGGCAAAGAAGAGGGGCAGTGGACGGCGTGGCATGCCAATGGGGTGAAGAGCGGGGAGGGGGCCTTCAAGGCGGGCAAGCGCGAGGGCCAATGGCAGTGGTGGCGGCCCGATGGCGCGCTGTGGCGCCAGGCGAACTTCGTCGATGGGCGGGAGAAGCGATGATTTCGCCGGTGGCCTGTGGTGTGGGCTGAGCCAGAGGTGAGCGCCGCGCGCCGTTGCTCCAAGTGCAGGGCGTTGTTATGGTAGGCCGAACTTGGCGCGGCCCTCGCCTGGAGGCGCTGCGCGCGACTGAGCCAGTGCGCTGGCCTTTTTCGTCGAGGAGCGGCGTGTCATGAAGCGAGATGGCCTGAGGACGCCTTGCCGCCTTTGGATTGCTTGGGTGGTGGGCACCATGCTGTGTGCCTGCGCTCATCACCCTGGGGCGATCGAGGTGGCCACGCCCGAGACTTCCCTGCAACAGGAGCACCCCATGGCAGCGGTCGAAATCATCCCCCGGCGCGTCTTGTTCGGCAACCCAGACCGGGCGCAAGGACGCCTGAGCCCCGATGGGCGTTGGCTGACTTGGTTGGCACCGCGGGATGGGGTGCTGAACGTGTGGCTGGCGGCCTTCGACACCCCTGATCAGGCGCGTCCGCTGACGGACGACCGCGGTCGCGGCATCCGTTCGCATGGTTGGGCCTATGACAACAGGCACGTGCTCTACGTTCAGGATCAGGATGGGGACGAGAATTGGCGGATCTACGCCGTGAACATCGCGAGCGGCGAGAGCCGCTGCTTGACCCCGCAGGAGGGGATTCAGGCCCGTATCGAGGCGCTGAGCCAGCGCCACCCGGGCGCGGTGCTGGTCGGGGTGAACGACCGCGAACCGGCGCTGCATGACCTCTATCGGGTCGACATCGGTACGGGCGAGCGAACCCTGCACCTGGAGAACGATGGCTTCCCGGGTTTCGTCATCGATGATGACTTCAAGGTGCGCTATGCCATCGCCCAGACACCGAGCGGCGGCTCCCAGTGGCTGCGTCCCGGCAATGACGGCTGGGAGCTGGAGACCGAGGTGGGGATGGAGGATGACCTGACGACGGCGCCCCTCGGCTTCGACTCAACGGGCAGCGTCTTCTATTTTCTCGACAGTCGCGGGCGCAACACGGCGGGGATCTTCGAGCGTCAAGGGACGGAAGTGCGCCTCCTGGGGGAGAGCGCGCAGGCGGATGTCTCGGGTGTCTTGACCCACCCTGTCAGCGGACGGGTGCAGGCCTGGGAGTCGAACTACCTGCGACAGCAGTGGCAGGTGCTGGACCCCGCCGTGGCGGGTGACTTTTCCCGCCTGGCGGCGGCCGCTCCCGGCGATTTTCACATCACCTCGCGCACGCTGGCCGATGACCGTTGGCTGGTGGTCTACATCCTCGCCGATGGCCCAGCCAAGACCTTTCTTTACCACCGCAACGAGGGGCGCCTCGACTTTCTCTTCACCAACGTGAGTGCCTTGGAGCCCTACGCGCTCAGCCCCATGCACCCAGAGGTGATCCCCAGCAGGGATGGCTTGGAGCTGGTCTCCTACCTGACGCTGCCGTCGCTGTACGGCGACGCGGCGCGTCCCGACGCGCCGCTGCCCATGGTCTTATTGGTGCACGGGGGGCCGTGGGCCCGGGACCATTGGGGCCTGAACCCCACCCACCAGTGGTTGGCCAACCGCGGCTATGCCGTGTTGAGTGTGAACTTCCGCGGCAGCACGGGTTTTGGCAAGGCGTTCATCAACGCGGCCAACATGGAGTGGGCCGGTAAGATGCACGACGATCTCATCGATGCCGTGGCGTGGGCGACGGCCGAGGGTATCGCCGATCCGGACCGGGTCTGCATCATGGGTGGCAGCTATGGCGGCTACGCCGCCCTGGTGGGGCTGACCTTCACGCCTGAGCGTTTCGCCTGCGCCGTCGACATCGTCGGTCCGTCGAACCTCATCACCCTCTTGGAGAGCGTGCCCCCCTATTGGCTGCCCATGATCGAGATGTTCACCAGCCGGGTCGGTGATCACCGCACCGCAGAGGGACGCGCCTTGTTGCAATCGCGCTCGCCTTTGTTCTTGGTGGATCAGATCCAGCGTCCGCTGTTGATTGGGCAGGGCGCCAACGATCCCCGGGTCAAGCAGGCCGAGTCGGATCAGATCGTCCAGGCCATGCAGGCGCGGTCCATCCCCGTGGTCTACGCGCTCTTCCCCGACGAGGGGCATGGCTTTGCCCGACCTGAGAATAGGATGGCCTTCAACGCGGTGGTCGAGTTCTTCCTGGCGGCCCATCTGGGTGGGCGCAGTGAGCCCTTGGGGAGCGATCTGGAGGGGGCGTCGATGCAAGTGCTCAGCGGTGCCGACCTCGTCGACGGGCTAACTTTGCCCTGAGGGTGGTGCGGTGTCGCTCTGGCGTGGCGGGCACGGGTGTGCCGCGGCAGCAATGGCCGGTAGAGAGGGTGTGGAGGTGGGGATGGACCGAAGCGTCCAAGGGCTAGCGGGCGAGGGCGTGCGGTCTGTGGCCGAGTGGCTGGGCCAAGGGGCTCCGCCCGAGGACAGTCGAGGGGTGCGTCTGGCACCCGAGAGTCCCTTGGCGCATTTTTTGGCCGCCGCGCCCTGGTGCGGGCACCCCTCGGCGCAAGGCTGGTGGTTGGCGCCGGCCTCAGGGGCGGTGCGGCGCTGCGTCGCGCCGAACGGGTGGTCGGTGCAGGCCAAGTTCTATTGGCTCAAGGTCGGGGATGACGCCCTGGTGGCGGCCGAGCGCGAGCGGGCCTATACGGCGTGCGCCGCGCCATTGCTGGGCGCGGGGCCCTATGCGGCGGTCGAGGTCTACGGGCAGTGGGCGGGCGTCTTGTTTCTGGCGCATGTCCCAGGGCCCACCCTCCTCGAGGTGATCCAGGGGCAGCCACGGGCGCCAAGCGCTGCCGCGCCAGGCTTCCTGCCGCTGCCTATCGCCGATGGGATCGAGGCGGTGACGCGCCTGTTGGCGCGCCTCCACGGCGAAGAACGCGGGCTGCCAGCGGAGGTGAGCACCTACGACGACGCGTCCTACTTCGCCAACTACGGCAAGAAAGTGGTGGCGAATCTGGCGAAACACGGGGTCTTGGCGCCAGCGCCTGCCCTGGCCCAGTCGCTGTCACGGGCCATCGATGGCTGGCAGGAGGGGGCGCTGTTGGCGGACTTTCCCCGTGTCTTTGCCCACGGCGACGCCACGGTGAGCAACTTCATCCTCCCTGGGGACGGCGCGGTGGTGGCCATCGATTGGGAGCGGGCCCGGGCCTCGGATCCGGCGGCGGACCTGGGCCGCCTGTGCGCCGAGGTGCGCCATAGCTGCGACGAGCACCTCCAGGGGGCCGCGGGGGTGGTGGCCGCCGAAGTCGTGCGTCAGGTCTACGCCGCGACCTGGTGCGGTCGCGGTGATGCCGTGAGCCGGCTCCTCGAGCGCGCCCGTTACCACGAAGGGGTGTCGCTGTTGCGCATCGCGCGCAACGGCTGGCTGAGTCGCGAGCTGCGCCAGGCGCGCTGTGAGCAAGCCTTGGGCTTGTTGCGCCTGCGCTCTGCGTGAGGGCTCAGAGCAGGTCCAGGAGCTCTGTCGGGACGGTATTGGTCCCTGCGGTCAGGCCGTTGAGCAAGATGACCCTGCGGGCCTGACTCTTCTTGTGGCGCAAGGAGATGAGATAGCGGGGGAAGTGGAAGAAGGTGCCCGCAAAGACATCGCCCTCGTCGTGCATGGCCAGGATGAGGTCTTGGAAGGCGGCGAAAGCAAAGCGCGGCGGCAGGACGCGAGCGGCGCCGGCGAGACTTCCCTGGCGGGTCTCGGGCTGGGGGCTCTGCAGGTCCTTGATGCTGAAGGCCTTGAGCTCGATGAGGGGGCGGTAGAGGTGAGAGCGGCCCGCTTTGCCGCTGGGCGTCACCAGCTTGCGCCGCCGCAGGCTCTGGATGTCGCGTTTGACGTCATCGATGGGCTGCCCGAGGGCCGCCGCCAGGTCGTGGGCGCTGAGGTCATCCTTGCGCAGGGCCATGAGGGCGCGCTGCTGCCCTTGACTCAACCCCAAAATGCGCCGGTCCACGCTCTGCAAGACCTGAATCTGGTTGTTCTTGAAGCGCACGGCTTGCCCCAAGACGGCGTCCCACACCGCGGTCACTGAGAGCAGGTCCAGGCCAAAGACGCCGCGCTTGGACACCTCATAGCGCACGGTCTGGAAGGGCCAAAACAGGGCCTCGATGCTCTCGATGCTCTCCTGAGGCGAGCGCGTGAGCAGGGCGCGCGCCACCTGACGCTCGGCCAAGTGGTGGGTCTCCTCGGGCGTGATGACGAAGGGGATGTGGGTGAGCTGGGGACCGCCTCGGCTCTCCCGCGCGCGGGTTGGCGCTGGGACCGGGTTGGCTTCTGGGCTGAGGTCTGCTGGGCTGGGATCCACCTCCGCTGGGGCAGCGGCGCCAGCGCTGCGCGAGGTTGGGGCTGCGGGGGGCGCGGTCAGCGGTGACTCCGGCGTGGCTGGCGCTGCGATGGGCGTGGGTGGATCCACAGCGCTGGAGCGATCGCGAAGGCTGTCGCCTGGGGGGTCGTCGGCGACGCGGGTGACGAAACCCTCGACGGAGAAGGAGCGGCGACGGCGGAGGTCGGGGGTGCGGCCTTGGTGGGTGGTTTCGCGGGCGCGGGCCAAGAAGAGGCGCGGGGTGGCGGCGATCTCCCCCATGGCGAAGAAGTGGCCGCGCTCGAGCTCGGGGAGGGTGCGCAGGCGATCGTTGCTGTCGAAGAAGGGTTTGACGGCGTTGAGGTCGTTCTGCAGGCGCAGGCGGCCGATGAGCTGGTTGCCGCACTGGGAGAGGACGTTCTTGTCGACCATGGCCGGGCGCTGGGTGGCGATGGCCAGGCCAATGCCGCGTTTGCGGCCGCGGCGGCTGATTTCGAGGAGCTCCGGGACGCCGCCGCCGCTGCTCTGGGGGATGAAGCGATCGGCTTCTTCGACGATGACCAGGATGGGGGCGCGGGTTTGGGTGCCGCTGGCGTAGAGGTGGGCGAGGAAGGTCGAGGCGAGCTCGACCTCGTTGCTCGAGTCCGAGGTGTCGAAGACCAGGCGGGCGCCTTGCTCGACGACGGCCGCGGCGAGCTCCGGGAGTGTGTCGGCTTTGAGGCGGACGTCGGCTTCGGCGTGGTTGGCGGCCCACACCACGGGGAACTTCTCCTTGAGGGCGGCGTACTCGCCTTCGGGGTCGAAGATGACGAAAGGCAGGGCGGCGCGGCAGATCTCTTCGCAGAGCACGCCGATGAGGTGGCTCTTGCCGGAGCCGCTCATACCGATGACGGCGGTGCGGCCAGTGATGATGCTGGAGGCGGCGACCCGTAAGGGGCCCTCGTCGTGATCGCCGAGATGGAGATGGGGGGAGACGTCAGTCATGGAGGCTTAGCCAAGGGGAGGGCAGAGGACGCGCCGCGCGAGCGCCCTCCTACGGTATGTGGCTTGGCGGCGGATCTCAAGGCTGCGCGGGTCTCGGTGCGACCCGGGGGCGATGGGGCTGCCGCCTTGCGCCGGCGTCGCGATTTCGCTTTGATGCTGAGATGACGCGCGAGACGGGCGGCACACAGACGAGGAGCGACCCATGGCTGGAGCGAAGGTAAAGCGCGGTGGTAATCTGGTGGCTTTGCTGCTGTTGGCAGGGGGCGTCTGGGCTTGCGACGAGGAGCGCGCTACCTCGCCCGATGCAGAGGACGTGGCCGTCGAGGTGACGGCGCCGCGCTGTGGTGACGGCGTGGTGAAGGCAGGGGAGTTCTGTGACGATGGGGTGCACAACGGCACCTATGGGCGCTGTCGCGCCGACTGTAAGAGTCGATCGCGCTGTGGCGACGAGGTCGTCGATGGGCCCGACGAGGCCTGCGATGATGGGGCTGAGAATGGTGTCTATGGCCGCTGCCGCGCCGACTGCAGCGGCGTGTCCCGGTGTGGCGATGGCCTGGTCGACGCCGACTTCGAGCTGTGCGACGACGGGGAGGACAATGGCAACTACGGCCAGTGCCAGCTCGACTGTCAGGGCGTTGTCGGCTGTGGCGATGGCACGGTGGATCCCGTGTTTGAGGTCTGTGACGATGGCGCGCTCAATGGCAGCTACGGGCATTGCCGGCGCGATTGTCGCAGTGTGGCGCGCTGTGGGGATGGGGTCGTGGATGCGCCCGACGAGGCCTGTGATGCCGGGGAGGACAACGGCAGCTACGGCCACGGGGCGTGCACGACGGAGTGTAGGGTGGCGATCTTTCCCTATGCGCCGGCACCCGGCGTCGTGGATCCCGCGTGGCTGGACTCGCCGCCGCCGTGCAACCGAGACGATTGGTTCGTGAAGTATTTGCATTATCGCCAGCGTTTTCGGGGCAATGGGACGGCGGCGCAGCCGGGTTTCATCTCCATCGGCGGCGCGCCGGGACAGTCTATGCCGGCCTCGCGGCGCGAGCCCCAGGTGGCCTGCGCCGGGCACTGGTCGATGAGCGCCTGCCCGCGTGAGGACTTGGCCGATGCCCACGGCCGCTACGCCTGGGGCGACGCCACGATCTATCTCGGCACTTACTTCGAGGTGTTGGCCACGGAGTACGCCATGTTCAAGCAGCTCGGCTTGGACACCAGCGAGACCCTGGACGATCTCTACTGGGCGCTGGAGGCCTTCAACCGGGTCGACGAGGCCGCGGAGCTGGTCTACGGGCGCGCACCGGCGCGGGATGGCTTTTTTCTCCGGGATGATGTGCCGGCGAGCTTCTATTTGGCTGACGACGGTGCTTACCGCTTTCCCCGCGCCGACGGTGAGAACCTGGGCTACGAGTGTGTGATCTCGAATGCTTCCTGTCGCCCCTTGACGCCGGACTCGCTCAACGACGGCGCCTTCACCAGCCAAGACCAGATGATCGGACTGATTCACGGCTTGGCCTTGGTCGCTGCTCTGGTGCCAGAGGATGAAGTGGTGCGGGGGCTCGCCCTGCGGGAGGCCTCCCGCGAGATGGTGCATCGCATGGTCAAACACCTGCGTGACCACACGTGGACCGTGCGCGACCCCGTGGGCAACAGGCCGCCCGATGCCTGGGGGGGCAACGCGCTGGGTTTCTCGAATCTCTTCGCCGAGGCCGCCAATCGCGTGTGTGGACAGGATTTTGGGGTCGAGAATTACCACGACGCGACCAGCACCAGCGTGATCGCCACGGGGGCCTTGGCCCTGTTGGACACGGGCTGGTTCGAGACTCACAACTATAACCGGACCATGGCGCTGCGGTTGATGGCCATCACCGGGACCTGGGACGCGGGCGGGAAGTTTTTGACGCGGGCCGTCGGCGATGGGAAGGATCTCTATGTGCTGTCACGGTCGATCTTGAGCGGGCGGGCGCCCAGCGCGGACTTCGCCATGTGGCGCGTCGAGGAGATGTTGGGCTCGGCGCCGTGTAGCGGCCCGTGTTTTGGCTTTGCCGGTTGCGACGATCCCGCTGGCTGGGGCGCGAGCAACCGTTTCGCGACGCCGGGGGATCGTTTCGGCAACCGCCACTGGGCCGGCGAGTACAGCGGGATGGACTACATGGCCCTGCACAACCTCTATTTCTTGGTGCGCCAGGGCCACTACGGGCAGCGCTTGCCTGAGGCGCCCGAGCCCAGCCACTGCGCCGAGTTTCGCGGCGTGCACCTCCTGACCCACGCGGTGGAGCTGGGCGGGGAGGCCTACGATCCCAGTGACCCCTGTGCCCTGCCCGATCTGGCGCAGGTGTACTGTGGGCGGACCTTTGCGGCGTGGCTAGACGCGGCTTACCGCGGCGAGGTGGAGATCTTCACGGGACGTTCGCGCTGGGTGTGTGTGGACCAGGAGCCCTGTTGGCTCAACCCGTGGGCGGACATTGGCGGGCCTGGCCAGGATCTGATCATCGGCACCGATGGGGACGATGACCTCTTTGGGGGGCCGGGCCACGATTGCATCGTCGGTGGTCCGGGCGATGATTTTCTCCGGGGGGATCTGGGACACGACATGTTGGTTGGGGGCCCGGGCAACGATCGGCTCTATGGCGATCCCGATGGCCATGAGGGGATCGATTTCTTGTGGGGTGGGGAGGGCGACGACACCCTGGTTGGAGGCGCAGGTGGGGATGAGCTCTACGGCGGCGACGGGCACGATCACATCGATGCCGGCGCGGGCAACGACATGGTCGATGCCGGCGCGGGTGACGATTGGGTGCTGGCAGGGACCGGTCACGACAGCGTCCGCGCAGGCGACGGCGATGACACGGTGGTGGGCGACCTCGGCGACGACAGCGTGTGGGGTGGGCCTGGGCGGGATCGCTTGCGCGGCGGCCCCGGGAACGACTGGATGTGGGGGGAAGAGGGGGACGATTTGCTGCTGGGAGAGGACGGCGACGATGTGCTCTATCCCGGGGCTGGGCTGGATCACGTCTGCGGCGGTGCGGGCAACGACACGATCTGGGGCAACTGGGATGGCGACGGTTGCCTGGGAGGCAGCGGGACCAACACGGTGCAGGGCTGCACCGAGGTGTTGAGCGGCGAGCAGTGTAGCCTGAGTGCCTTCGAGGGGTGGCTGGACTGAGGTGGGTAAAGAGGAGGTGCGCGGATGATGGGGCGATTGGCGCTGCTGTGTTTGGGCTTGTGCTGGGTGGTGGCGTGCCGGGCGCCCGAGCCTGCGCCTCCTGCGGGCCAAGCTGAGACCGCGCCAGAGGTGGCGCCGCAGGGGGGCGTGGCGGAGGCCGGTGAGGCGCAGCCGGCGCTGCCGCCGGATTTCCCACGGCGGTGGGACACTCGGCGGGAAATCATCGACTCCCACGTGCATCTCGCCCCCAGCACCATCGCCATCGCCTTGGCGCTGGATGTCTTTGCCGCCGCTGGCATCGGTCGTTTCGCCGTGAAGAGCGCCGGCGCGCCGGGCTCGCTGCGTTACGCGTCGACTTTGGCGATGCAGCGCATCCTCGGTGACCGCATGCGGGCCTTCTCCAACATCGAGTGGCGCCGCTTCAATGACGAGGATTTCGTCGCTGCGGTGCTGGGCGAGCTGGCCCAGGCCAAGGCGGACGGCATGGTGGGCATCAAGATTTTCAAGGACTTGGGGCTGGGGGTGCGTCGCCTGGACGGCAGCCTGGTGTCGCCCGATGATCCCGTGTTGGCGCCCATTTTTGCGGCCTGCGGCCGCTTGGGGCTCATCGTCGCTTGGCACATCGCTGATCCCGTGGCCTTCTTCGAGCCCGTGACGCCCGAGAACGAGCGCTACGACGAGCTCTCCATCGCGGCGTCCTGGTCTTTTCACGGTGAGGATTTCCCAACCTTTGCGGCCTTGATGGCGGTGCAGGAGCGGGTCATTGCGAGCCACCCCGAGACCACCTTTCTCCTGATCCACATGGGCAACTACGCCGAGAATCTGGATTACGTCGATCATCTGCTGAGCACCTATCCCAGGGTCTACGTCGACGTCTCCGCGAGAGTTCCCGAGATCGGGCGGCATCCCCCGGAGCAGGTGCGGGCCTTCTTCATCAAGCACCAAGACCGAATCCTCTTTGGCAGTGACATCATTTTTGGCGCTGAGGGCGCGATGCAGCTCGGATCGGTGTCGGCGCGCGAGCCGGGCTTTGACGACGCCGTCGTCTTCTACCAGCGACACTGGCACTACTTCGAGACGGATCACCGGCAGATCGCCCACCCCACACCGATCCAAGGACGCTGGCGCATCGACGCGGTGGATCTGCCGCTGGAGATCTTGGAGAAGTTCTATGTGGACAACGCGGCGCGTCTCATCTGGGGGCAGAGCGGTGAGGGGGCACCCTAGACGCGGTGCCAGCGACTCTCGACGATGAAGCGCATCTCGTCTTTGAGCTTGAACATGCCGAACATGTGCTCGAAGGGCTTGATGCCATAGTCGCTCTGGAGGAATTCGAAGCTGGCCGAGACCTGCAGGGTGCTGCCATGGACCTGCGCTTCTTGGCAGGGGAGGAGGATCTCGCGGCTGGGGCCGCCAAAGATCTGCAGGGTCGCCTGCAGCAGTGGTGGGGCCTCGGCCTGCGGCCAGGTGAGGCTTCCCCTGAGCGTGGCCACTGCCCGCGCTTCGGTCTTGAGGACTTTCTTGCGCATCAGGCGCTGGCACTCGGCCCACTCGATGCGGTTGAGGAGACCGTCGCGGGTGCACATGGCCCAGAGCTGGGCCCTGGCCTCGAAGTCACCGCCGTCGGTGTCGAGGCGCAGCTCTCCCGTGACATCGCGACAGTGAAACTCCAAGTCATGGGCAACCACTGCTGCCAGCGATGGCGCCTTGAAGGTAAAGATGCGCAACAGCGTCGCGCTGTGATCGAGTCGATAAAGACCCGGTGGTGGTCTCTCCATGCCGTTTCCCGTGCTGGGTCATCGTGGTTGACAGCCGCAACCTGCGCGTTGCAGGCGCGGCGCGCAGCCTAATCGCTGCGCACCCTGCGCCGCAAGGAGCGCCCAGGCGATGCCTGGGCGGTGGGTGGTCTACACGGTCGCTCGATGGGCCACCCCGACGTGGTGGCACCGTGTAGACGTCTGCATGACGTCTGGGTTCCTGATTGCACCGGACGAAGCGATCATCATGGTGAGCGGCTCAGCCTGCCGCACTATCGAGCCTCTTTGCGCCAGGTCGGTTCGTTCAGGACGTCACGCTGGTCGTCGAGGGTCTATTTTTTTGGTGCACACATACCTCCTTTGCATCGGCAAGTTAGGGTCGCCCCCAGGAGCGTTGCGCCACCCGAAGCCGTTTCGGTGGCCGTCACCAGCAGCCCGGAAGGCGTGAGGCCTAGGCTGCGGTGACTCTTATGTTCTAATGCTGCTCGCCCGTTTGAAAAGTCCCAGGATGACAAAAAATGACCTACATGGAGGTCAGAGTGGCGGAGTGGCCGACAAAAGGTTTGCGAAATATTGACTTAGGTAAAATAGACGTTGTTCGCCCCGAAGGGCGGTGCTAGCGTGATTCGACCTGGCGACGTCTGGGTTGGATGATGTGGTGGGCTAGGAGATGAATAGCTTGAAACATGGGGTGTTATGATGCCAGTTCAGAGGCGCGAGGGTCGCAGGGCGGTGTGGATCATCTGTTTGTTTTGGGTCTTCGCGGCCTGTGACGAGACGCCCTATGAGGCGCCGCAGGACCAGCATGAGGTCGCCCCTGATGTTGCGCCCGACCTTTCGCCGCCCGACGCGATGGCGGAAGCGGATGTGGAAGGGGACACGGATGCGGCGAATGACCTGCCGCCTGAAGAGGTGGCCGACCTGCCGCCTGAAGAGGTGGCCGACCTGCCGCCTGAAGAGGTGGCCGACCTGCCGCCTGAAGAGGTGGCTGATGTGCCCCCGGCAGACGTGGTCGACGTGCCACCTGAAGAGGTGGTCGATGCGGTAGAGGACACGGGGCCCGAGTGGGCCGAGGGTCCGTATCCGGTCCGGGTGATGGCGGCCAATATCTCGAGCGGTAACTATCAGAGCTACGATCCGGGGCACGGGATCCGCATTTTTCAGGGCCTGGATCCGGACGTGGTCTTGATTCAGGAGTTCAACTACGCCAACAACACGACGAGCGACATCCGGCGTTTCGTCGATACGGCCTTTGGTCCGGGGTTCTATTATGTTCGCGGACGCGGCCAGATCCCCAACGGTGTGGTGAGCCGCTATCCCATTTTGGAGTCGGGCTACTGGCCGAGCAACGAGGTGTCGAATCGCGACTGGGATTGGGCGGTCTTGGACCTGCCTGGGGGGAAGGATTTGTTGGCCGTGAGCGTGCACTTGCATACGGACCGCAACGCCCGGGAGATGCCCGTGCTGCGGGATCGGATCGCGGCGAAGAACCTCAACAATCGCTACTACTTGGTTTTGGGTGGGGATTTCAACACGGACTCGCGCACGGCGGCGCGGACCCACTTCAACGCCATCGTCGAGGCCAACGGGCCCTACCCGGTGGACAATCGGGGGGTCGAGGGCACCAACGCGAGCCGCACCAAGCCCTATGACTGGGTGTTGGCCTGTGCGGCCTTCGAGTCTTATGAGGTGAGCGTGGCCATTGGCGCGAACGCCTTCCCCGAAGGTTTGGTCTTCGACTCGCGGGTCTACACGCCGCTCATCGATGTCAGCCCGGTCTTGGTCGGTGACTCTGGGGCACCGCAGATGCAGCACATGGCGGTGGTGCGCGACTTCCATTTTCGCCTGTGAGCCGTGCTGAGGGCGCCGCGGCGGAGGTTGCGGGCGACGCTCCTGGTGCCTTCCTTCTCGTTGGCGTCCTTGTGTCTGCCAGCGCGCCGGGGTACACATCACGGTGGTTGCCGTGTCCAGGCTGGGAAGGCCCAGGCTGACGCCGCGAGTGACTCCAATACGAGGCAGGTCGATGAGACGGGTGTGGGTGTCTTTTGCGCTGGCGATGTCATGCTTTCTGATGACGAGTGCGTTGGTTTGTGCGCAAGAAGAGGTGCGACCGCCGCCTAACGCGTGGGTCACTGGTAAGCTCGAGCGTGGGCAGAACCTGATCACGGCCCTCAAGAACAAGGCGGTGCATGGAGACTCCATCCGCGAAGCCGTCGGGGCCCTGAGCGAGGTTTTCGACTTCAAGCTGTCGCGCACGGGGGATCGCTTCGAGGTGGAGCTGCGCAGCGGCAAGAAGATTGCGCGGCTCCGCTACTACCGGGGGAGCGAGGTCTATGAAGCGGTCTTCAACGGCACGGATTACATTGCCCGGCATCTGCTGCCGGGTGACGAGGCGCTGTACCACGACGAGGCCATCGTCCCTGACGCTGTGGTGGAGTGGGAAGAGCTGAGCGATGGTGAGGAAACGGTGCCAGCGGAGGATCTGCCTTTCGCCGAGGGCGATGCGCCGGAAGCCCTGGCTGAAGAAGCCTTGGACCCGTTGCCCCTGCGTGCCGATCCCGACCCGGGCTTGGGGAGCGTCGAGAGCAGTGATGGGCTCCGGGTGCGCAACGGGGAGGGGTGGGGTGAGCCGCTGCCGGCGGAGGGGTCCGGGACTTACGACCTGAAGGCGGCGGCGCCTGCCGATGTGCGACGTCCCGAGCGGAGCGCGCCGGGGCCTGAAGCCAGGCCGCGAACCTATGACATCGTGGCTCTCTTGGCGCTGATCATCGTCGCCGGGGGGCTGATCGTCGTCGGGGTGACGGCTTGGCTGCGGCGGCGGCGCTTGGGGGGGATGGGTTTGCACTACCTTCAAGGGCTGCGTTTGGGCGGGGGGCAGTCGGTGGTCATGGTCGAGGCAGGGGGGCGGCGCTTCATGCTGGGGGTGACGCGGTCACGGGTCACCCTCTTGAGTGAGATCGAAGGCGACGCGGCGGCGCGAATGAAGGCGCTGCGCGGCCGCACCTTCTGGACCACCATGGCAGGGGAGGAGCTCTCCGATGATACCCTGGCCAAGCTGGCGCAGGGCCACAGTGGGGATGACGCGATAGGGGATGTGGGGCCTCGTGCCGAGGCGGATCTTCGTCGCGGTGAGGGAGGCTGAGGGCGGGCTTGGCTGATTGACGCTGGCCTTTCGGGGCCAGGGAGGGAGTGCTGGGTGAGTGAGGGTGCATTTGCGCGCTTTACGCGCTGGACATGGCCCGAGCGGGAGCTGCTCTGGGTGGTGGGAGAGGTGGCGACTTTGGTGGCCCAAGCGCGGGACTACCACGCCAGCCACGACATCCCTTGGCCCGATGGGGCAGATGGCCTGGCCCTGCGGCGCTTCTGGTGTGCCGCTGGGCTGGCGGCGGTGTCGCAGCCCGTGCGCGATGCGTGGGGATGGACCATGACCCTTCCCGGTTTGGATTGGGGTCTTTTCTGTGGCGTAGAACCAGAGGGCGCGCTGGCGAGTGCCGTGCGTGCGGCCGAGCCCTCGGCCGTGGCCTGTGTGGTGCAACGGCAGCGGCCTGGAGGTGTGTTGCGACAGACGCATCTCGAGCCGAGCTCGGCGGATCCCGTCGCGGCGGTGTCCCAGTTCTTTGCGACGTCGGAGCAGATCGCCACCCACCTCTGGGTGGATGACCAGCTTCAGGGCCTCCTGGTGCAGGCCCTGCCCGGCGGGGCGTTGCAGGAAGTGACCCAGTGGAGCCAGGCCGAAGCGATGGCCCACTTTACGGCGCTGCAGCAAGGGTCGCACTTGCGCTACAGCACTGAGGCCCTGATGTGGTACGGTTGCCGTTGCAGCGAAGGTTCGGTCATGGAGATGCTGGTCAGGCTGCCCGAGGCGGACCGGCGCGATCTGTGGGGCGATGAGCTGCGCCTTGAAATCCAATGCCCGCGCTGCCTGCGGGCCTACGGGATCGCCCGCCAGAGGGCGTCAATGTCGGAGTGACCATGAGAGTGCTCGCCTTGAACGCCAGTCCGCATCGTGAGGGCAACACACGCCTGCTCCTCGACGTGGTCGGGGAAGCCCTGAGCGCCGAGGGCATCGCTTACCAGGTGGAGCACATTGGCCACCAAAGCTATCGCGGCTGCACGGCTTGTTTTGCCTGCTATGAACGCCGGGACCGCCGGTGTGCCCTGGGGGGAGACGATGGCATGAACGAGGTCATCGCAGCGGCCGATGCCGCCGATGCGGTGGTCATGGGCTCACCGGTGTATTTTGCCGACGTCACGCCCGCTCTGAAGGCCGTCATCGACCGGCTGGGGATGACGGCCAAGGCCAACGGGGACATGTTGCGGCGCAAGGCTGGCTGTGGGGTGTTGGCCGTACGTCGCGGGGGCGCCGTCCACGCTTTCGACACCATCAATCATTTCTTTTTCATCAGTCAGATGATTGTGCCGGGCTCGAGCTACTGGAATTTTGGGGTAGGCTTGCGCCCTGGGGACGTGGCCCAAGACCAAGAAGGCCTGCGGACGATGCGCGACTTGGGGGCCAACCTCGCGTGGTTGTTGCAGCGTTTGCACGCGCCGCGGTGAGTCTGGGCTCAGTCTTCGTCGCCAAAGAGCACCCACTGGGAGCCGTTTTTGGCTTTGGGGAGTTCGGGTCGCTCGATGGGGCGGCCACCGACGGGCATGATGCGACCGATGCGGCTGAGGCGAAAGACGCGGACCTCTTCGCGGGTGTGGCAGTAGGCGTGGAGGTACTTTTCGGCCACCAGACCGCGTGGGGTGACCCGACGGGCGAGCATCTCCCCGCGGCCACCGGTGTAGTACATCATGGTGAGGTCGAAGCCTTCGTCGAGGGCGCGTTGGATCAGGTCGATCTTCGCGCTCTCGGGATCGTAAGGGATGCTGGGGCCGTCTTGGGGAGTGTCTTGGCTGAGGTCATCGATGCCGGGGCGCAGGCTTCGTCCCAGCCAGGCCATGATCTCATAGGCTTCGATTTCGATCTCCATGAGCTCGCGGGGCCGCAGGGTGGGCAGGATGCGCCGCATCACTCCCTCTAGGGCATGCGTGCTCAGGCGGCTGCCGCTGTGGCGCATCAGGTTGAAGGCCAAGATGCCTGCCAGCGCAATGGCGGCCTTGTGTTCCGTGGCGGTGATGGCCACGGGATCGCTCTCGTAGGGAAAGAGGAGGGGCTCGGCAGGCATCTCGGTGCGGCCTGTGGCCTGGTCCAAGATCTCGAAGACGCGCCCCCGCAGCACGGGGGTGGGGATGTCCTTGGGGAGATCTTCCTTGTCTTTCGTAGGGGGCGGTCGAGGCTGGTTGTCCCGCGGCCCGAGGACGGGGCCGGGGGCTTTGACCGTTGCTTTGGCCGTGGGAGCACTTGGCGGCGGCGGGCTGGATCTGGGGTCGCGGTGGTCGTTCACGCGGGCTCCTTGGCAGAGGTGCCGGGGACATGCACGGGCTGGCGCAAGCTTAGCACGATGGCCACGCAAAGACATCAGGCGCAGCGTGTTCTTGCGCCCTGGAGACCCCTGGCCAGGTGGTTTAGAGTGCGGCTACGGGTCGCCGCGTGGGCGTGCGCCGTGCCAAGATGCATTGAGCGAAGAGAGTGGATGATGAATGCTGAAGGATTGCCTCCAGGGCTGGGGCGCGGGGTCTATGCCAACCGCACGTTGAACCTGCGCGCGGTCAAGGCGATTGGCTATGACATGGATTACACCCTGATTCACTACCACATCGAGGAGTGGGAGCGCTGTGCTTATCGCTACCTGCAGCAGAAGCTGGTGGAGCGCGGCTGGCCGGTGGCGCACTACAGCTTCGTGCCAGATTTTGCCATTCGCGGCTTGGTGATCGATCTGGAGCTGGGCAACCTGGTCAAGGCCAACCGCTTCGGTTACGTGACGCGGGCGATGCACGGGCGGCGCCAGTTGAGCTACGAGGAGCAGCGCGCGGAGTACAGCCGCACCTTCGTCGAGCTCGGCGAGGAGCGCTGGCTCTTCCTCAACACCTTCTTCTCCCTCTCCGAGGCGTGCATGTATGCGCAGGCGGTGGAGGATCTGGACGCGGGTCGGATGCCGCCAGGCTTGACCTACGCGACCCTCTTCCGGGGGATCCACAGCTCGCTGGACGAGGCCCACATGGACGGCGTGCTCAAGGCGGAGATCGCGCGGCGTCCCGAGGACTTCGTCGACCTGGATCCCGACTGTGTGCGGACGCTGATGGAGCAGGCCGAGGCGGGCAAGCGGGTGGTGCTCATCACCAACTCCGAGTGGCCCTTTACCCGTGACATCATGCACTACGCCTTCTCGCGCCATTTACCGGCGGGGGTGGCCTGGCAGGACCTCTTTGATCTGGTGGTGGTGGCGGCGGGCAAGCCAGGCTTCTTCACGGGGCAGCATCCCATTTTTGCGGTGGTCGATGCGGTCGGGCATTTGCTCCCCGTGTCGTCCATCACGTCGGAGTACAAGGTCTATTATGGTGGCAACGCCGGCCTGGTGGAGGAGTATTTGGGGCTCTCTGGCTCTGACATCCTCTACGTTGGCGACCACGTCTATGCCGACGCGCGCCTCTCCAAGGCGATTCGTCGGTGGCGCACGGCGGTGATCGTCCGGGAGTTGGAGGCGGAGATCGCCGCGCTGGCGGGCTTCTCCGCGCAACAAGCTCAGCTCGACACCCTGATGCAGCAGAAGGCGGAGCGGGAGCAGCGCATGTCCGAGCTGCGTTTGGCCATGCAGGGTGTGCGCAACGGTCGTCCGAGCGCCCTGGGGAGCCTCGGGGCGCTGCAAAACGAGCTGAACCGTTTGCGCGAGGAGATCGTAGCCATAGATAGCCAGAGTGCGCCGTTGGCCATCGCGAGCGGCGCCTTGGTCAACCCGTTTTGGGGTCCGCTGATGCGCGCAGGTAACGACAAGAGCCATATGGCGCGGCAGATCGAGCGTCACGCCGACGTGTACACCTCGCGGGTATCGAACTTCGCCTATGCCACGCCCTACGCCTACCTGCGCGCCTACCGCGGCGCGCTGCCACACGATCTTTGCCTGACGCAGTGGGGGGCCCTGGACCCCACGGAGTGACGCGTTTGGGGGACCCTCGCGCTGGAGCTCGCCATGGAATTCCTACACAGCCTCAACCTCGACTACCTGAGCCAATTGGAGGCGACCCTCGCGCGTGATCCCGAGGCGGTGCCCCCAGAGTGGCGGGCGCTCATTGCTGAAGAAGGGGCGCGCAACGGGGCGCAGGCCACGGCGGAACAAGAGGGGGCTGCCAAACAGGTGCGCATCGGCCAAGTGGTCAACGCCTTTCGTGTCCACGGGCACCGGCGCGCCCACCTCGACCCGCTTGGACTCGCGGCGCGACCGACGCTGAGCGTCTTGGCCCCCGAGACCTGGGGCTTCACCCAGGAGGATCTGGACCAGACCTTTTCCACGGCGTCGCTCTTCGGCCCCCAGTCCATGACCTTGCGCGCGCTCCTTTCCTTCCTCGATGAGACCTATTGTCGGACCATTGGTTGCGAGGTCATGCACCTGAGCGACCTGGAGGCCCGCGACTGGCTCCTGGAGCGCTGCGAGAGCACGCGCAACCACTGCGATCTCGACACGGACACGCAGCGCTTCATCTTGGAGGAGCTCTGCGCCGCAGAGGCCTTCGAGACCTTCCTCCACACCAAGTTCATTGGGGCCAAGCGCTTCTCTCTCGAAGGTGGCGAGGCACTCCTTCCGATGTTGTCGCTCCTCATGGACGAAGCGGCGCAGCATGGTGCCAGGGCCTTCGTGTTGGGGATGGCCCATCGCGGGCGGCTCAATGTGCTCGTCAACTTGGGATGCAAGGCACGGCAGCAGGTCTTTCGCGAGTTCGCTGACCTCCAGCCCCAGGCCTTTTTGGGACGGGGCGATGTCAAGTACCACCTCGGCTGCCGGCACCAACTGGCGACGCGAAGCGGTCATCTGGTGGACTTCACCCTCACCTTCAACCCCAGCCACCTGGAGTTCATCAACCCCGTAGTCGAAGGGATCGCCCGGGCGCGCCAGGATCTGAGCCCTGGGGGAGCGCACCGGGTCGTGCCCGTGCTCATCCACGGCGATGCCGCTTTCATCGGTCAAGGTGTGGTCGCCGAGACGCTGAACCTGATGCATCTCGAGGGCTATCGCACGGGCGGCACCTTGCACATCGTCATCAACAACCAGCTCGGCTTCACCACGGACCCGCGCGACTCTCGTTCTTCGGCCTACTGCACGGATATCGCCAAGATGAACGAGGTGCCCGTGTTCCATGTCAACGGGGAGGACCCCGAGGCGGTGGTGCACGTTTCGCGGATTGCCGCTGCCTTTAGGCAGCGTTTTGCCCGGGATGTGATCATCGATCTGGTGTGCTTCCGCCGCTATGGTCACAACGAAAGCGACGAGCCGCGCTTTACCCAGCCGCTGCTCTACCGCGCCATCGAAGCGCACCCCAAGGTGCACATGGTCTATCGCGATCACCTGGCTCGCCAGGGGCGCGTGGCGGTGGATCCAGCGGAGATCCTCGCTCGGCAGCAAGCCATGCTCGAGGCTGAGCTGCAGGCGGCGCTGGCCGAGACGCGCCCTGGGCCACAGGCGCCCTTGCCCTGTGGCAGCGACGCCGATCATCTGTGGGATGCCTGTGTGCCCGAGGTGGCGACGGCCGTCGCGGCGCCTGAGATCAGCGCCTTGCTGACCCACTTGGCGACGGTGCCCGCAGGCTTCAAAGCCCACCGCGTGGTTCAGCGCGTCGCCGACCAGCGCCAGCGGGCGCGAGACGAGGGCTTGCCTCTGGATTGGGCCACGGCGGAGCTCTTGGCCTATGGCTCGCTGCTGCGTGCCGGTTATGCCGTGCGCCTCTCGGGGCAGGATGTGCAGCGTGGCACTTTCAGCCACCGCCACGCGGTGTGGATCGATCAAGAGAGTGAAGGGCGACACATTCCTTTGGCGCAGCTCGGGGCGGGACAGGGGCCCTTCCGGGTCTTCAATTCGCCCCTCTCCGAGGCCGGGGTCTTGGGCTTCGAGTTTGGTTATGCCGCCGAAGGATCCCAGACCCTGGTGGTGTGGGAGGCCCAGTTCGGCGATTTTGCCAACGGCGCCCAGGTGATCACGGATCAGTTCATTTCGGCGAGCGAGGACAAGTGGGGGATTCTGTCGCCCGTGGTCCTGCTGCTGCCCCACGGCTATGAAGGACAAGGGCCGGACCACTCTTCGGCGCGCCTCGAGCGCTTCTTGCAGTTATGCGCCGAAGACAACATCCAGGTCTGCAACCTCACGACGCCAGCGCAGTTCTTCCACGCGCTGCGGCGCCAAGTCTTGCGCCCCTTTCCCAAGCCCCTGGTGGTGATGTCACCCAAGAGTCTGCTGCGGCACAAGGAGGCGGTCTCGCCGTGGGAGGCTTTTACCGAGGCAGGCTTCGCTCGGGTCTTGGGCGATGAGCACGTCGAGGCCGACGCCGTGCGGCGCGTGGTCTTGTGTTCGGGGCACGTCTATTACGATCTCCTCGAGGCGCGGCGCGACCACCGTCGGCACGACGTCGCTCTGGTCCGTCTCGAGCAGCTCTATCCCTTCCCGGCTGAGGCGCTGCGCGCCGCCGTGGCGCGCTTCCCCCGGCGCGAACAGGTGGTGTGGTGTCAGGAAGAACCCCAGAACATGGGAGCCTACAGCTTCTTGCTCAGCCGCTTGCCAGCCATCAGCCCCGAGATCCAGTGGGTGAGTCGCGAGGCCTCGGCCAGCACGGCCACGGGGTCGCCCAAGGCGCATCGCATCGAGCAAGAGGCCCTGGTGCGCGAGGCCTTGGCTCTCTAGCGAAGGATCACGCCGCGCTCAGGTCTGCGCGGCGCAAGTGGGCTAGGAGCGTGTAGATCAATGGACAAGCCCCAGCGATCAGCAGCGCCAGCA
>CAYVQF010000061.1:0-32904 GCA_964454015.1 uncultured Myxococcales bacterium
ATAATTCACAACGAGCAAGCCCCATGCCGGCTTTGGTCGTGGATTGTGGGCCCCCGAGGCGCCTTGCACCCAGCTCATGGCGCGGTCTATGATGCCCGCCCGGTCCGGGTGCTGCGACTCGTGCCGCTGTTTTCTACCCATCCGCCTGGCATGGCGTCCGTCGCCGCGGCAGCGGTTGGGCTGCATGAGGTTTGACACGTCTGTATGACTTGGGCTTTCCTGGCTGCCGTGGTTGGGCTGGTGCTGCTGTGTTGGAGCGCTGATCGTTTCGTGGCAGGCGCCGCTGCGGTGGCCCACCATTTGTCGGTGCCGCCGCTGATCATTGGCATGGTCATCATTGGCTTTGGCACCTCGGCGCCGGAGATGGTGGTCTCGGCCTTCGCGGCGGCGCAGGGCAATCCAGGCATCGCACTGGGTAACGCCTACGGCTCCAACACGGCGAACATTGCCTTGATTTTGGGGTTGACGGCGGTGCTCAGCCCGCTGGCTTTTGACCAGCGGGTCTTCCGCAAGGAGCTTCCTCTGTTGACGGCGGTGACCGCCGTGGCGGCCTGGCAGCTCTGGGATGGGGTGATCACCCGGATGGAGGCCCTCATCCTCATGCTGCTCTTTTCGCTGTGGATCGGTTGGACCATTCGCCAGGGGATGCGCTGCCGCGCCGCGGCGCAGAGCGCGGCGCTGAGCATGGACCCCGAGATTCACACCATGACCCTGCGGCGCGGCCTGTTGTGGTTGCTGGCGGGGCTCTTGGTTTTGGCGGGCAGCTCGCGGCTCTTGGTGTGGGGCGCGGTGGAGATCGCCCAGGGCTTCGGGGTGAGCGACCTGGTGATCGGCCTGACCATCGTCGCCCTCGGCACCTCGCTGCCAGAGTTGGCCTCGTCCATCGCGGCGGTGCGTAAGAACGAACACGACATGGCCCTGGGCAACGTCCTGGGCTCCAACCTCTTCAACACCCTGGCGGTGGTCGGGATCGCTGGCGTGATTCACCCCATCGAGGTGGGGCCCGAGGTCTTGGTCCGCGATTTTTCCGTCATGGCGGCTTTGACGCTCTCTCTCTTCGTGGTGGGCTTCTCCTTCAAGGGCCAAGGCAGCATCAACCGCATCGAGGGCAGCGTCCTGTTGGCGGTCTACCTCGGCTACATGGCCTACCTCTTGAGCACGGTCTTTGGCTGGCGCTAGGCCAGGCACGCTCGTGATTTGGGGCTGAGCGCCTCGCGGCGGGTCTCATCCGCCCAGGAGCAGCACCGCCATATAGCAGGCGAAGACCGCGACGAGGAGGCCACCTTCGGCGCGGTTGACCCGCAAGCCCGTCAGCATCAGGGGGAAGAGCAGCAGGGTGGTGCCGAGCATCCACCAGTTGTCCCGGGCGATGATCTCCCGTGGCACCTCCAGAGGGTGGATCAGCGCGGTGAAGCCGGCGATGCCCAAGATGTTGAAGATATTCGAACCGACCAGGTTGCCCACGGCCATGTCGTCCCGGCCGCGCCAGGCGGCCACCAGCGAGGTGGCCAGCTCGGGGCTGCTGGTCCCAGCGGCGACGATGGTCAAGCCAATGACCGTCTCGGAGATGCCGAGGGCCGAGGCCAGACCGACGCCACCCGCTACCAGCAGGGTCGATCCCCCGGCCAAGCAGGCGATCCCCAAGCCCAAGGCGAGGAGGTTGAGGAGGAGGCCCAGTCCGCCCCTTCGCCCGAGTGACGCCGTGGCGATCTCGCCGTAGGCGGCCCTATCGGCCTCGGTGCTGTTGCGGCGGCTCAACCACACGGCGTAGGCCACGAAGAACACCAGGCCCACGACCAAGATCGAACCCTCGATACGGCCAAGCCGAGTGTTCCAACCCAGGAGGATGAGGAGCGCCGTGGCCACGGCCATGACCGGCCACTCCAAGCGCACCGTGTTGCCTTGAATGTGGAGCGGGCGGATCAAGGCGGTCAGGCCCAAGATCGCCGCGATGTTGAAAATGTTGGAGCCGACCACGTTCCCCATGGCCAGCCCCGCGCTCCCGGCCAAGGCGGCCTGCACCGAGACCACCAGCTCGGGCATGGAGGTGCCCGCCGCCACCACGGTTAGGCCGATCACCGCCGGCGAGATCTTGGCGAAGAGGGCCAGGCCGCTCGCGCCACGCACCAGGGCTTCACCGCCACCTAGCAGAAGGGCGAGCCCGCCTGCGACGAGTAAGAGATCCCACACCATGTGCCACTCCCGGTCAGGGCCAAGCCAGGGCAGGTGTGGCCCCCTGGCCATCCTTGCGCGAGGTCATCTGTAGACGCTGCAATGCGTAGGCGCGGCGTCTTATTCCACGGACACCGCGCGCACTGCACATTCACTCGTAGACGTGGTCGAGGGGGCGCACCTCGGCACAGGGCCGGCACAGGGCCGACGCCAGACCGGTGTTGCGCCGGGTGCGGCCGGCGACGGCCTTGAAGATGGGGCCGCTCACCTCTTCGTCACAGAGGATGCAGCCGTTGAGCGAGCCGTCGGGCAGGTGGTAGGGATCGGTCAGGGCCAAAATGCACGGCACCAGGCACTGTTCGCGGGTGTGGCGCGTGTTGTAGAACCAGATCTGGGCGCAGGGCTCGGTGAAGCCCAAGTCGCGGATGCAGGCCAAGGCCGCTTCATCGCCTTCGCTCAAGCTCAGCACACCGCAGGCCTTGACCGGCGTGGTGAGGTCGGGGTAGCGCATGTAGACCGCCAGATCCTGGAGCGATGAGCAGAGGCCACAGCCGTCGTAGTGGGTGAGGATGGCGCCGGCCGCGGCGGCGCTCTCCGGGGCGGGGAAATCATCCACCCTATAGTTGTCGTCACCGAGGAGGGTCACGGCGCAGACGCCGGTATTTTCGGGCACTTCCTCCCAGGTATAGGGGTCCTCCTGGAGCAGCTCAGCGGGGTTGTCGAGGCTGAACTCGAAGAGGCGCTGGATGAGCGCCTCGGTAGGCAAGATCGCCGTGAACCGTTGTTCCCCGCAGGCACACGCAGGGGCGCAGCGATCGGCCTTCAGGCCGGTGTTCTCCGTGGGGAGGCCAAAGAGGCGGTCGCAGCGCTCCGTGTCGGCGTCGTCGTCGGCGTCGGTGGTGTCGGCTGTGACGTCGTGGGCGTCGTCGCCGTCGGGATCGGCCGTGTCCTCGGTTTCCACCGCATCGAGGCTGTCCTCTGGCGGTAGGTCTGGAGGCAGGTCCTCGGCGAGGTCGGTGCTGTCTTGGGGAGGTGTGTCGGCGTCAGGGGGGGGCGCAGTGGTGTCGTCGGTGTCGCAGGCGCACGCCCAGAGGAGGGTGGAGAGCAAGAAAAAAGTTGAAAAACGCATGGTAATCACCACAGGGTGCGGGCGCGGGGCCCGGCGTGGACCGCAGAGTGTGCCCGAGGTGGTGGCTGGGCGCAACGCTCACTGGGCGGCGCAGCAGCGAAAACCCGTGGAGTAGTCCCAGTGGCTGCGGTTGTGGGCGGTGGTGCGGTAGAGGCAGCCTTCGCCGTTGATGACGGTGTCGACGTAGAAGCCGCCGCGGAAGGTGCCGCTGGGATCGGCGGTCCACTCGTGGAGGTTGCCCATGAGATCGAAGACGCCGTCGGCGCTGACGCAGTTGGGGTAGGCGCCGGCCGGGGCGAGGCTGTTGGGGAGCTGGTTGATGCAGGGGTGGCCGAGCTGGGACCAGATCCAGGCGTCGCTGGTGCCGAAGTATTCCACGGCGGGGTGGGGGGAGCGGCGGTCGTTGCAGGCGCCCCAGATGCGGGTGTTGCCGTAGGGGTAGGTGAGGTTGTCGGGGCCGCGGCAGGCGCGCAACCACTCGTCGTTGGTGCAGAGGCGTTTGCCGGCTTCGGCGTAGGCGGCGGCGGCCTGGTCGGCGTTGATGTAGCCCTGGGGGATGGCGCCAGCGCTGGCGTGGGCGCGCATGCGGCGCTGGCCGGGGTTGAAGTAAGGCGACCAGGCGCGGGCGGTGCCGTCGGCGGCGATTTCCACCAGGTGCGCTTCGTAGCGATCGATGCAGAAGGTGCTCACCGGGACCATGCCCGCCGGGCAGAGGGGGTGGGGCGCTTCGAAGGGGTCACTGGGGTTGGGCAGGGGGCGGTCGACGTCGCTGCAGGCGGGCTGCAGGGTCACCGGGGTGCAGCAGCGGATGGCCGTGGGCCCAGGACAGTAGCCGGGCGTGGCCTGGTGGCCAGCGCCGCAGTCGCTGAGGTCGAGGCAGGAACCGGCGACGCCCTGGACCACACAAGGGGTGCCGACGAACTCGGTGTCGTCAACCACGCAACAATCACTCAGGTCCTCGCAGTAGTGCCCCGTGATGCTGAGGTGCCCGCTGGGGCATCCCAGGGTGCCAGCGCAGCGCCCGGGCAGGCTGCCCACGGTGCAGGTGGGTTCGAGGGGGAGAAGATCTGGGGTGTCGTCACTGTTGTCGGCAGGGAGGTCGGTGGTGGTGTCGGGGGAGAGGTCGTCGCTGTCTGGCGCGCTGTCTTGGACGAGGTCGGCTGCGTCGAGGAGGTCGGCGTCCAGATCGGCGTCGAGGTCGTGATGAGGCAGCTCGACCTCGCTGAGGTCGGAGAGTTCTGGGGCGGTGTCGGTATTGCCGACCTCGATGTCGGCCAGCGGTGGCAGGATGGCGGTGTCGTCGCAGGCCCCTGCAGCGAGGGCAAGCGCTAAGGCCAAGGCGAGGAGAGTGAGGCGCTGTGGCATGGCAGGCGCTCCCGTGGGCTAAGGGGGTCAGGTGAGGCCGGTCGCAGGCGTGAGTGGCCGCGGGGGTTCCCGGCGGCGGCTCGCTACCAGCGTAGCGAATGGTGGCGTGGCGGTGAAGGGGCGAGGGGCTGCCAACGCGTGGTGGGTTTCCTTTGCATGGCCACGGTGCGTGGCTATGATGGCGCGAACGTTAACAAAGGCACCTTTGGGTGGAGGTTGATGTGAGAAATTTCGAGGTGTTGATTGGAGCGTGGTTGGGTGCGTTGGGCGTGGCGCTGATTCTCATGGCCGTGGCCTGTGACGAGCCGACGGCCAAGGGGGTCGAGGACAGCCTCGATGTGCCCGCTGTCGAGGTCGATGACGCCGATGCCGACGAGAGCGAGGCGAGCGATTGGGGGCTGGATAGCGACGGGGAAGACGTCAGCGATACGGTGCCCGACGCGGTTGTGGATGTGGCGCCAGACGTGGAGGACAGTCACGATGGCAGCGATGTTGCCGACGCGCCTTGTGTGCCGACTTGGAGCTGCGAAGAGGCTGGCGCGGAGTGCGGCAGCGTTGACGATGGTTGCGGGGAGCTTCTGGACTGCGGCGGGTCGTGCGCTCTATCCGAGACATGCGGCGGTGGGGGTGTCGCGAACCGCTGTGGCTGCACGCCCGCGACCTGCGCCGCCTTGGGAGTGGCGTGCGGCAGTGTGGCCAATGGCTGTGGCGGGGTCTTGCATTGCGGCGACCCCTGCGTGTGGCCCGAGACCTGCGGCGGCGCGGGCGAAGACAACCAGTGTGGCTGTACGCCCCTGAGCTGTGCGGCGGCTGAGGCAGAGTGTGGTCAATTGCCCGATGGTTGCGGTGGCGAGCTGGCGTGCGGGAGCTGTGAGGCACCGCTGATCTGCGGTGGCGCCGGTGCCAATCGCTGCGGCGATGCGCCGTGTACGCCGAAGACCTGTGTCGAGCTTGGCGCCGCCTGCGGCAGCGTCGGCGATGGTTGCGGCGCGACTTTGAACTGCGGTAGCTGCACTTTGCCCCAGACCTGCGGTGGCGGCGGCGTGGCCAATCAGTGCGGCTGTACCCCCAAGTCATGCACCGCCTTGGCGGCCCAGTGCGGGGAGCATCCCGACGGTTGCGGTGGTACGGTCGATTGTGGTGGTTGCACCTTGCCCCAGACCTGCGGCGGCGGCGGCGTGGCCAACCAATGTGGCTGCACGCCGACGACTTGTACGGCTGAAGGAGCTGGCTGTGGGACGATCCCCGATGGCTGCGGTGGCACCTTGAGCTGCGGTGGCTGCGCCCTGCCCCAGACCTGCGGTGGCGGCGGCGTGGCCAACCAATGTGGCTGCACGCCGACGACTTGTACGGCTGAAGGAGCTGGCTGTGGGAGCATCCCCGACGGCTGTGGTGGCACCTTGAGCTGCGGTGGCTGCACCCTGCCCCAGACCTGCGGTGGGGGTGGGGTGGCCAACCAGTGTGGCTGCACGCCGACGAGCTGTACCGCCGCGGGGGCTGAGTGCGGGACCATCGACGACGGCTGTGGTGGGACCTTGAGCTGCGGTGGCTGCACCTTGCCCCAGACCTGCGGTGGCGGCGGCACGGCCAATCAATGCGGTTGCACGCCGACGAGCTGTACCGCCGCGGGGGCTGAGTGCGGGACCATCGCTGACGGCTGTGGCGGCACCTTGCCCTGCGGCCTTTGCACACCGCCCCTCATCTGCGGTGGCCAGCAGCCCAACCGCTGCGGCGATGCGCCGTGTACGCCGAAGACCTGTGTCGAGCTCGGCGCCGCCTGCGGCAGCGTCGGTGATGGTTGCGGCGCGACTTTGAACTGCGGTGGCTGCACTTTGCCCCAAACCTGCGGTGGCGGCGGCGTGGCCAATCAATGTGGTTGCACACCGACGACCTGCGCCGAGGCCGGCGCGCAATGTGGTACCCTTGCCGACGGTTGTGGGGCCACCCTCACGTGCGCCGATCTGTGCGGCGCCAACGAGGTGTGCGATGGGGCCAACCGCTGCCAATGCGCGACGGGCTTTCACCGCTGCAGCGGCGTCTGCGTCGCCAACGACAGCGTCGCCACTTGTGGGACGCGCTGCACACCGTGCCCCACTGTCGCCAATGGCACGGCGACCTGTAATGGGGTGAGCTGCGGCATTGCCTGCGACCCGGACTACCACCTGTGCAGCGGCCAATGCCGCTGGGACTACGCCGTGGCGAGTTGCGGGACGCGCTGCTCCCCATGCCCCACCGACCCTAACGGCACGGCGACCTGTGACGGGGTGAGCTGCGGTATGGCCTGTAACGCGGACTACCATCTCTGTAGCGGCACCTGTCGCTCCGATTTTTCTCCGGCCACCTGCGGGACGCGCTGCGCGCCTTGCCCCACCGATCCCAACGGCACAGCGACCTGCGACGGGGTGAGCTGCGGCATGGGCTGCAACGCCACCTACCATCACTGTACGCCGAGCACCTGCTGTGCGTGGTCGGCCATGGAGTTGCCTTTCGCGGCGCACAGCGGCGACGATTTTGGTCGCTATTCGGCCATCGCCGTGCACAGCGCCTCGGGGCGGCCTCGCATCGCCTTCCAGGATTTCGTCAACACGGGCTCCAACGTCCACTACGCCACCTTCGACGGGCTGAGCTGGTCCTTCGAGAACGTCGATGTCGCGACGGATTGGAACGCCGGGGAATACGTGGCCCTGGCCCTCACGGAGGACGTCCCCCACATCGCCTATCCCTCCAGCTCAACGGGCATGGGGGGCCGCCGCCTGCGCTATGCCACCAAGGTCGGCACCACTTGGAGCGTGGAGGACATCCACACCCTCCCCTACAGCAGCGACCACTTCGTGTGGCGTTACGCCATCGCCATGCGCGGCGGCACGCCGTGGGTGCTCTACGGCCTCAACCGCTGGGATGCCACGGCCTCACAGTTCTTCATCGACATGGTCGTGGCCTACAAGTCTGGCGCCACTTGGGTCAGAGAGGTCGTCGCCACAGAGAGCGTCAACAGCCGCCCCATGGCCATGAGCATCTCCAGCGACGGTCGCGTCCATGTCCTCCTCCGTTCCTGGACCAGCTCGCCTTCTTTGTACCACCTCCGCTATGCCGTGCGCGCCGTCGACGGCACCTGGAGCACTGAGACCCTCCTCTCTGGCAACCCCAACGGCGGCGCCCTGGTGCTTGACGCGGCGAACCAAGCCCATGTGGTCTTCCTCGACGACAGCGGCCGGCTCCAGCACGCCACCCGAGTTGGTGGGGTGTGGGTCTTTGATGCGCTTGGCGTGACCAACCCCACCATCGTCCACGACATCGCCATCAACCAGGCGGGGCAACCCGTGGTAGCTTACGCCGAGAAATCTGGCAGCGGCAGCATCATTCGCTTGCGGGTGGCGGTGCGCAAAGCCGTGGGCGAGTGGGCGGTGGAGGCGGTCAATCCCAGCCTCGACTATCCCTTTGGCCTGGATCTGGTGATGCATGGTTCAAGGCCTCACATCTCGTACTACAACGGCAACACCTTCAAAGGCTGGTACGCCACGGCCCAATGATGGAGTGCGCCCGGCTTATGGCGCCGCGCGCCGCAGGGGGCCTTGTGTGGCGGCGCGCGGGACGGGACAGACTTGCCGTTAGGGATTCTCCGCCTTGGGGAAGAAGATGGCTGGCACCTGGCGGGGGCCGTCTTCGCGGAGGGTACGGCGGGCAAAATCGATGAGGATGCGGGTGAGGTCGCCGCGGGGATGGCGGGCAAAGACATCCTTGACGCCGGCCCGAGCGAGGCCGTGGCGGCGCAGGCCGCGGCTGTGTTCGACCTGCACCGCCAGCCGGATCAGCTCGGCCGTGGGATCGATGCCGCGCGGCCGGCACAGGGCGTGGTTGTAGAGGAGGCCGTGGGCGAGGGTGAGGCGCTGGGCCGGCGTGAGGCCCCAGTCGGCCGCGGCTCGAGCGACGAAATGCCAGCCGCGGTGTAGGTAATTGCGCGGTTCTTGTTCGCTGATGAGGAGGCCCATGTCGTGGAGCCAGCAGGCGGCGGCGAGGATGTCGGGGTCGACGCTGAGGTGGTGCTGCTCTCCAAGGGCGAGGGCGAAGGCCAAGATCCGTTGATTGTGCGCCGCCAGGGCTGGCCCGGGGTAGGGGTTGTGCGCCCAAAAGAGCGCTTGCGCTGCCTGGGCGTGGGTGGATGCCATAGTAAAACTCGAGCGGGTGGGTGTTAGGTGTCTTGGTCGAGGACTCGCCGCACCATCTGGGTGAGCTGGGCGGCAGAGAAGGGTTTGCCGATGAAGTGGGTGTCGGGGCTGAGGACGCCGTGGTGGACGATGGCGTCTTCGGCGTAGCCCGACATGAAGAGGACCTTGAGGGTGGGCAGGCGTTGGCAGAGGAGGGTGGCCAGGGTGTCGCCGCTGTGGGTGGGCATGACGACGTCGGTGAGGAGGAGGTGGATGGTGTCGGCGTGGGATTCGGCCAGCTCGATGGCGTGGGTGGTGTCGCGGGCGAGGAGCACCTGGTAGCCCGATTGGCTGAGGATGCGGCCGGCGAGCTTGCGCACGGCTTCTTCGTCTTCGACGATGAGGATGGTCTCGACGCCAGCGGCGTTGGGGCAAGCGGTGAGTTCTCGGTGCGCCTCGTGGTTGGCCTGGTCGATGCGCGGGAGGAAGACCTTGAAGGTGCTGCCGTGGCCGACCTCGCTGTAGACCCAGATGCTGCCGCGGCTCTGTTTGACGATGCCGTAGATGGTGGCCAAGCCGAGGCCGGTCCCTTTGCCGACCTCTTTGGTGGAGAAGAAGGGGTCGAAGATGCGCTCTTTGGTGGCGGCGTCCATGCCGCAGCCCGTGTCGGTGACGGCGAGCATGACGTAGGGACCGGGTTGCGCGGCTAGGTTGAGGGCGGCGTGGGCTTCGTCGAGCTGGATGTTGGTCGTGTTGATGGTCAGCTTGCCGCCGTGGGGCATGGCGTCACGGGCGTTGATGACCAGGTTCATGAGGATCTGTTCCATCTGGCTGGGATCGGCCTCGATGCAGCCGAGGTCGGGCTGGAGGGCGAGGCGGCTCTCGATGTCTTCGCCCAAGAGGCGGCGCAGCATGGCGTGCAGGTCTTGGATGATGTCGTTGAGGTTGAGGACTTTGGGCTGTAGGACTTGTTTGCGACTGAAGGCCAGTAACTGACGCGTCAGGGCGGCGGCGCGGGTGCCAGCGTCGCGGACTTCGCGGATGTCTTCGCGGGCGACGCTCTCGGGGGGGAGGTTGGCGATGGCGAAATCGCTGAAGCCGATGATGACGCTGAGGAGGTTGTTGAAGTCGTGGGCGATGCCGCCAGCGAGGCGGCCCACGGACTCGAGGCGTTGGGCCTGGCGGAGGCTGGCCTCGGTGATCTTGAGGGCGGTGATGTCGACGCAGAGCCCGGCGATGGTGGGGTCGTCATCGCTGCCAGCGACGGGGCGCAGTTGGAGGCGGACGTGGTGGGTTTTGCCGTTGTGGTGGCGCACCCGCAGCTCGAAGGCTTCGCTGTGTCCCTGCGCGGCGAGGGAGACGAAGCGCTCGGCCGTGGAGAGATCGTCGGGGTGGATGAGGTCTTGGAGTTGGGTGTGAACGATGGCCTCTGGGGTGTAGCCGTATTTGGCGATGGCGCTACTGGCAAAGAGAAAGCGCCCCTGTGCATCGAGGGCAAAGACCACGTCGTCCAGGTTCTCGATGAGGCTGCGGTAGCGTTCCTCTGAGGCTTCGAGGGCTTTGAGGCTGTGGACATTGGCGATGGCGACGGAGGTGGCATCGGCGAGGGCTTGTAAGAGCTCGAGCTCGTCGAGGGTGGCGTCATGGGGGTGGTCCCAGTAGACGCCGATGGCACCGGCGACGTCGCGGCGGCCGATGGGGACGAGGGCTAGGCTCTTGACGAAGGTGGCGGCGTAGAGCTCGAGGGGGATGCGGGGATCCTTGCGGATATCGGGGACGAGGGCTGCCTGCGCGTGTTCGATGACCCAGCCGCTGATGCACGTGGTGAGGGAGAAGCGGCGGCCGCGCCACAGGGGGGCGATGGCGTTCTCGTCGACGTAGTGACACGTGTCGCCTTCTCTGAGGACGAAGGTGGTGCCTTGGGCGTGGGTGAGATCCCGGGCCGTATCGCGGACGATGGCAACAATCTCTTTGATATCGTGGGCTTTGGCGAGCGTCTGTAGCACCTGGGTGAGTCGCTGCAGGCGCCGGGTCATGTCGTGGTGGGCGTTCTCGGCGGCGATGCGTTGGGTGACGTCGGTGATGAAACCTTCGAGGGCCAGGACGTGGCCTTGGTCGTTCTTGACGGCGCTGCCCTTCTCCCACACCCACTTGACTTGGCCCACGGCGTCGATGATGCGGTACTCCATGGTGAAGTGGCGATCTTGGGCGACGCCGGCGTTGACCTCGGCGAGGACCCGAGCTCGGTCGTCGGGGTGAATGAGGTCGGCGTAGGAGAGATCGCGATCTTGGAGGATGCGTTCGGGTGGATAGCCGGTGAGGGCGAAGCAGCCTTCGCTGACGATCTCCATGCTGAAGGTGTCGTTGAAGGCGCAGCGGTAGGCCATGCCGGCTAGGTTGTCGAGGAGGGTGGTGATGCGGCGCTCGCTTTCTTGGAGGCTGTGTTCCAGGTGCCGCTGGGCGGTGATGTCCATCAGGGTGGTGTGCACCTGGTAGGGTCGTTCCTGGCCTGGGTGGCGTTGCGGCACGGCGGTGACGACCAGCCATTTTTGTTCGCCCGTGACGGTGTCGACGATGCCGAGGACGACGTCGCGCACGGTCTGCCCCGTAGCGAGGGCTTGAAAGGAGGGGAGGGACTCGCGGGGGAAGGGAGAACCGTCGGCGTGGAGGGTCAGCCAGCGTTGCTGGATCGTCGGGTCGCTGCGCAGCTCAGCGAGCGAGGCGCCGAGGATTTCTTCGGCGGCGGGGTTGAGGGCGATGAGCTGGCCGTCGGCGTCTTGGTAGACGACGCCTTGGGTCATGGTTTCGAAGAGGGTGCGGTAGCGGTCATGGGTTTCGTGAAGGGCGGTGACGTCTTTGATGACGTGGACGAAGCCGTCGACTTCTCCGTCGGGATTGCGAAGCGGCCAGGCGCTCATCTCGAGGGTTTTGTCGTCGCGGGAAAAGGTGAGGCTCGTGGAGCCGGCGCCGTGTTGGGCCGTGTCACAGGGGCAGGCGGCGAAGGGGGCTTCATCTTGGTGAAAGAGCTGATGGCATTTTTGGCCGAGGATGGCCTCGAGGGGGAGGCCGAGGTGTTGGCTGCCGGCTTTGTTGATCGCCACCACCCGGCGCGCGTTGTCGATGACGCAGACGATGTCCGAGATGGCGTTGAAGGTGTTGCGCCAAGTGTTGACCGAGCGCAGGAACGCGCTCTCGGTGGTGGTCGCTTCTTCTGGTGCGGCTTCTGGGTCTGGGTCTTGGCTCAGGGTCGCGAGGACGCGCTGGGTGTTGCGCAGAAGCTGTTCACTGGCCTGACGCAGGCTGTGATCGAGGGAGAGGATGAGGACGCCGGCGGCGACGGGGACGAAGCGCAGCTCGAAGTGGCCCATTTGGCCATCGGGGTAGCGGAAGGGGTTCTCCATCTGGGCCGGGGTGCCGCTGCGCAGGGTGGTCAGCAGCGTGGCGTACATCTCGGTCTCTTCGATGCCAGGGAAGAGGTCGGCCATGCGCCGACCGATGAGCTCGGCTGCGGGTCGGTGCGCCTGCTGGGCGGCGACGGCGTTGACGTAGAGGTAGGTGCCAGCGGCGTCGACGATCTGGGCGCCTTCGAGGAGGTGATCGAGGGCGGCGTAGGAGAGGTCGTGCAGCTTGGGGCCCGTGGCCACAGGGCGCTCCTCGCTCATGGTCGATTCCTTCCAGCGCTGGGGTAGGCACTGCGTTCGGTGAAAGGGTCCAAGGCAATCTTCGGGGGAGAATAATTCCTATGGGTGAATGGTGCAATAGGGGTGCAGGCGCAGGTCAAGACCGGCCCGCTCTGAGAGGGTCAGCATGGGGGAGGTTCTGGTGGCGTTCCCTCTCTACAGCCTGGTCCGCACCACCAGCATGCGGATCTCCGTCATGTCTTCCATGGCAAAGCGCACCCCTTCCCGGCCCAGTCCGCTGTCTTTGACCCCACCGTAAGGCATGCTGTCGGCGCGCCACGAGGGGACGTCGTTGATGATGACGCCGCCCACTTCCAGTTGGTCCCACGCCTGCAGGGCGCGCTGAATGTCCCGAGTGAAGACCCCGGCTTGCAGGCCGTAGCGGCTGGCGTTGACCTCGGCGAAGGCCGCGTCGAGGTCGGCGCAGGGCGAGAGAACCGCCACCGGGCCGAAGGCCTCCTCGGCCACCAGCGCTTCATCGGGTGGGACCTGCTCCAGCAAGGTCGGCTGCATGAGCGCCCCCTGACGCTGGCCGCCGCAGAGCAGGCGCGCCCCGCGCGCGCAGGCCGAGCGGATCCAAGTTTCGAGGCGCGCCGCCTCGGCCTCGCTGATCATCGGCCCCACGGAGGTCGTCTCCTGGCGCGGATCTCCCACCACCAAGGCCTCGGCGGCAGCGACCAAGCGCGCGCGCAGGGCGTCGTAGATCGCCTCGTGGATGATCACCCGCTGCACGCTGACACAGCTCTGCCCCGATTGGTAAAAGGCGCCAAAAATCAAGCGCGCCACCACGTCGTCGAGATCCACGTCGGCGTCGACCACGGCCGCCGCGTTGCCCCCCAGCTCCAGGACGACCTTTTTCTTGCCCGCCTTCGCCTTGAGGGCCCAGCCGACGGCCGACGACCCGGTGAAGCTGAGCAGGGCGAGCCTCTCGTCCGTGGCGAACGAATCGGCCGCCGCGCGCCGACACGGCAAGATGGAGAAGGCCCCCTCTGGCAAGGGGCACTCCGCGAGGATTTCGCCCAGAATGAGCGCCCCCACGGGGGTGAGGCTGGCCGGCTTGAGGATGAAGGGGCAGCCCACGGCCAGGGCCGCCGCGACTTTGTGGGCCACCAGGTTGAGGGGGAAGTTGAAGGGCGAGATGAAGGAGCAGACGCCGATGGGGACGCGCTTCCACAGGCCCGTGTAGCCCCGGCCGCGGGGGGTGGTGTCCAGGGGCATGAGCTCGCCGTAGATGCGCACGGACTCTTCGGCGGCGATGCGGAAGGTGTCGATGAGGCGCGTGACCTCACCGCGGGCGTCGCCGATGGCCTTGCCTGCTTCCGCGCACAGGCTCCACGCCAGCTCCTCCCGGCGCTCGGTGCAGCGGTGCACGCAGTGCGCCAAGATGGCCTGGCGCTCATAAGCGGCCAGGGCGCGCATGGGCGCGCGGGCGGCGACGGCGGCGGCGATGGCTTGGTCGATGGCAGTGGCATCGGCCTGGGCCACCCGGCACAAGACTTCGCCCGTGTACTTGTCATGGACGGGGAGGTCGTGGTTGGGGGCACAGGGGCGATTGGCGAGGTAATAGGGGTAGGAGGGGGAGAGCATAGGGGGGCCTCGAAGTGGCGCGCCGTGGATTCAAGGGAGGATGCGGAGGCGATCGCGGACCAGGAGGCGAAGCTTGCCGCGGCGGACCACCTCCTCCCAGTTGCGGTAGTCCGCCGGGGGGAGGTAGCGCGTGCTGACGGGGTCATAGTGACCGGGTTGACCCGTGAGGGTGGCCATGGCCGAGGTGGCGGCGGCTTTGACGCCGTCGTCGGTGGCGCGTGCGCCGCCGTAGTAGTCGTTGCCGGGCCAGGAGACGTGATCCCAGGCGACGACTGAGAAGAGGGCGCAGTCGGCGAAGGCGTCTTCGGCGGCTTCAGCGTATGTCGCAGGCGGGCAGAGCTGGCTCTTGCCAGGGTTGCCCTGGGTGAGGGGGCGCACGAGATAGGTGATGTGGGCGATGCGCTGGCGCGCGTTGTGCCCCTCGGCGTAGGGGTCGTAGTAGAGGGCGGCCACCCCTGGGAGCTGCGCCGCATGGCGCTGCAGCAGGGTCGCGATGGCGACGCCGAGACGCTCCCCGAGCTGGCCGCGGAAGGGGCCGGCAAAGTGGCCACAGCCGAGGCCGGGGACGGTGACCAAAGCCCGGCGCCCCTGGGCGGCCGCCTGCTCACTGGCAAAGCGCAGGGCGGGCAACAAGCGCCGCTCGTAGAGCGCGACGAAGGCGTCGTCGTCGATGTGTCCGTCGCGCACCAGCGCGTCCCAATCGGCCGGCGTAGGACCGGCGCTGGCCAGGAGCGCACCGGGGACGAAGAGGAGGGTGGCGGGAAAGGGGTGCGGGTGCACCTGCGGCTGGGCGTGGGCGCCGTCGTCGAAGACCTCGACCTCGACGGCGACCGCCGTGTCGCCCAAGAGGCCCAGCTCGCGCAGGTTCCAATCGCTGCCGTCGCCAATGACGGCGCTCTCGGCAAAAATCATGGGGCGCTTGGTGTGCAAGAGCGCCTCCAGGAGCGCCTCGGGGCTGAGGTCGTCCAAGCTTTGCTCGCCCAGGACTTTGGCCAGACGCGCGCCAGGGAGCGCTGCGCGGCGCTGCAAGTCCTGGGCATGGTTCTGCACCTGCGACCAAGCGCGTGGGTGCATGAGCACGTGATAGGTGGGGGCCATCGTTCATCCTCCCGTCGCGGGATCAGGAACACATCTAGCGACACGTATTCGTTAATCTATCGGGCCAGCATGGGGCGCGCAAGGGTGGTGCCATTCACCCAAAGAGTTCGCCTTGGAGCGGCGGCGCCAGCACCGTGGGGTCGTCATGACGGACGTCGTTGACCCGCGTCGAGACCGGGCGCCAGGTCAGATCCCTGTGCCATGGCGCCGGCAGCGCCGCGCCTCCCTCCAACCATGCGTCGAAATCCTCTGGCCGGAGCAAGAACGGCGCCCGGTGGTGCAGCGTCGTCAGCCCACCCCAGGCCGCGGTGGTCACGATGGTGCACGTCTCGAGGGGCGCCGCCTCAGGGCTCGACCAGCGCTCCCATAGGCCGGCAAATATCAACAGCGACGCGTCACTGGCTGTGATATAGTGAGGCTTCTTTTGGCCGCGCCCGCCAGACCACTCGAAGAAGCCGCTGGCAGGGATGAGACAGCGTCGCTGCCGCGCGGCGTCGCGAAAAGCGGCCTTGTCAAAGAGGGTCTCGGCGCGGGCGTTGATCATTTTGGCGGCGCCGCTGCTGTCTCTGGCCCAATGGGGGACCAGACCCCAGCGCAGCCAAGAAGGGCGGCGCTCCCCCGCCTCGCGGCGCACCGCCAAGACCGGCTGGGTGGGGGCGATGTTGTAACGCAGGGGCACGGCCGGCAGCGAGGTCACACCCAAGGTCAAGGACAAGGCCCCGCTGTCCGTGATGAGTCCAAAACGACCACACATTGCCCCGTCCTTTGCCTCATGCCTTTGGGCTCGCCTCATCGGAGCGCGCCGCCGTCACGTCGGCTGCGGCCTCCCCTCGCTTCGTCTCAGCGCCTTTGGGGCTCCCATCCAGGGAGCAAGCGGGGCTCATTCAAGTGGCCACTCCCAGGCGCGGCAGGACCCAGCGTTGGAGGGCAAACCACGCGAATACCACCATAAAAAGAATCATCCAGTCACTCATGACTTGCCTCGCTCGTGTCACTCGGTCGTTCACGCCCAAGGTCGCCTACCCCGATGTCTCGGGCCAGCGACTTTGGTTAATATAAAGGTTTACGAATGAAAAGACCAGGCGGATCTTGCCGCAGGGTGGCCGCCGAGGGAGTCGCCGTTCTCGGCAGGCACCAGGTCGGTCCGGCGGGCCGCTTCACTCATCCCTGCACGCTTCAAAATTTCGCGTTTTCAGGCTATCTCGGCGTGACGCCCCCCACCTGCGCGCAGTGGTGTGGGTGGCGGCGACGCGATGAAGGTGCCCACGGCGATCATCCGCCGGCGGCAAAACGTTGGGCGTTGGCCGAAGCCAACGCCGGTGAACAGAGGGGAAGCGATGCGACAGAGCGGATTGATCCTGCACCCGACCAGTCTCCCAGGCAGCGGCGGTATTGGCGCCCTTGGGCAGGCGGCGCAGAACTTCGTCGATTTTTTGGCCTCGGCCAAGCAACAGCTTTGGCAGATTCTGCCGCTGGGGCCGACGGATTTCGGCAACAGCCCCTACATGACCATCAGCGCCTTCGCGGGCAACCCGCTGCTCATCGATCTCGAAGCGCTGCGCGATCAAGGGTGGCTGCCCGCGGATGAGCTGGTGGACATTCCCCCGGCGGGGCCACGGGTCGATTTCGAGGCGGTCATCCCTTTCAAAGCCCGCTGCCTGGCCAAGGCTTTTCTCGGTTTTCAGGAGAAGGCCACCGCCGCTGAGCGCGCCGAAGTGCAGAGCTTCCGTCAGGCGCAGGGGCATTGGCTCGAGGATTTTGCTCTCTTCGTCGCCCTGCGCGAGACCCGGGAAGAGAAGTCTTGGAACCAGTGGCCCATGCCCCTGCGGATGCGCGAGGCGGCGGCCTTGGCTGAGGCCAAAGCCGCGCTGCGCGACACCATCGATCGGGTGGTCTTCGAGCAGTTCGTCTTCGCCCAGCAGTGGCAGGCCCTGCGGCGCTATGCCAACGACAAAGGGGTCAAGATCATCGGCGATGTGCCGATCTTCGTGGCCTACAACAGCGTCGACGTCTGGGCCAACCGCGAGATCTTTCGCCTTGACGCCGAGGGGCACCCGACCCATGTCGCCGGCGTACCTCCGGACTATTTCAGTCCCACGGGTCAGCTCTGGGGCAACCCGCTCTATCGCTGGGATGTCTTGGCCCAACGCGGCTACGACTGGTGGGTGCAGCGCTTTGCCACCACCTTTGCCCAGGTCGACATGGTGCGCATCGACCACTTCCGCGGCTTCGAGGCCTTCTGGGAGGTGGCGGCCGACGCCCCCAACGCCATCAAGGGGCGCTGGGTCAAGGGGCCGGGCATGGCCCTCTTCGACACGTTGCGCCAGGAGCTGGGCGCCCTGCCTGTCATCGCTGAGGATCTGGGGGTGATCACCCCCGAGGTCGAAGCCCTGCGCGACGCCACGGGCTTCCCCGGCATGAAGGTCCTGCACTTCGCCTTTGGCGGTGACCCCAACGACGTCCACCTCCCCCATCGCCATACGCACAACACCGTGGTCTACCCCGGTACCCACGACAACGACACCACCCAGGGCTGGTACACCAAGCTCGACAGCAAGACGGCCGACCGGGTCCGCCTCTATTTCAACATCGACGGCCATGACATCGGCTGGCAGATGCTGACCGCCGCTTGGGCCTCCGTCGCCGATCGTGCCCTTGCCCCGGTGCAAGATCTCCTCTCCCTGGGCTCGGAAGCCCGGATGAACACCCCCGGCGAGGCCAAGGGCAACTGGGGCTGGCGCCTGCTCTATTGGCAGCTCAACCCGGAGATGGCCCTGCGCCTGCGCCGCATCACCGAGCGCTACGGCCGCGCGCTCCCCGAAGAGGCCGAAGCCAAGAAGAGCGACGCCAACGATGCGGCCGTCAGTCCGCTGGACTGAAGCACCAGGAGGGACGCGCCATGCCAAAGAGGTGCTCTGTTGCGCGCGGGCGCTTTGTGCCTGCACCATTATTAGTGCTGGTTTGGATGCTGGCCGCTTGGCCGCTGCAGGCCGGCTACTGGGACACCAGCCGCCACGCCCAGCTCTGGGGCGGCCTCCTCCTCCCCGATGCCAACGCCATCAGCGTCGCCTCCGTCGAGCTCAGCCTCCACTGCGCGCAAGGTGGCCACAACTCCCCCTGCGACTTCACCGCCACCTACCTCCTGCACAACAGCAGCGCCGACCCCTTGCCCCTGGTCGCCGTACTCCGCCCCATGGATGTCGCCATCACCGCCATGGACCTCGCCGGGCACACCGTGAACACCGACCTGGACCCGGCTCAGCAGGAGGCGGCCGGTGCCCTCCTGGGCACGGGACCGGATCTGCTCTCCTCTCAGCCCTGGGCGCGGCTGCCCCAATCCTCCCAACCCATCGCCTTCAGCCTCATGCCCGGTCGCCACGCCTTCACCGTCACGGGCACCCTCGAACTCTCACCCCGGGGCCGCCCCGGTGGCTTCTTCATCCCCGCCGTAAGCGCGCGCCATCTGTGGTTGGGGGGCCAAGCCAGCACCCTGACCTATCACCTCGACCTCAACCCGGGCGCCGGTGACCACATCACCGTCGACCTCGAGGTGCCGGGCCACTGGCAACTGAACGCCGGCCAGGCCGCGCGTCAAGACGACATGAACGTGACCTGGAACGGTGCCACAGGCTGGGATGAGAGCCCTAGCCCCCAAGGCCACCGCTACCGACGCACTTATGACGCCAGCGACGGTCCCTTCCAACTCATGACCTTGACCTCCGAACCCGGTCCGTGGCGCAACGGCGGCGTCCTCCTCGGTGCCGGCTCCCGCGCCGACGGCGACGCGGCCTTCATCGCGCGCCTCGGCTACGAGATCGCCTACGGCGACTTCCTCCTCATCCAGCTCAGCGCCGAGAGCGACTTCACGGATCACCTCAACCTGGTGCCCGTCGTCGCCGTGGCGACACCCTGGCTCTTCGTCATCCCCACGCTGTCGGCCGGTCTCGGTCTCCCCGTGCAGATCGCCCCCACGCCGGACATCGGCGTCAGGCTACACCTGGACCTGGCCATGGGCCCCATCGGCATGGTCTACGCGCTGGACGTCTTTCCCATGGAGCGCGCCCCCAGCGACAGCCTGTGGCGCCACAGCCTCTTTGGGCAAATCTCCTTCTGAGCCGCAATGTTGCCGGACGCTCCCGGGCCTGTTTTGGCATCCACCACCGGCGGGGCGCACGCCTGGGGCACGTGGTCTCGGATCAAAACGCAGCGTCAAAGGCCAAGAGCTCGATGCACCAGTGATCTCCTTCGTGGACCCAGGTCGTGGCAAAGGAGCCGGCGCTGATCTGCACCTCCCGCAGGCGCACGTTGCTGAGGTGACCGCTGAGGCGTTGGCTGGACCACGCGTTGATGGTCACGGTCCCGGTGTAAGCCAAAAAGTGCTTTTCGCAGGTACCGTTGGCACAGCCCGCGTAGATCAGGACGCAGGTCTCGCAGTCCTTGTAGGGGAGCTCCCGGAGGGTGAAGACCCCTTGGCTGGGTGTCGCCCACAGCTCGATGTCCATGCGGTCGAGGGGCTCGACGAGGCTGCTGGTGCCGTGAAAGACCGAGACCCGATCCTGGAGGTAGCGCTGGGCGCGGCCGTCATTGATGACGAAGCCGTTGCGGTTGCAGTCGGGGCGCAGGATGATTTCCTCGGGCAGCTCCGGTCCGGTGTCGGGGGGCGCTACCTCCGCCGGGGCGTCGCTCTCGGTGTCCGTGGCGTCCACCTCGGCGTCGAAGACATCCTCGGGTGTCCCCGGCGTCGTATCGTCACAAGCCGCCAAGGTACAAAGGGCAGCCCAGCACAGGCCGATGATGATTGGCATTCGCATGAGGCCTCACCTGGAGAGGCGGGTGGGCGAGGCAACGCAAGACGGCGGCCTCCTCAGGCCAACTTTGACGAAAGCCGCGCTCAGATGCAACGGAACGAAGCAATGGAGGAGCGGCGTGGCCGCGCCACCGCCCCCCGGCGCAGGCGCTGGGGCCACCTTCGACCCGTCTGCTGGCCCCAACGCGGTCTCACTTTCCCGCCGCTGCGCGTGCGCGCTGACGCCATTTGACAGGCGCGCCAACAATCCCTACACCCAAGCTCGGCGCGTCCAGTTTTGGACACCCCAGCGAGGAGAGCCCCGTGCCCATAGCCCTCTCACCCGAGCTCCAGACGGCGTTGCGCGCCGTGCAAGCCCAACGCGCCGGATTGTTGCGCCTGGTGGGCAACACCCCCTTGGTGCCCCTCACCAGGGTCAACCCCAACCCCAGGGTGCAGGTCCTCGCCAAGGTCGAGGCCGCCAACCCCGGCGGCTCGGTCAAAGACCGCATCGCCCTCTCCATGATCGAGTACGCCGAGGCCGCGGGCGAGCTGCGCCCGGGGATGAGTATCCTCGAGGCGACCAGCGGCAACACGGGCATCGGCCTCGCCATGGTGGCCGCCATCAAAGGCTACCGCTGCACCCTGGTGATGGCCGACAACGTCAGTATCGAGCGCCGCAAGATCCTCTCGGCCTACGGCGCCGAGATCCTCCTCACCCCAGGCGACCTCGGCACGGACGGCGCCATCGAGCTGGCCTACGAGATGGGGGCCAGCGAAGGCGATCGCTTCTACCTGACGGACCAATACAACCACCCGGCCAACCTCCTGGCCCACTACCAGGGCACGGCCGAAGAGATCTGGCGCCAGACGGCGGGGCAGATCACCCACTTCGTCGCCACCATGGGCACCACGGGCACGGTCATGGGTAACGCCATGCGGCTGCGGGAGCTGCAGCCGGAGATCCGCATCATCGGCGTCGAGCCGCACCTGGGGCACCGCATCCAAGGGCTGAAGAACCTCAAAGAGTCCTACACCCCGGGCATCTACGACCGCAGCCTCCTCAGCGACAAGCCCAACGTCGACGACGATGCGGCCTACGAGATGGCCCGACGCCTCGCCCGGGAGGAGGGGCTGCTGGTGGGGATGAGCTCCGGCGCGGCGGCGGCCGTGGCCTGCGAGCTGGCCCGCACCCTGACGAGCGGGACCATCGTGGTCGTGCTCCCCGACGGCGGCGAGCGTTATTTGAGCACGGCGCTCTTTCAGGTGCCCGTGGTGGAGGAGCCCAGCGCCCCCAAGCTGCACTTGGTCAACACCTATACGCGCCGCGACGAAGTCTTTCAGCCGCGGCAGGCCGACCGGGTGACCATGTACACCTGCGGCCCCACGGTGCACGCCCTGCCGCACCTGGGCTTTTATCGCCGCATCGTCGTCGCCGACTTGGTGCGGCGCACGGTGGAGCTGGCTGGCTGGCCCGTGCGCCACGTGGTCAACATCACCGACATCGACGACCGCACCATCCAAGCGGCCGAGGCAGCGGCGCTCCCCTTGGAGACCCTCACGGCGCAGGTCGAGGCGGATTTCTTGGCCGACTTGGCCACCCTGCGGGTCAAGCCGGCCGAGTGCTACCCCCGTGCTTCGGCCTACACCGACGCCATGACTCAGCTCACGGGGCGCCTCCTGGAGAGCGGACACGCCTACGAGAAGCACAAGTCGGTCTACTTCGATATCGGTAAGTTTGCGCCCTATGGGCGCTTGTCCGGCATCGACTTGAACAAGATCCACCTCGGCGCCACGGTCGATCTCGACAGCTACGCCAAGGAAGACCCGCGGGACTTCACCCTGTTGAAGCGCTCGACCTTGGGGGAGATCAAGAAGGGCCTCTCCTACAAGACCCCCTGGGGCAACGTGCGTCCGGGCTGGCACGTGGAGTGCGCCGCCATGTCCATGGAGGTCCTCGGCGAGGTGGACATCCATGTCGGCGGCGTGGACCTGATTTTTCCCCATCATGAGAACGAGATCGCCATCTGCCAGGCGGCGACGGGCAAGCGCCCAGCCAACTACTGGGTGCACAGCGGCCTGGTCATGGTGGAGGGGCGCAAGATGTCGCGCTCGGCGGGCACTGCCGTCAGCGTGCGCGATTTGCTGGAGCGCGGCTACCAAGGGCGCCACATCAGGATGCTCCTCTTGGGGCAGCATTACCGCCAGCCGCTGCACTTCTCCTACGAGGCCTTGGACGCCACCGTGGGGGCCATGGCGCGGCTCGACGAGTGTGTGCGCAAGCTGCGCCACCTCCAGGGTCCAGGTGAGGCCCACGAAGAGATCCTGCGCCTGCGGGCGGACTTCGAGGCGCGCTTCACGGCGGCGCTCTTCGACGATCTCAATGTCGCCGCGGCCACGGCGGCCCTCTTCGCCTTGGTGCGCCGCTTGAACCGCCGCATGAACGAGACCCCCCTCGGCAGCGGCGACGCCCGGGTCCTCTTGGAGACCCTGGAGAAGGTCGACGCGGTCTTGGCCGTGGCCCCGGACCACGAGGATGCGCGCGACGAAGAGATCGATCGCCTCGTCGCTCAGCGCGAGGCGGCCCGAAGCTGTCAGGACTGGGCCACGGCCGATGCCCTGCGGCAGCACATCGAGGCGCGCGACGTCATCCTGGAGGACACGCCGAGCGGACCGCGCTGGCGCCAGCGCGGCGGCAGCGGCGCGCTGGGCAACGGTAGCGCCAACGGCGGCTGAGCCGACCGGGGGTGGCGCTGGCGGCGCGACCCGGCGCGGCGCTTAGTCGAGATCGAACTTGATCCCTTGCGCCAGCGGCAGCTCGGTGGACCAGTTGATGGTGTTGGTCTGGCGCCGCATGTAGGCCCGCCAGGCGTCGGAGCCCGATTCGCGGCCGCCGCCGGTCTCTTTCTCGCCGCCGAAGGCACCACCGATCTCGGCACCTGAGGTGCCGATGTTGACGTTGGCGATGCCGCAATCCGATCCGCGGTGGGAGAGGAAGGTCTCGGCCTCGCGCATGTCCGTGGTGAAGATCGACGACGACAGCCCCTGGGGTACCTCGTTGTGCAGGGCGATGGCCTCGTCTAGGGTCTCATAGGTGAGGAGATAGAGGATGGGAGCGAAGGTCTCGTGCTGGACGATCTCCGACTGGCGCGGCATGCGGATCAAGGTGGGCTCGACGAAGCACTTGCCCAGCTCCGGCAGCGCCTTGCCACCATAAATCACTTCGCCGCCTTGGGCCTTGGCCTGCTCGATGGCGGCGGCCCAATCTTTGACCGCGTCCTCCGTGTGCAGCGGCCCCATGAGGGTGCCTTCCTCCAAGGGATTGCCAATGCGCACTTGCTTGTAGGCGTTGACCAGGCGCTGGCACAGATCGTCGGCGATGCCCTTCTGCATCAGGATGCGGCGGGTGCTGGTGCAGCGCTGGCCGGCGGTGCCCACGGCGCCGAAGGCGATGGCCGGGACCAGCATCTTCATGTCGGCGTTGGCCGTCGCGATGATGGCGTTGTTGCCGCCCAGCTCGAGGATGGTGCTGCCGAGCCGCTTGGCAACCACCTCGGAGACGCGCTTGCCCATGCGCGTGGATCCCGTGAAAGAGACCAAGGGGACCCGCGGATCACTGACCAGGCGCTCGCCGATGCTGCGGCCGGGACCGATGATGAGGTTGAAGAGACCGTCGAGGTCGTGGGCCTGCATCACCCGGTTGCAGATGTGCTGCACGGCGACGCCGCACAGGGGCGTGCTCGAGGCGGGTTTCCACACGGTGGGGTCGCCGCAGACCGCCGCCAGGGCCGCGTTCCACGCCCACACGGCGACGGGGAAGTTGAAGGCCGAGATCACCCCGACGATGCCCAGCGGGTGCCACTGCTCGTACATGCGGTGCATGGGCCGCTCGGAGTGCATGGTGAAGCCATAGAGCTGGCGCGAGAGCCCGACGGCGAAGTCGCAGATGTCGATCATCTCCTGCACCTCGCCCAAGCCCTCTTGACGGATCTTCCCCATCTCCAGGGTGACCAGCTCGCCCAGCGGCTCTTTGTAAGCCCGCAGGGCTTCACCGAGCTGGCGCACCACCTCGCCGCGCACGGGCGCCGGCGTCATGCGCCACTTCGCGAAGGCCTGCTCGGCCTTGGCCATCACCGCGTCATAGGCCTTCTCGTCGGCCTGAATGACCGTCCCCAACAGCTCACCCGTGGCGGGGTTGTACGAATGCAGCTTCTCACCGCCCGAGTCGATCCACCCCTCGGCGCCCCAACAGGCACCCAGGTTGACCTCTTTGATTCCAAGCTTGTCGAGGATGGATTTCGTTCTGCTCATGCCACTTCCCCTTGTCTCGTCCCGCCAGCGGGAATCCATGTCGCCTGACCGCCCGTGGGTCACACCGACCCGCGCGCCGTGGGCCTCTGCCGTGCAGCCGCCTCAGGGGAGAGCCTACCACGCGAGGCTCCGCAAAGTCACCGGCCGCGCAACCGATCACGGTCGAAACTTCGGCACACTTTGGCAACGACCGGGCTTTCGCCGGTAAAAGTCCTCTTTCAACGCACGACTCGTTTGGGTGATCCACCCCCGAGTGGGCGTGCGGGCGGCGCTCAGAGTGGTGCCAAAATGGCCTGCACCTCAGCCCGCTCTGCCGTCTTGCCCAGGGCCTCCAGGTGCGTCGCCAAGTCCGCCAGCACCCGGCGATAGACCTCGCCGTCCAGCCCGAAGCGGGCGAGCTCCGCCGCCATGGCGCTGCCGCTCATCTCGGTGGCAGCGCAGGCCCGGGGGAGAAGCGCGAGGATTTGGTGGCGCAGATCTGGGTCGGGTGCTGGCCCGTGGAGTGACTCCCCCAGGGTCGCGCACGCCGCGGCGTAGTCCTCTTGAGAGAAATGCACCCAGGCGCTGAGAAAGCTGGCATAGCGACCGCGCTCGCCGCTGGGATCGGCGCGGCGGAGCTGGCTCAGCCAGGTGTGTGCAGCGGCGAAGTCCTTGGCCTCAATTGCGGCAAGTCCCAGCAGCACCAAGGCGTCGAGGGCAGGGTCGCTGCCGGGATAGTGGCTGACCAGGTCGGTCAAGAGGGCGTCTCTCTCGGCGGCTTCGTGCAGGCTTTGGGCCTCGTAGGCCGCCATGAGCAGCGCCGCGGGGCTACCTTCGTAGGCAGGGAAGTCGCGCCTCAGGCGCTGGAAGTGGTCGATGGCGGCGCGGCGCAGGGTGTAGGTGTCGGTGTCGCCGCCCAGGTTGACGTCGGCGGCTTCGACGCAGGCCAGGGCGAGGCTCTCGAGGGCGGCAGGAAGATCGGGGTCGTCGGGGGCCAGCCGCGCCAAGCGCCGCTCGAGGACGGCGATCTGGGCGAGGTGGTCGCCCGCGTCGGCGTAGTCACGCCCGAGGTCGACGAAGGCCGGCGTTGGCGCGGCGGCCTGGTGGCATGCGCCTAGGCCGAAGATGAGGCAGACGAGGGTGGCGATGGCGCCGGGCAGGGGAGGCGTGGGGCGACAGGGTGGGCAGGGCGCGGGCGGCAGTGATCTTTTAGGGTGCACGGAGGAGCCTCCTCTGGGCAGCGCGTCTTGGGGCGCCGTGCAGGGCCGGCGCCGGCGCCAGGGACGACGTCGAGGCCTTCTCTTTAGCGCAAGGCCATAAAAATGGCCACCTGGGCAAACCAACACTAACGGTCGCGCGTAATGGAGGAGGGCGTCGTGAGGCGCATGGTCAATTCACTTCATCCCGCACGGCGACGCGCCGGTGTGGGATGGGCAGCCAGCGAGTCGAGTCATGTCAAAGCATCGTTTGGGGATCCTGAGTGTGGTGGTCGCCGTGGTGATCATGGTGGTGCCGGCATTTGCGGCGCACGCCGAAGAAGCGAGTGGCGCTTACACCTTTCCGGCCTTGCCTTATGCCTTCGATGCCCTGGCGCCGCACATCGACGCTCAGACCATGGAGATTCACTACAGCCGCCACCACCGGGCTTATTTCGATAACATGGTGAAGGCGCTGCAGGGCACGCCTCACGATGGCCAGCCGCTGGAGGCGCTCTTTGCGAAGATGAGCACCTTACCCGTGGCGCTGCGCAACAACGGAGGTGGTCACTGGAACCACAGCCTCTTCTGGCAGATCATGTCGCCCAAAGGTGGCGGCGTGCCGCAGGGGGATTTGGCGAAAGCGATTGAGAAGGACTTTGGTTCCTTTGCGGACTTCCAAAAGGAGTTCAACCAGGCGGCGGCGACCCGCTTTGGCAGTGGTTGGGCCTGGCTGAGCGTGGACGCCCAAGGGAAGCTCTTCGTCAGCTCTACCGCCAACCAGGACAACCCGCTGATGGATGTGGTCGAGCGGCGCGGGACCCCGATTCTGGGCCTGGACGTGTGGGAGCATGCGTATTATTTGGCCTACCAGAACCGGCGTGGGAGCTACATCGATGCCTTCTGGCAGGTGGTGGATTGGGCGGCCGTGGCGGAGCGGTGGCGGGCGGCGAAGTAGCTGGGTAGCCTCTTGCGTCCGACCATTGAGGCTGGTCAACATGACGCCGCCCTCGTCGGGTGCCGTATCGGGATGGAGGGGGAACGCAGCAATGGTCTCAGACTTCCTTTCGGCCGTTGCCCTTGGGACCTGCGGCAAGATCCCTTGGCCACGCCTTTTCGTTTCTCGTCCCCATCCGGCCAGCCCCCAATCCCGGTGAAAGTAAGCTAAATCGTAGCGGGCCCTTTCGCACCCATCAAGCGCAATGCCCGTTATTTCGTGCCAGCGCCTGTCCTTTGCCATGCATGCAAGACGAAGCGCGGGATAAGTCCCCATTTCCATCCACGGAGTGGGTGGTGAGCGCTGCCGACCGCGTTGACCCACCCCTGCCAGGGGGCTGAGGCGTGAGCTCTATAGTCGCTGGCCTGCTTCACCCTCATTCGCCTGCCGCTGGCGCTGCTGCGGTGCCCATCACTCGCTGGTCACGCCGTCGTGATCGTCGTTCTCAGCTACTTCGAGCGCAGCCAGTTTGGCGTAGTCCTCAGGGGCGAGCACCTGGCGCGCCTGCTCCAGGAGTGCGTGGCGTCCTTCTTGGCGTCCTTCTTGGCGCCCTTCTTCCCGTCCCTCTTTACGGCCTTGGCGTCGCTGAGAGGAGGGTTGCGTCGCTCGTCGGGTGTTGTCACGCGCCCGGGCTGCCACTAGGCTCTGCGGAGCGATGGTTGGGCCATTGACCTGCAAGCTGTTGCGAGGAGGGCGGTGGCGCGTCTCTACTGGAGGGAGAGAGCGTGGACGCGATGAAGCAACCGACATTGAGCCAATTCGAGCGGCTGATCCAAGCGCTGCATTTGGAGACCCCTGTGGTGGCCCTCTACGATTGCGCGGCGGGCGATGCCTTTGCGCCGCTGGTTTCAGTCAAAGGGCGGGCTTGTTGTTTTGCCTACTACGGTCGCTGGGTCAAAGGCGAGACCGTGGTGGTGGAGCGCGCTGACGAAGCGTTTGGGACCCCGACGCATGGCTGCCCCGGCCTGCAGCGCGCCTTGGGGTTGGGGGGCCCCTACCCGCCGTGGATGGCCAACTTCCTCACCGACGGTGCCAAGGGCGCGCCCATGGGCGAGGGGTTGAAGGCGACCCCGGCGCTGGCCCAGGCCTTCCTGGACCGCGCCAGACCGGTGGAGCCGGCGACGGATCAGGTCCTCTTGGGTCCGTTGCGGCTGGAAGCGTGGGACAAGGTCTGTTCGGTGACCTTCTTTGCCGACCCAGATCGGCTCTCGGCGCTGATGACCCTGGCCTCCTATTGGTCTGCTGCCGCCTATGACGTGGTGGCGCCGTTCTCCTCGGGCTGTGGACTGCTCTGGCGCGATCTGCGCAATGATCCCGAGGACCACGCCATCTTGGGAGGCACGGACATCGCCATGCGGCGCTATTTGCCGCCACAGATCATGTGTCTCACCGTGTCGCCGCGGCGTTTTGCGCAGATGCTTACGTTTCCAGACGAGGCGTTTCTCAAGCGGGAGTGGTGGGCCGAGTTGCTGGCGGCGCGCACGCGGCAGTGAGAGGTGGGAGAGCGCAGGCGATGGCGCGGGATCAGCGTAGTGGTGGGCCAAGGGAGGTTGATGGCGCTCAAGAGTGCTAGGCGTCTGAGCTCTCAAGGATGACAGACGGTGCATGGGTCCCAGGTGTGGCGGCGACTGCTGGCGCTGCATCCCCCGGCTTCGCCGTGATGCCGACGCCGTTGTCCGTGAGATGCTCGTCGCGCCTGATGTCGTTGGAGCGAGATAGTTGACCGCGCCGTCCGCCGTGTGGTCGTTGGCTGAGTTTACGTTGCGTTATGCCCTGACTAGGTGGCGGCTAAGCGAAGGCTTGACCGTGGCGATGGCGTCTGCCCTTGGAGCGGAGGCCGTCGTGGCTGTGGGTCTTGGTGTGCGCGGCGAGAGGCCCAGAGGGATGGCGAGAGCCGTGCAGTGAACGAATATCGTGGATGCTTGTCACGGGCGGGCTCCCTTTATCGTTTCGTCTTCAGGACGCTCTGGCGCGTGGTCAAGGGCCATGGCGAGTGGGATTCCTCAACTGGTGTTGTGACACACCGCACCCTCAGGAGAAAAGAATGCGTCGATCAGTTTTTCCTAGCCCGAATCGACCGAGTAGGGAGTCAGCTCGCAATTATCTGGACTTATTGTCGGCGCGGGTCCCGGCCGTGTCCAACCTTCTGGGCGGCGCTGTCTCTGCGCAGGCTGAAGTGGTCGAGCCTTGGGATGATGGCGTTGATCTGCCCGCAGATGACCTGATCAACAACCCCTCACCGCGCTGCGCCTGCATGTTGGTGCTCGACACCTCCGCCTCGATGTCGGGCAATTGGGGTGAAGGCAGGCCGCCCATCCACCAGCTCAACGAGGGTCTTGTGGCGTTCGTAGCGGCGCTGCAATCCGATGAGATTGCGTCGTTTTCGGTGGAGCTCAGCATCATCACCGTCGGTGGTGTGGTGACAGAGGTCTTGCCCTTCACGACGGCGGCACAAGTCGAGGAATGTCCGCGGTTTCCGGCGCGGGGTGATACGCCTCTGGGGGGCGGGATCAAGCTCGCCTTGCAGCGGCTCGAGGAACGCAAAGCCGAGTACAAGCGCTGCGGTGTGCCCTACTACCAGCCTTGGTTAGTGGTCATCAGCGATGGCGCGCCCACCGATGGCTACCAATGGACTGCGAGCGCTGAAGCTGCCCGGACGCTCAGTGCGGAGCGACGCTTGGTCTCTCTCATGGTTGGGGTTGAGTATGCGAACTTGAGCCGGCTGTCGGCTGCCAGCACCAGGCCGGCATTGAAGCTCAAAGGCCTTAACTTTGCAGCGTTTTTCGAGTGGCTTTCGGTGAGCATGAGCCGGGTCTCGGCTTCGACCTCGGTGTGTGGACAGATTCACCTGCCGCCAGTCGACAGTTGGGCCACGATTTAGCGTGTCGAGTAGGAGGAACTGTGATGTTTTATTACGCACCAGAACGACGCCGCCGATCCGCCTTAGCAGCCTCAAGTGCTAATGAGGCCATGAACACGGTGTACAGTCGCGAGGGTAAGTGTCGTTACCTGGGGTCTTTGTATGCCACGGGTGGCGAGGGTGCGATCTATCCACTCTTGGAGCGGGCGGATCTTCTCGTCAAGATCTACCACGCCCAGGTGCTGGAAAAGCGCGGGGAGCTTTTGCAAGATAAAGTCCTGATGATGTGTGAGCAACAGCATCATCGGAACAATGGCCGACTCGCTTGGCCACTGATCCCAGTTTACGATGCCTACCGTCGCTGGATAGGTTATGCCATGTACCGCCGCCAAGGTGTGCCCATGGCCAAGCTGGCGCATGCGATGCTTTATGAGAGGCACTTTCCGGGACTCGATCGGCGCCGGGTGACGGGCTATTTGCTCAACTTATTGCGCACCATCAGGGAGCTCCATGACGGTGGCGTGATGCTCGGGGATTGTAACCTCAGGAACATCCTCTGCGATCCCAGCAGCGAGGAGATCAGCCTCATCGATTGCGACAGCTTTCAAGTGGAGTTGGGGGAGTGGGTCTACACCTGTCCCGTTGGCTTCCCGGACATGACCCCAGAAGAGCATCATGGCCAGGACTTCTCTCTGGTGGTGCGGACCCAGGAGAGTGAAGCCTTCTCCATTGCCATCGTGTTGTTCATGGCCCTGATGCTCGGGCGTCATCCCTATGACGTGCAGGGGGGAGGGGAGCGGGCGGAGAACCTGCGGCGTGCATCATTTCCCTATGGTGTGGGCAACAGCGGCATCCCCGCGGGGCGCTGGTACAACATCTGGAGCCACATGCCTTACCGGCTCAAAGCGTTATTCATCCGCACCCTTGTTGAGGGAGCCCATGACCCAAGGAAGCGGGCGACTCTTGCTGAGTGGATCAATGCCATTGAGCAATACCGCAAGGAAATCGACAAAGGCTACCACGAAGTGGCCATGGAGCCGACGGCGCCGAAATCACGCACCTATCGCGGCAGCGGTCGTGCCCAATCTACCTAGGCGCCATGGACTGCCATTGTTTACCAAATTTTGCAGGGAGGGTTCCCATGACTTCGATGTACCCGTTGACAGAGAAAGTGCCGCCGCCTGCCGCACTCGAGACCTGCGAGCCTGAGGCCAAAACGCCAGAAGAGAGGCTGTTGGATGGGATGCCGGGGCGCGCTTTCTGCCTTCCCTCGGCGACGTGGCTGTCTCAACACGAGATTATCGCTGGGCTGCGACATTGCGACGCCGAGCCGGCGATCCCCTGCCAGGATGCCGCCGCGAGCGGCATTTCCCCCTTCCCCTTCGTTATCGTGGCCGATGGGGCTGGCTCTGCGGCGGTGTCAGACTGGGGGGCCCGCGCTGTGGTGGTTGCCTTGTCGCGCTTGCTGAAGACGCTGCACAGGCACTTGGCCGCCGTCTTGGACGAGGACGGTGTGGACGAGGAGCGCGGGCGGGACACTGCGCACTTGCTGGTCAATCACGCCCAGGGCACCTTGGTGGATCTGGCTCAGGCGCATCGCCGCCCCGTCAGGGATCTTCGTTGTACCCTGTTGCTCGCCGTTCGAGGGCGGAAGAAGCTGCTCTGGCTCAAGGTCGGAGACGGCGCGCTGGTGCTGGAGAAGATGCGCCTGGGGGATGATGGTGGGGGAAACTCAGAGTGGTCCACCTTGGGCAAGCCAGGCAAGGGAGTCTTCGCCAACGAGACGGTCTTTGTCGACGATGGCTTGCGGCCAGCAGATATCCAGTATGGGCTGGTGTCGGCTAGGGACGTCTGTGCCGTCGGGGCCATGAGCGATGGCGCCGCCTTGGCCCTGGTTTCCCACGATGGCAAAGAAGTGTCGTCACGGCTCTCGCAATGGAGCGCGGCGTTGCGGGCGGGCACCCTCAAACGCAGCCACCTGACCAGGAGCTTCTACGACGGCGCCTTTGCCCGGCGCGCGCTGGGGGATGACTGTGCCTTGGCCTTGGTGAGTTGTGCATTGGAGCCACCTACACAGCACAACGACGTGGGATGCGCCTCCCCTTCACGAGAGCTCAATCGAAATGGGCGAGCATCGCCTGGACTTCGCTGAGGTAGGCGGGTGGCGTACCATAGAAGAGGTGGGTCGCGAGACCATGGTCCGTGAAATAGACGACGTCGCCGCTGTGCCAGGCGCTGCGGTCTTCTGCGGCGGGCTGCTCGCGCAGAATCCACTCGGTCTCCTGTCCGCCAAGGGTGACCGGGACGCGGCGGACGTCCCCCTCGGTGTCGATCCGGCGCGGGTGGCGGCCCTTGTACACCGCCAAGAGGGGCTGGGGCATGCCCAAGGGGACGAAACGCTTGATCTGGTGGACCTCGAAATCGGGTCCCTTCTGCAGGCTGATGACCCACTCCGCTGGCAGCGCGATGGTGGTGCCCGTGACCACGGCCTGGCGTGCCGATTTGTCGAGGCGCTTGGGGCCCAAGCTGAGGGACGACGCGATCCGCCGCGCCAGGCTGATGCAGCCCGCCTCTTCCTGGGCGAGCTGGGGGTTGACGAAGAAGTCCACCCGCTGCATCGAGCCATCGGGGTGACCGACGAAGAGGCGCAAGACCAGCACGGCCTCGCCTGAGAGGTTGAGCTTCAGGGGGGTGACGGCGAAGCGCTGCACCGTGTCGTCGGCGGTGTCCAAGGGGACGCGGCACACGGTGTGCTTTTCACCCTCTGGAGGAGCGAAAATCCCGTGGATGGCCTGGGTGAAGTCTTCGCCCCAGAGGTTGTAGGGCTCGTAGGCCATGATGACGAACTTCTCTTGGCCCTTCTCGAGGAAGAGGCGGGTCTCGTCGGTGTCGGCCTCATCGGCGCCCATGATGCTGCGCGCTTTGGGGACCTTGATGGCGCCCGGCAAGGGGTTGAGATGCAGCCGGCCGTCCAGCAAGGGCTGGACAGGTGCGAGCTCGGCGCCAGCCAAGGTGCCGCATCGTTCGGCGGCGGCTCCCCAGGCGGGATCACAGAGGGGGATCTCCGGCGCCGCTGGCTTGGGCTCTTCTCGAGCTGTCGGCGGCGCCTCGGCGGGAGCGTCTGCCCCGTGAGCCGCCGCCTCGTCGTTGGCGGCTTGGCCAGCAGTCGCGCCGGGGTCCTGCTCGGGCTGCTCCGCTGGCTGGGCAGGCGCTTCCTTAGGCGCCGTGGGGCTTTGCGCTTCGGGTGGTGTCTCCCCTCCCTTGCAACCGATTACAGACAAGGCGACGAAGAGGATCCAGAACCCAGCTCTCATGAGAAGCTCCTTTGCACGACGCGCAGTGCCAACGAGAGGTCGATCACTTGGGGCGAGTCTACGCCCTGGGTAAAGGGCCTGACAAGGTTGGGCGCTCCGAGGGGTGCTGTTGGCTTCGGGGCCCTTGGCCCCTCTGCGCCCGGCGCGTCGCCCACAGTGCCGGACCCTTACATTTCCCAGACAACCCGCTAGAATACACTGCCACCTGGTTGGTGCCACCAAGAGTCAAAGGACCACAATCCACGACCAAAGCCGGCATGGGGCTTGCTCGTTGTGAATTATTGT
>CAYVQF010000062.1:0-32394 GCA_964454015.1 uncultured Myxococcales bacterium
GGGACGCGGGCCGGCGGGGGATGCCTCATGGGGGGACGCGGACCGGCGGGGCGCGCGCCCACGGAAAGAGCGGCAAGTCAGCGCCGCTCCCCTCAGATCCAGTGCACCAGCATGAGGGCCACGACCCCGCCCGCCACCACCACGGGCGTGGCCACCAGACCAAAACGCAAATATTCGAAGTAGCCCAGGTCGTAGTGTTCCCGCGCACTTTCGGCGACGATGATGTTGGCCACGGAGCCAATGAGGGTGAGGTTGCCCGCGGCGGTGGTGGTCCACCCCATGAGGGCCCAGGTCAGCTCGCTGGCGTCGATCGCGGCCAGGTGGGGGCCGCTGACCAGGACCATGGGCACGTTGGAGACCAGGTTGGATCCGGCGACCATGAAGGCCGAGAAGGTCGCAAAGCCCGCGCCGTCGCGGGTGTGGACCCAGTGACCGGCGGCGCCCCATAGGACGTCGACCCAGCCCACGGCGACCAGGCCGGCCACGACGATGAAGAGGCCAGAGAAGAAGAGGAGTAGGGTCCAGTCGACCCGGTTGAAGACCGCCTGGGGATCGCGGCGCTCGGCCAGCAGGCGCACCAGGACCCCGCTGAGGGTGGTCAGGCCGAGGTGGATGCCGGCGAAGTAGCCCACCAGGATCGCCAGGACAATGACGAGATCGAGGCGGAGGTAGGGCCCGATGGGGGTGCTCGGCTCGGCCGCGGCCGCCGCGGCGCTGGCCTGCTGGCGCAGGCGCCGCCCATAGTAGAGGACCAGGAAGCCGTAGTTGATGACGAACCCCACCACCGCCGCCGGCAAGGAGAGCCACAGAAAGCGGGCGAAAGAGATCCCGCTCATGGTGCCGATGAGCATGTTCTGGGGGTTCCCCACCAGAGTCGCCGCCGATCCCACGTTGGCCGAGGTCGCCAAGGCGATGAGGTAGGGCGCCAGCGGCAGGCCGCGCTGACGGCAGATCGCCACCACCACGGGCGTCAGAAAGAGGCACACCGTGTCGTTCATCCACAGCGCGCTCAGCCCGGCGCTGGCCCCGGAGAGGAGCAGGAGCAGGGCGTGGGGGCTCTGGCAGCGCCGCAGCACCAGCGCCGAAACCCAAGCGAAGAGGCCATCGCCCGCCAGGTAGCCCGTCAGCACCATGAGGCTGAACAGGAGGATGATGGTGTCGCCGTCGATGGCGCTCCACGCCGCCTCAGGGCTCAGCACGCCCAGGACCACCATCAGCACCGCGCCGGTGAGCGCCCCAGCCGGTCTCCCGATGGGCAGCAGCCGCAGGCGCCGCGTCGAGATCAACACGTAGGTCAGCACAAAGACGAGGGCCGCAGTGGTCTGCATGGCGACGCTTGGCTCGCTGGGGGGTGAGGGCCACGGACGGCGTCAGGGCGACGCCCCGGCGGCGCACTCTGGCGCAGGTCGCGCCGGCGTTCAAGCGGCACCGAAGCGCCACTTCAGCCCGCGACTGCTCTCCCGCTCAGCCCTCGGCTCGCGCCGCCTCCAACGCGGCGAGCACCGCCGCCACGTGCCCTTTGACCTTGACGTTGCGCCACAGGCGCCGCACCTGCCCCGCGGGGTCGATCAAGAAGGTCGAGCGAATCACCCCCTGCGACACCTTGCCGTAGAGCTTCTTCTCGCCCCAGGCGCCATAAAGGTCGTGGACCGCGCCGTCAGGGTCGCTCAACAGCACGAAGTTCAGCGCGTACTTGGCGATGAAACGCTCGTGACTCACCAGGCTATCGCGGCTCACCCCGACCACCCGCACCCCCAAGCTGGCGAGCTGGGACATGTTATCGCGAAAATCACAGGCCTCGGTGGTGCACCCCGAGGTGTTGTCCTTGGGGTAAAAATACAAGACCACCCACTGGCCGCGCAGCGCCGTCAGCCGCGTCTCGCCGCCATCGCTGTCGGGCAACGCAAATTCTGGCGCCGCCTGCCCCACTTCCACCACCGCTCCCATGTCTCTCCTCCTCGGGCGCCACGGCGCCACCACTCAGCCCGGCGCCACCAGCGGCACCCGGGCGACCTCCTCCAAGGTGGCCAGCACTTCCTTGGCACGCAAGACGCGTTTGAAGAAAATCACCGGCACCGAGAGCGCCGCCAGCTTGTGCTTGTCCACCCGCATGGCCTCACTCACGGCGAGCACCAGGTTGGGTGGCCCGCTGCGAGCCAAGAGCTCCAGCCGCCGCTGCAGGTAGTCGGCGCGCCAATAACCCAATATCTCGAGATAAGCCTCGCGCCCACTGCTGCGATGGCGGATTTTGTAGTCTGGGATCCACAGGCCTTGGGCGCCCAGGGGCAGCCACAGGTCTTCCTGCGTGAGCTCCCATTCGTCTTGCGCCGCCGCGAAACGATCGACGAAGAGGCGGTGGATCTCGCTCTCCCCGGGATCGAAGCGCCCCGCCCCCGGCCAGGGCAGCTCCCCGGCCTCGATCTCGAAGGTGCGTCGGCTCTTGCTCGGACCCCAGGCGAGCTCCGCCACGGCCGTCCACCCGGGACAGCGCAGCAGGGTCGGGAGAAAGGAGGCCATCGACTTGGAGTACTTCTGGCCTTGGCTCAGCAAGGCCAGCGGCCCATCGACGGTGATGGCGTAGGCGACGCTGTCTGGCGCGGCGCCAGGGCGACGTTCGACCTGGTGCAGGAGCCCGTGGAACTTCATCCCCCGGAAGAGCGCCCGCAGCTCCCCCGGCGCGATGGCCCCGCCCTGCACCACGATATGCAGCGACTTGGCGCGGGCCAGCACGCTCTGGGCCAGGGCCACGTTGTAGCGCTGCAGGAGCGCCTCGGGGGTGATGGCCTCGAAGTGGCGCACTTCTTGGGCGTCCCGCAGATCGGCATAGAGCCAGGCCTCGATGGCCTCTGGCGTCGCCGCCATCTCGGCCGCCACCGCTGCCAGGGCCTCCTCGCGCCAGCCCTCGCCCACCCGCACCGCGGCGACCCGTCGCGCCGCCGCCTCGCTGAAGACCCGCTCGCGCACCTGTACGGGATCGACGGGGCACACCATCTCGGCCTCCATGCGGGCCAAGAGCAAGTGCACCAGCCCCCGGGCCAAGCGGAAGGAGGGGCGACTGCCCTCGAGGACGCGCAGGGCCTCCTTGAGTTCCCCTTGGGTGCGGCCCAGATGCTCGGTGAAGCAGGCGATGAGCTCGGCGGCCACCTCCAAGCTCGGGCGGCTCTGGGTGCGCACGTAAGACGGGCGCAGGCGTTGACCGTCGTCGCGGACCCGCACCAAGGCTGTCGGTAACATGGGCGCTTCCTGGGTCGGCTCAGAGGTCACGGGCGCAGCGAAAGCCAACGGTGACGCTGCGATAGGTCGGGATCAGGCGGTTGCGGGTCACCAGGCGGAAGGGATCGTAGAGGTTGGTGAAATCGCCACCGCGCACCACCTTGCGCTCGCCCGTCTCTGGACCTCGCGGCCGCAGCCGCGGTGCCGAGCGGTAATAGGTGGCGTCGTACCAGTCGGCGACCCACTCGCCGACGTTGCCCCCCATGTCGTAGGCCCCAACGGGCGAGACATCGCCCGTTTTCTCGCCGGAGAGGCAGGTGCGGCCGCTGCCGCAGCCGTCGTCTTTGTCTTTGCGACAGACCCGGTCGCAATGAGGCGGCGCGTTGCCCCACACATAAGTGTAGCCCTGGCCACCGCCGGCGGCCCGTTCCCACTCCGCTTCGGTGGGCAAGCGCTTGCCCGCCCAGGCGCAGTAGGTCGCCGCGCCATCCCAGGCGACGCAGTTCATGGGGCGCCCGGCGCCATCGGCGCTGCCGTAATTGCAGCGCGGCTCCTCAGCGGCGGTCAAGAGCCCCGTCAGGGCGCAGGCGCCGGCGTCGACACAGCGCATGAAGTCGGCGACGCGCACCTCGTAGCGGTCGAGCCAAAAAGCGTCCAGCTCCACCCAGTGGGCCGGCTTCTCGTCGCTGACGGCCGTCTCGGCGCTGGAGCCCATCAGGAAGGCGCCGCCGCGCACCAAGACCATCTCGCGCCGGTCGGCACCGACGATCTCCGCCAAGGGCGGCTGGCACACCCCGTCCAAGCAGCGCATCTCGCCGCTGCAGTCTTGGGCGCCACGGCAGCTCGGCCGCTGGCAGCGATAGGCCAAGCACAGCTCGCCCTTGGCGCAGGTGTCGGCCGCGAGGCACTCCGGGGCCAAGCACGCGTTGCGCACGCACAGCTCACCGGCGGCACAGTTCTGGTCGACGTCGCAGAAAGTCGGCGCGGCGCCCGCGGTGGCGCCACCGGAGAGCAAGCCCACCATGATCACGGCGACCCCCACGGCCCCATGCGCTAACCTTCGTCGCCTCTGCGCTTTGTTTTGCACCTGCATCGTTCTCCTCCGCACCCAGGTCGAGGGCCTCATCCTATGTCAATGCTCGCCCTTTGGAAAAGGCGCGCTCAGGCGACGGCGTCACGCCACCCACCATAGCCAAAGGCGACCAATGTCGTTAGGGATGGATCGCACGACGGCGCGGCCGCCGTTGTACGAAGACTCTAACGCGACCCGCCATGCTTGACCACAGCAACGAACGCAGCGTCGCCGCGGCCCCCTGGCCGCGGCCGCAGATCATCCTCGACCACCTGTGCTTCTACCACCGGGGCACGGACTTCGGCGACGCCTCGCTGCGCCACCCCACGGCGCCCCAGCGCCTGCGCGCTGCCGCCGCGGCCTTGGAGTTGGATCAGCTCGTCTACCTCAAGGCCGAGTTCACCAACCGCATCGCCTATCCCGCGGATCTCACGCCTCTGGTGCCGGGTGACACGGTGCTCCAGCTCACCCCCTTCGACGCCGAGGCCTTCCTCCTCGACCGCCCGCGCCGCGGCGTGCTCATCGCCAACGGCGACTGCGCCATCGGCGTTTTGAGCGATGGTCGCCAGGCGCTGGTCATGCACCTGGGCCTGGACTGCCTGTGGCGCGAAGACGGCTCGCCCACGGTGCTCCACCACGGGGTGGCGCACTTCGACACGGCGCCGGCGCAACTCTCCCTCTGGCTCGGCGGGGCCATCCAGGCGTGCTGCCACGGTTACCGCCTCACCACGCCGCGGGAACAGCGGCGCCACGCCGAGCTGGGCCAGCGCTACAGCCCGGCGGTGCTGCCAGGGCGAGTCCGCCACGGCCCGCGCCGCGGCGCCTTCGCCGTGGATCATCAGCGCCTGGCCATGGAGATCGCCGCCACGCTCGGCGTGGGCCGCATCGACGCCGACCGGCGCTGCACGGCCTGCGCCGGCTTGAGCGATCCCGATCGCCCGGGCTACGGCACCTTCTACTCCCACACCCGGGACCACGCGCAGGGGCGGGAGCGCAACTTCGCCCTGGTCGCCGTAGCCCGGGCGCAGGATGTGCGGGAGGGCGGCGCGCCATGAGCAGTGCCCCCGGCCTATGTCTCTGAAGACGGCGCCTGGGTGGCATACGCCTGGAAAGGTTAAGTCTGCCCCATGGGTGAGACAAGGATAGCACCACCTTGTCGCGGGTGTGCCACCTGCGTCTGGCGCGCCAAAAAAAACGCTTGACTTTTGCAATCTCGCTTCCTAGGGTCGTATTCAGGCGAGCACTCCCACCCCCAAAGACGAGGTAGAACGATGAAGACCAAGGTCCTTCCTTTTGCGTGGCTGGCTCTGTGTGGCGTCGTGGCGTGCGCCCCCCCCCCGAAGGCGAGGATGACGTCATGGCGGCGCGCCTCCACCCTGCGGATTACGGTGCCAGCATAAGCCTCTGGCGCGGGGAGGAAGTGATCGCAGCCGACTTTGCTGCGGTGGTGGCGCCCGGTGCTGTGCCCCCGGGGGCGCTCTTTGCCTGGACGCTGCGACCCGAGGTCGCGCCCGACGCCGTGGCACCGACGCTGCGCTTCGATCTCGACGCCTTGTCGTTGCCCCCAGGGGTCGTGACCGATGAGCTCTACTTGGCCGAGCTGCGGCATGGGCGCTGGTTTCGGCTGCCCGGACAGCGCAATGATGGCCGCACCCTACAAGGACAGCTCGGCGATGGCGACACCTACGCGTTGCTGCCGGCACCTGCCGACGTCAGCGGCCATACGCAACAGTGGCTCGCCCATGGAATCAGCGTGCAGGCCAACGAGGCTGCCTGGGGCCGCCTCCAGGTGTCCGCTGGCAGTGTTTCTTTTTACGGCCACTCGCCCGCGGGGAAGAACGTGACCTTTACCATGGCAGGCCTGCCCGTCGATGCTGCGCGCGAGGTCGTCCAGGAGGTGCAGGGGCAGCTCAGCGCCCAAGCCGTGGCGGCGACAGGCGAGCTGACGTGGTCGGTGGCGGCCGGTGAGGGGCGCCTGCTGTGGCTGCAACGCAGCGTCACCCCCGTCATCATTGGGAGCGCAGGCGCTCATAGTGACGCGTGCGCTCAGGTGGGCGTTCGCGATGGCGATGTGTGCACCCTGAGTGGCGATATCGTGGGCCCGGTGATGATCGTGGCCTCTGATCAGGTGCTTGACTGCGCCGGACACAGCATCTTGCAAGACAGCCTGGATCACGGCTCAGGCGTGGGCGTGCTGGTACCCGGACCGGCCCAAGGCCAAGCGGTGCTCGATGGAGTGGTGATCGTCAACTGCGTCATTGGCGCGCCCGGTGAGGCTTTCTGGCAGGGGATCTTGGTCGATGGCGCCACGGACGCCGTCGTGATGAACAACGTCCTGGCAGACAACCGCTACGGGGTCACGGTCTTGGCCACCCAAGACGCCCAGGTTCTTGGCAACGAGATCATCAGCGCCGACTATGGTACCGGCATCCAGGCTTTGTCCTACCCGACGACGGGGACGGTGATCAGTGACAACACCGTGACCCTTGGCTATGCGGCAGTGGGCATCGAGCTGAGCGGCATGACCTCAGGCGAGATTTTGCCGGTGAGTGCGTCTTTGATCGCCTACAACACCATCGTCGGCGGCGCCAGCGCTGGCGGCCTCTTGTTGCGGATCGCCGAAGACAACCACATCAAATCCAACACCATGCAGGGGGATGGTCAAGATCCCCTGGGGGTCGGCGTGTCCATCGGGGACTACGGGTGGCCCAACGCGCTGTGGTGGAACAGCATCGAGGCCGCCCAAGGGGCGCACGTGCTCGACGGTGCGGCTGAGCTTTCGCATGCGCAGCAGGGCAATTGGTGGGGACACGCCTGTCCGAACGCGCTCTTCGTGGCCGGCGTCGACAGCAACGAGTTGGATGTGGTTGACTCGTATCCCTATGCGGGCCCTGGTTATTGGCACTATGGCGCTGCGCCGGGCTGTGACACGACGCCACCCGACCCACCCCAGCTCGATGCGCCAGCGGCCGCGACGACCGTCATAGGCTTGCGGCCCGTCTTCGCAGGCAGCACAGAACCCTTCGCGCTGGTGACCTTCAGCGAAGGGCAGGACGTGATCGGGGCGCTGCGGGCCAGCGCTGACGGCACCTTCATCTTCGTTCCCGAGGAGGATTTGGACGACGGGGCGCATACCATCACCCTGACGGCCATGGACTACGCCGGCAACACGTCGACGGCCACGACCCGGAGCTTCTCTTTGCTCGAGGTGAGCCCGACGCAGCCCTTGTGGAACGGCGACAACACCTTTGCGGTGACGGCGGTAGTGGATTCGCCCAACCCCTTCTTTTCTCCCACTGAGAGCCACCAGATCCGAGTGAACCTCGACGCCACCAACGCCCGCGCTGGCGCGCCGCCTTCACGGGTCTATTTTGCGTTGAGTCGGCGCGTCATCGTCGATCCCGATACGGCCCACGAGGTGTGGCGCTCCACGGTGGCGGCCGAAGTGAGCCACGCGGCGCCGGACCAAGTTGAGCTGCGTGACGCCTGGGATGGCATGGACAGCACCCTGGATCAGATGGCAGCCGCGGGGCGAGCTTACCCGGTGGAGATGGAGATCATCGTGGGCCGTCCGGCCATGGGCCGCTGTGGGCCAGGTGAGACGGCGATGACCTTCACCGACGCCGACATCAACGCGCTGATGATGGCTCTGCCCTCGGTACAGTGGTCTCTGTATCCCACCGGCTGTATCACCACGCGGATGGAGTGGAGCCTGGCGAACTTAGCGCCGCGGTTGCGCATTTTGGCAACCATACCTCCTTGGAACCCAATAACTTCACCAGCTAAGAATTGTGTTGAAGGACATCTTGCTTGTCTAGAGTCTCCACTTGCCTATTATGATAACGGTAATCGTTGTTTAGACTGCTCAGCGACCTGTGACTATTACTGTGGCCCACAAAGACCTGCCACCCACGATTGCTTTTGGCCTACGAGAACTCATTGGGGGAACAAATTGCCATGCAATTATTTCTCGAGTTCCCCTGTCGTATCGCCCAAGTGGGACATGTGTCTATTGGAGGAAAAAATTCTCACCGATTGTTACTATGCCTGTTATTACCAGACTGGAGAAGATGATCCGAGGCCCAAGTTAAAAGAACTGTGCTTTCGCGAACAGAGTTCTGCCGGTACTTGTCAAGAGGTCGTGTCTAGGCGAAATTCGTCTTGGACTCATTGCACAGAGATGAAATGAAACTATCGCCTTCCCAATCTGAGGTGTACCTATGCTCACCAAGAGGAAAGATCGTGTCAGGCCTTTGTTCACCATCTTGGCGTTACTGAGTTCTATCTCCTGTTCGCAGCTTGTACACGAAGAACCACCTACTCCACCGGGGACAGGCGAAGAGGATTTCGCGAACATGGCAATTGAGGATGCTCAGGACGCAGACGATGCAGAGGCCCAAACACAAGAACCGGAGCGGCTAAAGATCAAGGCGGTCGAGCGGGTCAGCGTCAATGACGCTGGCCAGGACGCCAACGGATCGAGCATGCACCCCTCAGTGTCCAGTGACGGTCGTTTGATCGCCTTTGTTTCGCAGGCTGCAAACCTTGGCGCAGATAATCCTAGAGGCCTGTGGCAGGTCTACCTGCGCGACAGAGACGCAGGGCACACCCAGCTCGTGAGCCTCGGGATAGACGGGTCAGAGGGCAACGGAGACAGCTTCTTTCCACAGCTCTCCCATGACGGTCGTTTCGTACTCTTTGTGTCCCACGCTTCCAATCTCACCGATGAAGATACCAATGACTTGCCAGATCTCATCCTTCACGATCGGCACGCTGGTACGCGTGAGCGCATCGTCGTCGGTCCCGCGGAAGAAGTGGGGTGGCGCCACGTCGAGCTCTTTAGGCCGCAGATCTCCGCCGACGGTCGTTTCATTGCCTATGTCTCAGACGTCGCGTGGTACGGCGACGAAGGAGATGTCCGCGTTCCCCAGCTTTACCTGATGGATAGATCAAGTGGGAGTAGCCGCCGCTTGAGCCAAGACTTGGCGGGCCGCCCCGCAAAAGTGAGCTCTGGCGACCCCTATCTGAGTCACAACGGCCGCTATCTGATCTTTGTCAGCGCCGCGCCAGACCTTGTCGCGGCGACACCACCCAGTGGGTACTTTCATGTCTATCTCTACGATACTCAGGACGAGAGCTTGACATTGATGGACTTTGGCTTGCCACGGCTCACCGAAGTTTCGACGCCGGACATCGATGTGCAGGGGTCTCCCGAGTGTTTTTCTCCCTTGATCTCAGAGGATGGGAGGTGGGTCCATTGTTACTCAGAGCTTAGCTTCTTCCCTGGGTTGGTCGTTCACGATCGCAAGACCGGGACGACCCAACGACTGCGAAGCTGGTGGCCCAGCCCCCCGAGGCAGCTCTCTTGGTCTCAATCGGCTTCGAGATTGAACTTTGATGGGGCCCTCTGCAACCAAAGCCTGAGCCAGTGCGGCGTCATCCATGCCGAAGATCTTGGCTTCCCCAATATGGGCTTTGCCGAAGGCGTCATCTCAGCAGAAGCCCGCTCGTTGGCGCTGACCGTTCTGGATCATGCCAACGGCAGTGGGTCTTCTTCCATCGTGGCGCTCGAGGTGAGCGACGATTAGCTGCGCCCGTTTTTTTCCCCTACGTCTCCCCAAACGGTGATTCCCAAGATGATGTCGAGCCCAGAGACGATGACCCAGAGCAGCGCAAAGCCGACCCGGAACCTTGCCCGAATTGACCCAGCACGTGTGCCTAGGGTCGCGCGCTCCCTCCCCCCGCGTCCTAAGGCGTGCACTTGCCTCCTCGAGCACGGCGTCACGGCGCTGCTCTTGGCGCTGGTGGCCCTCAGCGCTTGCGCTGCCCAGGTGAAGACGATGCCAGAGACCCTCCGCCTCGACGACGAAGTGGCTCCCCTCCGCTACCGCGATATAGGACGATCCCTCGCCATCTCCGGGGATGGCCACCATGTGGCCTACGCCGGGCAGGGCGGGATTGCCCTCGTGGACCGCGAAAGCCAACGGATGGAGTGGCTGGCTCTGCCTGACAGCAGTCCTGGGAACGTCAGCGGGCTGTCGATCTCGCAGGACGGCCGCTTCCTTGCCTTCGTCGCCAAGGGGATACCGCCAGCGGTCTATCTCTACGATCGCCAGCGCCAAGACCTGAGCCCCATCGATTTGTCCCCTGATGGCAGGGCGCTGATTTCCGGCGTCTACATCTTTTGGACGAGCATGAGCGCAGATGGCGCGCTGGCAGCCTTTAGCGCAGCACTTCCCGCCGAGGAAACGCCGGTTGGTAGCGATCCGACGATGCCCCAACTCTACCTCCACGACCGCCTGGCTGGCACCACCGAGCACTATCGGTGGCCGGAAGCGCCTTTCGCAGCCTGTTGTCCTGAAGTCTCCGGCGATGGCCACTATGTTGGCTTCTTGGGTTCTACGAAGACCGGCGATGACTCCTACCTCTTCGATCGCCAGGCCAATCAGCTCCAGCGGCTGGATTTCCCCGAGTGGAGCGAAGGGCCCGTGCTCTTGTCGCGGCAGGCCGAGGTGATCGCGCGACCGCTGTATCACGCCACCGACGGTGGCTTCATCGTAAAGAACGCGGCGAACCAGGACTTCACCCTCTGTGGCGGCAGCGAGCTCGGCCTGGCCAAGGGGGAGGGATCCATCTCGGCCGATGGCGCGCGGCTGGTCTTTGCCGCCCCGCCTGCGGTCCCGGAGGCGGCGCCTACCCAGATCTGGGGCTGTGATACCCGCACGGGTGCGCTACACCTGCTCAGCGCCGGTGTGGATGGCGCCCCGGGCAACGGGCCCAGCTACGAGCCCGCCCTCTCCGACGATGGGCGGTGGCTGGTTTTCCTCTCGGCGGCGACGAACCTGGGTGAAACGGCACAAGACGGCCGCGAGTGGGGGGTCTATGTGCGGGAGCTGGCGTGGTGAGCGGGGTGGGGCTCAGAGACGCGGCGCGTCCTGGCCACAAGCGTTGACCAGGGTTATGCTCTGCGCTGCAGGATGGCGTTCATGGGCAGAGATAGGCTCGGCGTCTTTCTATCCCTCTGGTTTTTGCCCGTTCTGCTCCCGAGGAGCTCACCGAGATGCCCCAACACCACCCCACGACCACACCTGACCACTGGCAGCCCACTTCTGTAGACGGCGCGCCTCTTGCTCGCAGCGATCACAGCGCCGTGTGGACCGGACGCGAGATGATCGTTTGGGGCGGAGAGGGGCGTTTGTTGGTCGACATGGCCACCTTCAATCGCCCCGACCTGGGAGTGACGGAGGCATGGATTCACCTCGACAGCGGCGGGCGCTACGATCCACGGGCCGATCGCTGGCGCCCCATGAGCCATGACGGCGCGCCTCTTGCTCGCAGCGATCACAGCGCCGTGTGGACGGGCAGCGAGATGATCGTGTGGGGGGGCATGGTCACCGCCCAGTACCTCACCGAAGCCCAGGCAGACGATCCGGAGATCCGCTTGCCCCGAACGGGTGGCCGCTATGACCCGGCGCGTGACACCTGGCGGCCCACGAGCGTCGATGGCGCACCCACGGGACGATGCGAGCACCACGCCATTTGGACGGGACGCGAGATGATCATCTTTGGCGGCTACAGCAATGCTGGCGGCCGCTACGATCCCACGACCGACACCTGGACAGCATTGCCAGTCACCGGCCATGCGCCCCTCTACGACCCGCAGAGCGTGGTGTGGACCGGTGACACCCTCCTGGTCTGGGGCGGAAGGGAAGAAGTGTGGGACGATTCCCTAAAGTCTTACAGAATTGACGGGTATTCTAGCACACGTGGTCTGCGATACAGCCTTGCTGAGGACCAGTGGCACCCAATGGCGCCAGCACCGCGCCGGCGAAGCGGCCACAAAACCGTGTGGACTGGCACGGAGATGCTCTTGCTCGGCGGCGTGCTTCTGCCCGACGACGCGAGCATCAATGACGCTAGCGTGCCCGATGGCGGCGGTGACGCCTATGATCCGCGGCTGGACCGGTGGCGGTCCATTGCGCCAGGTGCCCCCCTGGAGAGAGGATGGTGGCAGGCGCTGTGGACCGGGCGCGATGTCTTGATCTGGGGCGGCAAAGTGGCCGTAGTGGGCGTGGCCTATGACCCGCATGGCGACACCTGGCGCCAACTGAACAGCGACGGTGCCCCAAGCGATCGGACCTCCTTCTCCACCGTGTGGACCGGCGATGCGCTGATCGTCTGGGGGGGTATGTTCACCCCGCCGGGCAAGGGCCCGCAAGCGCTCCTCGACTCGGGCGGGCGTTACCGCCCTTGATGGCAACTCGGCGCGCCCGCAAAGGGCGCACGCCCCCCGGACGTGGATCCCCGTGGCGACCAGGCGAGTGCCCTGAGACGCGGCGCGTCCTGGCCACAGGCGTTGACCAGGGTTATGCTCTGCGCTGCAGGATGGCGTTCATGGGCAGAGATAGGCTCGGCGTCTTTCTATCCCTCTGGTTTTTGCCTGTTCTGCTGCCGAGGAGCTCACCGAGATGCCCCAACACGACCCTGGCCCCTCTGGGGAACACTGGCAGCCCCACGGGCGCCACGCCCCCCCCTCTTGGCGCGCCGCCCTCGGCTTGGCCGCCGCCGGCGCGGCGCTCTGGGGCCTCCTCGCCTGCGCCACGCCAGCCGCGGAGAACCTCTGGTACGCCTGCCTCGCCACGGCCGACGCCCACTTCGACGCCGCGCGCTGGGACGAAGCCCAGGGGCTCTACCGCGATCTGCTGGCCACCGCCCCCCGCGAGCCCCTGCGACCCTATCTCCACTTTCAGCTCGCCGAGATCGCCCGCCACCAGGGCGCGCGCGCCGACGCGGCGGCCCACTACGCCCTCCTGGCCGAGTACCCTGGACCCGATGACGCCTACCCCGCCAAGGCGCGGCTGGCCCTGGCCGCCATGGCCGAGGAGGACGCTGGCCCTGACGCGGCCCTGCCAGCCTATGAAGCGGTCATCGTCGGCGCCCCAGAGAGCGCCGCCGCGCGCCACGCCCTGCGCTGGCTCGACGACTACGACGGCGCCCGCCAGCAACCCGCCGTGGCCTTGCAGCGCCGGGCCGACCTCTACGCGGCCCTCCACCACACGGCGCTCGCGCCGCGCCTGGCCCTGGACATGGCCAACCTCCTCGGCGACGCGCTGCACGACCCGGACGGCGCCGGCCAGCTCTTGTTGCAGGCCCTCCACAACCACCCCGTCTCGCCCCTGCGCGCCCGCATGATCTGGCGCCTGGCCGACATGGCCGAGGCCGCGGGCGATGAAGAGGCCGCCCTCCAGGCCCTCGACGTCCTGGCCCGCGAGCACGACACCTCGTGGTCCCTGGGCGAGTACGACTCACCTCTGCGCCACCAGGCCATGCGGCGGCGGGCAGAGATCTTGGCCGGCCGCGGCGCGCTCGAGGCCGCCATCGCCGAGTACGACCGCCTCCTGCGGGCCTATCCCCAGCACAGCCAGCGGGCGCGCTTCGCCGAAGCCAGAGCGCGCCTCATCGCCGCCAGTGGCGACGACGCGCGCCACCGCGCCGCGCTCCAGGACATCATCGCCGCCCACCCCGACAGCGGCGCCGCCCGCCGCGCCCAGGCGCACCTGCGAGGCGACGCCGCCACCACCCCTGACACCCACCCTCCACCGCGGGAAGCGCCGTGAACGACGCCACCCACGCCGCCGGCGCCCCTGCGCCGCCCTGCCTGAGCTGCCACGCCATCACCAAGCGCTTCCAGGGCCAACGCGTCCTGGATCAGGTGGGCTTCACCCTGGCCCACGGCCAAATGCTCGGCCTCATCGGCCCGGGCGGCGCCGGCAAGAGCCTCCTCCTCAAGATCCTCTGCGGCCTGGTGCGCCCCGATGCCGGACAGGTGCGCCTCGAGGGCCAGGACCTCACCCGCGCCAGCGAAACCCAATGGCAGCAACAGCGGCAGAGCATCGGCATGGTCTTCCAGAACTACGCCCTCTTCGACTTCATGAACGTCGCCGACAACATCGCCCTCCCCCTGCGCATGCTCGGCGTCGCCGAAGGGGAGGTCCAGGAAAGGGTCGACGATATCTTGGCCAAGGTCTCCCTCAGGGGCGTGCAAGAGAAAATGCCCAACGAACTCTCGGGGGGCATGAAAAAACGCGTCTCCTTTGCCCGCGCCGTGGTCCGCCGCCCCCCCATCCTCCTCTACGACGACCCCACCGCCGGCCTCGACCCCGTCACCAGCGCCAAAATCTGGGAGCTCCTGCGCGACATGCAGCGCCAAGGCACCACGGCCATCACCGTCTCCCATGACCTGGGCGGCATCCGTCACCTCTGCGACCAGTGGCTCCTCCTCGACCGCGGGCGTATCGTCTTCAGCGGTGACAGCGAGGCCCTCTTCGCCAGCCACGACCCCTTCGTCCTCGACTTCTGGAGCCGCGAGCACTCCCATGCGACCTAGGCCCGCCCCACCCCACCCGCTCTGGTTGCGTCCCGTGGCCGCCGCCGGCGAACGCGGCCTCCAGGTGTGGTCGGCCACGGCGGGCGTCGGCCGCCTGAGCTGGCAGATCTTGCGCCGCCTCCTCCCCCCGCGCATGGACGCCCGGGAGCTGCTCCGCAACCTCTACACCGTCGGCGTCAAGTCCTTCCCCATCATCCTGGTGACGGCCCTCTTCGTCGGCGCCATCATGGTCATCCAGGCCGGGCTCTACGTGCAGCAATACGGCGCCGAAGGTCTCCTCGGCTGGGGCGCCGGTTTCGCCACCCTGCGCGAGGTCTCGCCCCTGCTCATCGCCCTGATGTTCAACGGCCGCGTCGGCGCCAAAAACACCGCCGAGCTCGGCACCATGAAGGTCACCGAGCAGATCGACGCCCTGCGCGCCCTCGCCATCGACCCCATCGACTACTTGGTCATGCCGCGCTTCATCGCCATGGTCTTCATGATGTCCCTCCTGGTGGTCGTCGGTGACGCCACCGCCCTCATCGGCGGCGCCTTCACCAGCCAGCTCCTCCTCGGCGTCGACATGCGCATCTTCTTTCAATCCCTCATCGACTACGTCGCCCTGGAGGACTTCACCCTGGGCGTCTATAAAGCGGCGACCTTTGGCGTCGCCATTGGCATCACCTCCTGCCACTTCGGCCTCGCCGTGAGCGGCGGCGCCGTCGGCGTCGGCAAAGCCGTCAACAACGCCGTCGTCGCCGGCGCCATCTCCATCTTCCTCCTCAACTACCTCGTCACCTACCTCATCCCGTGAACGCCACCCCCGCCACCACCCCACGCCGCATCGCCCTGGGACGCCGCCCCGTCGCCGCCCTGGGCGCCCTCTGTGGCGCCGTGGGGCAGCCCCTGGTGCTCGCCGGCAGCGTCGCCGCGGACATCGCCCGCGTGGCCACCCTCTGCGGGATCTACCTCATCCGGGGTCCGCGGCGCTGGCGCGAGGTCCTCTACCAGTGCCTGCGCATGGGCAACCACTCGGTGGTCTTCGTCATCTGGGTCGCCGCCTCTCTGGGCATGACCCTGGTCTACCAATCGGGCCTGCAAGCCCAGCGCATCATCGGCGATCTCTCCTTGCTCGGCCCCCTCTACCTCCAGCTCCTGTTGCGGGAGTTCGGCCCCACCATCACCGCCCTCATGGTCGCCACCCGCGTGGGCACGGGCATCGCCGCCGAGATCGGCTCCATGCAGGTCACCGAACAGATCGACGCCCTGCGCATGTCTGGCGCCCACCCCGTGGCCTATCTCATCGTCCCGCGCCTCCTCGCCGGTGTCCTGACCATGCTGTGCCTGACCTGCGTCTCGGTCCTGGTCTCGTGGGTCGCCGGCCTCATCACCGCCCAGGTGGCCTTTGGCGTCTCCCCCTACACCTTCGCCTCGCTCTCTTTCATCATTTACGGCGACCTCATCCTCATGCTCCTCAAAGCGACGGCCTACGGCTTGGCCATCCCCATCGTCGCTGGCGCCAGCGGCCTCGCGGCGCACGGCGGCTCCGAGGGGGTGGGCTGGGCCACCACCCAGTCGGTCGTCGCCTGCTCCCTGGTGGTCCTCTTTCTCGACTTCATCCTCTCGGGTTTTGGCTACCTCTTCCTGCTGCGGTGACCCCATGCGCGCCGTCTTCACGGTTAGTACCCTCCTCTTCCTGCTGGCCTCCACACCGGCGCTGCGCGCCCAGGGCCTGCCGACCCAAGACAACGAGCTGCTCTTGGCGGCGAGCACCCACGCGCTTTTTCTCGAGAGCGCGCCTGAGGCGCCTGCTCTGTCCACCCCCGTCTGGATCGTCGCCGTCGAGGTGGGCCTCCTCAACCGGGCCACCTCCTGGCTCGACGCCGCCGCGGCCATCCAGCTCTTCAGCGTCATCGATCCCCGGGGCCACTTCGTCGATCCTGCGGGGCGGCCCGCCCACACCGCCCTCTGGGGCGGCGGCGTCCGCGCCATGCTCTACCCCTACTGGCCGACCTTTCCCACCCTACAAGGGCTGCTGGGCCTGCGCGTCCAGAGCCTCGCCTCGCCCCGGCGAGGCTTCTTCAACCGGGTCCACACCGAGGTGGGCCTGGCTTGGGTGGTGCGCCGTGGCGCCGCGCGCCAGTGGGGCGTGGATCTGAGCGCTGCCCTGCCCCTGTACGAAGGCTTCACCCACACGACGGGCTTGCAGATCGCCGGCGGTGGCCACGAGGTGGGCCTGCGCCTGCGCGTCGGCTTCTGAGCGCGCGCGGGGGCTTTGGCTATGGACGCGGCGGCGTGGGGCCCTTGTCGGCCTCGCTCTCCTCATCGGTGCCCGCGTCGGCGGCCTCGGGCGGCGTCTTTTCTTTCTTCTTCACCCGGACGCTGTTCTTGACCTCGGGCTTGACGAAGGAGTCGTTGGGGACCAGACGCACCTCGGTCTTGATTTCGAAGGCCAAGCCCGTGAGGATTTTGCGCACCTCGTCGTAGAAGTTGGTCGAGGCCAGAAAGTCGCGCAGCTCTTTGGCCACGATGCGCATGAACTCGCGCTTGGTGTTGTCGGCGTGCTGAATGATGAAGCTGACCACTTCTTTGGGCAGGCGCAGGTCGGCCAAGCTCTGGCGCAGGCCGTCCTCGCTGAGAAAGAGGGAGCCCATGGTCCCGACCAAGGTGCGCTTCACCACGTCGGGGACCAGCCCCTCCAGGCGCCGGCCAAAGCGGCGCTCCCAGAACTTCGGGTCCTTCTCTTCGGCGTCTTCGGCCTCCTCCTCACCCAGAGGCGGCGGCAAGGGCGCCTCTTCCTCGGCCTTGGTGCGGGCGCGTTTGCGCTCCTCTTTTGCTGCTTCACCAGCGCCGGCAGCCGCATCTTCGCCTGCTGCGCCCTTTCTCGGCGTCTCACCCATGCGCAAGCTCCTCTGTGTCATTCCGGCACGTGCCACAGCGACAGCGACGGCTCGTCGCAGCCTCGGCGCACGCCGTTCAATTCAGCGTCACGACCCTCGGGATCGACCGTCTCGACATACAAACCAAAGTAATAACTCGCCAAAGCGCACTCGAGCCGCGCCGCGTGGACCTCGCCGCGCAAGCGCAGCGCCTCGACGGCCCAGGCGGGCTCGGCGGCCATGGCCGTCACCAGGTTGAGGGCCGAGTCGAAGGCGCCGATCCGCGCCAGCAGGCGAATCAAGAGCGCGTAGCTCCCCTGGGAAGGCGCGCGGGCCACCACCACCCCGGCCAAACGCGCCGCCCCGTGGTGGCGCGCCTGGGCCGCATAGGTCGTGGCCAGGGCCAAGAGATCATCCGGCGCCGCCAGCGCCTCCGCCGCCAGCGCCACATCCACGGGATCCGGGGCGATGCCCACGGCGATGCGCTGTTTGGCGCGCTCCATCTGGTCGCGGGCCAGGCGGAAATCGGGCGCCAAGTTCAGGGCCAGCTCCCAGGCGTCGATGGCGCCGGGCAGATCTTCCAGCGCTACCAGCGCCACGCCGCGCTTGTAGGCCAAGTGGGCGCGCCGCGGCGCCTCCTGCAGCGCCGCGGTGTAGCGAGCCAGCGCCGTGGGGTAATCGCCCGCGGCAAAGGCGGCATCGCCTTGGGCCTCCAGGTCGCCCTCGACCAGCGGGCTCAGCACCGCCAGGGTGCGCGCAGGCGCAGATTCGGGTAGCGGCGGCGGCACCGGCGGCGCCGCTTCGGCGCCGAGCGCCACGGGCGCGGTCTCTAGCGGCGCAACCTCGGCCGCAGGCGGCGGCGGCGCCGCCTCGAGCTGCGCCCGCAGGGTGACCACCGCCTCTTGGGCCAAGGCGACGTAACGCGCCTCTGTCGGCCGCGTCTCCACGGCGATATAGCGCTCGTAGGTCGCGATGGCTTCGGCCGCCTTGCCCCAGGTCTCGTAGGTCTTGGCCAAGCCATACCACGGGTCGGGATCGCTGGGCTCACGGGCCATGTACTTCTCATAGGCCGCCACCGACTCGGCGTAGCGCCCGAGGGAGCGGTGGACCAAAGCCAACCGATAGATGGGCTCGGAGCGCTCCGGGGCGCTCACAGTGAGCCCTTGATAGATCTCGTGGGCGTCTGCGAAGCGTTCCAACCGCTCCAGGACGCGCCCAAGGGTGAAGGCCGCGTCGAAATCATCCGGGGCCAGGGCCAAGGCCTGGCGAAAGACACCCTCGGCTTCGGCGAATTTGCGGGCCCGCACCAGCTCGTTGCCCTCGGCCTTGAGCGCCGCGAGCTCGCCCCCGGCGCCGGGCTGGCTCCACGCCACCGGCGTCGCCACCCCCGTGAACAGCAGCGCGAGGCCCAAGCCCAAGCTCCAAAGCCATCCACTCCGTCTCGCGTTCCCGGCGCTACCCCTCATTGCCTCACCTCACTCATCGGTCAGCCAGCCAGAACCAGGCGCCTAGTTGCCCAGGGCCGCATCACAGCGCCTGTCGTGGTGCGCAAAATACCAACTCTGCGTCTGGGAGCTCATCATCTCCACCACTTGGCGCACCGTGCCGTGGGCCCACATGCCGCGCTTGTTGGCTTGGGCATCGTATTCAGCCGCGCAGATCGCCGCCCGCTTGGTGGCGCTGAACACGGTATAGGACATGCCCAAACCGCGCCAGGCCATCTCCGTCGCCGCGTCACGACCCGCAACGGCGACATAGGCCAAGTAGCGGTCGAAATCGTCCGTGGGACACCACTGCCCCACCGGCGTGTTGTCACAGGTGATGACGACGCTCTTCTCTGCGGCAAAATCCACCAGGCCCTCCCACGATTTCAGGCCGTAGAACTCATCGTCGGCATTACACTGCCAACGGTAGCCATAAGCGGTCTGCACGTTCTCCTTCAGGCACTCCGGCGCGGCCAGTCCCACCAGGCGAATGGTGTAGCGCTTGGGGTTGATGTCGCCCACATAGACATCCAGCGTGTCGCCGTCGATGATGTGCCCCACCTTGGCCACGGCGCCGTTGACCAGCTCCCGCGGTCCAGCGGCGATGGTGCACGTGTCGCCACCCCAATCATCGGTACAGCGACAGGTCAACGGCCCAATGCAGGTCCCGCCGTTGGCGCAAGGCGGGTCACATCGTGGCCGCTCACAGACCGCCCCCGTCCACCCCGCCGCGCAGCTACAGGTGTTGGGTGCCACGCACTCACCCTGATTGCGGCACACGGGATCACACACGGGCACAGCGCAACCCGGACCGCTCCAGCCGGGGTCACAGTTCTCGACGTTGCACTGCCCCTGGGCATCGCACCACTGCCCATCGGGGCACTCGCCACACTTCAAGACGCCGCCACAGCCATCGCTGTGCTCGCCACAGACGAGAGCAGCAGCCGCACAGGTCGAGGGCTCACAAGCCTCCTGACAAAAGGCGCCCGAGGGCGCGCAGCCATGGGCGCAGACCTCTTCCACGTCCTGGGCGTTCCCGCAGCCGTCGATCCAAAAGACCAGCCCGTCTTCGCACACGATGTCCACGTAAGGCTCACACGCCGGGTCATCGGTACACGCCGCCGCCAGGCTGACGGCAACCAAGAGACACCCAACTCTCACCATCCTGTCAGTCAAAACCAATCTCCCCAATCGCGCTGCGGCCCTCGATGGGGCTGCCAGGCTTCCCGGGGACCCGGAGCGCGGGCCCGCCAAATCAACACCACGCCCCTCAAAGAGACGCGCGCCCTGTCACCTATCCATGCTAGACCTCTCCCCAGGCGAACGCAACCTCAGGTCATGGCCGATGCCCACCGATGGAGACGGGAAGCGCTCCCGAAGGACTATTTCAGCATAATCATTCCGCTTTTGCACGCGTCGCGAAGCATGTCGGAATATTTGAACTTTAATTGCACTGCCATCACGGTTGTGTTATGTAGAGCGACGCTGTGCGTGATACAAGCACGTATTCGGAAAAGTCCTTGCGCCGCCCCCACCGCCGAGAGTGTCCCATGTCAGACTTGATCCTCTATCGCGATCCCCTGCATCAGAACATCCTCCTCCCCGACGCCACGGGCCAGGGTCTGGCCGTGCAAGCCAACCATCACGTCATCGTCCACCGCGGCCAGGCTCTCCTCCTCGATCCCGGTGGTCACAAGGTCTTCAACCAGATCTTCTCCGACGTGTCGTCCCTGAATGGTGCCCCAGAGGTCACCCACATCTTCCTCTCCCATCAAGACCCCGACATCGTCGCAGCGACCAACGGCTGGCTGATGATCACCGACGCCAACGCTTACGTCTCCGAGCTCTGGACCCGCTTCGTCCCCCATTTTGGCGTAGACGCGCTCCTGGAAGAGCGCCTCATCGCCATCCCCGACGGCGGCTGCTGGCTAGACCTCGCTGGCTCCGAACTCTTGGTGCTCCCGGCGCACTTCCTCCACTCCTGTGGCAACTTTCAACTCTACGACCCCACGGCCAAGATCCTCTACACGGGTGATCTCGGCGCCTCCATTGGCACCGCCGCGCGTGAGGTCACCGACTTCGACGCGCACCTCCCCTATATCACGGCTTTTCACCGCCGCTACATGGCATCAGGCGCCATCCTCAAACGCTGGGTGGCGATGGTCCGGGCCCTCGACATCGACATCATCGCCCCACAGCACGGCGCCCTCCTACGTGGCAAAACGCTCGTCGACACCTTCCTCGACTGGTGTGAGAACCTCGAATGTGGCCTCGACCTGATGCAGAACACCTATCAAATCCCTCCCAAAGCCTGAGCCTCTTCAGCCCCAGTCGTTTCCAGGATGCACCATGTCAAGAGCAGAGAAGCTGAACCAAGCCGTCCGTAAGCTCCAGACCGAGAGCCCCGACATCGAAGCCTGCGCCTTGATTTCAGAGGACTCCCTCATCATCGCCAGCGCCCTCCCGCAACACATCCCGGAGCTCAGAGTCGCCGGCATGTGCGCCACCCTCTTGAGCCTCGGCACCCGGGCCGCACGAGACTTGCAACGTGGCGGCCTCCAGCAAGTGCTCATCAAGGGGGATAATGGCTATGTCGTCATGATGACCGCCTCCACCGGGACCATGCTCATCACCATGACAACGGCCAACGCCAAACTTGGCCTGGTCTTCCTCGACATGACCCAGACCATCGAGGAAATCGCCAAGATCCTATAGCCCCCCATCCCGAGGCCGCGACATGCCCACATCTCTCTACCAAGATGACCTCCACCGCAACCTCCTCCTCGAAGACGCATCAGACGAAGGTCTCGCCGTACAGAGCAACCACCACGTCATCGTCCACGGTGACCAAGCCATGCTCCTCGACCCCGGCGGCCACAAATCTTTCGAACGCATTCACTTCGACATCCAGAGCCTCTCGCCGGGGATACGCCTGCGCTACCTCTTTCTCTCCCACCAGGACCCGGACATCTTGGCCGCGACCAATAGCTGGCTCATGGTGAGCCAAGCCGAAGCCCTCATCTCGACGCTGTGGCTGCGATTTCTCCCCCATTTCGGTCTGGACACGGATTTCGAGAGTCGCATCATCCCCCTCCCCGATCAGGGCACTTGGCTCGACCTCGGTGGCGCACCGCTCGTCGCCCTACCCGCCCACTTCCTCCACGCTTGCGGCAACTTTCAACTCTATGACCCCCGCGCCAAGATCCTCTACTCCGGTGACCTCGGCGCCTCCTTCGGTATGGACTATCGCGTCGTTTCCTCCTTCAGCGCCCACGTCCCTTTGATGGAAGGCTTTCACCGGCGCTACATGGCTAGCAACCGTGCCCTCCGGGCCTGGGCCCAGATGATCCGTCACCTCGACATCGAAATCATCGCTCCCCAACACGGCGCTGCTTTCGTGGGCAAGGAGATGTGCCAGCGCTTCATTACCTGGTGTGAGAACCTCACCTGTGGCTGCGATCTCATGACGGATCTCTTCACCATCCCCACCCCCACCCACCAAAGCTGAAGAACGCCACGGCCATGCACCTCCAGCCACCCGCCCATCACCTCTTCGGCGAGCATTGGCCCAGCGCCGCAATAGGGAGCCTCGGCCTCGTGGGCGTCTGCGCCGCTTTCGTCTGCGCCCACCTCCTCACGGCGGCGCCCCTCACCGCCGCTGCCCCTCTCCCCCACCCGGACGCCCCCGGCGCCTTGCCCCCGGCAGCACCTCTCATCACCAGCCCCGAGAGCGCCCCCCTACCACCCCTCACGCCACCTCCACCCCACCCAAGTGAAGCAGAGGCACTGCAGAAGGCAACCGATCACGCGTCAGCAGGCCTCGCGCCACGAATGACCGCCACCTCGACGCCATCACTGCTGCCCCCAGAGCCCGCCCCTCCCCAAGCGCCAACCCCTACGCCTTCCACAGCGCTGCCGGATGCCGCTCCCGTCACCGATGCCCCACGGGACGCAGCGCCAGCGCTCTGTCCACCTCTCTTCGAAATCCCCTTTGCCCTCAAAGAAACCACCCTCGACAAGCGCTACGATACCCAACTGCAGGACCTCGTCACGTGGCTCCACGACCACCCTGAAGCAGATCTCACCGTCACCGGCCACAGTGACGCCACGGGCTCGGAATACCAGAACTTTTCCCTCAGCCGGCGCCGCGCCCGCGCCGTCGTCAATCGTCTTCAGCGCCTTGGCCTCGCCCCCCACGTCGTGCGCCTGCAGGCCCTCGGCGAATATGCGCCCAAGGCGGGCCTCGCCCCCAAGGACCCTGGCAACCGCAGAGTCAGTCTCGAGATTGACCTGAATGGTCACCGTTTCAACAGCACCCACCCGTGCAGACCATGATGATTTGGACCATCCTCACCGGCCTCAGCGCCGTCTTGTGCCTCACCACCTTCGGCTTCATCCTCGGGGTCAAGCGCGGGCAATCGGCGCGCCAAGCCCTGCGCCACGATCTGACCCTGTCCCAAGCGCGCGCCGCCCACGCCGACAGCCCACCGGAACCGACGCTGCCCAAGGAGCTCCTCCAGGAGGTGCGCCGCCTCGTGCAGAACGTGCCAGAGGAGGTGGAGAGATCGACTGCTCAGCTCAAGCGCTCCTTGGAGTCCAAGCTCATGGCCGTCACCGAGCATCAGAGCCAGGTCATGCGCACCACGGCGCCGCTCCTCGAGCGCGAGCGTCTCTCTCAAGAAATCCAGAGCATTTCCACCGCGACGACCGTCGGCCGCGGCATGGAAGACCTCATCGAACAGGTCATGCGCATCGGATCAGGGCGCGTCAGCGCCATCATCGTCAACGACGACAGCGGCCTACCCCTGGCATCCAACCGGCAATGCCGCAACCCCGAAGCCATCGCCGCCCTCTCGACGCTCCTCTTCCTCTTGGCCGATCGCACGCCCCACCACGTCTTGGCCCCACCACGTTCGATCTCCTACCTCTCCGAGTCGGGGCAACGCATGCTCCACACTTTCTTTCGCGCCCAGCAACGGCGCTATGTGCTCACAGTCCTCGCCGAGGACAGCTCCCTGGACGCTGCCGTCTTTGCGCCCCTCGTCGAAAAAGTTCAACGCATCCTCGCCACCTGAGCCACCCACGACGCCGCGCTCCCCTCTTGCCTCGACCACCTCAACCCCAGCCCTGCAGCATGCCTTATGTCCTCTCCCGTCCGCATCGTCTTTTTCTGGGGGTCCAAACCCGTCTCTGGCCTCAAAGTCCGCACCCCAAAGGCCAGCCTCGAGACCAACGGCAACGGTGAAGTCCTGCTCGACTTCGATGGTGATTTCGCGTGCTTTGACTTCCTGGCCCACGACACCTGGCGCACCAAGCGCATCCCCGTCCTCGACGCGAGCACCATCATTCTCGATCTTCGCGCCGAGTGGAACGCCCCTAATTACGCCATCGACGCCCCCTCTGCCCCGGATGAAGACATCGAGGTCTCCATCAACTTGGGTCCTCGGTACGAGGCGCACGCCCTGCTCGGGCGCGGCGGTATGGGCATCGTCATCAAAGCCTGGGACAAGCTCCTCAACCGCTTCATCGCCATCAAAGCCCTCGCCGAAGAGTTCACCACCATCCGCGAAGCCCAGCAGATCTTTCTCAGCGAAGCCCGCAGTCTCGCCCGCTTGGCGCACCCCAATCTCGTCCAGGTTCACGACATCATCGAGGTCGATGAACGGGCGCTCATGGTGATGGAGCTCGTCGAGGGCATCAACCTCCAGCAGCTCATCGAACATGACATGCTCAGCCATGAGCAGGCCCTGTGGTTCGGCGTCGAGATCGCCAACGCCATTCACTATCTCCATCAACAGAGCTACATCCACCGCGACATCAAGCCGGCCAACACCATGATTCGCCCCGATGATAGCGTAAAGATCATCGACTTCGGCCTGGCGCGACGCCTCGACGGCCTAGCGCTGCGCAAAACCCGCGTCCGCGGCACACCTGCCTATATGTCCCCCGAGCAGTTTACCGGGGACGTCATCACCCCGGCCTCCGACATCTACCAGCTCGGCGTCACCCTCTTCGAGATGTTCACCGGCCGCCTCCCCTTTGACCGTGGTGAGATGGCCTATGCCCACCGCTTCTTGACCCCGCCAGACCTCCAGGACTTGGTCGACGCGAGGGTTGCGGCGATTGTCGCCCACTGCCTCGAGAAAGAACCCTCGGACCGCCCGCAATCTGCCGAGCAGGTCGCCCATGCACTCTACGAAATCTGTGCCGCCGAGGGGATCGCCGCGCAGCGCAACCAACGGGTCTCCTTCCCCCGACTCGCGGCCACCGCCGCGCCAGCTACGCTTCCCCCGGCGGCCATCGGTCGCGCCCAGACGGCACCGCGCTCCGCCCCTCGCGAACTCAGCACCGCCCAAACCTTTGAGCACGCCTTTGAGGACGGGATCGCGGCGCTCCTCGACAAAAACTACCCTGAGGCGCTCCAGGCCTTCACCGCGGCGCATCAACTGCGACCCGACGATGGCCGAGTCATCGCCAACTTGGCCCGCCTACGCGAGCTCGGCTACGCCGACAATGAGACCTAGCGCCGGCCCTGGCGCACCCCAAGCCTTTGTGCTTTCATAGGCCACGGTAAGCGACCTGCCCTGCGACGGCCCCATCGCCGCGCCGCCTTGGCGCCGGCCACGGCCCTTTGGGAGCACCCCCGTGTCTGACCTCTCACCCACCGATCTACCCTGTGGCTGCCGCCTCCAGGATTTGCAGCGCTGCGATCCCGATCTGCAGCCCGACCCCGATTTCCTCGCCGAAGAGGCCATCCTCTGGGCCATTCAGCGCGTGAACCACGCTTGGGTGGGCGCCCGCGATCCTGCCCCAATGGACGCGCACGGCGAGCACGACGACGCCGTGCCACCCCCAGAGACACAGACCTTCGCCGACCGCCTCTGCGCGCCCTTCCCCGCCCCGGGCGAGCGCCACCCCTTGGCCTTGCATGCCGCCCTCTTGCGCGCCATGGCCGAGCTCGCCGCGAGCGTCGGCGCCCCCCTCGACAACCCACTCCCAGCGCACCGCACCCTCCTCACCCACCTCCGCGTCGCCACGGTCTTCGCGCGCCACGACCCCAACCTGCGCCGCCAAGCCATCCGCGCCGGCACCCGCGAGGTCGGGCACTGGCTCGAACGCCTGGGCAAGGCCCCGACCAGCCTCGATCACGGCCACCTCCTCCTCCAGAGCACCCTGGCCCTCTTCGCTTTCATCGAGCGCCACCTCGACACGGAGCGCTCGTTCCTGGCCCTGACCATCCTCCAGGCCAGCGATCTCCTCCCACCCCAGGACGCCCTCCCCATGGCCGCCTGGCTCCTGCTCCTGGCCCCGGTCCAAGCGCGCTCGGCCCCACTGCACCGCGCCCGCCGGGCCATGGCCCAAGACCTCAGCCTCAGCCCAGCGTGGCAGCAGCGCCTGCAGGCAGCCACCGCCAAGGACGATGACGCCGCCGTGCTCCTCGACTGCCTGCGGCGCCCACCGCCCGACGCCACGACGGCCCTCCTCCTCAGCGACGCCATCGAGCACCATCTCAGCCGCTACCGCACAGGCGATCTGCCTTGCCCCGACGCCTGGCACGAGACCCTGCGCGGCCTCCACGAGATCCCCGCGCCAGCCCTGCGCGCCCGCCTCTTCGAGAGCCACCCGACTTGCCCACACCCAGGCGCCCCGGCCGTGCCCCCCCTCAGCGATGACACCCGCCAAGAAGCCCAGCTTCAAGCCGCGCGCTGGGCCCTCGCCGTGGCCGACTGGCCCGGCCTCAGCCGCCACCTGCGCCGCCTCCCCAGCGCCCCAGCCGCCAGAGCCCTGGCCCTCTCCCTGCAAGCCATCGCCTGTGAACGCCAGGATGACCGCCAGCGCGCCCTCACCCTCCTGGGCCGCATCCACGAACCCGACCTCCCCCTCGAGGGCCGCTGCTGCCGCGGCCGCCTCAACGCCCACCGCGGCCACCCCCAAGCCACCGCCGACCTCGAAGCCTGCTTCGCCGCCGACCACGGCGGCCCACCGGAAGCCCTCGCCTTGGCCCAGGCCGCCATGCACGACCAGGCCTGGGTCGCCGCGGAGCAGTGGCTGAACGTCGCCAGAGAACAGGCGCCCAAGTGGCGCCCCGTCCAGCGCTTCGCCCACACCCTGGCCCGCCTGGCCCTCGCCGCTGCCAGCGCCCACCACGCCGAGGGGCACGACTCCCAAGCCGACGGCTGCCTCACCTTGGCCCTCCGCTGGGGCCAAGCCTCGCTGCGCGCAGAGGCCCAGCGGCTGCGCGCCGCCGTGTGGGCGCGCTGGCAAGGCGACGACGACGCCAAGGAGCTCCTCCTCAACCTCCCCTTGGCGGACCTGGAGGACCTCGCCCGCCATCCCGAGGACGCCGCCGCGATCCCTAGCGCCGCGCCCGTCTGGGCCGAGCGCGTCGTCGACGGCGCCCCGGAACTGCTGGAGCGCCACCCCCACCGCGCCGCCCTCTTTCTCCTCATCGCCCAGGCCCACCTGCGCCTCCAACAACCCGACGGCGCCATCGCCGCAGCCGAAGCGGGCCTGCACCACGCCGGCGCACCCACGCCAGAAGCCATGGCAGCCTCGGAGTGGGCGGCGCCACTCTTCGTCTGCACCGCCCGCGCCGAAGCCCTACGCCACGACATGGGCAGCGCCGCCTTCCGCCTGGGGGCCGCCATCCTCCGCTGTGGCCTCGATGAAACGGTGCTGCGCGCCATCGGCGAAATCTTGGCCACGGGCGAAGCCGAGAGCATCCCCACCTGGTGGGCCGGCCTGAACAGCGCCCTCGGCCCAGAGGGCAGCCGCGACGTCGCCCAGGCCCTGCGCAACCTGCCGCCGCCAGCTTCTCAACCCAACACGATCAGCGCCTTGGCCACCGCCCTGGGCGCACGACCCATGCACGTGGATCCCATAGAACGCTTCCTCGACCAATGGTGGCTTCATAGCGCTGCGCCCCTCGACCGCTGGCGAGCCCTAGAGCAGTGGCTCCGGCAACCTCCGCTGGCGGCCACGGACCCCACCCAGACCCAGCTCCTCCACGCCAGCCAGGCCACGGCCGCCACCGTGCCGCCCCCAGCGGCCAGCACCTGGGAGCTGCGCCGCCAGGACAAGGCCAGCGATGCCTTCGCCGGCGACGGCAAAAAGAATTGACCGCCGCGCCCCCTTGACGCGCCCCTCGGACTCTCCTTCAATACCCCTGCGCACTCTCGCGCCCGAGGCCCAACACCATGCGCAAACCCTCCCTCCTGCGCTTCTCCCTGCTCAGCTTGCTTGGGCTCTTGGCAAGTGCCTCGCTCTCAGGTCTCGCCTGGGCTGAGGATGTGGGGATCCACCCTCCTGAAGCAGCGGCGGAGCTCCCGCCTGCGCTTCCCTGCGCCGATCCCACGACGCACCTCGGAGCACCCGCCCCGGAAGGCAGCGACCACACGGCAGCGCACGCCTGCCATCAAGCCTACCAACCCTGCGCCGCGGCCGCGGCCTCCCATGAGGCCAACTGCTTCCGCGAAGGCGAACGCAAATGCCTCGACCGCAGCCGCTACTGTTGGCGCGACTGCGCCGCCAAAGCCTCCCCGGCGCGGGACAAGTGCGAGGACAAGTGCCAGGAAAAGGAGGAGGCGTGCATCGCCCAAGTCGAGGATCGCTGTGTCATGGCCGCGGGTGAACGCCAGGAGGCGTGCCGACAGCAGGAACGGGCCTGCCAGCAGGCCGTCACCGCCCGCGACCAAGGAGACGCCGACGCCCTTGGCCCGCCGCGCACGGGCGAGGCGCCCTGATGGCCATGCTGCCTCGCTGGCGTGCCACCCTGCTCCTGTCGGCCCTCGCCTGCGCGGCCTGCGCCGAGTCTCCGGGGCATCGCCCCGAAGTGGCGCCCGCCGATGCTGAGATCTCCTCCCCCGACCTGAGCACGGACACCACGCCCGACCCTGGGCCGGACCTCGCCGTTGACCTCCCGGAGATCCCCCCGCCGCTGCCCTGCGGCGGCGCGCCCAGCATCGAAGTCGAGCGCGGCCGCTTGGTCGAGAGCGAAGACCTCCGTCCCAGCAGCATGAGCCCCTGCACGACCCATCGCTGGTCCCTCGTGGGCGCCCTCGGCGCCGGCTTCCGGGTGAGCGTCGACCCCGGCGATTGCCCTGGTCTGCAGGCGGCCCTGTGGTGGCCCGATCAGGACCCCGAGACGCCACCCGTGGCCACTTTCTCAGAGGTGGAAGCGGGAGAAATCATCTTCGCCCCGAGCCGTTCGGGTGAGATGTTCCTGCGGCTGTGGCACGCCGAGCCCGCGCGGCGCTGCACCTACCAGCTTCGCCTGAGCTGCACCGGCGACTGTGGGCTCGAGGCCACCCGCTACCCCATCGTCTTGGTCCACGGCTGGACCGGCTGGGAGAGCATTGGCGCCTACACTTATTTTTACCAGGTCCCCGAGACGCTGCGCGGCGCCGGCTTTGCCGTCCATGTCGCCAGCCTCGATCCTTACAACGCCATCGAAGTGCGGGCCCCCCAGCTCGCGGCCCAGATCGACGCCATTCTGGTTCAAGATCGCGCACACAAAGTGAACATCATCGCCCACAGCCAAGGGGGGCTGGACGCGCGCTATGTCATCAGCCGCCTGGGCTATGGCGACCGGGTCGCCACCCTGACCACCATCTCCACCCCCCACCGAGGCACGCCCCTGACCGATGTCGCCCTGGGCCTGATGGCTGGGCCCGTCGACGACGCCATCGCCTTCTTGCTCGAGTGGCTCGGCGCCAGGGTCGCCGGCAGTGAATCCGACGCCCGGGCTTCCTTCGCCACCATGACCGTCGATTTCGTCACCCAAGATTTCAATCCGGCCACCCCGGACGACCCCAGGGTGCGCTATGTCTCTTATGCGGGACGCACCTGCCTGGACGAAGACCTCTGCGGTGACGTCTGCGATCTGCCCATCCGCTTCTCCTATCATCTCCTGACGGCCATCGCTGGCGACAACGACGGCGTGGTCCCGGTGGAGAGCGCCATCTGGGGCGAGTACCGGGGCACCATCCCAGCGGATCACTTCGACCAAGTGGGGCAGCTCTTTGGCGCGACGAGCGCCTTCTTCGACCACAAAGCCTTTTACCTCGCCATCGCCCGCGAGCTGGCCGAGCGTTTCTAGGCGCCAATCGCGAGGCTCACGGCGCCTCACCGGCGAGCTTCGTCAGCCACCACTGCAGGTGGCTGGCCTGCAAGCGCGCCTGCGCCGCGACGCTGGCCTCAGCGCTGGGCGGCACGGCCAGCACCGTGGCCCAATACGCCGACCAAGAAGGGGCATCGAGGTGCACCTCGCCCAGGGCCAACCACAAGCGCTCCAGGGGAGCCCCCACGGCCGTCAGGGTGCCCAAGGCGAGGCTCGCCTGGGAACGCACCTCGCGCCACTGGGCGCGCCACGCTTGGCGCGCGGCCACGGCCTCGTCGTGGCGCAGGCACAGGCTGTGTGCCGCCATCGCCTCGGAGCGATCCTCGCAAGCCGCCGCGCCCAGCACCCCGGGCGGCAGCAAAGGGGACGCCGGCGCGCTGCCGGCAGCGGCGCCAAAGCGGTGCCGCACCTGAAGGGCGGCCTCCTGCAAGCCGTGCGCTGGCGGCGGCGCCTCCTGGGAAAAGCGCAGCCCCTCGTCGCGGCCCACCAAATGGGAGCGCACCAGCAAGTCCTCCCCCAACAGCTCGGCGCGCACCCCAGCATGGGCGTCGCGCAGGAGGGTCAGGGTCAGGGCGCGGCTGTCCAGGAGCACCGACTCCAAGTGGCGCCCTTCTAGATCGTAGAGAAAACGCTCCCAGCCGGCGCGCAGCGTCCCTGCGCCGCGCCCTCCCAGCGCCACGAGGCGATCCACCTCGGGCAAATAGAGGTGATCAAAGGCGGGATCCCACGGGTAGACCAGGCCGAGATCGAGCCATCCCGAGAAGACCTCCTCGGCCCACGCTCTCTCCACGCCCACCGCTGCGGTCAGCTCCTCCCACGACCACGGATCCCAGCCCCACAGGGTCGGCAGCAGGGCGCGCAAGGCGTCCAGGGGCAGGTGCAAGCGCAGGCGCGTCTGGGTCTCCCACGGCCCAGGCCAGCCCACGGTCGGCAGGGCGCTGGCCTGGGCCTGCAACAAGAGCGCGCCGCTGTCCGCGTCGTCAGCGACGAGGCCAACCGCCTGGAGGCGCAGCCCCGCAGGCACCACCGCCACGCCTACCATGACCCCCGCCAAGGGTCCCCACAAGCGCTGCAGGAGCTGCCACCGCTTGGTCAGGGCGGCCATGCGTTCCCCGTGGGGACGCGGCGCCTCTCCGCCGGCCCCGCCCAGCGCATGGGTCATGCGCGCCGCTTCGTCTGCCGCGCGCAGGCCCACGAGCTCCGCCTCCAGAGGCGCCAGAGCATAGCCGAGAAGGCGCCGCACATTGATCCACAGGGCGGCACTGTCACCAAAGTCCATGGCCGCCACCCCGCGCCGCCAGGCAGGATCGGACACCAAAGGGGCGCCGCCGCCCAGGCCTGCCATGCGGTAGACGTTCTGCCACAGAGCGGCGTCGCCCGCCTCGCTCACCAAGATCACCCCGCTGTCGCGGCCCTCGACCACCACCACTCGCCACGGTGCATAGCGCCCCCCCAGGGAGAACGGCGCAAAATGCGCCCGCAGGGTCGGCTCATCCACCCCCGGCGGCCAGGACAAGGGCGCGCCGCCGCTCCAGGCCTTCACCCAGGCGCGGAAGGCCTCGCGGTCTGCCAAGGACAGCTCCACCAGCCACACCTCGCGCGCGCCGTCGTAGGCCACGGCCGCCCCCGGCCCCAGCCCCGCCGCCCCCAAGGGCGACGCCTGGCTCAAATCCAACCCGGTGAGGCGCTGCACCTCAGCCGTCCACTGGGCGCGCCAAGCCGGTGCCTGCTGACGCCAGGCCTCGGGCAAAGCCATCTCCCGCGCCAGGCGCTCCACATCGCCGCACAACACCACCCAATCGACCTCAGCGCCGATGGCCGCAATGCTCGCCGTCCGCACGGCCGGGGTGGCGCTCTCTTGCCAGGCCCAAGCCACGTTGGCCGCGGGCGCCACCGCGCGCGGCCCAGGCCCGACACCGCCTTCCTCGACGGCACAGCCCGCCACCAAGCACAAGATCCCGAGCCAGCATCCCCACCTCACCTGCATCGCCCTCTCCCTGCCAGCCATGCCCACCTCCATCGCCGCGGACTTTAGCAGCCTTCACAGCGCGGCGCAGCACCCCGGCGACGGGAAACGCCAGGGCGCATCCCCCCATGAGGCATCCCCGCCGGCCCGCCATCCCTCCATGCGGCATCCCCGCCGGCCAGCCATCCACAAAATCAAAATAGAACCGTACCGGCCGACCTATGCGTCGGCCGATTTGGGGCCCGCCTCCCTCTCCCAGGCCCGCGCTGCCACTGGCAGGCTAGAAAGCCTGCCC
>CAYVQF010000063.1:0-30199 GCA_964454015.1 uncultured Myxococcales bacterium
GGGGGGGGGGGGGGGGGGGGGGGGGGGGGGGGGGGGGGGGGGGCGCGGGGGGGGGCGGCGGGGGGGGGGGGGCGGGCGCCGCGGGGGGCGAAGAAGCGGAGCATTTGGCCGAGGTCGTGGGCCAAATGCTCCGCTTCGGCGGGGGTGAGGTCGAGCTCGGCGAGGTCGGCCATGTCGGCGACGAGGCGAAGGAGGTCGTTGGGTTGGGGGTCCATGGGGTCTCCTGGAGGGTCGGGGCCGCCCGCGAGGGCAGAAGGCAGGCTACGCGGGGAGGCTTGGGGGGACAAGGCGCGCCCAAAGTGGGTTGCGCGGGCGGGCGGGCGGCGGTGCTCGTGGTGGTCGCGGCTTGAGCGGCGTGGTCTCTTTCGCTACCCTTGCGCAGGAGAGGAGGGAAGAGACCATGGCGTATTGGAGCAGGGGCTTGTTGTGGGTGATGGCGGTGTGGGGGGTGGCCGCTCTGGTGGCTTGCGACGAAGAGGCGCAACCCAACCACGTGCCGCGCTTCAGCGAAGCGGTGCAGTGGGAGTGCCAGCCCTCTGCGGTGACCGATCTGGAGGGCGAGGTGTTGATCAACGGCACGGTCTCGGTGCTGGACGAGAACTTGGTCGGGGTGGATGTGGCCATCCCCGGGCTGGGTCGGGTCCAGATGGGTCGGGTTGGGGATCCGCCAGAGGCGCAAGACAAGGAGGTGCCCCAGGCCTTTGCCTTTTTCTTGGCGCCTGAGGACAAGATCCTCTGTGGCCCCCTGCTGACGCTGACCTTTAGCGCTTGGGACGCGAGCGGCGCCGTGACCACCCTGAACGTCATTGCCCAGTAGGCAGGGGGGGCGGCGGATGCGCGACGAAGATTTCGACTTCCAGGCCTACATCGCGGCGCAGAAGGAGCCAGCCGGTCGCGCGCGGCTTCTGCGTTTTGGCACCTATGCTTTCAGGGGTGACATCAAGGATCTGCGCTTGTTGCACGCCTTGCCGCCGGTGCGGATGGTGGTCGGGGCTGGGCGGCAGCTCTGGCTGGGTTGGGGGCGCAGCGCCGTATTGAAAGATGCGCGTCGGGTGGGTGACAAGGGGACGGAGCGCTTGGCGCGGCTGTCGCAGCATTGTCTGCAGGCGCTGCAGATGCCGTCTCTGCCGATCTACGTCACGCATCACTTGCGCAGCCTGGGGGCGCAAGCCTTGGGCGATGCGGAGGAGGCCTTCGTGGCGGTGCACCACGAGGCGGCGACGGTGCGCAGCGACGAGGCGTTGCGCTTCATGCTCGGGCGCGAGCTGGGGCACGTCCAGAATGGCCATGTCCCGCACTGCACGGCCCTCTTTTACGCCGATGAGATCGCTGGGACGGCCGTGCGCTGGGCGCTGCGCCCGGGTTTGCTGGCGCTGCGGCGTTGGCGCCGACACGCGGCCTTGACGGCAGACCGGGCGGGGCTCTTGTGCTGCCACAGCGTCGAGGTGGCGACCCAGGAGATCTGTCGTGCCCTCGTGGCGGCGCAACGGCAGAAGCAGGACGTCGACTTGGCGGAGGTCATGGCGCAGGTCATGGCGGTGGTGGGTGGTGAGAAGGCCAGCGGCGATGAGACCGAGGCGCTGGCCGATGCGGCGCTCCGGGTGGCGGCGCTGCAACGCTTTGCCCAGAGCCAGTACTACTACGACCACCTCAAGGTGCGCGACGACAAGGGCCAGACCTTGGCGGAGATTGACGATCAGCTCGAAGGCATGCTAAGGGGCTACTGGGGTCCGAAGGAAGCGCGTGGTTGAGGTCTGCTTGCCGCAGCCTGCACTCGAGCTAGATTCGCGCTCACGATGTCTCGAGGTTGCGTCCGCCGAGATGGCATTCGCGAACGGAGGTGGGCATCGCTTCGTGCAGCGGGATCATTATCCTGCAGAGGCACGAAGTCGTGCGGCTCACCTCAGCGTCGCGGTACAGCGGCGGCGCCCGTCTCGAGGCACGACGCGTCAAGCTGAGGGCTTTGTATTCTGCGGCTGAAATGCGACCACTGATCAGCGCCCTTCGGCCCCCAAAAAAAGTGGCGCCCCTCAGCTCTCGGTGAAGAAGCGTGCGTCGAGCGCGGCGCTCAGGCGCAGCACCAGCGGGTGCGCGGCGGGATCGGCCGTGGCCGAGCTTCGGGCCGGCGTTGCGCTTCCGTGCAAGGGCGCGGCGTCGTGGAGGGGGAAGCGGTAGCGCCGCCCATGGCTGACGAGCTCCAGGGTGTGGGTGTGCTTGCGTTGGCGCAAGACGGCACGGTGGACTTCATCCCAGGGGAGGTGGAGGGGGGGGCGCGCCAAGCGGCGCACCTCGACGCCGCTGTCGCTCAGGTGCAGCGACAGGGCGCCGCGGTAGAGGATGGCGCCGATCACCCCCAAGGCGAGCAGCGCCGCCAGGCCGGCCATGGCCTGCAGCAGCGACAGTGAGAGGGGGTCGACGGCGCCATCGCGGGCGATGAGCATCTCCATCACCATGCGGTGGGTCAACACGGTGTGGACGCCGACGAAAGCGACGATGGCCAGCAAGATCGCCATCTTGCCGAGGCGGTAAGGGAAGCGGTAGGCGAGGGTCTTTGCAGCGGTCATGCGGTGGTGGCTCTGAGGCGTCGTCTGGGGCGGTGCTGGCTGCGTCGCGCGAGCCAGGCACGGACGATCTCGACCCAGGGACGCGCGGTGTCGAAGACATGGTAGTCGACCTGGTGGTGGTGACAAGCCGCGGCGATGGCGGCGCAATGGGCCGCGAAGAGGCGGACGAAGTCGGCGCGCAAGAGGTCGGCTTCACACAAGAGATGCCCTTCGCCTTCGAGGCCGGCGAAACGGACCATGCCCTCGTAGGGGAAGTCCCGCTCGGCCGGGTCGATGAGGTGCAAGACGGCCACGTCGTGTCCGCGGCTGCGCAGGCTGCGCAGGGTCTTCTCCAGCGAGGGTGGATCCACAATGAAATCAGAGATCAAGACCACCAGACCCGGGCGGCGCAGGCGCTCCATGAGGCTCTGGCACAGTGGCGCCAGGTCGGTCTGGGGAGCCACGGTGGGATGGGCTTGCGCGTTCAGCAGGGTGTGGAGCAGGTCGTCGAGGTGGCCGCGTCGCGACGAGGGCGGCAGATAGGCGCGCTCCGCGGCGGCGAAAGCGAGCGCGCCGACGGCGTCGCCTTGGCGAATCAGGAGGGCCGCCAGGGCCGTAGCGAGGCCCAGGGCGCAGGTCATTTTCGCTGGGTGGTTGGCTTCGTCGGCAAAATGCATCGAGCCCGAGACGTCCACGGCGATGATCGCCCGCAGCTTGGTTTCGGCCTGATACTGCTTGACGTAATGCTTGTCCGTGCGTCCAAAGAGGCGCCAGTCGACGTGGCGCAGCTCGTCGCCCGGGCTGTAGTCGCGGTAGGCGGCGAAATCGACGCTGGCGCCGGTGTCGTTGGTGGGGTGGCAGCCGGCCAGGGCGCCTTGGACGGCTTGCAAGGCGCGCAGCTTGAGGTTGTGCAGGTCTTCAGGGAGCAGTTGCTGGGGCGTGCGGGGGCGGTTCATGGTGGCTCAAGGGGCGATTTTTTCAAGGACTGCGGCGAGGATCTGGGTGCTGGTGATGCGTTGGGCCTCGGCTTGGAAGTGCAAGAGGAGGCGGTGGCGGAGGGTGGGCAGGAGCATGGCGCGGACGTCGTCCATGGCGGGGGCGCGATGGCCGTGTATGACGGCGCGGGCCTTGGCAGCGAGGATGAGGTGCTGGGCGGCGCGGGGGCCGGCGCCCCAGGCGAGGTGCTCCTTGACGATGGCTGGCGCCGAGGGATCATCTGGGCGGGTGGCCCGGACCAGGGCTACGGCATAGCGGATGACCTCGTCGGCCACGGGGACACGGAGGACGCAGTCCTGGAGGGCGCGGATGCTCTCGGGATCGAGGGTGCGCTGCAGGGGACCGCTGGCTTGCTGGGAGGTGCGGCGCACGATGGCTACCTCGTCGTCCAGGCTGGGATAGTCCACGAGCAAGTGGAACATGAAGCGATCGAGCTGGGCCTCGGGCAAGGGGTAGGTGCCTTCCTGCTCGATGGGGTTCTGGGTGGCGAAGACGTGGAAGGGCAGGGGGAGGGGATGGGTGTGCCCACCAGCGGAGACCTGGTATTCCTGCATGGCCTGGAGGAGGGCGGCTTGGGTCTTGGGCGAGGTGCGGTTGATTTCATCGGCCAAGAGGAGGTGGGTGAAGACCGGCCCCTTGACGAAGGTGAAGTGACGCTGCCCCGTGTTCTGGTCGATCTCCAAGACCTCCGTCCCGGTGATGTCACTGGGCATGAGATCAGGGGTGAACTGGATACGGCTAAAGCTCAAGTCCAGACTCTCGGCCAGGGTGCTGATGAGCAGGGTCTTGGCCAGGCCAGGTACGCCTTGGAGGAGGCAGTGGCCGCGCGCCAGGAGGGCGATGAGGAGGTGCTCGATCACCGCGTCTTGGCCGACGATGCGTTTGCCGACCTCGGTGGTGATTTCGACCCGGGCGTGGGCGATGCGTTCGAGGAGCGCGAGGTCGTTGGTGGTTTCAACACACATGGAGAGAGCCTGGGCTAGGGGCAGCGGTGGGGGAGAGGAGCGCACGCAGGTAGCGGCCGGTGTGGCTGTGCGCCGTGGCGGCGACCTCTTCTGGCGTGCCGCAGGCGACGATACGGCCGCCGGCCGCGCCGCCTTCGGGGCCGAGATCGATGACCCTATCGGCGCACTTGATCATTTCCAAATTGTGCTCGATGACCACGACGGTGTTGCCCAAATCGACCAGGCGGTGCAAGACCTGGAGCAAGGCGCGAATGTCTTCGAAGTGCAGCCCCGTGGAGGGCTCGTCGAGGACGTAGAGGGTGTGACCGACTTGGGAACGCGCGAGCTCACGGCTGAGTTTGACCCGCTGGGCTTCACCGCCTGAGAGGGTAGGGGAGGGCTGGCCGAGGGGCAGATAGGACAAGCCGACGTCGAGCAAGGTCTGGAGGATCTGTTGAATTTTGGGGTGGTCGGCGAAGAGATCGGCAGCCTGACCGACGCTCATGGCCAGGACATCGGCGATGGCGTGACCGCGATACTTGGCGCGCAGGGTGGCTTCGTTGAAGCGTTTACCGAAGCAGGCCGTGCAGGGGACGTAGACGTTGGCCAGGAAACGCATCTCCAAGGTACGCACGCCTGAACCCTGGCAGTCTTCGCAGCGGCCGCCGGTGACGTTGAAGCTGAAGCGGCCCGGGCCGTAGCCATAGACTCGGCTCTCGGGGAGGTTGGCGAAGTGCTTGCGGATCCAGTCGAAGACCTTGGTGTAGGTGGCGGGATTGGAGCGCGGGGTGCGCCCGATGGGCATCTGATCGACCTCGATGACTCGGTCGAGGAGGTGGGCCCCGTGGAGCTCAGCACAGCCAGCGATGCCGCTGTGCTCTTTGGCGAGGGCCGCGCGGACGCCGGGCACCAGGATGTCGTTGATCAAGGTGGACTTGCCAGCGCCGCTCACTCCGGTGATGCCGATCAAGGTCTGGAGGGGGAAGGTGACGTCGATGCCCTGGAGGTTGTTGCGCCGGGCGCCGACGATGCGCAGGGCTTGGCCGTTGCCCGCGCGCCGGATGGCGGGGAGGGGGATGACCCGCTCCCCCAGGAGATACTGGGCGGTGAGGGAGTGCTGCGACCCTTGAGGCAGGGCCGCCGGGGGGCCGGAGAAGGTGACGTGGCCGCCTTTGCGCCCGGCACCCGGGCCAAAGTCGACGAGGTGGTCCGCGGCGCGCATGGTGGCCTCGTCGTGTTCGACCACGACGATGGTGTTGCCGCGATCGCGCAGGGCAAAGAGCGTGTCCAGGAGGCGATCTTGGTCGCGAGGGTGGAGCCCGATGGAGGGCTCGTCGAGGACATAGGTGACCCCCGTGAGGCCGCTGCCGAGCTGGGTGGCTAGGCGAATGCGCTGGCTTTCGCCGCCAGAGAGCGAGGGGCCGGGGCGCTTGAGCTGCAGATAGGACAGCCCCACCTCCTCGACGAAGCTCAGGCGCGCCACGAGGGGGGGCAGGATCTCACGGGCAATCGCCGCAGCGCTGCCTTCGAGGCTGAGGTTGGTGAAGAAGGCTTTGGCCTGGTCGATGGTCATGGCGTCGACCTCGCCGATGCCACGCCCCGCGAGGCGGACGCCGCGGCTCTCTGGGCGCAGGCGCGTGCCTTGGCACGAGGTGCACGGCTCGGCGATGACGAAAGGCGCGAGGAAGTCGCGGACGCTCTCCTTGGAGGCGCGCTGAAAGCGGTGCAGGAGATCGTCCAGGACGCCTTTGAAGACGAGCGGGTAATGGCCGACGACGCCCCGGGCCTTCCATTTGACGCTGAGGGTGTCATCGGCACCAAAGAGGAGGGCTCGGCGCTGGGCGTCGGTGAGCGCAGAGAAGGGCGCGCTGAGATCGATGCTCCAGTGGCTGGCTACCGCCGTGAGGACCTCGGGGTCGAGCTGGATGGCCCGCGGATCTTCAGCCCAACGCCAGGGTGCGATGGCGCCGTCGGCGACGGAGAGGCTCGGGTCAGGCACCACCAGGTGCGGCGACATGTGCTCGCGGGTGCCCAAGCCTTGACAGTCTGCGCACATTCCGATGGGGGAGTTGAAGGAGAAGGACTGGGGGCTGACCTCGGGGAAGGCGCGGTGGCATTGGGGGCAGCTCAGGTGCAGGCTGATGGGCAGGGTGCCGTTGTGGGGAGGCTCACCCCACTCGACGAAGGCCTCACCTTTGCCCCAGTGCAGGGCGACTTGGAGGCTGTCGAGGAGGCGCCCGCCGAGGTTGGGCCTGACCTTGACGCGGTCGACGACGAGATCGATGTCGTGGCGGACGGTCTTGCGCAGCACGGGGAGCGTCTCCAGCAGGTGGAGAGCGCCATCGACGCGCACGCGGGTGAAGCCAGCGCGTTGGAGTGACTCGATGAGATCCTTGAAGTGGCCTTTGCGCTGCCTGACCAAGGGCGCGAAGAGGATGCAGGCGGTCCCCTCGGGCAGGGCCATGATCTGGCGCGCGGCCACGCCGGGATCGTTGGCGGTGACCGGGACGTCACAGGTGGGACAGTGCTGGACGCCAGCGCGCCCCCAGAGCAGGCGCATGAAGTCCCAGGCTTCGGTGATGGTGCCCACGGTGGAGCGCGGGTTGGCCGTGGCGCTCCCTTGATCGATGGCGATGGTGGGCCCGAGGCCCGTCATCTGCTCGAAGGCAGGTCGCTTCATTTCGCCGATGAAATGACGGGCGTAGACGCTGAGGCTGTCCAGGAAACGGCGGCGGGCTTCGGCGTAGAGGGTGTCGAAGGCGAGGGAGCTCTTGCCCGAGCCGCTGGGCCCGGTGAGCACGATGAGCTTCTCTTTGGGGAGGACCAGGTCGATGCCCGCGAGGTTGTGCTCGCGAGCGCCGCGAATGGTGATGGTGTTGGCCGCTGGCTGAGGCAGGGATGTGGGCGGCTCACATAGGGTGAGCGAGGTGGGTGGGGCGGGGCGGATGGACATGCTTGGCTCGCTGGCGAGGGGAAGCCCGGCGGCAGAGGTCTAAGCCTTGCGCTGCGCCGGCGACTGTCATAAGACCTTGCGGAGCGTGCTGCAAGATCGAGGGCACATTGGCAAAGGAGGAGGTAGCGATGTCAAGCCGGAGCATGGGTCGCGACGACGGACGTTGGGGAGCGCTGCTGTGGCTGGGGTTGATGTGCGGTGCCTGGTCCCTGCCGGCGCTGGCCTTTGCCGTGCCCGAGGAGCTCGCCCCTGTGGCCGCGGCCCAGGAGGAGATGGCGGCGCAATTGGCCCAGATCCAGGCCACCCTGGCGGCGATGCAGGAAGAGAAGAGCGACAGCGAGCGGACCTTCCTGGTGCAGCAGCAGATGGTCCTGCAGAACCTCGAGGTTCTGATGGCCGAGCTCAGCCACCTCTACCACTCGGTGTCTTTCATCGCCGATCAAGTCTACGAACCCTATGTGGCCACGACGACCCCGACCTGGGACCTGCGCTTGGCCGCCGAAGCGGGCTTCTTGGCCCCGCTCTACCATCGCATCAAGTACGGCAAAGGCGGAGATACCTTCGACTATCTCAAAGAGGGCGGCCAGGACGTGCTCTTTCCCACCATGCGGATGAGCGCCGAGCTGCGCCTGGGACAGGCCCACGGCATCATCTTCCTGTACCAGCCCATCGACATCCGCACGCGGGTGAACCTGACCCGATCGCTCAACATGGACGGCACCGAGTTCAGCGCCGGCACGGGGATGGACCTGCGCTACGGTTTCGACTTCTATCGCGCGAGCTATCTCTATGATTTCTTTGGCGATGATCCGGGCGTGGAGCTCTCCATCGGGGCCTCACTCCAGATCCGCAACGCCATCATCGAGTTCATGCCCATCAGTGGTCGTGGGGGCTACGTCAACCGCGGCGTCGGCCCGGTCCCCATCCTCAAAATGCGCGGTCGTTACACCTTCCCTTGCGGGGTGTGGCTCGGCGGTGAAGTGGACGGTTTCTACGCACCGATCAAGTACATCAACGGCGGCAAGAGTGACGTCGAGGGTGCCATCATCGATCTGAGCGCACGGGTCGGCGTGCCGCTGCAGACCGGGGTGGACCTCTTCCTCAACACCCGTTACATCGGTGGCGGGGCCGAGGGGACGTCGTCTCGTCCGGCGCCCAGCGACGGCTTTACGGCCAATTGGCTGCACTTTTTTGCGGTGACCTTGGGCGTGCAGTGGGATGTGCGCCGAAGCCTCGACTAGGTCTGGGGTCCCGGGCTTGGGGCTTGGGGGGAGCCACGCAAGCATGACCTTGAACGTTGCGGGATGTGGGCGCTGCGGTGGCGGGGCGTGCGCCTGTGGCGGCCTAAAAGGGTGCGCCCAGCGATCTGTGCATTGACGCCGATGGGGACGAGGACCTAGGCTGTTGCTGTGCGTGTGCTTGGGCCGTTTCGTTCCTTGTCCCGTCGGTGGGTGAGAGGTGAACCATGTGGCGACGATGGCTGTGTTTCTTGATGTCTTGCTCGATTCTTTTGGCGGCGTGCAGCGAGGAGACGACGACCAAAGTCAAGAGTGAGGTGGGGCCTCCAGATGTGCCAGAGGTGGAAGACGTCGTGGCGCCGCCAGACCTGGAGGAGCTGCCCCCGGCGGAAGTGGAGATCGATGGGGACGTGCACAGCCACTGCGTCGATGCCGACGGCGATGGCTTCTTCGTCGGCGACGACTGCCCGCTGCCCCTGGATTGCGATGACAACGACGCGGCGGTCTACCCCGGGGCGGAGGAGATCTGCGGCAACTTCAAGGACGACAACTGCAACGGTCTCGTCGATGAGGACTGTCCCTGCGCGCCGGGTGAGGTGCGGCTGTGCTCCTCTTTCGTGGCGGTCGCGCAGATGACGGCGGAGATGCACTGTAAACCTGGCTATCAGCGCTGCGTCTCGGGGCAATGGGAGAGCGCGTGTCACGGCGAGGTGGGGCCTGTGGCGGAGGTGTGCAACGGGATTGACGACAACTGCGATGGTCAGGTGGACGAAGGTCTGCGGGATGCTCTGGGGCGTTGTGATACGGGGGAACCACCCCCTCTCGAGCTCTGTGGCCCCACTGGCGAGGGGAATGGCTTGGATGACAACGGCGACGGCCGCATCGATGAGGGTTGTCTCCCTTGTATGTTGCCTGGTGGGGCTCCGCGCCTCAACCAGCCCTGCTACAGCGGTCCTCTGCACACCCTCGGCGTGGGGGTGTGTCGCGGTGGGTTGATGGATTGTGGCAGCGATGGGCAGTGGGAGGCCTGTCGCGGTGAGGTGGTGCCGAGTGAAGAGATTTGCGGCGACGGCCTCGATAACGACTGCGACGGTCTCATCGACGAGTCGTGCCCGCTGTGTATCGCCACGGGCCCTGAGGTGTGCGACGGCGTCGACAACGACTGCAATGGTCTCATCGACGAAGGGGTGCTCAACGGCTGCGGTGACTGTGGCCCCGTGGGTCTCTTCGAGATCTGCAACGGCTTGGACAGCAACTGCGACGGGGTCGTCGATGAAGGCTGTCCTTGCACGGAGGGGGCGGAGCAGGCGTGTTATCCCGGGCCGCACGGCAAGGGCGGGGTCGGGATCTGCCAGATGGGACGGCAGCTTTGTCACGAAGGTGCCTGGGGGGCATGTGAGGGCTTTGTCTTGCCTGGGCTCGAGCTGTGCGGGCCGACGGGTCTGGGCAATGGCTTGGATGACAACTGTGACGGCGAAGTGGACGAAGGCTGTGGTTGTACGCCAGGGGAGACGCGCCCCTGTGGAACGAGCACGGGGGAATGTGAGTCCGGGGTGGAGACCTGTGTGGCGCGCCAGTGGGGGCCGTGTGAGGGTGGCCAAGGGCCGCGCCCTGAGGTCTGCGATGGCTTGGACAACGACTGTAATGGATTGGTGGATGAGGGGCTGTTGAACGCCTGCGGCGCTTGTGAGGGGAGTTGTTACCAGGCGGTGATCGAACCGGGCAGCGAGGGGCTCCCAGACGCTGGCGCAGAGCTCATCCCGGCGGACGACCCGCGCAATCCGACGGGCAAGCCAGGGCTCTCCCTGTCGCAGCGGACGGCGCTGCCGCCCTATCTGTGGGTGTCGAATCACGACTACGGTTCGGTGTCCAAGATCCACACGTCGACCTATCAAGAGGTGGGGCGCTACTGGGTCGGGGTACAGGCCAGCCGCACGGCGGTGGATCTCGACGGCAATATGTGGGTTGGGGGCCGCAACGACGGCCGAGTGACCAAGGTGTTATGGAACACGGAGCAGTGCGTGGATCGCAACGGCGACACGGTGATCACGACGTCCTATCGGGACGGCAGCGGCAACGTGATCCAGGTGAACTCCCAGGCCAACCCCTACGCCGATGAGTGTGTGATCTACAGCGAGGTGATGAACCCGAGCCGGCCCTCGGTGCGCGGCGTAGCCGTGGCGCCTGACGGCAAGGTGTGGATTGGCTACACCGCCGGTGGGCTGCAATCCATCGACCCCTTGACCTTGGCCGTGGGGCCTTTCCACGCACCGGACGGCGTGCCTTTGTGGTTGCCCGATGCGAACGACGTCTACCAAGAGACGGCGCAGCGGGTCTCTGCAGGTGGTGTCTACGGCTTGGTGGTGGATTCCGAGGGCCAGCTCTATCAGAGCTCCTATACGCGCCAGTATTTGCCGCGCTTCGACACCAACCTCGAGCAGTGGGTGGCGGTCTATCAGCGTGACGGACAGTGCTCCTACGGCGTCGCCGTGGACGGCCGCAACCGGGTGTGGACGGGCGGTTGGCCCCAGTGCAGTGGGGTGACCATGTTCGACCCCGGTGAGCGTAAGATGTATACCTTCGCCATCCCCGACACGGTGGTCCCGAACCACCATGACACCTTCACGACCTTGTTGCTGCCGCGGGCGGCGCCGCGCGGTCCTGACCGCTTCTACACGACCGGGGTGGGGGTCGAGCCGGCGACGGGCGATGTGTGGACCTCTTTCTATCCGATTGGTTACACCGGGCGCTTGCGGTTGGATGAGAGCGACTTGGCCAACAGCCAGTGGACGATGATCGCCACGACGCGGAACTACGCGACCAACGCCTACTTGCCGGGGGTGAGCAACGGTGACCTGCGCGGCGTGGGCTTCGACGGCAATGGCTTTGCGTGGACCCATGGTCTGGGGAGCGGCCGGGTGTGGAAGATCGATCCGACGACCAACGAGCGGGCCAGCACTCTGCCTGATGGGCAAGCGGTGGGCGTGGGTTCGCACTACACCTACTCGGACTTCACGGGTTCGACGGCGCTCTCCTTTACGGCGCCGCGCGGTTTTTGGCGTTATACCTACGAGTTCCCCTACGCATCGGTGAACGTGTCGGCCTTGATGTGGGAGGCCTTCGTGCCGGCAGTGACCACGGCTGGCGTGCGCCTGCGCAAGGTCGATGCGAGCGGTGGGGCGCTCTCGGAGTGGTATCCGCCGGAGAACGCCGGGGTGCCGTCCTACTATGAGTATCCTCCAGGTGAGCTGAGCCATCGCATCGACTTCGAGCTTCTGCTGGGGCAGGTGTTGCAGGGCAACCGCTTCGAAGTGGAGCTGCGGTTGACCACGTCCAAGCGGGAGCTGCGGCCCATCGTCAACACGATTCAGCTCGAGTGGGTGCGGCCCTGAGGGCGGAGCGCTCATGGCGCGCGCGGTTTTTGGGGGCTGACGGTTGGCCTTGGTTTGCTTTCAAAGGCTCCCAAGACCCACTAGGATAAGGCAGGCGCGCGCCTGTCTGCGTTGACGGCAGGCGGCATGAACGTGGGACCGGTGACGCATGCGTTACAAAATCATCAGCTTGAGTTTGAAGTTGACCGCCACGACCGTGGCGCTGGTGTTTCTGGTGGTCGCCGTTTATGCCCTGCTGGCGGTACGTGACGTCAGCGAAGACGTGGAGCGACAGACCGAGCGTTTGGTGCACATCCGGACGCAGGCCCTGGAGGAAGTGGGCGCTTCGACGACGCGCTACCTGGGCTTGCCGGCGGCTTCGCTGATGTACGACAACGACCTGCAGGGGCTCTATTCGCTGATTCAGCCGGTGGTGGAGGCTTCTTCCAGCAACGATGTGGTTTTTGCCTATATCGTGGCAGAAAACGGGCGGGTGTGGGTGGCAGCGGCGGACGCGGAGATCGAAGCCTTCGTCATCGGCGCTGGTGACACGGCGTCACGCCCTTTTTACCGGGCCACGGGCGATCCCTTTGCGCCAGCGTTGATGGAGACGGTTCCGGCGCTTTATCTCGCCGCTTATCGCGAGGCGGCGTCGGGTCTCCCCGTGGGCGAAGAGGTGACGCGTTCGGTGTGGCGCGAGGGGACCCAGGTGGAGCTGTCGCTGCTGCAACACACGGCGGCGATCGTGGATCGTGAGGGGACGCGTTTGGGCTTTTTGACCCTGGCTTACTCCCTCGAGGATCTGCGTGCCGAGGTGGAGTCGATCCGCGCGCAGGGGGAAGTGAAGAAGTCTCAGGTCAAGCGGCGTTTGGGGCTGCTCGGGGCGATCGCCTTGGCCTTGGGCTGTATCGTTGCGATTTTGCAGTCATTGGCGATTACGCGCAACGTCAAATCCCTGTCGCGGGCGGCGGGGCGCATCGCCGAGGGTGATCTGAGCGTGCGCACGGATGTGCGCGCTTCCGATGAGATTGGTGTTTTGGCGCATCAGTTCAACGTGATGGCCGATCGGGTGCAGGCCTTGCTGCTGGAGACGGAGCAGAAGGCGATGTTGGAGAAAGAGCTGGACATCGCGCGCACCATCCAGGAGACGCTGTTGCCGCCACCTGGTTTGGCGAGCTGTGGCCCGGTGCGGCTGGCGGGTTTTTTTCGCGCGGCCTCGATCTGCGGCGGTGATTTTTGGCATTACCACGGTCTGCAGAACGGGGATGCCTTGTTGACCGTGGGTGATGTCACGGGGCATGGGGTGCCGAGCGCCATGATCTCGGCGGCGGCCAAGAGCGGCCTCGATACGCTGATCAATGTCTCCCGCCCCGATTGGTCCCTGCCCTACTTGTTACAGGAGCTGAATAAGACCATCTTTGACACGGCGCAGCGGGCTCTAGTGATGACCTTCTTGGCGGTGCGGGTGCGCCAGGATGGCCGCTGGCTCGAGGTGGTCAACGGTGGGCATAACTTCCCCATTTTGTTGGCGCGGCGCAACGGTGTCGCCGAAGCGCGGGCGCTGGTGGCGCGGGGCAACAGGTTGGGCGATGAGCGGGAGAGTACCTATACGGTGGTGAGTACGGAGGTGCAGGCGGGCGACGCCCTCCTGCTCTACTCCGATGGCATCACGGAGTATCGCAATCCCGAGGGACGTGACTACGGTGAGCGGCGCCTGCGCCAGACCTTTGCGGCCCATTTGCACCTGGAGCCCGATGGGATCGTGGCGGCGCTGTTGAACGACTTGGGGCTTTTCGTAGGTGCTGCGCCGCAGGAAGACGATCTGACGTTGGTGGTGGCCAAGATCGTTCGCTGAATCCCTAGGGAGAGAGCAAAGAGATGAACGGCAAGGTACAAGAGACGAGGATGCGCTGGCTTTGCGGCCTTTGCGCTTGGCTTTTGTTGGTGTTGAGCTTGGGCGGCCAGGCATGGGGGCAGAGCCGCTACTCGACCTCGGAGGCGCAGGAGATCTTCGAGGGCGCGCTGGCCATCGAACGCCGGGCCGAGCAAGAGGGGAGCGAGAAGCTCTTGGCGGCGGCCGCGGAGAAGTACGAAGAGGCGCTGCAACGCGATCCTACCTTGACCTCGGCTTCCGTGCGCTTGGGCTATATCTATTATGTCTTGAAACGAAGCGACGAGGCGGTGCGCTACTTGCGCGAGGCGCTCAAGCACGCGCCGAATCACGTCGAGCTGGAGCACTACTTGGGGCTGCATTTCTACCTCCTCGGGCGCACGGATGAGGCCCTGGTCTACCTGGAGCGGGTGGTGCGCAGCCGGCAGGATCTACCCGAGGCCTTCTTCGTTCTGGGGAAGGTGCGCCTGGAGGAGGGGGTCTATGGCGAGGCGAAGGGGCACTTCGAGCGCTACCAAGGTCTGATGCCCAACGATCCCCAGGGGCATCGCGCTTTGGTGGCGATCTATCTGCATGAGAAGGATTTCGAGAAGGCGCAAGCCTCGCTGAGTCGTCTGGTCGCCCTCGAGCCCAACGACCTCGGGGCCCACATCAACCTCGGGCACGTGCGTTATGCCGAAGGGGATATGGCGGGTGCCATCGCGTCCTATGAGCGGGCCTTGGAGTTGGGCCCGCGCCGGGTGGATGTGCAGTACGACCTGGCGAGCGTGCGCTTCGTGCAGGGAGAATATGCCCGCGCCGAGAGTGACTTCGCTGCCATCGTGCGGGCCAATCCGACCCATCTGGGTGCGGCCTATTATTATGCCGAGTCGCTGTTGCGTCAGGAGAAGTTGGCCGAGGCGCGTGCGGCTTTCCAGGCGGTGTTGGCCCTCAAGGCGGACTATGCTTTTGCCAAGTTGAAGTTGGCGGACATCGCGTGGCGTGAGGGTGACGAGGCGGGGGCCGTGCGTTGGTTGAACGAGGCGCTGGCCGAGCAGAGCATGCACCCAGACGTGCTCTCCTTTGCTGGGGTGCTCTACCGACGGGTCTCGCGGCTGCGCGAGGCGTTGGAGCTGCACAGCCGTTGGGTAGAGCTAGAGCCCGATGCAGCGCCGCCGCGTTTGGAGCTGGGGCGCGACTATCTGGCGTTGCGCCGCTATCCCGAGGCGGTGGCCGCCTTCGAGGCGGCCGTCGAGCGAGACCCTGCTTGGCAGGCGGCGTGGGTGGGCTTGTCCATGGCCATTCTCTACCAAGGTGAGCAAGAGCTGCAGCAGGGCAATGCCGATGCAGCCCGGCGCCACTTTTTGCGTGCCCTGGAGATGGACGTGCACGCCTTGTCGGCCCAACTCAATTTGGCGCAGAGCGCCTTGCGCCAAGGACAGAACGAGGTTGCCCGGGATCATCTGCGGGAAGCCGCGGTGTTGGCCCCCAATGATCCCGGGGTGGCTCGCCTCGAGGCCCACTTGCTGGCGGCCGATGGGCAACATCGGGCGGCGCTGCGGCGGCTAGAGCCCCTGCGGCGTGAGGCCACGGGGATGACGGCTGCCGCCTGGTATACCGTGGCGGTGAGCCACGCCAATCTGGGCGAGATGGATGCGGCCCAGGAGGCGATGGTCCAGGCCGAGGCCCTCGGCTATGACAGCCCGCGTGGTATCGCCGTGTTCAACCTTCACTTGGGGATGAGCGCGGCCCGGGCTGGCGATTGGCGCGGCGCCGAGCGTTATTTTGACAAGGCGCGACCCCACGCGGCGACGCTGGACGACGCCGACAGGGTGCGTCTGGACTACGGGCAGGCGGTGATCGCCCTGCGGGCCAAGCGCTATACGCGGGCCCAGAAGCTGCTGGAGACGGTGCGGGCCGACTTTTTGCGTTTGCCCACCCGGGAGCGACGGGCGGTGGTCAGCGGCGGCGATTTGGATGTGAGCTTTGAGCTGGCCTACACCTACTATAGAGGGGGGGCGCATGATGCGGCCATCGACCTGTTGAGCGGCAAGCAGAAGCGCGGCGATGTCCTGGCGTTGGAGCAGGCCGTGCGGGAACAGCTCGCCTATAACGCCTACCAAGACGGGCGGAGCGAACAGGCGCTGGAGCAGCTCGAGCGCGTCGCCAAGGGGCGTCAGACGGCGTCAGTGGAATTCAACTTGGCGGCCTTGCGCTACGGCGGCAGTGGGCAGGCGGCGCGTTCTGCCAAGGTTTTCGAGCGCTTTGCCAGCCGGGATGTCCCCGAGGGGCTTTTCAATTACGCGATCTACCTCGATGAGACAGGGGCGTACCAGGATGCGCTGCGCTACCTGCGGCGCTATGTGAGCCTTGGTGGCGCGCAGAAGGGGGACGTGGAAAAAAGCATCGAGATCAAGGAGCGCGTCTTTGGCAGCGGAGGGGGGAAATAGCGATGATGGCTTTTTTCGCGAGGCGTTGGCCGGCAGGGTTGTTGCGTGGGCTTGGGCTGGTGGCGGTGGTGCTGGCCCTGGTGGCGGCGAGCGCTGCCACGGCGCAGGAGTCCTATGTGGTGGGGCTTTTTGCGCCGAATCTCGACTTCAAGGACGGGGTCGCGCGCAACGACTACGTGAAGGCTCTGGCGCGGGTCTTTGCTGCTGAGTGTGGTGGGGAATGGGATGGGCAATCCTTTGCCCGGCCTGGTGATTTTGAGGCCGCCTTGCGCAAGGGTGCTCTGGATGTGGTGGTGGTCGATGGGGAGTATTTCGCGGCAAAGGGTGCCTCGCTGGTGGCGGTGGGCGCGTTGACGGCGCGCGGTGAGGTTGGCCGCCCCCTCAAGGTGGTGACCAAGCGCAATGGGCCCGATGCCTTGCACAAGCTGCGGGGCAAGACCTTGGCGCTGGTGTCCTCGGGGGGCTTGGCGGAGCGCTTCGTCAGTGGGGATGTTTTGGGGGCTGAGATCGCGGCGCGGGACTTTTTTGGGCGCATCGAGGAGGTGCGCGATGTCCGCTCGGCGCTCAACGCGGTGGATCTGGGCAAGGCGGACGCGGCCCTGGCTTTTGAAGGCTATGAGGAAGGCTTTCGGGTGCTCTACACGACCCAGGCGGTGCCTCTGCCCGTGGTGGCGGTGGCTTCGACGCGGATTTCAGGGGAGCTGTTGGCCAAGGTCAAGCGCGCCAGTCGCAGCCTCGATGTGTCCGGTGCGGATCTGGTCAACGGTTCGGCGGCCCACAGCGATGAGCTGATTCGTCGCTTCAGGAGCGCGGCGAATCGCAAGAAGAGTGGGTTCAAGTTGGAGCTGATCGCGCCGACGGAGTTGCAGCTCGAGCTGGGCGAGATGGTCCTGCTGGAGCGCAAGGATCGTCTCGAGGTCTTTGCCGGGGCAGAACCGCTGCGCTTGCCTGAATTGCGCGAATTGGATGCGTTGTTGCCGGATCTGTAGTAGGATTTGCCCACGAGGTGTTTTCTTTTTCGACCAGGCTTCGTGGCGAAGGAAGCTGATGATGCAAAGCGATGCCGCTTCGATTTTGTTGATGATTCCTGATCGCAAGGACCAGCGTTTGTTGGCCAAAGCTCTGGCGGCGACGGGCTGTGTGGTCCGCACGGCGGATGATCTGGAGGTCGCAGCGGCGATCGTAGCGGAGCATGGGGCTGACCTGATTGTGGCGGATTACGACCCTCCTGGGGCTTCGCCCGACACCTCGGCGTGGCAGCGCTACGACGCGTTTTTGACCAAGCTGAGTCAGCGGCCGGCGAGCGCTTGGGTCAACGGCGAGACCAAGATCCTGTTGTTGGCGGACCGGCGGCACAAGTCAGAGATGTCGAAGCTCTTTCGCTTGACCTTCATGAGCAACCTCGTGGCCAAGAGCCACCAACTCGATCTGCACGAGCTCATCGTGACGGTGGGGAAGATCACCCGCAATGACATCTTTGGGGTCGACAAGTATCTCTGCTATGGCGTCACGCCCACGACCTATGAGGTGCGCTCGAGTCGAGACAAGCCCTATCTGCTCGAGGCTTTGGCCCACTTTGCCAGCGGCTTGGACATCAACCGGCGCCTGATCAGTGTGGCCAATTCGGTGGCTGTCGATTTGATCATGTACGCCGTTTACATCGCCCCGGTGCGGGCCGACGGCACGCGCCCCTACGCCAAGCTGCCGCGCACGGAGGTCGTCGACCTGGCGCCCCATGAGAGCGCTTACTTCACTTTTGCTTGTGACGGCCGGCAGATGGTCATCGCCATGCGTGATCGCTTTGGCTCGCTGACGGCGGACAAAGTGCGCAACTATCTGTATCGCTGCTTCAGTATGGGATCTGACCAGATCGAGGCCAAAGAGGGGGGCGCCGGGATGGGGCTCTACTTCATCGTCGAGGCCCTGAACAAGATCATCATCAATATCAGCCCGGGGCGAGGCACGGAGGTCATCGGGATCATCGATGTCTCTGGGAGCTACCGCGACTATGCCGAGCGCTCGAAATCGTTTCACATCTTCGTCGCCTAGCGTGCTTGCTTGGGCCAAGTAGGCTTTGTTGCCTGTCCCTGTCAATCGTGACAGAGTGGCCAAGGTCGTCTTGGGTTTATTTTCTTGCCCGAGACCTGCCACGGAATGGCGAGGAGAGCCGTGATGCGAAGCCAAGGATGGGTAGGGTTTGTGAGCGCTGGCATTCTCTTGGGACTATGGAGTGGATGGGGGTGTGAGTCGGCACCGCCACCGGAGGAAGGCGCTGCGGCCGCTGCGGTCATCGTCGAGGGCTGGTCCTGCGCGAACGTGTCCGAGTGTTTCGGTCTCGAGGTCGGCCGCGCCCGCGTCTATACGCGGACGGTGGGCAAGAACAGCGAAGTGGAGACCTGGTTCATAGCCGACGTTTTTGCTGGTGAGGATGGGACGGAGATTTTCATCCAGGATGGTGGACCAGAGTACTACGAGGTGGGGAGTCGCACCCTGGGCGTGGCCATGCGGGGCGAGCTGGTGCCCATGTTGGTGATGCCCGTGGGGCCTGAGAGCGCGCACCTGGTGCAGAGTCAACGGGGCGGCGGGAGCATCGCCATGCGGGTGTTGCGTTTCGAAGAGACCGTGACCACGCCTGCGGGGTCCTTCACGGGTTGCTTCGTCCACGAGGCGCGTTTTGAGAACCCCGAGAGCCCGACGGGTTCTGGGTTGGTGGTGGAGACGACCTACTGTGAGGGCGTTGGCGAGGTGCGCCAACACCTGGTCCTACCTGGTCTGCCGCTGCCCGTGACCATCGAGCTCAACGCCCTCGACGCGCTCGTCACGGCGGCGCGTTGAGTCAGTTGCCGTCAATGATGGCGTCGATGTTGAGGAAGAGGGAGAGTCCGCGGGCGTCGAGGTTGAGCTGGAAGGATTCGGCGGACATGTCGGCGACCTTGCCGCCAGGAAGATCGAACTCGTTGTAGTTCACGGTCAACTGAGTGAAGTTGGTCACCTTGTTGAGGAAGTCTGCGCCCAGCCAGGCATCGGCGAGGCGCAGCAGATCCCCAGCGCCTTCGGTTTGGGTGACCTTGATGCCGTCGATGTTGAAGGCGAGTTTGCGATCGGAGATGGCCATGCTCATGCCGGCTTCGAGGTCGGCGAAGCCGCAGAAGCCGCCAGAGGTGCGCCACAGGCGGAAGGAGGTCGCCAGGGCACCGCTCTGGGACGGGGCCATGGCGTTGAGGGTGGTCTGGTAGGCACCGCCGTCCTCAGGTTGTCCCGTGGCATCATAGGAGCGCGGGATGTGCCCTTCGTTCATCATTCTGCCGATCATGACTTGGAGGAGCTCGGGGTGAAATTGGAGTCCGATGTCGGCCCCGGTTGGCAGCGCTGGATTCCAGGCCACGCTGTTGCCGAGGGGCCTGACGAGGTTGGTGTGCATGCCGATGACGATGGTGCGTTGTTCGGCATCGATGTGTGGGCCACGCCCGAGCAGGCGCACGTCTCCGTTGCCGATCTGCCAGGCGTTGAGGTCAAAGAGGTGCGTGTCACCGTAGCTGTTGCGGATGAGGCCCGTGACGGCGTTGGCGACCAGCGGCTCAATGGCCTGGAAGATAGCGGAGTCGAGGCCGCTGATGTTGAGCTCGATGCCGAGCACTTCCGACTGGCCGAGCTGGGCGTGGAGCGACGTGGACTCCATGCCATTGGCGGTCATGGTGAGTGGGAACTGATAGCGCCCTTTTCCGGTACCACCGACAGCGAATCCGGCGACGTCGACGCTGAGGCCGAAGGCGAGCTCCGTGAGGATACAGGTCGCGCATCCTTTTTCGCCGCCGATCTGCAAGAGCGGTAGGCTCGGATCGATGGCGACGGTGACGGGGACGCCCAGGACTTGGGTGGGGATTCTAAGGGTGGGGATGTCGGCGGACGCGACGGCGGCGAAGAACTTGTTGACGGCGACCTGGCTCAAGACGATGGCCATGGGGTAGTCGCTGTTCTGGGTGGAGACCTCAGCTTGGAGCTGGCCTTCTTGGGCGACCATTCCTTGGAAGTTGGTCGAGTGGGTGACACAGTTCGAGTTTTGGGTGGCGGCGGTGAGGAGATCACAGCCCGTGGTGGCCATGAGCGCCAGGGCAAGCAGCCCGAGGAGGGCGGCGCCCGTGCGGGGTCGCGCGTGCGGGCTGAGGCGGGTCTGGGATCGCAGTCGTTGGATCTGCATGGCGAACTCCTTGGTGAACAGCGTTCTGGGAGAGAGGTTGAGAGCTTTTCTGGGCGTCGTCTAGAGAGGGGGGGGCACCGCCGGAGCGGGCCTGGCAGCTCAGACGCATGATAGCAAGAAACGATACAAATGGCGTGCGTGGCGTGAGGAGGGCGCCGTCGGGGCGCTCTCGCCGCCAGGGGCAGCGAAGGCAAGGCCGCAGGAGCAATTGCAAATTTTCGCTCGTGAGGCTACGATCGGCTTCCCTTCGGGATGATGGTCGGCGCTCGATGGCGTGTGCCTGTCCCCGCCCCGTTTGCCACATCAGGAGCGTGGCTTGCTTCGCCTCCGAGTGCTCAAAGGTCCAGACAAGGGCAAAGAGCAGCGCATCAGCGCGCCTCGCGTGAGCATTGGCGGTGATGCGCGCAACGATTTCATCCTGACGGACATCATGGTGAGCCGCTTCCACGCCCTGGTCGAAGGGAACAGCGCGCAGGGTTACCGCTTCAGCGATCTCGGCTCACTCAATGGTTCCATCATTCGGGTGGGTGATCAGGATCACACCCTGCACGATCGCCAGACGTCGCGCGAGGTGGAGCTGCGCGGGACGTGTCTGGTGGCCATCGGTCGCAGTGTGTTGGAAGTGCAACCTCTGAGTGAATCTGGGGAAGCGTTGGCTCTTGGGCCGGTGCAGACGGCGATGGCACCGGTGCGGGCGGCGACGCAGGCGCCTGGGCCAGCACCAGCGGTGGGTGCTGAGGAAGATTCGTTCCGCAACAGCGTCGTGCGGCGCGTGGCGGCGGGTGGCGCAGACGGGGGCGGGGAGCTGCAGTTCAAGGGCGGAGCGCGTCTGCCGGCGCTCTTTGAGCTCGCGCGCGAGCTCAACGGTCTCAACGACATGGACGCCATCGTGGGGCGGGTCGCCGAGGCGGCGTTCAAGATCTTTCCCCTCGCCAATTTCTTCGCCATCATGGTCCCTGGCGCCGAGGAGGGTGACGAGCTGGTGCCGCTGTTTACGCGGATGCGGGCCAGCGGACCGAGTCCAGGCGAGTTGATCGTGAGTCAGTCGATTTTGCGGGCCGTGGTGGAGAAGCGCGAGGCCGTTCTTTTCGTGCGCGATGCGGCGTCCAATGCAGACGTGGACTCGCGCCGGTCCATCGTGTTGGCCCAGATCACGGCCTGCCTCGCGGCTCCCTTGGTCGGGCAGCGCAAGCTGATGGGGGTGCTACAGATCGATTCCCGCGGTCGCCAGGGTATGTTTGGCAACGAGGATCTGGACATTTTCTCGATGCTCGCCTCGTGGACTGCCTTTGCCATGGAGCGGGCCGAGCTCAACCGCAACGTGTTTCACACCTTCGAGGCCTTCGTCCAAGCTTCGGTGGCGGCCATCGATGCGCGGGATCCGACTACGGCTGGCCACTCGCACCGGGTGGCGCTGTACACCCTGATGACGGCGAAGGCGATCGATGCCAGGAGGGTGGGCGCCTTCGCGTCGGTGCGTTTCTCTGACGACGCCTTGTTGGAGCTGCGCTATGCGGCGTTGCTCCATGATTTTGGCAAGATTGGGGTGCGCGAGGAGGTCTTGCAGAAGGCGGGCAAGCTCCAACCCGTGGCCTATCACGCGCTCCTGGAGCGCATCGAGAGGGCGGCAGCCGAAGCGGAGTTGGCGGCCGCGGAGACCCTCATGGAGAGCTGCCGGCGCACGAGCGCCGCGCTCAGCGACGAGGCGTTCGCTGCCTATGAGCGCACCCGTAAGGCGGCGCAGTTGCGTTTCGCAGGCTACCGGGAAGTGGTCGAGCGGCTACAGGGCGGGCGCCAAGCGCCAAGCGAGGCGGATCTCCAGCACTTGGTAGAGATGAGGACGCTGCACGTCCGCGACACCTTGGGCCAGGTCCGCAGCGTGCTCTCTGCCGATGATGCTGAGGATCTGGGCATTCGCAGAGGCACCCTCAACGCGAAGGAGCGCGAGCACATCGAGTCGCATGCCGCTTTGACCGTCTCCTACTTGGGACAGGTGCCGTGGGTCGATGAGCTCAAGGCCGTGCCGCTCATCGCGGGGCAACATCACGAGAAGTTGAACGGAGGGGGGTACCCGGTGGGGATCGCGGGTGAGGACATCGTTCTAGCGGCGCGGATTTTGGCCGTATGTGACATCTATGATGCCCTGACTGGCGCCGACCGTCCTTACAAGCGCGCGTTTTCACCCAGCGAGGCAGCGGCCATCTTGCGCAAGGATGCTGCAGGTGGCGCGCTGGACCCGGATGTGGTGGAGATCTTCGTCACCGAGGTGATTCCGCAGCTTCCGGTGCGGCCGAATGGTCAGGGTATGGCCGATGGGTGAGCCCTGGTGGCGGGCGCTGTGGTTGTCCGCATCGACCCTGCTACTCGTGGCGGCGCTGGCGGTGCTGTGGTGGGCTTTGGGGTGGCGGGAAGACGTGGTCGAGCGCTCGGAGCCGTTGGCTTGGCTGGCGCCCGCCGATCCCGAGGGGCCGGTGGCCGCGTCGCCCTTCGTGGTGAGCGCTGCGACGGAGGGGCGTTGGAATTTGCGGGCCTATGTGTGTTTTCCCCGCGGTGGCGCTAGGCCCGAGGTGACCCTGCGCTGGGATGATGGCCGCTCCGAGTTGCTGGGGCAAGGGTGGACCACCATGGGCGAAGCCCGCTGTGCTGAGGCACCCTTGCGGCGTTGGGATGAAGGTTGGCCAGCGACGTTGTGGGTGGAGCGTGCGGCGACGGCGGGGGAGCTTGCCCTCCCCGTGGTGGTGGTGGTGGTGTCGCGTCCCGTGGGGATGCTGGAGTTGGGGGCGGTCTTCGCCCTGTTACTGGCCATGCTGCTGCGCCTGCTGGCGTGGACTTTGGGCCCAGGCGGCACTGCCGCAGAGGGGCGCTGGCGGGCCTATGATCCGTTGGTGGTGTTGCTCCTGTTGTTGGTGTTGCCGGCGCTGATCTTTGGGCTGTGGAGCAGTGGCGGTCCGAGTCTCAGTGAGGTCATGAACAGTGTGACGCCCGGCGTGGTGCGTCTGCCCGCTTGGGGGCAGCGCGCCTTGAGCGGGATGGTGGTGCACTTGGCTTTCTATCTGGCGCTGACCTTTGCGATCGTGTGGTGGCGCTTTGGTGCGTTTCGGCAGGCCTTGGCTTTGGTGGCGCCACAGGTGGCCGCCGGTGAGTGCCCCTGGAAGGTGCTGGCGCGTGCTTTTGGCATGGGGGTGCTGTTGGCGCTGGCGGCTACGGCCCTACTCATCTTCGTTGCTCCCGAGGAGAGCAGCCCGATGATTCACATCACCCGGGTGCCTGGGATGATGTTGGCCAGTGCGGCCATGGCCTGTGTGGCGCCGTGGTTCGAGGAGGTGTTTTTTCGGGGCTTTCTCTATGGTTCCATTGCGGCTTGCGCCGGCCGTCTGGCTGCGGCCGTGGCCTCAGTGGTGCTGTTTACGGCGGCGCACATTCCCCAGCACCTGGGTTATGGGTGGCCGCTACTCCCCATCCTGGGGGTCGCCATCGGGACCACCTGGTGGCGGCAGCGCACGGCTTCGACGACGGCTGCCTTCTCTCTTCATCTTGGTTACAATGCTGCGCTGGTGCTTCCAGCTCTGCTGAGTCTCTAGGGTGCCCCTGTGGTTGCTGCTGGTGGGAGGACGACTTGAGCGCACGATTCATAGCCGTGGCCGGTAACATTGGGGCGGGGAAATCGACGTTGGTGCGTTTTCTGGCCAATCGTTTTGGTTTGCGCTCCCTCTACGAGCCGGTCGATGACAACCCGTACTTGAACGATTTTTATGGTGACATGGCGCGGTGGTCATTTGCGTCGCAGATTTTCTATTTGGCACGCAAGTTTGCGCTCCATGTCGAGGCGCAGCGCTGTGAGGAGCGGGTGGTGCTGGATCGCACCATCTACGAAGACGCCGATATTTTCGTCGAGATCTTGAGGCGGCGAAATTTGCTGAGCCGGCGCGACTACTGCACCTACAGAGAGCTCTATGAGACCATCCGCGCTCAGCTCCAGCCGCCGGACCTGGTGGTCTACCTTCGCTGCTCCGTCCGAGGTGTGCGCCGCCGCATTCGCACGCGCGGTCGCCCCGCCGAGTTGGCCATCCCCTTGACTTACATTCGGCGTCTCTATCAGGACTATGAAGCCTGGTTCGATGCCTATGACTTGGGCCCCAAAGCGGTGATCGAGACGGAGAAGCTGGACTACCTCCGCGATATCATCGATCGGGCGGACCTCTTCGAGCAGATTCACACCCTGCTGCAGTAGTCGGCGGTCCTGGCCGGGGCCAGCGCCGCGTGATTGGCTCAGGGTGCCTTGAGGGCCAAGGCTCCGATCCACAAGCTCAGCAGGCCATTGCCGCCGAGCCAGAGGCGGTCGAGGAGGCCGACGCCAGGCACGTAGGCGACGTCGACGTGGAGGAAGGCGCTCTCGCACAGGAGCACTGCTGCCGTGGCGATGGCGAAGCCCGCGACCAGACGTTGGCCGCCGGGGCGACCCAAGAAGAGGGCCGCCGCCAACAGCACGGGCAGGAAAGAGGCGAAGAGGGGGCTCTCGGCGGGTCCCAGCAGCAGCCCCCCCCACAAGCTCAGGGGGCGCGCGGCGAGGCTGAGCAGGGGAGACATGAGCGCCGGTGGCGAGATGAGCAAGGGGAGCGCGAAGAGAATGCCGAGGCCCAAGGTGAAGCCGAGGAGGTAGGTCCACTGGGGTCCTGGGGCGAGATTGCGCTCCTTACGCCGCCACCAGATGACCAGCGCGGTCAGCGCCAGCGCTGAGAGGAGACGCCAGAGACCGAGGTTGATTTGGCTGTGGGTGAGGGCGGCGTGGATGTCCAAGATGCCGTGGCCAAAGCGCTCGTCCCAGCCCGACTCCCCTGCGTCGGCGGCGGTGCTCTCGAGGATGTGGCGCACTTGGTCGGGATTGCTGATGCCGTTTGCGATGAGCATGGCGGCGGCGGCGGCGACATGGGGCGCGGCCATGGAGGTGCCCATGTAGGACGCGAAGACCGGCTGAAAGCTGCCATCAGGGTTGGGGCGCAGGGTTTCTTGGAGGATGCCATCGGGTCGCCCATCGTCGTTTTGGTCGACCTGGGTGTTACCCCCCGGCGCTGCCAGCGAGATGTGGGGGCCGTAATTGGAGTAGAAGGTGGTGCTGCGGTCGAACTGGGTGGCGGCGACAGCGATGACGTGGGGTGAGGCGGCGGGGTAAGAGGGGCGGCGCGAGCCGTTGTTGCCAGCGGCTGCGATGATGACGACGCCGCGCGCGTGGGCGTAGCGGATCGCCGCGTCGAGCTCCCTGCTTGGGGTCGGGCCGCCGAGGCTGAGGTTGATCACCTGGGCGCCGTTGTCGGCGGCGAAGCGGATGGCCTCTGCGATATCGGCGGTGTTGCCATAGCCTTGGTTATTGAGGACGCGCAGCGGCATGAGGGCGGCGTTGAAGGCGAGGCCAGCGACGCCGTAGCCGTTGTGGGTGGACTGAGCGATGGTGCCAGCGACGTGGGTGCCGTGGCCGTGTCCATCGAAGGGGAAGGGGTCGTCGTCGACGAAATCGTAGCCGCGAACGAGGCGGGTGCCGTTGAGGTCGGGGATGAGGAGGCCGCGCTTGGGATGCTCCGGGTCCTCGTAGGCGATCCCCGTGTCGATGACGGCCACGACCACACCCTTGCCGGTGGAGAGGGACCAGGCCTCTGCGGCCCGGACCTGTTCGAAGTTCCACTGGTAGATGTAGAGGGGATCGTCAGGGGCGGAGAAGAGGGCCATGGTGCCCTTCTCCTCGGCGTACTCGACGCCTGGCCAGGCGTTGAGGCGCCGTAGGAGGGTGTCGACTTGGCTTTTGGGCACGCGGGCGCGATAGAGCTGGTGGGCTTCGGAGAAGATGGAGTTGGCTTCGAGGGTGATGCCGAGGGCCTGACTGATTTCGCGATGGAGGGTGCGGTGATGGTCCTCGAGGTTGACCAGGATGGGCACCCACTCGTCTTGTGTTTCCGGGGGGGCGTGGCGTAGCTGTTGCTGGACCACCAAGGGCGCGCCAGGATCGGCGTCGAGGGTGCGCAGCTCGTAGGCTGGCTGGTTGTCTTGGCCCCACCAGAGGTAGAGCAAAGCGCTGAGGGCGATGAGCGGGACTAAGAGCCAGCGCGTGCGCCAAGGCAGAGAGCGGAGGCCACGGGGGGAGGGTGTCGTCATGTCAGGCCAGTGCTCCTCGTGGTGGCAAGGTGATGGGGGCCTGGGTCGAGCTCAACGTGGCGTTTTGTTGTGAAGGCTGGCGTCGCGATCGCGTCTGCGGGCGCCGCGGAGCAGGGCCATGGCCGCCAGCGCCATGAGGGCGACGAGGGCCAAGGGGTCGACCGGCCCCTGGCTCGCCGTGATGGCGCACCCCAGGCAGCCTTTCTTTTCAGCTTGAGCCGCCTTGGCGGCCTCGCGCTCTTCCCACCACATCTCGTTTTCCGGGTCGGCGAGTCGGAACTCCTCGACGATCTCCTCAGGGAGGTTCTCCATGGGGATGATGATTTCATTGGGGTTGATGCCGAGGTTGACGTTGATTCTCCACTCCTTCTCCACTTTGCGCAGGTGTATGGTGCGTTGCACGCCATCCAGGTCGATGTCCACCTCGGCGCTCTCGCCATCTTTGGCGACCCGCTCGCCGACGATCTTGGGTTTGAGCTCATCTTTGGTGAGGATCCCTCGCATCATTCTCCGCCAGGAGCCTCGGCTGACGCCGGCCCCGATGTCGCTTCCGCTCCAGGCAGACTCCAGCGCTTCAACGGAGTCATCCGTGAAAAGGGTCTTGAAGCGATCTTGATCCTCGAGAAAAGCCAAGTCGATGGCCTGTTGAACCGTCCTGGAGGGTGCCGGTCCGCCTCCTTTGACGATCCACACGATGAGCAGGGCGATGCCGACCAAGAGGAGGGCGACGGCGATGAAAATCAGCTTTTTGATGAGCTTCTTGCGCGCCTTCTTCACCTCGCCCGAGGCCTTCTTGGAGGCCTTGTCCCCCATTTTTTTGGCGTCAGGCGTCTTGGGGGCTTTGGGCCCTTTGGGCATGCGCGGGGCTTTTACACCTGGTACCGCCATTGTGAGATCCTCGCTGCGAGAGGTGGCGCAGAGGCGCTAGACAATCAAGTCAGACGCAGGTTCGTTCAATCAGGCAACGCAGCGCCAGTGGTTTCAGTGATCACGGTCCTCTTGACCTCGGCCTTTTTCTCCTCCTTGGGAGGATCTTTGGGCCTCTTGGTCGCTGTCGTGCCGCCAGAGGAGGCGCCTGAGCCTCCCGTCGCTGGGCGCTGGGTGCCGCCACCGCTGCTGGCGACGGGGCGCGGTGTGGGGGCGGTGGTGGGGCTGAGGCGTGAGAGGACGATCTCACTGTGGAAATCACTGTCTAAGCTGACTTCCACCTCAGCGACTTCGAAGCCGTCCAAAAAGAGCTGCCAGCGCTCGTTCTGGGCGTTCTGGGGGAAGTCGGTGTTGATCGGGGTGAGGCCAATGGACTCGCCTGCGCGGAAGACCTCGGCACCGGTCGGCACCGTGTCGAGGCTGATGCGCACGGTCGCGGCGTGATGATCGTCAAAATCGAGGGCTTGGCCGAGGTCGATGGCGGGGATGGGGTCGGTGAGAGGCACGGCCTCGATACGCGTCGCTTGGGTGTCGCTGGGTGTCTCGGCCTCCGGCTCAGCGGTGGTGCTGAACTTCAGGACGATGAGCACCACGCCAGCGGCGCCACAGAGCGCCACCAGGCCCACGAGGGCGACGAGCGCATAGGGCTTGCGTTGCTTGGGGAGCATCCCGCTGGGAGTGGGAGGGGGGAAGTAAGGAGCGACCATCGGAAGATTCCCTCAACGGCCATGAAGCCGATGGCTGATGCCGTCTACGCATGAGCCCTTCAGATGGTACCCTAGAAAGTCCCAGGCGCATTGTCAACCGCGTGTGGTCGCTGGCGACGGAGTGGGGCGTCGCCTCAGAAGCTTTCGAGGCGGACCCGGATGCGCTGGGGGGCGTCGCTCTGTGGGCCAACCTGCACCCAGCGCTTGAGGGGGAGGTGCCCTGGCGCTTGAAAGAGGTAGACCCCCTCGTGCGCAATGGGCAGCTCCAGGACCAATGGCGTGTAGCCCAGGCTCTGTCCTTGCGGGCCGAGGACCTCGGCTTGGGCCGGCAGGGAGATGAACTCCACGACGCGGTGGCTTGCTTGCTCGGGCTCTTCTTGGCGTTCCACGGCAGCTTGGGCGGGCGCGGCGGGTGGCATTTGCTGAGCGCTGCCGTTGTTCTTGACCCACAGGCCCATGGCTAAGGTGCCCACGAAGAGGCCGACGGTGACGGCCACCATCTGGTAGCGGCCGCGATGTTGTGCGCGCGCGGCGAGGCTTGGGCGGCTTGCAGGTGCCGCCCGCTCTGTTTGGCGCGGGCGCTGCCGGTGCCGGGTGGGGTAAGCGAAGGGGCGCGTCGCGCCCGGCGCTTCGGGTTGTGGCGCCTCCTGAGCGGGGAGGTTGTGCCAGGCGAGGAGCTCGGCGGAGTTGATGGGGAGCAGGGAGGGGCTCTCCTCGTGCTGCGCCCGTGGGGCTTCGGCGATGGTCGCCTCACCGCTGTGGTCGATGGGGTCGGGGTGGGTGATGCCAGCGTCACTGGTGGTCTGCGGCGCTGCCGCATCGAGGAGCCAGTCACTGCTGTGGGTGGTGGCGAAGTCGCTGAGGAAGCCCTGCAGCGCCGTGGCGACGTCGTTCATGGTGGCGAAGCGCTCGCTGCGCTTCTTGCGGACGCACTTGCCGATGATGTGTTGGAGGGCGCGGGGGATGGTGGGGTCGAGGCGGGGGAAGGGCTCGCGGACGTGCTTCATGGCCACGTCGAGTGGCTTGTCGCCGCGGAAAGGCGCTTCTCCCGTCAGCAGGCTGTAGATGACGCAGCCCAGCGCATAGATGTCGCTGCGTGGATCCAGACGATCCCCTTTGGCCTGCTCTGGACTCATGAACTCGGGGGTCCCGCACACGACGCCCATGCGGGTGATGTGGGTGGCGTCGCGGCCGCTGACGAACTTGGCCAGGCCGAAGTCGACCACTTTGATGCGTGGGGTGAGGTCCTGGCCTTCGAGGATGAAGATGTTTTCCGGTTTGAGATCGCGGTGGACGATGCCGCGGTTGTGGGCTTCGTTGAGACTCCAGGCGACCTGGACGGCGATCTGGGCGGCCGAGACGGGATCCATGCAGCCGTGGGTACGCAGGAGGCGGCGCAGATCTCTGCCGCGCAACCACTCCATGACCAGGAAGAGGAAGCCGTCCTGGGTCAGGCCGTAATCAAAGACGCTGACCGTGTTGGGGTGGATGAGGTGTTGGGCGGCGCGGACCTCGCGTTTGAAGCGATGGACGGCGACAGGATCGCGCTGGAGCAAGGTGCGCATGACCTTGACCGCGACGGGTCGGCGGTCGCGCTGATCTGTGGCGCGGTAGACGAAGCCCATACCTCCTGCGGCGACGAGGGCGTCGATCTGGTACCACTTGCCCACGACGCGGCCGCGGTTCAGCTCCGCGGCGGGGTCGGTGTCAGGATGCGGGTGAGGGTGTTCAGCCATGACGTGGTGCCAAGGGTTGCGAGAAGGGAGAGGCGCGGCTGCTCGGAGAAGGAGACACACCTTGCTTCCAACAAGCCCCAAAGTGGGCGTCGAGGCAAAGTCTTGGGGATGGGCCTCACGGC
>CAYVQF010000064.1:0-30011 GCA_964454015.1 uncultured Myxococcales bacterium
CTTGGTTCTCCAAGAACAACGGGGTTTTTTCTTTTCTTGACCGTGGATCAGGGGTTCGCTCTGCGATCCTATGGGAGCTGGATTTCTCGGGCCCCTGTTCTACTCTGTGCTCAGGAGGTAGATGGGTGCCATGCGCTTCGACGCGACGACGACCGTGACCCAGTGGCTGGCGAGCCACCCTGAGGCCGAGCCGGGTGACCTCCAGGTGGGGGGCGTGCGTCTGCGTTGGAACCGCCAGGGGCTCTTCCTGGAGGGTGAGGGGCAGGCGCTGCACCGTAGCGCTGGCGATGGTGAGCCCCTGCAAGTGCAGCTCTCCCGTTGGTCCCGGGATGTGCCCCAGACTTGGTGGGACCAGGTGCGGGGGCGAGTCCCGGTGCGGCAGCACTTGCTCGTGGCTGATGTGCGCTGGGGGACCTGGCGCCAACGCCTCGAGGCGCCGGTGGCGCTGAGCACCGTGGCGGACCTGCCGCGCCTGGCCGGGAGTGGGGTGCTGGTGGCGCTCACCCCCCTGTGTGCCTTTGTGGCGGCCGCTCAGGCCTTGGGGGCCTCCTTGCCCCGGACGCCGGTCGTCGCAAACGGCGCCGTGGTCGCGCCGGAGTTGAAGTGGCGCCAGGTAGGCCCGCACCTGTGGGGCCACTGGGCCAGCTTCGGCGGGGTGGCGCTGGCCGCCCTCGCGCTGCTGGCCTCGGGCTGGGGCAAGGCCAGCGGGCTGTTGCCCTTTCTGGTCCTGAGCCTGGTCAGCGCCGTGGCCTTCTCTTGGCCGCCGTCGACGGCGCTGATGTGGGACGGCGAAGAGGGCTGGTTGCGCTGGGTGCGCCGTTTTGGTTGGCGCCGGCGCGTGGCTTCTCTGCGCCATTTTGCCGAGGTGGAGGTCATCTTCCTCATGGGGCGCCTCGGGAACCGTGGCCTGACCCGCTTTGAGGTGGTGCTGCGTCCCGAGGCCACGGGCAAAGCGCGGGAGGCGGGGAGTGTGCGCCTCATGACGGGAGAGGCCCCCTTGCGGCCTGACGCGGGTCTGCCGGTCTTGCCCCTCGCCACCCAGACGCTCCTCGAGCCTCTGCAGGCTGCGGGCTTGCCTGTGCGCCAGCGGCAGCTCTTTCGCGGCCTGGATGGCGAGAGCGCTGGGCTGTGGTGGTGGCTCCTGCAACCGCTGCTGCTAGCGCTGGTGGTGTGGTGGCAGCCCGGTGGGCAAGGAGACGCGCTGGTGGTCTGGCGCGACCACGCCACGCCCATGGCGGCCTTCGCTGGCACTTTCACCCATGACTACTCCCTCTTGAGCAGCCCCCATGGGGTGGACCACGTCGCCCTGGCGCCCGATGGCACCCTGGCCATGAGCGCCACCGAGCACGGCGCCTTGGTCGTGCATGAGGTCCACAGCGAGCGGCGGTTGTGGCGCCTGGAACCGGAGCAGTTGCGCAGCTTGTGGCGCGGGAGTGGCCCCTATGGAGCGGCCTTTTTTACCTTCACCGCAGCGGGCGAGTGGTTGGTGGCTGCCAGCGGCCAGCGCCTGCTCGCCTGGGAGGCGCGCGGCGGTGACACGAGCCTGGCGATGATCGAGCCGCGTTTGGGTGACGCCAGCGGGCCGACCGCGCGGGACCTTCTGTCGGCGATGTGCAGCCCACGAGGCAATCAAGTGCGGCTGCTCAAGCTGGCGCCCCAAGACAGCGATGCTGGAAGTACTGGCGGCATGGTGGCCATTACCCTCGACCTGGACCACCCCGATGGCGCTAGCCTGGGGCGCCGCGTGGGCACGGCCGCGCCCCAAACATTTTCGCCCGAGCCCTGGCCCTTCGCCGCCGAGGAGACCCACTTTTACGCGTCGGGGGAGCCGTGGGATGGCAGGGTCGTGCTCTCGGCCAACTGCCACTTGGCCCTGGTGCGCGCCGTGAGCCAGACGCGCTTCGAGCTCGGCGCCGATGGCGAGGCGCTCTCCATGGAGGTGATGATCCTCGACCTGGAGGGCCACACGGCGCGCCCCCTCACCCTGCGCTTGCCCCCGGGGGCGGCACCCGGGACGGTGCTGCTGGCCCTGGCCCCCGATGGGGCCCAGGTCTTTTTCGCCGTCGGGGAGATCCTCTATCGCCAGGGCATCGACGACGAGGCCGCCGCCGCCATCGCCGCCATGGCGCCGCCGCCGCTGCAAGATGCCCTCGACGAGGCGGTGTTGGCCGTGCTGCCCAGCGGCGATCTCCTGAGCATCCTTCACCCCTGGTCGGGCATCAACGCGCGCCCCGCGGTGATTCGGATCTTGGCCCCCGACGGTGCGCTGCGACGCGAGCTGCGCGGCCATGGCGACGCGGTCCAGGCCTGGTCCTCGAGCCGCTGCGGCCGCACGCTCTTGACAGGCAGTCGCGACCAGACGGTGCGCCTGTGGTCGCTGGACTAGGTCTGGTCTTGGGCGTTGACCCCCCTACTTTTTTGGTGCAAGGCTTGGGGGCGTTGTTCGTTTGCCCCCCATTGGCGCCACACATGGCGCGTCTGGCGCGTTTTCGACTCCTGTGGCGCAGTCCTCCGCGAGGATGGACGTCACGTTCAACATCGGGCGAGGTGAGGCGATGCAGTGGAAAGTCTTGTGTTTAGTTGGGGCGATGGTGGCCTGTGCGCCCCAAGGCGAGGGCCGCAGTGAGGCAACGCCTGGCAATAAGGAGAGGGCAGCGCCCCAGGTGGCGCAGGCCCTGCCTCCCTTCAGTGGGATCAGCGCCGGGATTGCAGCGCAGCACCTGGCAGAGACCCCGGTCTACGAACAGCGTACTTGCATCCCGGACGAGGTGCACGGCGAAGCGCCGCGCTGCCACCTGCAGCGGATCTACCCCGATGGCGCGCACTATCTGCTCAACGATGAGGCGGACGCCGCGCCGCGATGGTGGCTGCTCAACGCGCTCGAGCCGACCTTCGTCCCTGCGCTGGAGGCCCTCTTCGCCGAGATCTGTCAGCACCCGAGCTTCGCCGATGACCGTGCCCTGACGGAACCGTTGCCATTCATCAAAATGCGCGTCAACGTCGCGACCTGTGTGCGCGAGATCGTCCCCGATTTCCAGTGCCCCCTCTATGACCGGGTGCAAGAACTCATCATGCGCCACTATCCGCGACCCGAGGCGGCCGCCCCGCCGCCCCTCCCGGAAGGTTTCATTCTGGTGCGGGGCGGCGAGTTCACCATGGGCTCTCCTGCGGATGAGCCCGGGCGGGGCAGCGACGAGATCCCGACCCGAACCTCGGTGGCGCCCTTCTTGATGCAGCGACGCGAGGTGACTCAAGGGCAGTGGCAGCAGTTGATGGGCAACAACCCCAGCCACTTCGCCACTTGCGGCGCCGAGTGCCCCGTCGAGCAGGTCAGCGCCTACGACGCCATGGCCTATGCCAACGCCCTCTCGGCGCGCCACGGCCTGGCGCCCTGCTACAGCCTCGAAGGCTGCACCGCAGCTCCGGGTGAAGAGGCTTTTACCTGCGCCGATGTGAGCTTCGTCGGCTTGCACTGCCCGGGCTATCGCCTGCCCACCGAGACCGAGTGGGCCTTCGCCGCCCGGGCCGGCAGCGAGCACCGCAGTGGCGGCGGGGATGAGTCCCTGGATGACCGGGCCTGGCACGCGGGCAACGCTGGCGAAGGCCCCCACGCCGTGGGCACGAAGGCGGCCAACCCGTGGCACCTGCACGACCTGCTCGGCAACGTGGCCGAGTGGTGCTGGGTGTGGCCTACGGATGACAGAGCTGGCTTTGGTCCAGGATCGGTGCGGGTTCGCGGGGGTTCTTGGCAGACGCCGGCCGAGGCCTTGCGGGTGGCGGCCCGCACCCGGGCCGAGCCGCAGAGCCGGACGGCCGACTTGGGCTTCCGTTTGGTGCGGCGTTTCGGCGAATGATTGTAGCGGCGGCGTGGCGTGCCCCAGCGCGGCGTTAGCCGCGCGCGCGCCTGGCGGAGGTGGATCCCAATGGAGCTGTGGCGGCCAGGGCAGCCCCGAGCCTAGTCGTTGCCCTCGAGGAGACGCTGCAGGTAGGCGCGCAGGCCCGCGGGCCACTCGGCGATCAGTGCGGTGAAGTGCTCGAAATCGCTGGCGAAGAGGGCCCGGGAGGCTTCCTCGAAGTGGGGCAGGTTGCCGGCGATGCTCCACATCACCCTGTGGGTGCGCTCCAGGCGTTGGCGCGCTTCGTCTTGACCGCGTTGCTGCTGGCGCGCCTCGTCCACCAGGGTGCGCAGCGCCTTGGAGGCGCCGCCGGGTTGGGCGTTGAGCCACTCCCAATGGCGCGGCAAGAGGGTCACCTCGCGGGGGACCACCCCAAGGCGGGGGCGGCCCGGGCCGCGCTTCTCCTCCTGGACCTCTGCCGCAGGAGTGGGGTGCAGATAGGGGTGATGGGCCAAGCGGGCGATCACCTCCGCATCGCTGCCCCGCAGGTCGAAATCCAAGGACTCGCCCGTGCGGTCCTCGAAGCACAGGGTGCTCTCGGGGGCGTTGCGGGCCAGCTCGGCTTTGCAGGCGAGGACGGCGACCTCGATGGGTCCGGTGGCGACGAGGTGGTGGCCGGTGAAGACGGCGTAGGTCGGGGCTTGCGACATGGGGGACTCCTGTCAGGCGGGGTTGAAGGCCGGCGCAGACGCGGTCCGTGCGGCCACTGACAGGATAAATACCCGGATGTTATTCCGGGGTCAACGATAATTTAATCCGGGTGCAAATCGGGTCGAAGAAGGCTTCACTCCTCAGAGGGCGCGGGGATGAGCGGTGGCCTGTCGATGGGCGGCCTGACCCCATAGGCGGGCGCGGGCATGGGCTTTGGCCGTTCGGGCACGTCGGGATCGGGCTGGACAGGGTCCTCGGCGTCGTCGCTGTCATCGGGGGTGGGGAGGGGCGGCGCGGGTGGCGTCGGGGTGGGAGGGGCGGGCGGCTGGGGGGGGCGAGGTGGTGGCCTGACGCCATAGGCAGGGGTGGGGATCGTGGGGTCTGGGATGCCGACGGGGATGCTGGTGACCTCCAAGTCTGGGTCGCTGAGGTCTGGCGGTGAGGGTGGAGGCGGCGCGTCGGGATCGTGGGGGGTGGGGTAGGGGGGATAGGGCGGCGGGCTGACGCCGTAGGCGGGGAGATCTGGGTGGGGATCGGGCTCCGGTTGGGGGATGGTCGTCAATCCACTTGGTGGCGGATCTGGGGCGACGAGGAGCGGTACTTCGGGGTCCATGGGGGGGATGACGCCGTAGGCAGGGACGATAAGGGTATCGATGGCGCGGATCACCTCGGGGCTGATGCCGTACTCGGTGTAGACCTCGGGCGGCGGGGCCGGCATGAGATCGGGCGCGGCAGGATCGACGGCATCGCTGGTGGGCGCGGGGGCTGGCTCTTGCCGCTCTGTGGGCGTGACGTCGGCTTCGGTGGTCGGGGTGGCGCAGGCGGCGGCGCCCCAGCCGATGAGGAGCCCTGCGGCCATGGCGGCGGCGGTGTGTTGCAGGGGCGTGCGCTGGGTGGCGCGCTCGGTCAGGGCGTAATAGCAGTAGGGATCGGCTGCGGGGTCGCCGGTGAAGGCGACGGCGACGCAGCGCGCGCCGCCCTTGCAGCGTTTGGCGTGTTTGCAGCCGCGGCAGGCGCCCGTCGCCGAGGCGGGATCGTAGTCGCGGTTGTAGGCGAAGCTCCCCGGACGGTACCACAGCTCGCGCAGAGAGGCCGTGCGCAGGTTGCCTTCGGCGAAATCGTCCTGTCCGTGGCGGTGGGCTTGCAGGGAGAGGCAGCCCTTGATGGTGCCATCGGACTCGATGCCCAGGACCTGCATACCGGCCTGGCAGCCGGCCCAGGCGGCGCTGGCGCCCGGGCGCACGCTGTCGCGAATGAAGGGCTCGTGGGGGCCGAAGTAGCCGATGGAGTCGGCGCAGCAAACGTGGATGGGCGCGTTGCGCTTGAGCCGCGCCGCCAGCGGGATGAGGGCAGCGTATTGCAGAGGGCTCAGGGTGAGCCCGCGATCGTCGTCGAGGTTGCCCATGGGCTTGGCGAGCTGAATGCGCCACTGCTGGACCCCGATCTCGCGGGCGAAGGCATAGACCTCCTCCAAAATGGGGAAGTTGAGGGCGTTCACCGAGGTGATGACCGCGACCGAGAGCTGGTGCTCGAGAAAAGTCCGAATACTCGCCACGGTCTTGGCAAAGGTACCCGGCCCCCGAATGGCCTCGTGGACCTCGCAGAGCCCGTCGAGGCTGACGCCGACGTTGGGCATGCCCGCGGCCAGGGCGGCCCGCGCGACCCGCTCGGCGCCTTGGGGGTCACGGTAGACCCCATTGGTGACCATATTGGTCTGGATACCACGGGCGTTGAGGCGTGCGGCCAGCACCTCCCAGCCTGCAAAGAGGGTAGGCTCGCCGCCGGAGAGGGTGACGAGCTCGGTGCCGAAGTCGGCCAGCTCGTCGGCGATGCGCAAGCAGGTCTCGAGGCTGAGCTGCTTGGCCAGGGGGCGGCCGGCCCGGGAGCCGCAGTGGCGGCAGCGGAGGTTGCAGGCCAGGGTCAGCTCCCAGACGACGCTGCGGGGGCGCCACTGGGCGCGGTCGACGTGGCGGCGATAGGTATCAACGGGCGGCGTGCTCATGGGTGACCTCAGGGGCGATGGGGCGGAGAGCGGGGCACCAGGGAGAGGACCGCGCAGGCGCGGCGAGCGTTTCTTGCGAGGAGGACAAGGGGAGGGTCGCGCGCGGCGTCACTCCAAGATTTTTCCGTCGCGGTCGATGTCGCTGGCGCGACCGTCGAGGTGGGTGACGGCGGCGCGCCCGTCCATGAAGTCATTGGCGAAGGCGTAGTCGAGGGGGATGACCACTTGGCCCGAGGTGTCGATGTAGCCCCAGCGGCCGCCCTTGTGGATGGCGTACTCGTCCATCATCTCGACGGTGCAGCCTTGGCAGACCACGGCGCGCCCTTCGGCGAAGGGGAAGGCGTAGTCGAAGGTAGGCGGGATGACGATCTCGCCTTTTTCGTTGAAGTAGCCGATCTTCGCGTCACCCTCGAAGCGGGCTAGGCCGTCTTGGAAAGGATCGGGGCCGTTGTCGTAGATGACGGGGTGGATGATCTCGCGTCCGCGTTTGTCGATGTAGACCCAGCGCTGGTTGAGGACGACGGCGGCGAGGCCGTGCTCGTTGAATTCGAAGGCCATGGGATAGATGGCCGGGAGGAGGATGACGCCGTATGCGTCGCTGTAGCCGTAGAGGCCGGTGGCGGGGTCCTCGAAAGGGCTGAGTTGGCTTGCGTCGATCTCGTCGGGGTTGGGGATGACGGCGACCGACTCGGGTGCACCAGCGTTGGGGGCCTTGGGGTGAGGTGGGTCGCATTCGGGTGCGTTGCGGCAGCCGAGGAGCGCGAGACCGGCGAGGGTGGATACCAAGAGCAGAGCTTTCATCTGGGGACCTCGATGCGAGTGGAGCAGGGCCCGTTGGCGCTTGGGGGACAAGCTAGCACAGGGGCAAGGCGGGGGAAATGCGCGCGGCCGTTGCCTTTACAAGGGCGAGGGAAAATGCTGCTGTGTTCGGCGTTCTGGCAACGACCCTTTGGGTCTCTAACGGGTGAGGTGTGGTGATGGTGCAACGTTTTCCTTGGATGATGATGGCGGTGATGGTCTTCGCGTTGGTGGCGGTTGGGTGCTCGAAAAAGCCTGAAGATGCCCTGCTCAAGCACATGGAAAAGATGGAAAAGATCATGGACTCCAACATGGAGAAACCCAAGAAGGGGGTGGAGGAGCTGCGTTCCTACATGCAGAGCAACCTGCCTGAGATGCTGGAGATTGTCGGCAAGGCCATGGTGGAGCTGGACAAGATCGACGACAAGGGCAAGCGCGAGGAGCGCGCCAAGGAGATGATGAAGGCCCTGGAGAAGGGGAGCGAGAGCTTCGCCACGACGGCGCAGAAGTTCGGCATGAAGGTCATGACCGACCCCGACGCAGGCAAGTATCTGGAGGAGTGGGGCGAGAGCTGGAGTGGCCTGTCGGGCTTGATGGATATGTTGGGGGCGCTGCGCTGAGGAGATGAAACATGAAGTTCTGGCAAGGGGTTTTGTGGCTTCTCGTGGCGTCTTTGTTGACCACGGCCTGTGACAAGAAGGCCGAGGAGCCCAAGGCCGAGAAGAAGACCGAGAAGAAGACCGAGGCCCCGGCTGAGCCGGGCGAAGCGGCCGTGGAGGCGCCGCCGTCAGCGGCTGGCGCGGCGGCCTTCGTCGGGGTGTGGCACTTCGAAGGGATGGAAATCACCCAGGCCTTCAACTCGAAGGGGCGCGTCAAGGTGGACATGGGCAACGACCAAGTCTGCTTGGGCACCTACGCCGTCGAGGGTGAGAGCTACACCGTGACTTACGACGAGGGGCAGCCCAGTTGCCTCAACGCCACCATGGGCTTCTCCTTCCTCGAAGAGGGGGAGGTGCTCTCCTTCAGCGGCGCGCGCTATCGCCGCGTCAACATCGAAGACGACCCCTCGTTCTGAGGCCAGCCCTCGCGGCGTCCCGCGGGTCTTCAGCGGGTGATGGCGCCCACGTTCTGTTCGTGAGTGAGGCGCGGCGAATGGGCGCCGCAAGAGTCGGTCTCGGAGACCTCGTTCTCTTTGGCCGCGTAGAAGCCGTGCTCGCGCAGGACCTGGAACTTGGGCAGGATGTTGTTCTGCACGTCCACCAGGAAGAAGCCCGAGAAGATGTCCGGGTGCGTCTGGATGAAGTCGAAGATGTAGGCGTGGGCGCTGCTGACCTGGAGGTGGCCGTCGTCACAGATCTCGTGGCCCGTGAGCATGTACTCGGGCAAGAGGCCGGGATAAAACTCCAAGACCGATGGGTCTGGGAGCTGGCGGTAGATGTCGGTCTGCGGCAGGAGGGAGAGCAGAGAAGGCAGGATCCGCGCGCCGATGAGGCGGAAGGAGATCATCTGGAAGACGCTCTGGTGGAAGTCGTCCATGGTCTCGAAGGGGAAGCCCCAGATGAAGAAGGTGTCGACCCGGGGGAAGCGCAGCACCGCTCTGGAGACCACGTCGATGGCCTCTTCGATGGTGAAGCCTTTGTTGACGCGTTGCAAAATGCGATTGGATCCTGACTCGATCCCGAAACGGATCTCCAGGCACCCTGTCGCCGCCATGGCGTCCATGACCTCGTCATCGGCGAGGTCGACCCGAGCGAAGGCTTTCCACGCCACGTCGATGCCGCTCTCTTTGAGGGCCTGACAGAAGGCCAGGACGCCTCTCTTTGAGCTGAGGAAGAACTCGTCCTGGAAGAGGAAGAGGTCCACCCCCTTCTCGCGGTGGAGGTAGACCATCTCGGCGACGATGGAGGCGGGGCTGCGAAAGTGCGGTTGCCGGCCCCAGATGGGGGCGACGGAGCAGAAGGAGCAGAGGTAGGGGCAGCCCCGGGAGGTGATGAGGTTGTGACCGGCGTAGCGCCGGTAGTCGATGCGGTCGAAGGCCGGCCAGGGCAAGGCGTCGAGGTCGGCGATGCGTTCCGCGGCCGGGTTGCAGCGCACCTGGCCCTGGTGGCGGTAGAAAATGCCGGGCACGTCGGCGAGGTCGCGCCCCGCTTTGAGCGCCTGGACCAGGGCGACGGCGCTGCGCTCGCCCTCGCCGTGGGCGACGATGTCGACCCAGGGGAAGCGGGTGAGGATCTTCTCCTCTACCGACTTGGGGCCGACGCCGCCGAGGACGAGGGTGACCTCGGGGTAGGCCGCTTTGAGGGCCCGCGCCGCCAGCAGGGTGAAGGGGAGGAGGTTGGCCATGCAGGAGAGGCCGATGATGGGGGCCGGATCGGCGCAGAACTCGACCAAGGCCGCCGGCGCGAAGGGCTCGTCGCTGGTGCACATCTGGTAGTCGCGGAAGTCGACCCGTAGGCCTGCCGCCTCCAGGGCCGACACCAGGTAGAGGGGCCCCAAGGGGACATGGGGTTCACGCTCCATCATGTCGACGTAGCGGATGAGGAGCATGTTGAGATTGATCAGCGTGATGTCGTCGCCAGATGCCATGGGAAGTCCTCTGTCAGCGGAGCGTGGCCGCGGTGCGCAGGGCTCAGTCGTGTTCGGGGAGGGGGGCGTCAGGCCCATCGGGTGGGCGCGGCGCCGCGGTGGTGGCCGCATCGTCGCTCTCGTCGTGCGCTTCGGTGAGGTCCACGGGGGGCCGATCGGGGGCGATACCCGTCAGGGGCGGTGGCCCACAGCTCACGGTCGTGGTGGTGACGGCGGCGACGGCGACGGCGGCGATGGTGCGCATGAAGGGCCGCTGGCCGTGGCGTTTGGGGTCGATGCGGGCGATCATGGCGGCGAGTTGGTCACGCGAGACGCTCTCCATGACCTGCTGCTCCGAGGCTTGGAGGCAGTAGCCGGCCGCCGCGATGGTTTGGCGCGGATGGTCCAGGAGGGCGTCGCGAAAGGTCAGGTCAGTTGCGGCCCGGTAGAGGAGCTTCTCGATGCCAATGGGGATGAGGGTGCAGCTCTGCCGTCGCTTCTCGAGGGGGTGGGTCATGCCGTCGCCTCACAGCGCCAGGAGGTGAATGAGCAGCGCGAGGAGGGAGGGCGGCCCGGCCCCCGGCCCCCGAATGTCGCCAGGGGCACTATAGCGAGGGCGCGGGCCCCATCACAAGAAACCAGCGACGGCAGATGGCTGGGGAGGCGGCGCGGCCAGCCGCATTCTTCAGGGGGCTTGAATAGCGGCGTGGCAATAGCGTAACCATACACGCGTCGCGGTGACGCGATGTGCAGGAGGAGGGGCAGATGGGACGACAGGTTTTTTGGCTGACAATCATTGCGCTGGTGGGATGCCTGGTGACCCCTGTGGCGCAGGCTGAGGCTGGTGAGTGCGAGGATTTCCAGGCGCTGTCCCTGTCGTGGCTGGCGGCGCACAAGGCCCTGGAGGCGGGGCTCAAGGCGGAGCTCAGCGACGCCGATGCCATCGCGGTGATGGAGACCGTGGCCGAGCTCGCCGGGACGAGTGTGGTGATCGTCGAGCGTTTGGTGGCGGCCCAACGTTTTACCGCTGAGGCCCAGGGGCTGATGAAGGCGATCATGGCCATCGATCAAACCCGCACGGACAGCGAAGTGGTGGCGGCGGTGCTGGGCATCAGTGAGGCGGCGGCGACCTTGGCCGGGGTGGCCTGTATTGCCCAAGGTGGGCCCGACGAAGGCCGGCACTTGCATTGATCCGGAGAGGCACGGCGCGGACGGCCGCAGGGGTCAGTCCTTGGGTCGGGCCGTCGAAATCCGCTAGCCATGGCCGGCGCCGTGTGCGATAGCAAGCGCGGCGCGTGATTTTCTGGAGGCGGCGGCGGTGCAGGTTCTTCCCATTGATGCGGTGCTGGATGAGGCCAGGGCGGCGCTGCTGGCAGCGGAGAACCTGGTGGTCGAGGCGCCGCCGGGGGCCGGCAAGACCACGCGGCTGCCCGTGGCGGCGCTGCAGACTGTGCGCGGCGGCGCGCAGGTGTGGGTGGTGACGCCGCGGCGCATCGCGGCGCTGGCGGCGGCGCGGCGGGTGGCCCAGGAGCAGGGCTGGCGCGCCGGCGGCGAGGTGGGGTGGCAGGTGCGATTCGACACCTGTGTCACGGCGGCGACGGCGCTGCGCTTCATGACGCCGGGGATTTTTCTCCAGCGCTTGGAGGCCGACCCAGGCTTGGCTGGGGTGGGGGTGCTCTTCTTCGACGAGTTTCACGAGCGCTCCCTGGAGGTGGACCTGGCCTTGGCCATGGCGCGGGAAGCGCAGGGAGCGCTGCGGCCAGATCTGCGGGTGGTGGTGATGTCGGCGACCTTGGAGGTGGGGCCCGTGGCGGCATTTTTGGCGCCGTGCCGGGTGATCCAGAGCGCCGGCGCCTTGCACCCGGTGACGCTGAGCCATGCGCGGCAGGAGGGTGCGGCTGACCACAGTGATCTTGCGCCGCGGGTCGCTGCGGCGGTGCAGGAGCTGCTGGCCGAGACCGCGGGGGACGTCTTGGTTTTTCTCCCAGGGATGCGGGAGATCGAGGCGTGCCGGCGCCGTCTGGAGTCAGCCCTGGGCGCGACGGTGACGGTGCTGCGCCTGCACGGCGGCCTGCCGCTGGCCGAGCAAGACGCGGCCTTGGCGTCCGGGGCGGGGCGGCGGGTGGTCCTGGCGACGAATGTCGCCGAGACGTCCCTGACCATCCCCGGGGTGACGGGGGTGGTGGACAGCGGGCTCGTGCGGCGCCTGGCTTATGACGCGGGTTGTGACCTGGAGCGGCTGGAGCTGACCCGCATCGATCGCGCTGCGGCCGCCCAGCGCGCCGGCCGCGCTGGGCGCCTGGCGCCGGGCCGCTGCCACCGCTTGTGGACCCCGCTCCAAGAAGCCCGCCTGGCAGCGGCCCAGGCGCCAGAGGTGCGGCGCCTCGAGCTCGCCTCGACCCTGCTCACCCTGCTGGCATGGGGCGCGCACGATCCCAACGCCTTCGCCTGGTTCGAGGCGCCGCCCGCCGCAGCGCTCCAGCGGGGGATGGATCTCCTCCACGGCCTCGGTGCCCGAGACGCCCACGGCCTGACCTCGGTGGGCCAACGCATGTGCCGCTGGCCCCTGCCGGCCCGCTTGGCCCGACTCATGGTCGCCGCCCAAGACCTGGACTGCCTCCCCGAGGCCGCCTGGGTCGCAGCCCTCCTCGCCGAGGGGCGCCAACGCGCCACCTGGCCCGGCGGCGACGCCGTCGACGTGTGCGAGGCCGCGGCCACCCTGGCCCGGGCCGAGGCTGAGCGCGACGCCACTGTGCGCTGGCTGCACCGGGTCGCGCGCCAGATCGCCGCGACCCATCACGCCGGGGGGAAGGGCGGCAACGCCCCACCCCCCTGGCGCCACGCCGCCGCGCCGCGCCTTGCCACTGCCCTGGCCGCGGCCTTCCCCGACCGGGTCGCCCTGTGTCGCCCCCGGGCCAACCCCGCTGAGAGCCTGCGCGCCAAAATGGTCGGCCAACGCGGGGTGGTCCTGCCCCACGCCGCCACCCTCGCCGAGAGCAAGCTCCTGCTCTGCCTCGACCTCGCCCCGGGCGCCCGCGGCGCCCACGCCGAGGCCCAGGTCTACCGCGCCTGCGCCCTGCGCAGCGAAGACCTCGAGCTGCAAAGTGAGCAGGTCATCCGCTTCGACCCGACTGGCCAGCGCGTCGAGGTGTGGGAGCTGGGCAAGTGGCGCGACCTGGTCGTGCACGAGCGCCTGGTGCCACCGCCGCACGGCGCCAAGCGCCAAGCCGAGGTCGAAGCCGCGCTGGTCGCTGCGGCCGCCGCCGAACCCGCCCAAGCCCTCGACCTCCAAGACGCGGAGCTGCAGCGCTTCATGGCCCGCGTCGCCTTCCTCGCCCAGGCCATGCCCGAGCTCCAGTGGCCTACCCACGACGCCGAGTTCTTTCGCGCCCACCTGCCTGAGCTCTGCCGCGGCCAACGCAGCTTCACCGACCTGCGCCGCCGCGATCTCTTGCCCTTGGTGCGCGCCACCCTCGACCACCGCCAGCAAGAGGCCCTGAGACGACACGCCCCCGAGGAGCTGACCTTGGCCTCAGGGCGGCGGGTCAAGATCGACTACCGCCAAGACCCACCGGTCATCGCCGCCCGCATTCAGGACTTCTTCGGCATGGAGCGCGTCCCGCCCCTGGCCGCCGGGCGCGTCCCACCCCTTCTCCATCTGCTCGCCCCCAACCAGCGCGTCCAGCAGATGACCCAAGACCTCGCCTCTTTTTGGCAACACACTTACCCCTCGATTCGCAAAGCGCTGCGCGGGCGCTATGTCAAGCATGCGTGGCCAGAAAATCCATTGACATACGAGAAGTTGGTTAAAAAATGACAGAAAACACCTCAGCAATTCCAGCGCCGCCTGCCGTGGGCACGGAGCTCACCCTGCGCGTCGACACCTTGGCCCATGGCGGCGCTGGCGTCGCTCGCGTGGACGGTCGGGTCCTCTTCGTCGATGGTGCCCTGCCCGGCGAGGAGGTGGTGGCCAAGGTCACCAAATCCAAGGCGCGTTACCTCACGGCGAGCACTGCCCAAGTCCTCCAGGCCTCGCCCGCGCGTCGCGCCCCAGACTGCCCGCACGAGGCCGAGGGCTGTGGCGGCTGCGGCTGGCGCTACGTCGAGGCCGAACCCGGCCTGGGCCTCAAAGCCGAGACCGCGGCGCGGGAGATGGCCAAGGTGGCCCGCGAGGTGAGTTGGCCCGCGCCCGTGCTCTTGCCCGTGGCGCAGCACGATGGCGTGCGCACCCGGGTGCGCCTCCATGTCACTGAAGGGCGCATCGGTCTCTTCGCCGAGGGCAGCCGGCGCGTCGTGGCCATCCCCCAGTGTTTGTCTTTGGATCCACGCCTGTTGGTGGTGGCGCAGGCGCTGCAACGCGCCTTGAGTGGCCAAGATGACGCCTACGGCGAGGTCGCTGTCGACCTGGACGGGCGCGGCCAGGTGGTGATTTCCTGGCGCGGGCGCGTGGGGGCTGCCTTGTGGACGCGCTTGGTGGATCTGGTCGAGCGCCGGGTCTTCAGTGGGGTGCGGGTCGAGGGCAGAGGCGGCGGCGTGCGCGACCACGGTGATCTGTGGCTCGTGGATCAGGTGGCCCTGCCTGAGCTGAAGACCGCCGTGCACCGTTTCGCCGGGACCTTTGGCCAGGCGACGCCCGCTGGCAACGCCCACCTGCAGGCGGAGGTCGCCCAGTGGGTGCAGGGCGAAAAAGCGACGCGCGTCTTTGATCTCTACGCTGGCAGCGGCAACTTTTCTCTGGTGTTGGCGGCCTTTGCCCAGGAAGTGATCGCCGTGGAGGTGGTGCAGGATGCCCTCAAGGGGCTGCGGCGCGGCGCGACGGCCGCTGGCTACGCGCATCTCCAGGTGGTGCCCTGGGATCTGAGCCAGGGCATCCCCGAGCGGGCCGAGCTGGGGCGCGAGGACTGTGTGATCCTCGATCCACCGCGCCAGGGTGCGCGGGAGATCATGGGTGACCTGCGGCGCTACGCGCCGCGATCCATCCTCTATGTATCGTGCGAGCCGACGACCTTGGCGCGGGATGTGGCGGCCTTGGGTGGGGACTACGCCGTGGCGCGCCTGGCCATGGTCGACCTCTTCCCGCGCACGCCCCATCTGGAGAGCGTGGCCTGGCTGCGCCGGGTAGACCCCTGAGCGCGGGGCGTCGGCAGAGCCTAGCGGAGGCCGCTGACCCGGTTGAGGACGCGGATGTAGTTGGCGCGCTCGAAGGCCGCAGGATCGACGACGGCCTTCTGGTTCATGCTGCCTCGCGCCTGCACGAGGGACGCGTATTCCCGGCTCTCCAGCCACTGGGTCATGTCCCGCAGGACCGTCTCGATGTGGGCGACACCGTTCTTCAATAGGGCCGACGCCATCATGGCGACCTTGGCCCCGGCTAGGACGGACTTCACCGCACCTTCGCCGCTGTGCACCCCGCCCGAGACGGCGATGTCCAGGCTGACCCGGCTGTCGAGGATGGCGGCCCAGCGCAGGCGCAGGGGCAGCTCGGCGGGGGTCGAGAGGGACATGGAGGGGAGCACCTCGAGGCGATCGAGGTCGAAGTCGGGCTGGTAAAAGCGGTTGAAGATGACCAGGCCCTTGGCACCGGTGTTGGCGACGGCTTTGGCGAAGCGCACGGGTGTGGTGAAAGTGTCGCCGATCTTGACGGCGACGGGGATCTGAACCCGCGCCACCAGGCTGGCGATCACTTCGAGATAACGGGCTTCGACCTCAGCCGAGGGGGTCTCGGCGTCGGTGGCGATCTGATAGAGGTTGATCTCCAGGGCGTCGGCGCCGGCGGCTTCGATGCGCTTGGCCAGATCCAACCACCCCCCTTGGGTGGTGCCGTTGAGGCTGGCGATGATGGGGATGGCGACCTTGGATTTGGCCTCTTGGATGATGTCGAGGTAACGGTCGCTGGAGGTCTGGTAGGCGCCGAGATCGGGAAAGTAGCTCAATGATTCGGCGAAGGACTCCGTACCTTCGTTGAGGCGCTGATCCAGCTCGCGCGCTTCGGCTTCGATCTGCTCCTCGAAGAGGGAGTGCAGCACCACGGCGCCTGCGCCCGCGGCCTCCATGGCGGCGATGTTGTCGACGTCGTGCGTCAGGGGCGAAGAGGAGGCAACCAAGGGGTTGCGCAGTTTCAGGCCGAGGTAGTGGGTGTCGAGGTTGACCATGACGCGTCTCCTTGTCTCAGAGCGATGTCCCACCTTCACCGAGGCGATGGGCCATCACCAAGAATGAGTTCCAGGTGGGGGTTGGCTGGGGATGACCACCCGAGGTGGCCATTTCCATTTTTTCTTGAATACGCTACTTTCATGCTTCTGGGTTGCTCGGGTGACCACAGGTCCACCTGGCCGGGTGTTGACCATGGTAGCGTTGTTGTGGCTCAGTGAGGGTTACGGTCCAGCGTGTCGTAACGATCGAGTCCATGGCGAGCTTTTTTTGCGGGTGGACGTCGTCGCGGGTGCTGCTGGGAGAGCATGGGGGGCCGCCCCCCAACGCCCAGTGGGCACAGCGCTTTTTTTGCTTGGCGGGCCGAGTGGCCATTGCCCTAGAGGAGAGTAGGTGAAATCATGGTTGAACAGGTGAAAGTGAAAGTGCGCGGCACGCGGTTCTTCAAGCTGTTTCCTCTGGGGCTGGCGCTGGGGTTGTTGTGGCCCATGGCGACAGTGGCGCAGGGCGTGCCCTGTGGCGATCTGCCAGAGACCAAGGCCCAGATCTTCTTTGAGCTCTCCATCCAAGCCGTCGAAGACTACCAGGCGAAGAACTACGAGTCGGCCATCACCAAGACGCGCAAAGCCATGAGCATCTGCGACGAGGATCCTGGGGTGGAGTACAACTTGGGCAAGGCCTACCAGATGGCGGGCTACTGCCCGATGGCGCTCCACCATTTCACGCGGCTGGCGGAGCTCAAGCTCAGGGACCGAGATTTCAACAAACGCATCCAGCGCGCCCTCGATGAGACGCGCGGTGAGTGCTCCGATGCGGTGCCTTTCGAGGTGCTCTGCGAGGACGGCGGCGTCCTCTTCACCATCGGCGACATGGAGAACTTGCCCTGTCCCTTCGTCGGCCGCCTCTTGCCCGGCTCTTACGACATCAGCGCCAAGAAAGCCAAGTACTTTCCTTTCGAGGCCATGGTCTCTTTGTCGGGCCCGGATACGGTCTACATCGACATCCCCGCCCTGCGTTCGCTGGACTCGGTGGGTTACTTGGCCGTGCAGTGTCCCGAGGGGGTCAGCGCTTTCACTCTGGCCGGCAACGGCACGAGCGAGGTCCACGCCTGTCCATGGGAGGGGGAGGTAGAAGTGGGCACCTACCTCATCGCCATCGACGGTGTCGACGAGCCCCTCTCGGTGCAGGTGGCCTCCCAGGAGTGGACCACCTACGCGATCCAGCCAATCGGCGGCGGCGCCGCGTCCTGCGGTTGCCAGGTGCGGCAGCCCGCGGCCGCGTGGCCCCTGGGCGCCTTGGCCCTCGCGCTCGGCCTGGTGGGCCTGACGGTGCTGCGACGACGCGTGGGCTGAGAGCGCGCCTTGTCTACCTCTCCAGCACCAGCGGGCCCGCTGCCCGGGCGTCCCGACGTCCAGGTCATTGACATCTGCGCTAACCTCGCCCACAGCGCCTTTGCCGACGACCGGGCCGACGTGATCGCCACGGCCCACGCCCAGGGCGTGGTGGCCATGGTGGTGCCCGGCGCCTGCCTCGCCAGCACCCGCCAAGCCATGGCCTTGGCGGCAGCGCAACCAGGTCGCCTCTTTGCCACCGCCGGAATCCATCCCCACGCCGTGGCCGAGGCGGGCCAAAACGACGTGGCAGCCCTCGGGTCCCTGCTCCACGACCCGCAGGTGGTGGCCGTCGGCGAGTGCGGCTTGGACTACCACTGGCCCGAGCCTCCGACGGCGACCCAGCGCGCCCTCTTCGCCGCGCAGCTCGAAGGCGCGGCGGACTTGGGTGTACCCCTCTTTCTCCACGAGCGCGAGGCCCACGCCGATTTCATGGCCATCTTGAAACCCCTGCGCCACCGCTTCCCCGGAGGGGTGGTGCACTGTTTCAGCTCCGGCCCGGCGGCCCTGAGCGCTTACCTCGACCTCGGCCTCTATGTCGGTATCACGGGCTGGATCTGCGACGAGCGGCGCGGCCAAGAGCTGCGCGCGTTGGTGCGCCACATCCCGGCGTCGCGCCTCCTCGTCGAGAGCGATGCCCCCTACCTGACGCCGCGCGATCTGCCGCGGGCGCCACGGCGCAACGTGCCCGCGGCGACCCTGCACGTGCTGCGAGTCTTGGCGGGTCACCGCGGCGAGCAGCCCGAGGCACTGGCACCACAGCTTTTACGCAACACCATGGCTTGCTTTCCCAAGCTCGCCAGGGGCATAACAGAACACCAGGCAGGCCTGTGGCTGCCGCCTTAACGCCGCGCGCGCGTCGTGCCAAGGAGAGGAGCCTTGCCGGTGGAGCAGAGCAAGAAGAGATGGCTGAAAATGGCCGCCGCCGGCGTCGCCTTGCTGGCGCTGACCTGGCTCTACACCTACTGGGCCCGCGATCGCTACCAAGCAGTTGACGAGATCCTCCCAGAGCTCTACCTGGCACCCCAACAACACGAAGCGGCCGCCCCAGATCCCATGGCCTTCACCCTGGGCGACTACGCCTTCACCGTGACGCCCCTCTACGATTACCAGATCTGGGCCCTGGTGGTGAGCGCCAAGAATTACGGTTCTTTCACTTTCAGCCGCAGCGATCGCGTCATCCCAGTCGACCTCTGCCTCATCTGGGGCACCAACGTCCACAATAACCGCCACCAAGCCCCAGACGTCCACTTCTCCCAGCGCCGCCGCTTCTGCTTCTTCCGCTACCGCGAGACCTCCATCGATCCCGCCCAGGTCTCCAACAATCACCTCATCCCTGCCAACGCCGAGGTCCGGGACGTCATCAAGCGCATCCGCCCGGGCGACCAGATCCGCCTGCGCGGTCAGCTCGTCAGCGTCGACGCCAGCCTCATGGCGCGCTTCACCGGCCTCGACCCGGCCGAGTTCAGCCTGCGCTCGAGCACCAACCGCGACGACACTGGCGCCGGCGCCTGCGAAATCATCTTCGTCCGCGAGGCGGAGATCCTCCGCGCGGCGAACCCCGTGACCCGCGCGCTCTTCTCTCTGACCTCGGTGCTCCTGCTCATCCTCATCAGTGGCGGCGCCCTCTGGGGCGGACGCCAATGGTGGCGACGCCTGCAAGAGGATGATGGGTGATGGGCCATGGGACGTGCAGGTTCAAGCAAATAATAAGATGATGCAGTCTAACCATATACATTTGTTTTTGTATCCACACCTGTTCGGGCGTGGCCCACGCCTGGGCTGGCTCCTCGCCGTGCTGCTCTTCTGTGTGGCCTGTGGGCCCAATCTCCACGACCGTGCCCGTCTGGACGCGTCGTGCCGGGAAGGCCGGATGGCCTCCTGTGGCCGCCTCGGGCTGCTGCTCTTGGACGACCCGCGCGCCAGCGACAAGGATCACCTCAAGGCCCATGGGCTCTTGGACCGCGCCTGTGACGACGGCATCCTCGAGGGGTGTCGCGGCCTCGGGCGCATCTACGCCGAGGGGCTGGCGGGTCAGACCATGGACGCCCTGCGTGCCGCCTCGCTCTTCTTGCGCGCCTGTGATGGCGGCGATGGCCAAGGCTGTTGGCGCCTGGCCCAGATGCTGCGCACGGGTGAGGCCGGCGTCCCTCCCGACGCCAACCGGGCGGCGCGCCTCCTCGAACAAGGTTGTGAGGCCGAGACTTGGCAGGCTTGTGTGGAGCTGGCGGACATGTTGCGCCTCGGTGACGCCGTGACGCGGGATCTCGACGGCGCCGCCCAGGTCATGGCGCGGGGCGTGCAATTGGTGCGCGACCAGTGCGAGGGAGGCGCCCAGTGGGCGTGCGTGCATTTGGCGGTGTGGCAGATCAACGGGCTGGCGCCGGAGGCGCCGGCTGCGGCCGAGGTGCTCCTCCAGACCGCCTGCGACGAGGGAGACGGGCGAGCCTGCGTGATCATGGCCTGGCTCATCGCCGAAGGGCGCCTGAACGAGGCGCGGCCGCGGCGCGCCCTGGGCCTCTACCGTCGCGCTTGCGAGCTGGGCGAGGCCTGGGGCTGTCTCGGCTTGGCCCACCTGTCGATCATGGGGCGTGGCGTGCGCCAGGACCGCCTGCACGCCCTCGATCGCTATGGCGAAGCCTGTGAGATGGGCCTGTGGATGGCCTGCCGCAGCGCGGGCTGGATGGTGGCCAACGGCGTGGTGGTCGAGGCCGACCCCGAGGCCGGGCGAGCGCTCTTGGAGCGCGCCTGCTGGCTCCACGGCGGTCAGCGTTGCTTGTGGCCGTGGTTGGTGGAGGTCATCCCGGCCTACCCCGAGGAAGAGGTGATCGGCACGGAGATGGATGGGCTAGCCTGTGAGCTGGGCGACGCGCCGGCCTGTGCCCGTTTGGCGGCCTTCGCCCAGAGCAGCGGCGTGGGCCTCGGCAAGTCCCTCAGGCTCTATGCCCACGCCTGCGCCCTCCAGGATTGGTCGGCGTGCAGTGATCTGTCTTGGCTCTATCAGGGCGCTGGCGCCAACCCCCAGCGCGCCGTAGAGATCAGCCTCTTCGCTTGCGAAGGGGATCATGCGCCGGCCTGTACCGACCTGGCCTACATCTTTCGCTGGGGCATCCAAGGGGTCTCGCCCCAGCCAGCCCGCGCCGTGACTTTCTACCAGAAGGCTTGCGAGCTCGGCGACCCTGCTGCCTGCCTGGCCCTCGCTGAGATGTTGCAGAGTGGCAGCGGCGTGGCCAAGGACCCCGTCAAGGCCCAGCAGGTCTTGGTCGAGGCGTGTGAGCGGGGCGATGCCTGGACGTGCACCCACGTCGGCCAGCGCCTCTATCGCGGTGACGATGGCCTGAAAGCCGATGTCGCCCAAGCCAAAGCGGTCTTTCGCCTGGCTTGTACCCGTGAGCCGCGTTGGTGTGCTGAAGTGGCCGAACGTTGGGTGGGCGAGGAGTCGGCCCTGGCGGTGGAGCTCTGGGAGCACGGTTGTGCGGCGCAACAGGTCAACGCCTGCCTGGCCTTGGCCGCCTTCTGCCAAGCCAGCGAGCCGAGAGACCCCACCAAGGCCGCCTGGGCCCTGCGCCAGGGCTGCGCGGGGCAAGATGCGCCGGCCTGCGCCGAGCTCGGTGCGTTTCTGTTGCGCCAAGGCCGGGCGGGTGATCCCGAGCATCTCGAAGCGGTCCAAGCCTATGCCCAGGCCTGTGAGCTCGGCTTGCCGGCAGCCTGCACCCACTTCGCGCGCGCGCTCCTGGAGGGCGTCGCCGTGGGTCGTGATGAGGCCCTGGCCGAGCGCCTCCTCGGCGAGGCCTGTGCCCAAGGCGAGTCGACGGCGTGCTTGGCCTTGGGAGATCACCTGGTCAGCGGCACCCTCAGCGTCAAGGGGCTGGTGTGCGCCGTCGAGAGCTACGGACAGGCCTGCGAGGGCGCCAACCCCGTCGGCTGCCGCAAGCTCGGGGAGCTGCTCTTGCGGGTTGGCCGGGACAAGGAAGGGACGGCGGTGGCCCTCGAGGCCTTGCAGCGCGGTTGCGCGACGGGCGACAGCGAGAGCTGCGAGCGGCACACCGCCCTGACCCGTCGCGCCGCCGACACCCGCAGCAGCGAAGTGGTCGTGCCGCCAGAGACGACCCTCTTCATCGACCTGTGCCACGTGGGCGACGCCGTCGCCTGCCGCGAGGTTGGCAGCTACTACGAGTCCGGGCAACGGGGGCTGCAACGCAACAAGGTGCATGCCCTGGCTTTCTATCGCCTGGCGTGCAATCGGGGCGACGAGGTGGGTTGCACCAAGGTGGCCAGCATGGAGACGGCTGCCACGGCCATCGCCGGCAGATCGAACGCGGCCCTATGGGAGCAGGCTTGTCGCGGTGGCGATGGCAACGCCTGCGCCCGGGCGGCCGACGCCTTCCAAGGGGGGGGCGATGGCCGGGAGGCGGCGCCCGCCAAGGCGACAGAGATGTTGCGCCTGGGCTGTGAACAGGGTCACGCCGAGTCGTGTCGCCGTCTGCGCTAAGGGCTGCCTTGGATGCAGAGCCCATGGTTCTCATCGCGCTTCTGCAGGAGCCAAGGGTTGGCAGGTTGCTGGGTCAAGGCCGTGGAATAGGTGTCACGGGCGGCACAGTAGTCGCGCGCCGCCTCGTAGGCCAAGCCTAGGGTGGTGCGGAGCTGGGGATCGTCCGTGCGGCCCAAGGCCTCTTCGAGCATCGCGATGGCCCGGGTGGGGTCGCCTTCGCGCAGGGCGAGGAAGGCGGCCTCGCGGACGCTCTGCAGCGCCTCCTGGTTCAGCGGGCTGGGGCCAGCATCGGGGTGGGGCACATCGGGGTGGGGGTCAGCAGGCGCCACGACCTGGGTGTCTCCGGGGGGCACGTCGGGCGCCGCAACGAGATCGGGTTCCCCTGGGGAGATCAGCGGCGGATCGCGTGGTGGTGCCACGGGATCACCCGGCTGTGTCGTGGGTGGTGGCTGGGCGTGTTGAGTTCCCGGTGGCGGTTGAGGTGGTGGGTGGTTGGGCCCGCTGGTCCACCAGAGCAGCGCGACGAGGGCGATGAGGGCGATGACGACCAGGAGCCACGCCAGAGGCCGCCGCGCGCTCTGGGACGGGGTGGGTGCGTCCTTGACGGGTGGCTCGGGCGCGGCTTCGGCGCTGTTGTGCCTGGGGATGGGGAGGACGCTGGTCTCGTCGGTGGCCAGGTGGAGGAGCCGTTCCGGTTGGGTGCTCCCCAAGCGGGGGACGATGCGGATGGGCGGCGCGGCGAAGAGGGCCTCGAGGGGGAGATCGTCCAGGTTGAGGGGGAAGAGGAGATCGTAGACTTCTTTGGCCGTGGCGAAGCGCAGCTCGGGGTTGCGGGCGACGCTCTTGGCGAGGAGAGCCCCGAGGGGATGTTGGATCAGGCGCGGCGCGATGGGGACGGGCTCGCCGCTGGTATGGAGGAGGGCCGTCGCGAAGGGGGTGTCGCCCTGGACGGCGATCCGGCCGGTGAGGGCTTCGAGGAAGATCAGGCCCCAGGCGTAGATGTCCACCTTGGGTGACTTCTCACCGAGGAGCTGCTCCGGCGCCATATAGGAGACCGTGCCGATGGTCTGGCCCGTCTGGGTCAGGGGCAGTTGCTGGGCCGTGTCGCCGCCCTGGACCGAGCCGGCGATACCGAAGTCGAGGACCACGGCGTCACGCTCCAGGCCGTTGCGGGCAATCATGATGTTCTGGGGCTTGAGATCCCGGTGGACGTAGCCCCGGTCGTGGGCCATGGCCAGGGCGCTGAGCACTTGGAGCATCCAGCGCTTGAGATCGGCCGGGCTATAGGCGCTGGCGTCGCTGTGACGTTCGTGGATGAGGGTGGAGAGCTCGACGCCGTCGATGAACTCCAGGACCATGTAGAGGAGGCCGTCGGGGAGGGTGCCCGAGTCGATGAGCTTGACGATGTTGCGGTGGCGCAGCTCGCCGACCACGTGCATCTCGCGCAGGAAGCGTTCTTTGGCGTGCTCGGCGGCGGTCTGGGTGGGGAGGGTGCGCAGGGGCAAGAGCACCTTGATGGCGACGAGCTGGCCCGTGTTGAGCTGCTTGGCCTGGTAGACCACGCCGAAGCCGCCGTCGCCGAGCTGGGCGAGGAGCTGGTAGCGGCCGTCGAGGAGGCTGCCGATGGGCGGCAAGAGGGAAGGTGGGGGGGGCGTGGGCGCGGGGGACGCGATGAGAGAGAGAGAGTCGAGGGTTTCGCTGCTGGCGTCTACGGCATTTCTGGGGGTCGCGGGCGAGAGGTGGGCAGACTCAGGGGTGGCGCTGTCCGCTGGCGGAGGCGCGAGACCTGGGCGCGTGGATCCAGAAGGAGAAGACGCGCGCGAGGCAGCGGGGTCGGTAGGGGCGGGGGCTGCGGCCGGGGCGGGGGCGGCGGCGTCTTTGTTGGGTGGGGGTGCGGACACGCGGGCTCTCGGTTAGTCGGCGACCCACTGGAGCCGGTGGTGGTTGGTGCGGTAGAGGAGGCCGAGGATGCGCATCTCGACCATCATGACGTAGACCGAGGAGAAGGCGCTGAAGAGCCAACCGAGGAGGGGGTTGACCGCCATGAGGAGGCCGTCGGCGAAGCTGAGGACGGCCATGGCGCCGATCATGAAGACGATGGCGACGGCGTAGTCTTTGGGGACTTTGAGGATGGCCGGGATGACGAGGTGGGGCCCCATGGCGGTGTAGGTGCGGAAGACGCTCATGGACAGGATGGCCATGGGGAGGTAGATGCCGCCGCCGATGGCGAGGATCAGCGGGACGATGCCCATGTCGCCCGTGGTGTAGACCCAGGCGATGGCCGGCGCGAGGGAGAAGGCCGCCGCGACGATGAACATCAGGCCCGGGCGGATGACGTCCGTGCCGATGTCGGTGACGTCGGGCCAATCGGGGAGCACGTCCTCGCCCTTGACGGTGCTGGCGCAGATTTTCATGTAGTAGGCCGCCAGGTAGGAGAGGAAGAGGCCGAGGATGAGCAGGCCGAAGAGGTTGAGGCCGAGCCAGCGGCCAAAGGCGAGGAAGAGGCCGGCGGCGATGAGCATGAGGATGCCACCGCGGCGCAGGGGGTAGCCAAAGGCTTCGGGGACCAGGCCGATGAAGGTGCTCTGGGAAGCGAAGCGGTCGCCGTAGCGCAGTTGGCGGCAGGGCGATTGGCAGGTGGGGCAGATGATGACGCCCCGGTGTTGCTGGACGCACTTGCTGCACCACCCTTGGCCGCAGCCGTTGCAGCGCCAGGCGGCGGTGAGGTGGGGGTGGTCCTGGCAGAGGGGGAGGCCGCTCTCGGTGACGCGCGCCCCCACCGGGCTTGGGTTGGCGACGGGAAGCGAGGCCACTGGGGGTGGGGCAGCGCTGGGACGGGCGGGCTCGAAGGCCAGCTCGAGGGGCTGCTCCGCGGCGCGAGGCGGCGTGGCGCGAGGTGAAGGGCGTGGGGCCAGCTCCAGCTCGATGGGGCTGTTGGCCGGATCGATGCGCGGGGTGGCGCCGTCGTCGGCGTCGCCGTCGTCGCCGTGGCTCAGGTCGCTGACGTTGGGGTCGAAAAGGCGCGCCTGTTCTTCCAGGAGCTGGTCATCGGCTGGACGCGTCATGGTGGGCTTCCTTGTGGCGGCGCCGGCGCTCTCTGCCGTCACCCTTGGCGCGGGCCAAGATACGCCGCCAGCGGGAGAAGCTCAAGAGAGACACAGGGATGAGCAAAGTGAAAAGGGCGCGCAGGGGTGGTGACGGCGGCGGCGGGCCGAAGGCGCAAGCGCAGTCGGAGCCGCCGTGCTGGCTCTCCATGGGGAGGAGATCGTCGCCGCCAGGGTCGAGGACGCTGGGGCCATCGGGCGTGCGCGGGTCGCAGTCGTCATCGAGACCATTGCCGGGGATCTCCGTGGCTTTGGGGTGGACCAAGGGGTTGGTGTCGTCGCAGTCCACGGGGGCAGGGTAGCCGTCAAGGTCATCGTCGGGGAAGAGATCGAGGGCGCGCAAGGCGTAGAAGGCGTTGAGGCGTCCGTGACCGTGATAGGGGTCGAAGCCTTCGCGATCCTCCTGCGGTCGCCCGACTTGATCTTCGGCCGTGGCGTGCAGGATGGCGCGGGCCTGTGCCGGCGTCAGATCGGGTTGAAGGGCGCGCATCAGGCCGAGGGTGGCGCTGACCAGGGGCGCGGCTTGGCTGGTGCCGCTGAAGAGGCGGGTGCCGCCGCCGATGGCGCTGCCCAAGAGGAGGTTGCCTGGCGCCACGAGGTCGATGTGGGGGCCAAAAGAGGAGCCCCCCCCCCAGTGAAAGGGGGAGGCGCGCTGATCGTCGGCGTTGGTGGCCCCGACGGCGATGCTCTCGGAGAAGGCCGCCGGGTAGTAGGGGACGTTGTTGCCCTCGTTCATCATGGCGGCGACGACGATGACGCCGTGGTCTTGGGCGAAGCGCACCGCGTCGTGCAGGGCGCGGCTGTAAGCCGTGCCGCCGAGAGAGAGGTTGGCGATGCTGGCGTCGCGGCGGACGGCTTCCTCCAGGCCCTCGATCCACCAGGAGTAGTAGCCCCAGTTGTCGTTGGTGAGGACCTTGATGGGGATGAGGGTGCAGGCCGGACAGAGGCCGACGATGCCCCGCTGGTTGTCGGCGATGGCGGCGATGAGGGAGGCGACGTGGGTGCCGTGGCCGTGCCCATCGGTGGTGTCCGAGCTGCCGTCGACGACGTTGCGTCCTGGCAGGAGCTGCAGGGTCAGGTCGGGGTGACGCGGGGTGATGCCCGTATCGAGGATGGCGATGCGCACGCCCGGGTCACCGCGGCTGAGCCCCCACGCGAGGAGGGCGTCGACGTCGGCATCGGAGGGCTGCTCCAGCGACCACTGGCGGGGAAAGTCGGGGTCGTTGGGGACCCACAGCAAGCCCGCGCCGTGGCCGATGTGGTCCTCTTCGATCCACTCGACCTCGGGCTGGGCGAGGAGGCGTTGGCGTTGGGCTGGGGAGACCTGCGGGAGGAGGTAGGTGCGAGCGAGGCGCGCTGCGGCGGCGCTTGGTGCCGCGGCGCTGGCGCTGGCGGCGTGGGGGAGGGGGTGGCGCAGCAAGGGGCGGCCGCCTGGGGCGCTGTGCTCGGCGCTGAGGCGGGTGCGACAGCCCGGATCGCAGTCGGCGCGAAAGCGGACCAAGAGCCGTGCATCTTGGGCGCTGGCGCTGGTGGCGCCGAGGAGGCAGAGGAGGAGGCCGAGGGCGCCGAGGAGCAGCGGCGGACGTGAGAGGCGCGCACGACCGCAGGGATGAAACGGATTGTTCTTGAATAATAACGTTCTAGTAGAAAATGTAGGATTCAAGGGTGCGGACCACTTGTAGGTGTGGTAGGAAAGTAGTGAGGCGCGTCGTTGCCAACGGCGCTGCACATGAGACCTGGCTGGGGGAGCCTTAGGTCGGATGATTGTAACGCTGGGTGAGGTCAAGCCTATTCACGCTTGTGCCGTGGTGGTGCATTCCGGGAGTGGGAGCATAGATAAAGCGCGGAGTTTACTGATGAAAGGCGTTATCCCTTTGGCGATGCGAGCCATGATCGAAGAGCAGTACGGGCTCGACAAGTGGCATGAGGTCATTGCTGCTGCCGGGTACCAGAGCGAGCCCTTCATGTTGCCCATTTCGGATATTGCCGATGAAGAGGTCATGAAGCTAGTGCTGGCGATGTGCCAAGTGGTGCCTCTCACTTTGTCAGAGTTTGCCGACCGCTTTGGTGTGTACTGGGTGGGGACCTATGCCCTGCGGGTGTACAGCGGCTTCTACAAGTCCGAGGAGGTCAAGACGGCGCGGGCCTTTTTACTACAGATGGACTGGGTGCACGAGGCCACGACCAAGCGGATGAAGAACGCCAGGCCCCCTCGTTTTCAGTATCGTTGGGAGTCCGAAGACATCTTGATCATCACCTACCAGTCCCATCGGCCGCTCATCGACTTGCTCGTGGGCTTGATCCGCGGCGTGGGCGTCTACTTCGGGGAAGCGTTGGATGTGCGCCGCCTGAATGACACGGAGGTTCGGGTGCACTTTCCAGCGCCGATCTAGCCCCAGTCGTCGCGAACCAGCCTCCCGGCGGAGGCGGCCTCGGCGCGCGCCGCGTCGAGGAGAAAATCCAAGTTGAGGAGGGCGTTGCGCTCGGCGGCGGCGTAGGCGGCCCGCAAGACGGCGTTCTTGATCTCGCCGCCTGAGAGCTCCATGGTGGAGAGGAATTCGAAGTCGATTTCCTCGGCCACGGGGACGAAGGGCGGCAGGAAGTGGCGCCAGAGTCGCTCCCGCTCGGGCGGGTCAGCCATGGGGAAGTTGATTTTGAAAGTAATGCGGCGCTCGAAGGCGCTGTCGATGGCGCGCTTGAGGTTGGTGGTGAGGATGGTGACGCCGTCGTAGTTTTCGATGAGTTGGAGGAGGACGTTGACCTCCATGTTGGAGTAGCGATCGGTGGAGCGCGAGACCTCGGTGCGCTTGGAGAAGAGGCTGTCGGCCTCGTCGAAGAGGAGGAGGTTGACGTCGGAGCGCACCTCCGAAAAAATCCGGGTCAGGTTTTTTTCCGTTTCGCCGATGTACATGTCGACGACGCTCGCCACGTTGACCTTGAGCAGGGTGAGGCCGACCTCGTTGGCGATGACCTCGGCCGAGAGGCTCTTGCCCGTACCTGGCTCGCCGTCGAAGAGGCAGGTGATGCCGTAACCGCGGCGAATGCGTTCGCGCAGGCGCCACATGTCGAGGACCTTGCGGCGGTTCTGGATGGCGGCGATGACTTCGCGCACCTTGGCGTCGATGTCGCGGCGCAGGATGAGATCCCGCATGGTGACGTGGCTCTCCGAGACCTCTGCCAGCGTCCCCATGGGGGTGCTGACTTGTCCGCGGGCGGCGGTCTCGAGGATGGCTGGGTCGATGCGCGCCGGTGCCGCAGGGTCCGCAGCGGCGGGCGAGCTGAGGTAGGCCAGGTGGAGGGCCTTGCGGATCTGGCCAGGGGTGAGCTCGATCTTCGAGGCGAGCTGTTCCACCGTGGCGGGGTCCAGGTCGGCGTGCACGGGCGCGTTGAGGCGCCAGCGCGCTTGGATGGCGTCGGCATCCTGGCGCAGCTTCAGGCCGTGGCGCCAGAGGATCACTTGTTCGATCTTGGGGCAGAGGCTCATGTCTGGCGCGGCCACGAGGAAGAGAATGAGCGGGAGGGTCCGCACCGCCTCAGCCAGTGCGCTGGCCGCTGGGTTGCCCGGTGTGGCGACGCTGTCGGCGTCCCGCAGGACCAGAATTTCGCCGTAGAGGGCGGCCTCCTGGCAGGCCGTGCGAATGCAGCTCATGGCCTCCGGGTAAGAGGTGTGTTGGAGGCGTGAGCCTTCGAGGACCAGGAGGTCGCGCGCCATGGTGCCGGCGAGGCCTTTGATGGCCAAGGTGCGGCCAGCTCCGTCGAAACCCGTGAGGAGGAGCGCCAAGCCGCGGGGATGGTGGACACCGCCGCGGCCGTGGAGACTCGTGGCGTCCAGGCGGCGGGTCAGGAAGCCCTCGAGCACGGGCAAGACCTGAGACTCGAAGAGCTGGGCGTCGGGGAGGTCCGCCAGGGTGATGCCTGGGGTGATGAAGTCGACATAGGGGGCGCACTCCTCCGAGAGCTCCCGCTTGCCGTTGAAGAAGGAGACCACGTGGGTGGCCGGGAGCAGTTGATAGCGCAAGGGGTTGGCATGAGAGATGTCGCGGGGTAGGCGGCGCAAGAGGCCCGTGCGAAAGAGCCTGCCGTCGGGACCGAGGGCCGAGCGGGCGTCGAGTACTCCGGCGCGATCCTTACACAAGACCCGCAGGCAGAGGGCGCCGTCGACGAAATCGGCGAGGATGTTGTTGTTGACCCGGGCCAGGAGGTGGCGCACGGCCGGGTCGAGGAGGGGAGCCGCCGCCAGCCACAGGACGTCGCTCTCGAAGGGGCTGAGGTCGTAGGCCTCGCGCACCAAGTGGTCCGGCCAGGGCTGGTCAGGGTCCTCGGCGATGGCCGCGCTCAGACGCTGCTGCTCCTCGCGCGCGCGGCGGCTCTCTTCGGCGTCGTTGCCGAGGCAGAGGCGCAGCTTGGCTTCGAGGGCGTCGAGGATCTGGGCCGTGCGGGCGCGACTTTGCTGGGCCCAATTCGGGCGCTGGCAGAGCTGGTTGAAGCGAAGCGAGAGGGATTGGGTCTCGGACATGCTGCACCTGGTCGGGACGGGAGCGACGGGTTGGTGTCGCGTTGCCAAGATACGGTGGTGTGCGCGAAGGTGCAAAGGTCGAGTCGTGGAGAAAGGGAACTCGCCGTGCGTCCTGCTGTCGAAGGTGCTGGCCGGGCGGCGGTGCGGTCGCCCGCCCCGAAGGAGGCGCGAGAGATGCACGAGACAGAGAGCTCGAGTGGGTGCTGGTCCTGGCGCGTGAAGTGGCTTGTGGGCGGGCTGGCCCTGGGGCCTCTGTCCTTGCTTTGCTTCGTCGTGGCGTGTGGTCCACCGCGGCCGCACCAGAGCCCTGGGGACGAGGGGAGCGCGACGGTGGCCGCGGTGGTGCGCCTGGCGGAGGCGGAAGGGTCCTCGCCGACGTGGGCGAGCCTGCTGGGGCTCCCCGAGACGCCACGGGTGTCGCTTGGGCGCGTACCGGGGGCCACGAC
>CAYVQF010000065.1:0-29642 GCA_964454015.1 uncultured Myxococcales bacterium
CAAAATCAATCCGTACCGGCCGACCTATGTGTCGGCCGATCCCATGCCAAACCAAAAACACCCATACACACCAAGCCTTATCGGCTCCGCCCAAAGAAAATTGCGCCTTTTTTTCACAAACCTCACGCCACACGCATCCAACGCCAAATCAAGCCCAAGAAAACTCCCATGCCAAACCAAGAACACCCATCCCATTCCTCAAAATCAATCCGTAACATAGTGCCGTACGAGCCCATGCATAAACAAAACACCCATCCCATTCCTCAAAATCAATCCGTACCGGCCGACCTATGTGTCGGCCGATCCAACGCAACACCAACTCACCCCTCACCCCTCATTCCTCGCCCCTCAAGCCTCCAGACTCCATCGACCCTTCTCACCACCTCGCACGTACTCACGACGGCCTCTCCATCACCCCACCGACGCGGAGAGTCTTTGTGTCGCTCACGGATCGCCTCTTTCTACACCCCAAGCGTCTGCTCCTCGTCCTCGCCCTTCTCTCGGCGGCCGTCGCGCACCGTGCCCTCTGGCTCGAGCAAGACAACTCCCCTGACGCCTTCTTTGGCGCCGACCAAGAGGCACGACAGAGCTATCAAAGCTTTAAAGAGACCTTCGGCCGCGACGAGGTGGTCTTGCTCCGCTGGGAAGGCGCCGAGCTCGATAGCCCAGACCATATCCAGAGGCTGCACGCCCTCGCCCAGCGCGCGCAGGCGATCCCAGGCGTCGTCGACGCCCTCTACCCAGGCCGCGACTTGCCCGTAGCAACCTCCGCCGACACCGCCAAGATCGCCGCCGAGAGCCGCGCCTTCCCCCTCTTTGGCGAGCTGGCTTTGGTCCGAGAGCAGCCCCCTAGCCTCTCGCTGCTGCTCCAGGTGGTCATGGAGGGCCCGGCGTCACGCCCCCTGCTCGCTGAGGAGTTGGCAGCGCTGCGCCGCGACTTCGCCGAGGCACCGGGCTCCCCTGGGCCCATCCGCATCGCCAGCCTGGCAACGGCCAACGCCGCCATCGACGCCGCCTCGCGCCGGACCCTCAGCCTCTTCATGCCCCTCCTCGTCCTCCTCGCCGCCGTGGTCGGCCTGGCCCTCTTCCGCTCCCTGACGGCGCTCCTCCCGCTGCTCGCGCCAGCCCTCGCCGCGGTTGGGGTCGCCATGGGTGCGCTCCAATGGACGGGCCACCACCTCAACCTCATCACCGGCGTCATGCCGCCCCTGGTCTTGTCCGTGTCCATCGCCGCCTCGTTGCACTTGCTCACCCATTACGCCACGGGCTGCCGTTGCGCCAGCCCCCTCGACTCGATTCGCTGCACCCTGCGCGACAAAGCGACACCCACCCTCCTCGCCCTGGTCACCACGGCCGTCGGCTTTGGATCCCTGGCCACCAGCGAGGTCGAGGCAATTCAAGTGCTGGGCTGGAGCACCGCTTTGGGGCTCGGTGCCGCCTCGGTCTTGGTTATTTTGGGCACGCCAGCGCTCCTCGCCGTGCTGCAGCCGCGCATGCACATGCCGCCCGCGCGCCAAGAACGGCCTCGAGCTTGGGCCCAATGGGCCGCCAGCCGGCGCGTCGGCGTCATGATCGGTGCCGCCCTGATCGTGGCGCTTATCGGTGCCGGGACAAGCCGCTTGAACGTCGTCTTCGACGGCATGCAGTTGTTGCCCGAGGACCACGAGGCGCGGCAGACTTTCGTCGCCCTCGAGGCCGAAGGCCTGGGCTTGGGCAACATCGAGGTCTGGATCGATGCCCCCATGAGCGCCGAAGCGCTCCGCGCCGCTCGCCCCCGCCTCGAGGCGATGGCCAAAGCGCTCGCACACGCCCCCCATGTCCACAGCGTCCTGGGCGTGCACCGCCTCTTGGAAATCGCCGAGCACCGGGCCGGTCCCCTGGCGCCAGGGCTGTGGGCGATTCTGTCCCAGGAAAACAGCGCCGGGACCAACGCGCCAGACTTGAGCACATCTCCCACCTGGCAGAGCTTCCGGGACGCCATCAGGGGCTACTGGTCGCCCACCCGTGGGCTGCGCCTCACCCTCTTGAGCAGCACCGGGGAGGCCAACACCTTCCAGGACCAGACCCGCTTGATTCATGCGGCGGCGGCCGAGCACTTCCCCGACGCCCAGGTCCAGGTCACGGGGCAATTCGCCATGCTCCTCTCGACGCCTCCCAAACTCATGAGCACCATGCTCCGCAGCCTGGCGCTCACGGTGTTGTTGATCGCCGTCGCCTTGGGGCTGGCTTTCCGCTCCCTGCGCCTCGTCGCCGCCGCCTTGGTGAGCAACCTGGTCCCCGTGGTGTTGCTGCTCGGAGCCATGGGTTGGCTGGGGGTCCCTATCGACATCGCCACGGTCATGGCCGCCAGCGTCGTCTTGGGCATCGTCGTCGACGACACGGTGCACTGGCTGCACGCCTACCGCCCCACCCGCGACGTCGGCGCCGCCGCCCACGCCGTCAGCCACGGGATGGTCGCCACCACCCTCGTCTTGTCCGTCTCTTTTCTCGTCCTCGCCCTCTCGGGCTTCGACCCGGTGGTGCGCTTCGCCCTGGGCAGCGCTGCTGCCATCGCCGTCGCCCTGGGGGTTGAGCTGGTGCTCCTGCCGGCGCTGGTGGCCACAGGGACCAAGCAGCCATCATCTTAGGGAACCAAGGGACGACCTTGGCGCAAAGGGGCAGCCGGGTCTGCTCGGCGGTGACTGCGCTCAACGCTGCGCTTCGCTTCTCCAGCTTTAGTCGTACCTTCTCTTTCACCTGAAAAGCTCCTTTGGTGCGTACACCAAGTTGTCGCAAACACAAGTGTACCGAGCTCTTCCGGCCTTTTCTCCCTCCAGACCCAAGGAATTGCGCAAGATCGAGGAAAAGTAGCAGACACTTGGTGAGCGTTGCAGAGATGCGCCACCGCTACCTTTTCGACAAGGTGTTGGCGCATCCGCGAGGCTCTCAGGTCGGCGCAAAGGTTGCGACGACGGCGTCGCGACACAACCAACCTCCTTGCCGTCATGGTTTACGGCAGCGAACTTGTCCCGATAAGCTGGCGGCAGGACAGTGCCCCCTGCGCCGTGCCCGGCATCGTAGGCAAGCGCCGCAGCGTTTCGACTCGGATTCGTTCAAGGAGATCAGACGATGACAGCATCTCGCCCCCCACGCGCCCGCGCCTCCCACCGCACGCCGCCTCTCACGGACAAAGCCTGCATCAAAGCCTGGGAGGCCGAGCTCACGGCGGACTACGTCTCCCTCGAGACCCTCACCCAGCGCTTCCGCGCCGCCCAGAAACAGCGCCCGCGCCTCTTTGCCGATCTCCCTGAAGAGTATCTCGGCGGCGCCTTTTTTCTTCACCAGCAGCTCGAGGCCGTCGAGTCCCGCCTCGGCCGGCCCTTCAACCGCGACGAAGCATCCCGCATCGACGCCACCCTCGCTGACTTCCTCGCCTGCGCCGTGGCCCAACCCCAGCACCCAGCGCTGGCGACCTTCCTCATCGAGACCGATCGCAGCGAGTGCGAGCATCTCCCCTGCTTTCCACCGCCCCAGCCGGTCATCTCCGGGCTGACCTGGCACCTCCTCTGCCTCTTGGGACGCGCCGAGGGCCCTTTTCTCATGCCCAGCTCGCCCAGCCCCGAGGCCTTCCTCCACCCCACCGACGCCGCCTGCCTCGAAGAACCTTTCACCTGGCCCCTCACCCTGGGCGGCGCTTTCCGCACCCCTGAGCTCGAACACGACGCCCAGGCCCCTCTCTTCTCCCACGCCTGGGATCGCCTGCGCCCCTCGCTCCACCACGCCTTCGCCCAGGCCTCCATCCGCCGCCTCGCCCTCCTCGAGCTCCACGCGCCCAGCCTCGCCGCCGTACCCGCCCCCGTCCGCGACCTGGCCGAAACCCTCCTCCTCTTCGAAGATCAACAGCGCCAACGCATCGCCCAGCGCCCCAGCGCCCCACGCCGCCGCCTCTCGCCACTCATGCGGCGCATCTTCGCCCGCCTCAACGCGCTCGCCAAAGAAGCTCCCAGCACCGTGGCCCAGTGGCGCATCACCTTCCACGCCTACCATCCCTGCACCACGGCGCTGCGCGACTACGGACGCGCCGCCCTCCTCATGTGCCGCATCGAACACACCCGCCTCGCCATGAAGGGCAGCGCGCCTGAGCCCCTCCTCTGGCACGGCCACCCCACCCTCGGCCCCGAGTGGCAAGAGACCCTCGCGGCCGTCACCGCCCAGGAAGCCTGGATACCCCGCTGGCCCCAAGTCTTTGGCCACTTCTCGGCCGCCGGACCCCGCGTCGAGACCCTGAACGTGAAGGACGATGCCTAAAGCCCCAGCCCCCGGGGCCCCTTCACTTCTTGCGCAACACCAGCAAACCATCGGCGATGGGCACCAGCGTGGCGTCCACCCGCGCGTCTTCCAACAGCGCCCGCTGGTTGACGCTCCTGATGGCCAGCGTCGCCGGGTTGTCCTCGGCAGCATCCGCCACCTTGCCCCCTTGAAAGGCGTTGTCGAAGAGCAACAAGCCCCCGGGGCGCAACAACTCTAGACAGGCCTCGTAATAGGCCGGGTAGCCCACCTTGTCGGCGTCGACGAAGGCAAAATCGAAGCTGCCCGCCCCCTCTTCCCCCCGCAAGGCCATGAGAGTGACGTCGGCCGGCCCCAAGCGCAGGGCAATTTTCCCGCTCACCCCTGCCCGCCGCCAATAGCGCTGCGCCATCTCGGCGTAGTCCGGGCTCACCTCGCAGCAGGTGAGTTTACCATCGGCAGGCAACGCCATGGCCACCGCCAGGGCGCTGTAACCCGTGAAGGTGCCCACCTCCAGACAGCGCTTGGCCCCAATGAGACGCACCAAGAAAGCCATGAAGGCCCCTTGCTCGGGCGCGATCTGCATCCGCCCCAAGGGCAGCTCGCCCGTCACCGCCCGCAGCTCCTTCATCACCGTGTCTTCATGAAGGTGGGCCATGACATAGGCGTGCAGCGCTGGCGACATCCCCAAGGTCATGTTGCTCATCTCTGTGTCCTCGTCTCGTTAGCGGCCCTCGTTCAAGGCGCCACCCATGACGCCCCACAGGCACCGCGCCCGCGTCCAGCAAGAAGACTCGCTGACCTCAGGGCATCTTCTCGATAGCCTCGCTCAAGGCACGCCGCACATGGCTGTCGTTCCCCTTGGCGTCTTCCGGATAGAGGTCGCGCAGCTTCTCAAACTCCCCTTTGCTCATGCCGACCGCCGCCAGTGACTTCACCGCGCCCGTGCGCCCCATCCAGTTGGCGTCCTCGTCCTTGACGATGTCCACCAACACCGCCATCAGGTCCTTGGCCTTGTACCACTTGGCCTCGGCCTCCCACTTGGCAAAGGCATCATCCGCTTTGCTCGAGAACGAGCCCGGCACGGTCCACGCCGGCACGTTCTGGGTGCGCGGCTTCTCCCCCAAGCGCTTCAAGGTCAGCTTGTAGGCCGCCTCACTCATGTTGTCGTGGAAGGGGTAGGTCCACCACATGGCGACCAGCCCCTTCAGGCACGCGTTGTAGAGCTTCTCGTTGGCCTTGTCCCCGGTCAGCTTCTCAAAGACCGGCATCATGGCGTCGTTGCCCAACTTGCCAGCGTACTCACAAGCCGTGGCCCGCAGATCCTCATCGGCATCGTTGGCGGCAATGTCCGCCAGCTTCTCTGGCCCACCGACCAGCTCCCGGTTCCAGGTCGACGACAAGGCAAAGACCGCCGCCCGCCGCACCACCGCCGACTCATGCGCCGCCGCCCACAGCAGCAACTCACCCACGGCTGGGTTGCGCACCCCATCGTTGGCCACGGTGCGCAGGATCTCGCGCAACACCGCCGGGTGCGTCTCCTTGCGCGCCGCCTCCACCAAAATCGCCTGGCTCTGTTCACCCGTGCCCAAGAACGACGCCATCAGGCCCGCCGCCTTGATCCGCACCGCCGGCGACTCGTGCCCAATCAGCCGCTGCCCCAAGCCCGCGCCGCCACCCGTCAGATCCCCCATCTTGCGCCCCCCAGTCATGGCCTCGCGCAGGGCCACCACCGCCGGACACTTGGGATCGATCTCGTGCTTGTCCGTGATCTCACAGCTCGCGTGCTCCAGCAGCAGTCGCTCATAAGTCGCCGCATCCAATGGCGGTCGCTCACCGTCGGCCAGACCCTTGACCGCATCCACCTTGTCACCCAGGCCAGCGGCCAGATCCCCCGCCGCCTTGGCCACCTCTTCCGGCACCTCCACCGAGGCACCCACGTTGGCGCTGCCCCCTTCCACCGCCTCGGCCTCAGCCGCCTCAGGCGCCACCGCCTCACCGGTCGCCGCCCCCTCCTCAGCCGGCGCCGGCTCAGCCTGCCCAGCCTTCTCGGGCGCCTTCTTCTCGCCGCCACTCTCAGCCGCCTTGTCACAGCCGACCAACGCCAACGCCAACACCAAACACATCGTCCATCGCAACATCGCTCTCTCCCGTTCACGTCCCGGTCCGCACCGCCTGTGCCGGCAACCCCGAACGTCCTTCGCCTCACCGAGGCCGTCAACGCAAGCCTCCCTGCTTGCCCACCGCCAAAGGCACCCGCCGCCGCCAGCCACGCACCGCAGCGCCAGGCGCCTCCCAATATCCCGTCACGCCTTTATAACCCCCAAGCCGGCAGAAGCAACACCCCAACACCACGTGCCCTTCAACTTCCCCGGCAACAGCGCTACAAATCACAACGTGTGCGAACCTTTTCTTCGCCAAGGTGTCCTTGGTGCCACCTCCCCGGCTGACGCCTCAGGCGTGCGGCGGCCGGGCCGCCACCTCCCCTCTCTTCGCCCACGCAGCGCCGCCAGCCGAGAACACCCCATGACAAGCCCGGCCCCCCTTCGCCCCCACCGCCACGCCCGCGCCCAAACCCCACCCCGCCCACCGCGGCGCTGGCCACCACCCCTCATCTTGTTCTTGGCCCTGGCCGCCTGCGGACCCCAGAGCGCGCCCGCCCCCCTGCCCGTGGATCCCCAAGAAAGTCCCATCCACATCCCCACTCCCCACGCCGAGGCCCAGCGCCGCGCCGAGCACCTGCGCCAAGCCCTGCGCCAAGTGGGCGCCGAGACCACCGCTCAGGCCGAGCCCCTGCGCCCCGGCGACCAAGAGGACTTCGACGCCGAGCGCGGCTTCGGCGCGACCTGGCGCCTGCGCGACCTCAGCCAGGCCACGGCCGCCGCGCCGCCACCGCCAGCCCAGCCCCTGAGTGACGAGCAATCCCAGGCCCTCTTGGCCCAACTCCCCCCCTTGCCCGACGCGGCCCAGCCCGACTTCGCCCTCCCCCCGAGCACCCGCCCCGCCCCCCGCACCGGCCTCGACCTCGCCACGCCATGGCCCCCACCGCCTGGGCCGCCGCCGGCCTCGGTCGAGACCGACCCCACTCTGCGCGTCTTGCGCTTCGCCCCCCGCGGTGAGGTCGCCGTCGCCGCCAAGATCTCCGTCACCTTCTCCCAACCCGTGCAGGCCTTGGGCGCCATCGCCGACCACCGCCCGCCCGCCCTGCGCATCGAGCCACTGATCGCCGGCGAGTGGCGCTGGATCGACCCCTACCGCAGCGAATTCGTGCCACAGCTGCGCTTGCCCCACGCCACGGACTTCACCGTCACCGCCCTGCCCGAGCTGCGCGCCCTCAGTGGCGCCCCTCTCAACGGCGAGGACCGCTGGACCTTCTCCACCCCCCCGCCGTTGCTCGTCGACGTCGACGGCGGCGTCCACTCCTACCCCTATTACGACCCAGATACCCTGAAGTCCTACCAGACCATCGACACCCTCCCCGTGCTCAGCCTCCTCTTCAACCAGATGGTGGACCCGCAGCAGGTCGTGGCCCTGACCGAGAGCCGCGCCCGGGGCAAACGCCACGCCTTGCGCCTGGCCACGGCCGACGAAGTGCGCCGCCGCGTCGCCCAGGAGCGCACCCCCTACCTCGACGAAGGCGAAAGCCTCGATCTCTCGGACCTGGACGACTTCGATCCCCGCGCGACGAGCCAACTCGTCTACCTCGTCCCCACCCGCGCCTACCCACCCAACACCCCCATCAGCCTCACCCTCGCCGCTGGCCTCCCCGCCTTCGAGGGGCCGCGGCGCAGCACCCAGAGCCAAACCTTTTTGCTACACACCTACGGCCCCCTCCACATCGAAAGCCGCCACTGCAGCCCCTGGAAGTGCGAAGAGAGCGACTACAACGCCTTCACCATCGATTTCAACAACCCCATCGATGAGGACACCCTCAGCGCCGAGGCGATCACCGTGACGCCCCCCCTGGGTGACCAGCACATCTCCATCTGGGGCAACGAAGTGAACATCGGCGGCGTCGGCACCCGCGACACCACCTACCGCGTCACCCTGCCCCCAGAGCTGCGCGATATCTATGGCCAGCCCCTCGCGGACAAAGGAACGCTCACCTTCAAGGTCACGGCGCCCCCCACCTACACCGATCCGGAGATCTTTCCCTCCCATCACGACACCTACATGATCGCCGCCAGCAGCTCGCCCCTCTACACCGTGGCCGTGCGCAACCTGCCAGCGGTCCGCATCCGCCTCTACCGCGTCAGCCCCGAGGACTACTACCCCACGGAGCGCGGCTTCGCGAAGGACTTCTTTTCCTTTTGTCCCGACGCGCTCAGCGCCACCCCGCCAGGGGTGCTCCGCCACGAAGAGACGCGCCGCCTCAAAGGGCGCAACGGCGTGGAGCTCGTCCGGGTCGATCTCTCCCCCGCCCTCGACGACGGCGTCGGCCAGGTCCTGGTCCTCATCGAGGGCCCAGAGGCGACCTGCGACCCCTTGCCCGTGGTCAGCTCGGCCTGGATCCAGGTCACGCGCCTCGGCCTGACGGCCATCTCCGACAGCGAACACGTCCAGGTCTGGACCACTCACCTGGCCGACGCCAGCGCCGCCGCCGACGTCACCCTGCGCTACGATCGCCCCGGCGAAGACACGGCCGTCACCGGCGCCGACGGCGTCGCCACCCTTCCCCTGCAGAACCGCGACATGCTCGTCGCCGAGCGCGGGGCCGACAGCGTCTTCCTCGAGCGCCACGCCTGGCTCCCACACTCCCAGCGCCTTCGAGAGTACCTCTGGCATGTCTTCGATGATCGCAACCTCTACCAACCGGGGGAGCACATCACCCTCAAAGGCTGGGTGCGGGCCATCCCTATTGCCAAAGGGGCCGATCTCACCCTGCCGGCGCCAGGCCAAGTCGTCTCCTACAACTTCCGCGACGCCCGCGGCGTCGAGCTCGCCAAGGGCAGCGTCAGCCTCAACGCCTTCGGCGCCCTCCACCTGCACCTGCCCATCCCTCCCACAGCCAACAGCGGCGACGCCTACATCGATCTGAGCTTCACCGACAGCGACGGCGTCGCCGCCCGCACGCTCCACCGCGCCAAGATCGAAGCCTTCCGCCGCCCAGAGTTCACCCTTGACACCCAGGCCTCGACCCCGACCCTCATCGCCGGTCAGAGCCTGGAGGCCTCTACCCTGGCCTCCTATTTCGCCGGCGGCGCCTTGCCCCACGCCCCTTGTGAGTGGCGCGCCTGGGGCTACAGCGCCAGCTTCGCGCCCCCCGGCCTGGGCGCCCTCTCCTTTGGCGACCACCGCGGCCACTACCCGCGCTGGGGACAGCCTCGCTTCAGCATTGGCCTGAGTGGCCGCACCGACACCAACGGCGCCCACGCCATCCAAGTCGATACCGAAGCCAGCGGCGATCCTGGCCCTACGGTCCTCACCCTCGAGAGCGAGGTCGAAGACGTCAACGCCCAGCGCTGGGCCAGCCAGGTCAGCGTCTTGGTGCACCCCGCCGATCTCTATGTCGGCTTCAAACCCATCGGCTGGTACCTGCGCGCCGGCGACCCCCTACGGGTCGACGCCGTGGTCGCCGACCTCGAAGGGAATCTCGTGCCCGGCACCCCCATCGAGATGCGTCTGGTGCGCGCCCGCTACGTCCGCAAGCGCGATCAATGGGTGAACCAGGTCCAGGACGCCCAGAGCTGCACCGTCACCAGCACCGCGTCGCTGGCGCGCTGTCACTTTGACCTCAGCCACTCCGGCACCTACCAGCTCAGCCTGGAGATCACCGACGCCGCCGGCCGCCGCAACCGCAGCGGCACCCACTTCTGGGTCTTCAGCGACAAAGACGACTCGGCCTACTGGCCGGATCACGGCGCGGAAGGCGAGGCCGCCCTCAGCCTCGATAAAGACACTTATGTCCCGGGGGATACGGCGCGCCTGCGCATCCAGGCCCCGTGGGACCAGGCCGAGGCCCTCGTGGTGGTACAGCGCTTCGGCGTCGTCGCCACCCACCACGTCTCCATCACCCACCGCCAGGCCCTGCTGGACCTCCCCATCGAGCCCACCTACTTCCCCCGCGTCGAAGTCGATGTCCACTTCCTCAACCCCAACGCCGCGGCCGACGCCGACGATGTCGCCCTCAACGCCAAGATCGCCGTCCCCGTCTCCATGGAGGAGCGCGTCCTCACGGTCAGCGTCACCCCAGACCTCACGGTGCAAGAGCCCGGCGCGCCCGCCGCCCTCACGGTGCAAGTCCGCGATCAGCACGGACAGCCCCAGCCCAACGTCGAGACGGCCATCTTCGTCGTCGATGAGGCCGTCTTGGCCTTGGCCCGCTACGAAGTACGCGACCCCATGCCCGCCTTCTATCGCTTCTTCATCGCCGCCACGCGCCAGGCCAACAGCCGCCACGAGCTCGGCCTCTTCGACGACCAGCTCCTGTTGCGCGCCATCAACCAGTCCATGGGCCGCAACCCAAATTTCGAAGACGGCTATGGCTTTGGCATCGGGATGAGCGGCACCGGCATGGGCGGCGGCGGCTCGGGCTCCGGCGGGTTCGGCGCCAAAAGCACGCCCGGAAAGATGGCCCAGAGCGCGGGCCAGAACCCCGACCAAGGCCCCATGCGCGCCGACTTCAGCCCCCTGGCCCTCTTCGTCCCCGACGCCGTCACCGACGCCCAAGGGCGCGTCCGCATCGACTACACCCTGCCCGACAACCTCACCCGCTACCGCCTGGTGGCCGTCGCCGCCGACGCCCAGCGCTTCGGCGTCGCCGAAGCCAGCCTCACGGCGCGCCGCCCCCTCATGCTGCGACCATCGCCGCCCCGCTTCCTCAACCAAGGCGATCGCTTCGAGCTCCCAGTGGTGGTGCAGAACCTCAGCGACCAGGCCCAAGAGGTCCAAGTCGCGGCGCGCCTCGCCAACGGCCACTGCGACAGCCCGGGCTTCGCCGTCACCATCCCCCCCAACGACCGGGTCGAGCTCCTCTTTCCCGCCGCCACTGAGCGCCCCGGCACCATGACCCTCCAGGTCATCGCCACCTCGGCCTCCCACCGCGACGCCGCCCAACTCCCCATCCCGGTGTGGACGCCGGCCACCACCGAGGCCTTCGCCCTCCACGGCGAGATCGATCAGGGGGGCCGCTCCCAACCCATCTTGGCCCCCAGCGACGCCATCCCCTCGCATGGTGGCCTCACCATCTCCACCGCCTCGACGGCCCTCCACGCCCTCACCGACGCCTTCATCTACCTCGCCAACTACCCCTTCGACTGCACCGAGCAGCTCAGCGCCCGCATGCTCAGCATCCTCGCCCTGTGGCCCGTCCTCGACGCCTTCCAAGCGCCCGACCTTCCCAGCGAAGCCGACCTGGCCAAACACCTTAGCGCGAGCATTACCGAACTCGAACGCCGCGAAAATCGCCGCGGCGGCCTCCCCTTCTGGCAGGGCACCATCGATCCCTTCGTCACCATCCAGGCCACCTGGGCCCTGGGCCGCGCCGCCCAAGCGGGCTACCCCGTCTCGGCAGAGCTGCTCACGCGCCTCAACGCTTACCTCAGCGACATCGACACCCACATCGCCCGCTTCGAGGTCGCCATCACCGCCATCTATACCGCCGAGTATCACCCCCGCGGCGACCGCGCCTTCACCCTCGCCCCCCAGACCAAAGCGGCGCTGCAGGCCTTCGCCGCCCACGTCCGCACCGAGCTCGGCCACGACGCCGGCGCCGCCGCCGCCAAGGCGCTTGCCGCCCTGCCCTTGGAGCAACACAGCCTCGAAAGCCTCGGCTGGATCCTCAGCGCCCTCGGCACTCAGCCCGCCTACGCCCATCAGCGCACCGACATCCTCGCCTTCCTCGACAACCGCCTCGAACGCAGCGCCGGCAGCGCCACCTACGTCAGCGCCTACGCCGAGCAGGCCCACCTCCTCCTCCACTCGGTGCGCCGCAGCGACGCCGTCATCCTCACGGGACTCATGGCCGCCGACCCCGCCAACCCCAACATCCCGACCCTGGTCGCCAGCCTCCTCGCCCACCGCACCAAGGGCCGCTGGGGCAACACCCAAGAAAACGCCTGGATACTCCTGGCTCTGGAGCGCTACTTCGCCATCTACGAGGCCACCGAACCCGATTTCGTCGCCCGCATGTGGCTCGGCGACACCTACCTCGGCGAGCACCCTTACCGCGGCCGCACCACCGAGCGCCAGCACCTGAGCGTGCCCATGACCACCGTCCTCGACCACGCCCCCAGCGCCCCGCTGGTCATCGACAAAGAGGGCCCAGGCCGACTCTACTACCGCATGGCCCTCTCCTACGCCCCCACGTCGCTCACCCTGGATCCACTGGAGCGTGGCTTCACCCTCTCCCGATCCTATCGCGCCGTCAGCGACACTGACACCGTCCGCCGTGACCCCGACGGCACCTGGCGCATTGCCCGGGGCAGCATGGTCCAGATCACCGTGCGCGTGGTGGTCCCGGCCCGGCGCTATCACGTGGCCGTCCTCGATCCCCTCCCGGCAGGCCTGGAAGCCTTCAACCGCGCCTTGGGCGGCACCTCCCAAGCGGTGGTGGATCCCTATGGCGATAGCTGGGGCGGGCGCTGGTACGAACACGAGAACCTGCGCGACCACCAGGCCGAGGCCTTCCGCACGCTGTTGCCCGCCGGGGTCTACGAGTACCGCTACTTGGCCCGGGCCACCACCCCGGGGACCTTCGTGGTGCCGCCTGCCAAAGCCGAGGAGATGTACCACCCCGACGTTTTCGGCCGCAGCGGCAGCGACCGGGTGATCGTCGAGTAGGGGCCCACCTATGGGACGGCCCCTCCCGGCCGCCTTGCCCCAGACGGCCTGGAGGCGATAGCCTGTCTGGGCGCGCGTGAATGGGCCCGGGGATAGCATCGCGCCGTGTTCAAGGCCGTGGCGCGTCGTCGCCTGTGGGTATTTGCCGCTGCGGCGCCGGCATCTGCCGCCCACCCCTGCGTCCCCTAGCAAGTCGAGGCACCATGCGAATTCCCCTCGTCCTCACCCTCGTCCTCCTCACCGCCATCGCCGCCTGCAAGGGCACGCCTGAGGCGCCGCCCCCAGCGCGTCCCACCCTGAGCCCCGCCGAGATGTGCGAGATCATCTTCGCCGGGCGCATGGAGATTTTCACCCCCGAAGCCGTCGCGCGCTCCGAGCGTCACAAGGCCGCCTTCACGGACTATTGCCTCACCCTGCCCCAGGACTATCTGGCCTGTGAGAGCCTGGACCTGGGGGATTTCATGGGGCTCACCGACGCGGAGAGGGCCCAGTGTCAAGCCCTCATGGACGCCCACCAAGAGGCGATGAATCGGGTCATCATCACCGGGTCGCCCACGCCCTGATGGCCGTCGTGGCGACGGCCTGCCTCTTTCAAAGAATGATATCCTCCCCCCGGCTGTCGACGACGTGGGCCGTCCCGATATGTTCCGTTAAATCCCTGCCGCTCGCGCTGAGTTGATAAATGCGCACCGAGTCGGTCTGGTGATCGATGGTGTCGTGGATCAAATGTAACAGCGCCGCGTAGCGCTTCGTCGGCACTTCGCCCTCGAAAACGCTCCGCTGCACTGGGCTCATGAAGGCCTTGAGCTTCTTATAGAGCCGCTGCCGCCGGCTGTCGCTGCTCACATCGTAGCACAGGACGAGATACATCGCGTTTTACGAAAGGGTGAAGGGTTGAAAGTCGGACGCGGGATAGGACTCGAAAAAATGCAAGACGTCATAGACTTGGCGCTCCACGATCTGGGCGAGCTTGAGGTGGGCTTCGCCGTGGACATGGCGCGCCTTCCAGGCGTCGCCAAAGGCTTTGAGCACGATGGCGCGCCCCGTCGCCGCCAAATGCACCGGGGGAGGCAGCGGAGCCGTGTCGGCAGGCGTCGTCTCCGACGCTTCTGTAGCGTCGGCGTTGGGCGGCAGACCCAGCTCGAGCTCGCTCACCTCGGGGTTGCAGAAGTCCACCGGCGCCAACTGCCGCCGGTTGATCAGCCGCATCATCTGCCGGTCCCAGAAGGGCCTAAAGGGCTCCATCAGGTCGAGGGCCAGAGCGGGTTTGCCGCGCCCCGCCAAGTGCAGAGCGCCCAAGTTGGGGTCCAGCCCGCTCTTGCGCACCAAGGACTCGAGCCGCCGCAAAAAGACCCCATAGGCGAAGGAGAGCACGGCGTTGACCGGGTCCCGCGGCGGCCGCCGGCTGCGCCCGCAGAAGGACAGCTCGGGGTGGAGGTTCACCGCCTGAAACGCGCGAAAATACATCGCCGCCCCATAGCCCTCATAGCCCCGCAAAACCTCCACCTCCGTCGCCTCGCCTGCCATGGCGATCAAGCGCCGCAGCGCCACGATGGCCTCCACCAAAGGGTCGGCAGGACGCTCGCGCTGCACCCGCTGTAAGAAGGTGCGCTGGTTGGCCAGCTTGGCCACCACCAAGCGCTGGGCCAGGCGCAGGGCACAGCCCGGATCCTGCAGACAGCGGTACTGCAAGGCGCGCCGCTCGGCCAACGGCGAGTCCACGCTCACCATCCGCCCCACATAGTCGCCGGACTGGGTGAAGAGCAAGATGTCGATGCCGTGGCGCAACAGCAGATTGCGCACCCGCGCGCTGAGCTCGATGGGACCAAAGAGCAGGACCTCGTCGATCTCGTGCAACGGCACCGGGCGAATCACCCTCTCGCCCTTCATCACCACCGGCGCCCCGTCACGCAGATGCAACGACAAGCCCGGCTCTTGAATCGCCAACAGGGGCATCTCAATCCCTCGCGCGCCACACCAGCATGGGCTCACCCTCGTCGATCTCGACCACCCACTTGCCAACCCCCAAGTCCACCTCGGTCACCCCCGCGCCGTCCAGGGTCTGCAAAAGGGCCTGCCTAACGCCGACGATTTCCGCCTCCAAGCGGGCCTGCCGCTCCAACAGATTCGCCAGGGTCGCCCCCAAGCGTTGCAAACCATCAGCCACCGCCGCCGGCACCGCCGCCGGCTGGGCCAACGTCACCGAGCTCACCTCAGCCGCCTCCTCGGCAGCACCGGCCTCTGGCACCGCCGCATCCCTCGTGGCCCCACCTGCGTCAACGTTGGCATCGAGGGCCTGCTGCGCGTCCGCATCACCGAGCACCAAGGTCGCGCTGGGCTGCACCACCACCGTCGGGGCGCTCGCGCCAGGGCGCCCTGTGGCCGTGGATCCAGACGGCAAGGTCTCCATATGCAGTAGGGGCGTCGGGTAGTGATCCGGACGGCTGTAGAAGGCGCAGTGGCACGGCACGGCGCTGCTGATGTGGCCGATGCGCTTGCGGATGGCGGGGCAGGAGATGGGGTTGCCCGCCAGGGCGCTCTTCATGAAGAGATCGCCGCGCACCTCGGGGCAGCGGCCAAAGAGGTAGTTCACCGCGAGGGGGCCCACGGGCAAGTGGCCCAGGCTGTGGCGCAGTACCACGCTCTCGTCGTAGCTCAGGCGGCGCTCGTGCAGGGCCTGATGCACCAGGCGTCCGAGCACGGCGCAATGGCCCAGCAGGTGGCGCAGCTCACCCCGGCTCTCGAAGTCGGCCTCGGTGAAGAGATCCGGCTGCGGCAAGCCGATGGCCACGGGCCCTGGCGCGGCCTCGGGCACCACCTCAACGGGTGGCGCACCTTCCCTCAGCCGGCCAAAGGCGTCGAGCAATGGCTCCCGCGACAGGCGCGGCACCCGGCGCAGGTACTCCCAGGGATCCGCCACCCGTCGCCCCTGCGCATCGAGCAAGAGGGCGCGGCGCATGGAGCGCCGATGAAAGCCCAAGGGCAACTTGATGAGATTGCCCAAAGCCGCGCCTTTGCTAGCTCGGCACTGTTTCGGGAAGAACTCGATGTGGAGGTTGGGGTCGGCCGGGCGCAGGTGCTGCACCAGGGCTTGGGCCAAGCGCACCACCAGCTCGGCTTCCGTGGGCTCGCGCAGAAAGATCCAGTAATGGCGCCCTTTGTAGCCGCTGTCCTCCAGCACGCCTGGCAGCCCGAGCTCCGTGCAGCGCGCCTGAATCCGCAGCCCTTCGTGATGCACGGCCAGGCGCAGTTTCTTGGACGCCTCCAGATCCCCCCGAGCGCGGTCGATGGCCCTTTTGTTGATGTCCAGGTCCAGGGCAAAGAACAACACCGTCTGGTCCAGGCGCAGGGGATAGACCCCGAGGGTGTGGTCACCGGCGAGGTGGGCCCGCAGCAAGTCAGGGGTGAGGGGGCGCTTGACGGGGGAGTAGCCGCCCTGGTCGCCGTCGGCCCATTGCCGCGCATGCACGTCCTCGCGCCCGGCGAAGAGGTGGAGAAAACGAATGAGATCTTCCGTCGTTGCGGCGAGATAGGGGTCCTGCACTGCGGCCTGCGGCGCGACGCTCTCTATGGGCGGTGCCGCCTCCAGGCTCCCGGCGCGCAGCGCCGCCAGCCGGCGCTGGTTGTCGACCTGCTCCGGACGCGCCATTTCCAAGCGCTGCCTAAAGCTCAGCTCCTTGCCCACCTCACCTCGGTCCTCGGCCAGTTGCGCCAGCTCGCGCAACGCCTCGGAGTCGTCCGGGTGATCGCGCAGCACCAAATTGAGCTCGCGCTGGGCCAAGGACGGCAGCCCAAGGGTGAGCGCCAAGCGGGCCGTCTCCAGGTGCTCGCCATGCTGGTCGATGCGCCCATCGGCCCAGGCTTGCAAGCCCTGCACCGCCTCCTCGCGCGCGCCCGCCAACATCTGCTCACGAAAGCTCGCCAAGGTCTGCATCTCGTCCCCCAAGCTTGGCTAAAGGCCGCACGGCACCGTTCGGTCAACCCTCGAATTGTGCCGCACATCGCGCGCCTTGCCAAGACGCCCGACCGCAGCGCCGCTTTCCCAGGAACCTGGCCCATGCTAGCCTGGCAGGGAGCTCGGCGGAAGGGACAGAGACTGGAGGGGGCCCATGACCAACCACACAGAGCAACCACTGTGGAGCGCCTTTCTGCAACCAGCCACCTTCACCGAGGCGTGGCGCAAGGTGAAAATTCGCGCCGCCTCACCGGGCATCGATCGCGTCACCGTTCAGGCCTTCACGACGCAAGCTGACGCCCACTTGGACACCCTGCTCCTGCGCCTGCAAAACGGCACCTATCAGCCCAGCCCGGGCCTGCGGGTCACCCTCAGCGGTGGCAGCGAACGCGCCATCGTCATCCCAACCGTCACGGATCGCATCGTCCAGCGCGCCCTCGCCGATGTCCTAGCACCCTTCTACGACAAATTCCTATTGAGCAACGTCCACAGCTACCGCAAAGGTCGATCCGTGCGCACCGCCCTGGAGCACCTGGCCCTGCTGCGCGAGATGGGCTTCACCTGCTTCGCCAAAACCGACATCACCCACTTCTTCGACAGCATCGACAGGGTGATGCTCCTGCAGAAGCTGGCCCAAGATGGGGTCCCCGTGCCCATGTGTCGCCTCATCCGCCGCCTCATCACCGCCGGCGCCATCGAGTCCCTGAGCGTCCACTTCGACGGCGGCATCCCCCAAGGCAGCGCCCTCTCGCCGCTCCTCTCCAACGTCTACCTCCGCGCAGCCGACCAGAGCATCGTCGAGGCCGGGCATGCCTACCTGCGCTACGGCGACGACATCCTGCTTCTGGGCCACAGCCTCGAAGAGCTGCGCGACACCTTGGCGTGGTTGCAACAAGTCCTGGCCCAGCTCGCCGTCACCTTGAACCCCCGCAAGACGCGGCTCGCCAACCTCGAGGAGGGCCTCGACTACCTGGGCATGCACATCACCGAAGAGGGGCCCCTCTGCCCCAGCAAAGCCTATCAGGCCCTCAACGCCTCGGCCCAGAGAATCGCCCTCAACAACCCCACCCCCATGGCCGAGCTCAGCGACCTCCTCAGCGACTGGGAGAGCTGGTACACCCAGGTGGACCTCACCATGGTCCACACCCTCCCCCTCTTGGCCGCCCTCATTCACCGCATGCTGGCGGAGCAACGTCATCACGCGGCACTGGAGTTGGCCCAATGGCGCCTCGAACGCCTCGCCCTCGAGCCTTGCCCATGGCCAGTCCAACTCGAAGTCGCCAGCCAGTGGATGCGCCTCGCCAACCTCGAACCCAACCCCGTCGTCCTCGCCTGCGCCCTCCTCGAGGTCGTCCTCGCCTTGCCAAGCCCGCCCAGCCAAGAGCAAATCGACGCAGCCGCAGACGTCCTCGGGGTGGAGCCGCTCATCGTCGAAGCGCTGACACACTGCCCCTATGCCGCCGTACAGGCCTGTGGCGCCGGCGGGCACATCTCCATGGCCCACGCCCTGCGCCTCCTCATCAGAAAAGTACCCACCCTCCCCAGCAACGACGCCCCGGCACCCCTCGGTGACGCCCCGCTAGATGAAGAGACGGCCACGCAGGTCTTGAAACGCTTCTCCATTCCAGCGACCCGGCACTTGGTCGAGGCGCGCAACCCACGCGGACAATGGCTGATGGAGAGGGTCGAGTCGCCCTTGACCCAAGCCCATTTCTTGATCCACCTCCGCGGGGGCGCACGCCACGCCTTCTACCTGTGTCACAACGGCAATGTCATCTGCGCCGCCATCGTGGTCAGCCTCAAACGCGGTGTGGTGAAGGGCGATTGGAAGCAGTCCTCGGATCGGCAGGAGCAAGATGCCGACGCAGTTGCGTCATCAACGGGCAAGGCGCAAGACGCCAGTCGATCATGGGAATCCTTTATCAGCCTCATCCACGAAGACGCGGCCCACCTGCTTGCGACGGCCAAGCACCTAGAATTGCCCGCCATCATCGAGGACAGCGCCTTTGCCCACGCCACCCTCTGGGTCTTGTTCACCAAGCCCATCCTGTTACGTCATGCCTTCTTGCTCGTGCAGCGCATCTTGAAGACGGCGGCACCCGCCCATGAGGCCATTCAGCGCACCCCTTATCCCAACGCCGACCTCGTCCGCACTGGCCCGGGACCCTACCTGCCCTTGCCCTTGGGGCGCCACCCCAAGAGCGGCCACTTCGCCACCTGGGTCGATGGCGCAGGGCGCCCGCAGTCTCCGCGCAAGGTCCTCGATCTGCCCACGGTCTCCTATGAGCAAGTGCTCGCTTGCATCAACTTGGGCCCCCTGCACCCCACCAAGCGCAGTGAAAACCTCCAGACGCTGCTCGACGCGTTCGCGGAATTCCCGCGCCTTTTGGCTACCCTCCAGGGCTGCGCCATCCTGAGAGCCATCGCCGACAAAGCCCACCGCCTCGGCCACCTCATGCCCATGGAACGGACCACCCTCTACGAGAGCTTGTTTGTGTTGCCCATGGCCGAGCTCATCGGCGGCTTCGGCATTCTCTTGGCCCGCAGCGGGGGGCTACCACCGGACATGCGCACGCGCCTGCAGAACTGTGCGCGTTTGCCCATTGGCTGTACCAAGATCCGATCAAGACATGCCCAGCTCCTCAACGGCGAAGCCTGTGACTGTCGTTTTCACCACCTGCGTGCGGGCATCTACCCAACGCCCTATCTCCACGCCTTGCAGATCTCCGATCTCAAGGATTACCGCCTGATCCTGCAGCGCGGTGTGGCGGCCATCAAGATCGCCAAAGGGCCGCCATCGCGGCCTCCTGCAAAGGCACATCCCCCCGCGCCTCCGAAAACGCCAGCGCCAGCCACCCAGTCTCCATCCCCGGCCCACCCGCGCAAAGACTTTGACCTCGCCAGTGAAGCCGATGCGCTGGTCGCCGCGCTTCTAGGCAAGGAGGCCCTCAGCGCCGATGTCGAGCAGTCGCCGCCAGTCCCCGTCGAAGCGGCGCCCATCCTCGCCCCCCACACAGGCGTGGCAGAGAGCGCAACGGCCGGGCCGGCACCTACACCGGACACGACGACCCCGGCGAGTGTGCCAGCGGCGGAGAAGGCGCTTTCGCGGGAGGCGCGATCCCCCGAGCCCAGCTCTGCGACGACAAGCATCCCTCCTGTGGCCGTCCCCCGGCAGCCTGTAGAGGGAAGGGTGCCAGACCATCAAGGAGCTCCACCCGAGGCCTCCCCGAGCCTTGCGCCAGACACCAGGGAGCCACCAGCGGCAGGCGACGCCGGTGCTGCGGAGGCCGCAGAGGCGTTTGCGGAGGGGCTCTGGCCGATCCTGCGTGAGCTGATGTCTGCGAAGGAAGAGGAGCACCGCCTTCGCCAACGCAGCGCTGCCTTACAGGCCAAGATCATCGCGATCGTGGCCAAGTTCCCCAACGCTCGCCTCACGTTGAGCGGGGTCACGCTCGAGTGCTTGCAGGGTTCGGAGGGGATTTTCCTCTCCATTACGCTGCGCTGAGGTGGTGGGCAGCGCAAGGATAGCTCATGCACGACGGCTGGCCACGTCGGCCGCTCGTCGTTTTGCCGCGCGCCACAACGTGTCCCCTTCGGATCACCGACCCACGCCCGTGTCGTCAGCCAAGAGCCGCGCGAGGACATGTTTCATCCGTCAAGGCGCAGTGCACAGGTGCAGCCCCGATCCCGCTACCGGGTCATTGCAGATGAAGCGCCGGTCATCTATAATGTTGCAGTCGCGCGGCCCCGTCGTGGCTGCGCGACCTCGCCTTGCATCCGCCGCGGATCTTGTGCGTGACGCGGATCACCGCATGACACGGTAGACCTCCGCGCTCGCCCGTTCACTTGGCTAAACCTTCGTCTTTTGGGGGAATTTTCTTTTCGATGCGTCGTTTCATTTTTAGTCACCCCTACCCCTTGACCCCAGCAGCCGCGGCTTCCGCGATTTTGCCTGGCAAGGCTTTGTTTTTTGTGGAAGAATTTCCCGGTGGCTTACATGCATGTCCCCGATGATGAGGGGATTGAAACGAGTGCGAATTCTATTCGCGCACCGTCGGCGTCGACGGCGTCGACCTTACATGCATGTCCCCGATGATGAGGGGATTGAAACCACGGTGCCGGGCTGCGGGTCGAGGACTGCGGCATCAGCGTGCAGCCTTACATGCATGTCCCCGATGATGAGGGGATTGAAACACCTGGACCACCGAGTCAAGGGCGCCCGTGATGTCGGAAGCTTACATGCATGTCCCCGATGATGAGGGGATTGAAACTTGAGATTGATTTCGCCCATCTTCAGCCTCAGTGACAGCCCTTACATGCATGTCCCCGATGATGAGGGGATTGAAACAAGAGCTGGACCGACCGGCGCCAGGCGCGCCGGTAACATGGCTTACATGCATGTCCCCGATGATGAGGGGATTGAAACATCCTCGTCGATGGCGACGAGGATCTCTCGGCCCTTCTCTTACATGCATGTCCCCGATGATGAGGGGATTGAAACGCCGGAGTCCACTCTTCCTGGCCCCCTTCCAGGAAGAGTAGCTTACATGCATGTCCCCGATGATGAGGGGATTGAAACTGATGCATCTATCGCCCCCATTGTCGGTACCGCGGGCCCTATCTTACATGCATGTCCCCGATGATGAGGGGATTGAAACGGACAAGTGGATGTCGTCCCCGCCGAAGACGGATTCCCCGTCACTTACATGCATGTCCCCGATGATGAGGGGATTGAAACCGGTGATGACCGGGCTGCGGAAATTATTCCCGACTCCACCTCTTACATGCATGTCCCCGATGATGAGGGGATTGAAACAAAGCAATCCAACGCTAGAAGCCGCCGGCCTCTCGCTAACCTTACATGCATGTCCCCGATGATGAGGGGATTGAAACTTGACCACCATGAGCGGCGGTGGTGAGCACCACCTCACTTACATGCATGTCCCCGATGATGAGGGGATTGAAACAGACGAGAACGGCGCGGCATCAGACCACTTCATCGACGTCGCTTACATGCATGTCCCCGATGATGAGGGGATTGAAACAAGCTGAGCCCAGCGCCGTAGAGCAGGCCGAGAAGTTCAGGACTTACATGCATGTCCCCGATGATGAGGGGATTGAAACACACACCCATCGCACGAGCGCCACACGGCGCCCGTGCAAGGCTTACATGCATGTCCCCGATGATGAGGGGATTGAAACTCTACCGAACCAAACGCGTGGATACTCTCCATGACCCTCTCTTACATGCATGTCCCCGATGATGAGGGGATTGAAACCCCTGGCTCGCCGGTGACATGGATGGCATACATGCCAGCTTACATGCATGTCCCCGATGATGAGGGGATTGAAACCTACATCAACGAAAGTGTACGATCTGCACACCTTGTGCAGACTTACATGCATGTCCCCGATGATGAGGGGATTGAAACAACATCAAGGAGTGTGACTGAATAAACAGTCACACTCCAACTTACATGCATGTCCCCGATGATGAGGGGATTGAAACGCGGTGGTGAGCACTACCTCGGCCCCACCAGCCTGGGACCTTACATGCATGTCCCCGATGATGAGGGGATTGAAACATCCACATCGCAAACTCCTCCATCAACGAAAGTGTACGATCTTACATGCATGTCCCCGATGATGAGGGGATTGAAACCCCGATGCGAAGAATACCATAACGCCTCTCCTTGCTAACGAACTTACATGCATGTCCCCGATGATGAGGGGATTGAAACAACACGTATTCCGGCGCCACGCGCCGGAGCCCGCTCTTCCCTTACATGCATGTCCCCGATGATGAGGGGATTGAAACCTCTTCGCCCATTTTTTAGCATGGCGACATCCTCTCTCTTACATGCATGTCCCCGATGATGAGGGGATTGAAACAACCACGGCACGCACCGCGTGCATGCACGCCGCGTACCGTACTTACATGCATGTCCCCGATGATGAGGGGATTGAAACTCACAGTCGCTACGACTGTAGGCGAACCACGCGCCGCACGCTTACATGCATGTCCCCGATGATGAGGGGATTGAAACTTGCCAGCCTTGTCCCGCATCAGGAACGCCAGGCCATCGCTTACATGCATGTCCCCGATGATGAGGGGATTGAAACACCAACAACGAGGCCGGATACCATGGCGGAGCGCCGAGAGCTTACATGCATGTCCCCGATGATGAGGGGATTGAAACCTACAAAGTATGCGGATTGGTCGATCCGATCCCCTATTCTTACATGCATGTCCCCGATGATGAGGGGATTGAAACTCTAAGATGGCACTGCAAACGGCTTCGTTCCTCGGGTCTTACATGCATGTCCCCGATGATGAGGGGATTGAAACCCGAACTGAACGCGTGGATGCTTTCCATGTCCTTCTCCCTTACATGCATGTCCCCGATGATGAGGGGATTGAAACAGTCGTGCTACCTCGAAATCGATGACCCGACGCGGTCCTTACATGCATGTCCCCGATGATGAGGGGATTGAAACTAGTGTTCTCGATGATATGCACATTCATGCTAATCCTCTGCTTACATGCATGTCCCCGATGATGAGGGGATTGAAACTCCTACACACTCCCACGTGAGATCCTCCACGCGGTACCACTTACATGCATGTCCCCGATGATGAGGGGATTGAAACCAGGGTGGGCCCTATGGCCCACAACTTCATCCCGAAAAGCTTACATGCATGTCCCCGATGATGAGGGGATTGAAACTGTGCGTCAAGTGGGTAACCCGCCACGGGCGCGTGTACTACTTACATGCATGTCCCCGATGATGAGGGGATTGAAACAACGCGTGGATGCTTTCCATGTCCATGTCCATGTCCTTCCTTACATGCATGTCCCCGATGATGAGGGGATTGAAACCCATCACCACGAATGGTGTACACCAGATGCCCTTCGTAACTTACATGCATGTCCCCGATGATGAGGGGATTGAAACATCATCTCATGGACAGAAAGCCCTGCTATACAGCGAAAGTCTTACATGCATGTCCCCGATGATGAGGGGATTGAAACTCCGAGGAAGCCTTGACAGTCTCTCGAGAACCTTACCCCCTTACATGCATGTCCCCGATGATGAGGGGATTGAAACACCGCATGCGGACCAGTTCGCGATCGTCCCACGTTCTACCCCTTACATGCATGTCCCCGATGATGAGGGGATTGAAACTTTGCCACCGCTCGGCCACCGAGAGCGCGGCGCCGTCTACCCTTACATGCATGTCCCCGATGATGAGGGGATTGAAACAGGGATTCTCTGGGAATTGGGTCTCAAAGGCAATCCAACGCTTACATGCATGTCCCCGATGATGAGGGGATTGAAACTATGCGGATTGGTCGATCCGGTCCCCTATTTTAAGGGACTTACATGCATGTCCCCGATGATGAGGGGATTGAAACCCGCGCCAGATCTTGAACTCTGCTCCAGGGTACCATCATCTTACATGCATGTCCCCGATGATGAGGGGATTGAAACCACCACGTGCATACACGCGGCATATCGCATGCGCACCAGTGTCCTTACATGCATGTCCCCGATGATGAGGGGATTGAAACCACGTGCATACACGCGGCATATCGCATGCGCACCAGCTTACATGCATGTCCCCGATGATGAGGGGATTGAAACTTGTTCCCGATTCCGAACCGCGCCACGCGCAGTCTTGTACTTACATGCATGTCCCCGATGATGAGGGGATTGAAACTTTCCGGAGCATGAAGGTCCGTATACGTATCCAAACTCTACTTACATGCATGTCCCCGATGATGAGGGGATTGAAACGCCGGGAGTTCCTGGGACCATCCGACCCCAACGAACTTACATGCATGTCCCCGATGATGAGGGGATTGAAACTACTTCAGGCAGACCCGAAGTCGTCGAAACCTCCGTTCCCTCTTACATGCATGTCCCCGATGATGAGGGGATTGAAACAAGGTTTTTGACAGAAGAGAAGACATTCAGCGTTTCCTTACATGCATGTCCCCGATGATGAGGGGATTGAAACCTCATCCCCTCGCGAGAATGAGCTATAACCGACCGTCATACCTTACATGCATGTCCCCGATGATGAGGGGATTGAAACGGACACTTGCCCCAATCTCGCAATATTCCTCTATCCCCACTTACATGCATGTCCCCGATGATGAGGGGATTGAAACCCATTGTCGGCACCGAAGGCCCTACGGCCCATGGTTTTCCGCCCCCTTACATGCATGTCCCCGATGATGAGGGGATTGAAACAGGTCAATGATGACCTCCCCTCGACGTGACCGCTTCACGACTTACATGCATGTCCCCGATGATGAGGGGATTGAAACTTGTTTGAAAAGTCATAATGACAAGTCATAAAAGTCAACTTACATGCATGTCCCCGATGATGAGGGGATTGAAACTATCTTTCAAGGTTTGAGGGGACCATGTAGGCCCCCTCCTCTTACATGCATGTCCCCGATGATGAGGGGATTGAAACCTTTTATCGACAATCGACAAAAGCCTTTCTTCGCGCGCTTACATGCATGTCCCCGATGATGAGGGGATTGAAACGTGCCGTCCACCATGGTCGGCAGCACTACCCACCCCGTGACTTACATGCATGTCCCCGATGATGAGGGGATTGAAACTCAGCACCAGGGCGTGTCCGCCCTGGTACCACACCTCCTTCTTACATGCATGTCCCCGATGATGAGGGGATTGAAACGTGGAGCGAAAGATGGTCAAGCTCCAGTAACCATTTTTGTGGCTTACATGCATGTCCCCGATGATGAGGGGATTGAAACTTAGAGGGAACCATGTAGGCTCCCCCTTCGTTAGGAATCCTTACATGCATGTCCCCGATGATGAGGGGATTGAAACACATATGGATTAACGGGAAAACCTACCGTTAGTTTCGCACCTTACATGCATGTCCCCGATGATGAGGGGATTGAAACACGCCTGGCAAAGTAAACAATACAACCGTCTGTCGAGCGCCTTACATGCATGTCCCCGATGATGAGGGGATTGAAACCTGCACCGAATAGCAACCCGAGAAGCTCACAATCGTCGACCTTACATGCATGTCCCCGATGATGAGGGGATTGAAACGGTCATAGCCCGATGAAATCTCCGACTCGCCCTCTTGCTCCCCTTACATGCATGTCCCCGATGATGAGGGGATTGAAACTCCTCGTCGATAGCGACGAGGACCTCGCGACCCTTCTTCTCGACTTACATGCATGTCCCCGATGATGAGGGGATTGAAACCGGGCCGCAACTTCCTTGACTGCCTGCAGCACTTCTGCAGGCTTACATGCATGTCCCCGATGATGAGGGGATTGAAACCGGCGGTAGTGAGCACCAGGGCGTGACTGCCCTGGCTCCATGCTTACATGCATGTCCCCGATGATGAGGGGATTGAAACAGAGAGGACCGAATGAAGAAGACGGTGAAATTACCGCTCCTTACATGCATGTCCCCGATGATGAGGGGATTGAAACGGCCGCGCGCCAAGCTTCGCCGATCATCGCGTCAACGAGTTCGGCTTACATGCATGTCCCCGATGATGAGGGGATTGAAACACCCAACATTTGGTCAACGAGTTCGGCGCGGTCTTCCACCTTACATGCATGTCCCCGATGATGAGGGGATTGAAACTACGATCTGCACACCTTGTGCAGACCATACACCCTCAAAACTTACATGCATGTCCCCGATGATGAGGGGATTGAAACGTGAGATTGGGACACTTGCCCCAATCTCGCAAGCTTCCTCCTTACATGCATGTCCCCGATGATGAGGGGATTGAAACTCGGCGGATCTTATTCCCGAGATCGAGAAGACCCTGACGCTTACATGCATGTCCCCGATGATGAGGGGATTGAAACTTCCCCCGTTACGATTGGGAGACCAGCTGTTGTTCCCGCTTACATGCATGTCCCCGATGATGAGGGGATTGAAACCTTTTCTCATCCTGACGAAGAACATGGCAATCTCCTTGTTAACTTACATGCATGTCCCCGATGATGAGGGGATTGAAACCGACCTGTATGTCGGCAGCGACCTCGACCTGTATCCTCACTCTTACATGCATGTCCCCGATGATGAGGGGATTGAAACTGCGCGATCTCTCTCGGATCGCTTGGCTTGCGTGAGATTGCTTACATGCATGTCCCCGATGATGAGGGGATTGAAACCCAAGCGCGGCGTGTTTTGCAGATGCCACCCCGGCCGCGTCTTACATGCATGTCCCCGATGATGAGGGGATTGAAACTTCGCCGATCATCGCGTCAACGAGCTCGGCGCGGTCTTCCACCTTACATGCATGTCCCCGATGATGAGGGGATTGAAACTGATTGAAAGTTAACATGAAGCATGTCAACTCTCACTCACCTTACATGCATGTCCCCGATGATGAGGGGATTGAAAGATCCTCGTCGATCGCGACGAGGATCTCGCGGCCCTTCTTTTCTTACATGCATGTCCCCGATGATGAGGGGATTGAAAGTCATGGACCCGGCCCCACGGCACATGCATCACCCTGGCGCCTTACATGCATGTCCCCGATGATGAGGGGATTGAAAGATAGCAAACTCCTCCTAACGAGAATAGAGAGCCTCCTTACATGCATGTCCCCGATGATGAGGGGATTGAAAGAGATGGCTGTCTGAACGAGCACGAACAGTACGGAGCACAGACTTACATGCATGTCCCCGATGATGAGGGGATTGAAAGCAACTTGAAAGCCCCTAAGGACGCGCGATCTCATGTATAACTTACATGCATGTCCCCGATGATGAGGGGATTGAAAGTTCGACTACTCGTACCATCTGACCATCGGCACCCAACCAGCTTACATGCATGTCCCCGATGATGAGGGGATTGAAAGGCTGCAGGCAGTCTTTTTGGTCGATTGTTCCAATCGACTTACATGCATGTCCCCGATGATGAGGGGATTGAAAGATGCCGTGCGGGCGCTTTAAAAAAGGCGGGACAATCCCGCTTACATGCATGTCCCCGATGATGAGGGGATTGAAAGCTTTCCATGACACTCCTCCATTCCAAGGCGCCCGCCGCCTTCTTACATGCATGTCCCCGATGATGAGGGGATTGAAAGCACCTAGCCACCCATCGGTGGCCAGAGCCAATGTCCCCTCGACTTACATGCATGTCCCCGATGATGAGGGGATTGAAAGCAGCCCTAAGAGCTATAGGCTATCAACGTCAACAACTTACATGCATGTCCCCGATGATGAGGGGATTGAAAGATACGGTCTGCGATTCTAAGTGCCCAGTAATGGGGAATAGAACTTACATGCATGTCCCCGATGATGAGGGGATTGAAAGATCGGCCTCTGTCAAAGCTATCAGTTTGGGGCCAAGATACCTTACATGCATGTCCCCGATGATGAGGGGATTGAAAGAAATAAAAGCGGCAAGAAACATCATCTTGTGATGAGTAGTAGCTTACATGCATGTCCCCGATGATGAGGGGATTGAAAGCTTGAAGTTTGGAACTTTGCAGAGGTCCTGGTACTCGATCTTACATGCATGTCCCCGATGATGAGGGGATTGAAACTTAAAGCGCGCAAGTTCGTTGACCTGCCGCCCCAGTTGGCGTCTTACATGCATGTCCCCGATGATGAGGGGATTGAAACGAAAGGCCGGGCTGGATCGCTGCACTGTATTTTGACCCGCCCCCTTACATGCATGTCCCCGATGATGAGGGGATTGAAACTACCTTTCGAGGTTCGAAGGGACCATATAGGCCCCTCCCTTACATGCATGTCCCCGATGATGAGGGGATTGAAACACCAGATGTAAACAATAACGCTTCTTGCACTGTACGCGTCCTTACATGCATGTCCCCGATGATGAGGGGTGACTGGCGTCAATTATAATTGCCGCTTAACGACAACCATTTTTGCCGGTCGCTGCGGTGGTCCATCATAACTAGATCGTGCCGCGAGGTTGCTCTCATGCAGCCGTTGCGAAAATGGGTGTAAGAGCAGATAGCCGTAGTGGCTGTTGGCATGTGGGCAACTGGTTCAGTTACCGTTGGCCAATCACAACGTTGTCGCCAGTTGTCCAAGTAGCTGTGGGCAACCGCAGGTTGTCCAAGTCGGCGGTGGGCAACCCTGAGCGCAGCGAGGGTGGGGTTGTCCACGGTCGGCGGCAGATACGCCATGTCCATAGCCTGCGTGGGCTGTAGCTTTCTTGCAGCGGAGCTGCGCATGTGCCTCTCTGCGTGCTCTCTTGCGCAGGACTAGTCACGCATTTCTGTTTTCAGTACGGTAGCTTCCGACTGCGAACTCAAGGATCACAGAGTGATGCACGAGGCGATCGATGGCTGCGGCAGTTGTCATCGGATTTTGGAAGACTTGGTCCCATTCGCTGAAGACAAGATTACTGGTGATAATCACGCTTCTCCGCTCATAGCGTTCTGCAAGGAGTGTGAAGAGCACCTCGATCTCTTCGGGGCTCTGCTTGACGTAGCCGATGTCGTCCAAAATCAGGACATCGAATTTATCGAGTTTGCGCAAAGCTCGGGGCAACGCCAGGTCGCGTTTCGCGGCAAGTAACTCCTGGACGAGCTGTATTGGTCCAGCGTAAACGCGACTCGTGAGGTTTGAGCGATAGCGACTCTG
>CAYVQF010000066.1:0-29320 GCA_964454015.1 uncultured Myxococcales bacterium
ATCCTGTGCCAGGCAGGCCCCCGGTGCCGGGGCGACGCGTAGGTCGCCCCCTACGGTCGTTCGCATCCTGTGCCAGGCAGATCGCCCCCTATCTTGATTGACAGGGCCGCCCGGCACGGCTACAGATGCCCGGCCCGTTCGGTCGCGTCTGTGCGCCGTCGCGGGTCTGTGGGGAATTTCATGACGCAACACGCCTTTCTCGCCACCTGTGCCCGCGGCTGCGAGCCCTTTGTGGCTGCGGAGCTCGCGGCGCTCCACCTCGAGGTCACGGAAGAGGTCTCGGGTGGCGTCCTGTGCCGCGGCGATTTCGCGGCCGGGATGCGGGCTTGTCTCTATTTGCGCTGCGCCACCAAGCTCCTGCTCAGCCTGGGGACGGCCCAGGTGCGCCAAGAGGGCGATCTCTACGACAGCGTCCGCGCCTTGGACCTGGCGCCGTGGTTTTCGCCGCGGCACAGCCTGGCCGTGGACACCCACCTCAACGATCCGCGCTTTGGCAATGCCCACTTTTTGTCCCTGAAGATCAAGGACGCCGTGGTGGACGACGTGCGGGATCGCTGCGGCGAGCGCCCCAGCGTGGACACCAAGAAACCCGACGTGGCGGTGGTGGCGCACGTGGTGCAAGGGACGGCGCGCTATTACCTGGCCATGCAGGGGGAGTCGCTGCACAACCGGGGCTACAGGCGGCGCCACGTCGAGGCGCCGCTCAAGGAGAGCCTGGCGGCCTCCCTGCTGGCGTTCAGCCAGTGGGACGGGGCGACGCCGCTCCTCGACCCCATGTGCGGCTCGGGGACGCTGGTCATCGAGGCGGCGCTGCTGGCGACGGGGACGGCGCCGGGGATCCAGCGCCATTTTGGCTTTGAGCGCTGGCCGATCTTCAGCGACGCCGTCGCCACGACCTGGGCCGAGCTGCGGGCCCAGGCCAAGGCCGCGCGCCGGGCGACGGCCGTGCCTTTTTTCGCTTCCGACCATGATGGTCGGGCGGTGGCGGCGGCAGAGAACAACGCCCGCACGGCCGGGGTGGCGGATCTGATACACTTCTCGGTGCGCGATGTCGCCACGGTCGATCCCTGCCCCGGTGGGGGCCAGGTGGTGGTGAATCCGCCCTATGGGGAGCGCATCGGGAGCGGTCTGGCGGCGGAGGTGCACGACAAACTCGCGCGGCACGTGCGCCACTTCGAGGCGCATCGACTGGCGATTCTGAGTACGCCCGTGTTGCTGCGCCAGCAGATGCACATGCGGCCCGAGCGGCGCTTGCGCGTGTTCAACGGTCCGTTGGCCTGTGAGATGGCCAGCTATCAGACGGGAGGCCAAGGCGGATGAAAGGGAAAGGGCCAAGAGTCGGGCGCCCCAAGGCGGCGGGTGCTCCGCGCCGGCGGCGCGATGATGATCGCAGCGCGCGGCCCGACACGGCGGTGGAGCCGCCCAAGCCCGTCGCGCCCTATCGCTTGGCCGAGCGCAAGCGGCGGGAGAGCGGCGCGGTGCCAGCGGGTCGGCGTCAGGTCGAGGGCGATCAGGTGCTGGGCAAGCGCTTGGCAGAGGCGCTGACCTTCAGGGGCGAGACCGGGCGGGCGACCCACGGCTTTCACGCGTATCCGGCGCGGCTGCACCCGGACACGGCGCGGGCGGTGCTGGACATTTTGCCGGCGACGCGGGTGGCCGATCCCTTCTGCGGCGGCGGCACGGTCCTGGTGGAGGCCCTGTTGCACGGCGCCGAAGCCGTGGGCGGCGATCTGAGCGCCATCGCGCTGATGGTGGCGCGGGCGCGGACCACCGTGCTCGAGGAAGAGGGTGCCGAGAAGCTGCGCGAGGCGGCAACGGGCGTCGTCCAGGGGGCGATGGCGCGGTTGCGCGAGGGGCCGGCGCCGTGGATTGCGCCGGCGGTGCTGCGGCTGCGCCGCTGGTACCAGGACGATCCCCTGCACGAGCTGGCGGCGCTCCAGAACCTCATCGAGAAGGCGCCGGCGGGCCAGCGCAAGGCGCTGACGGCGGTCTTCTCCTCGCTGTGCATCAAGTTCTCTCTGCGCGCCTCGGAGACCTCGAACCGGGTGGTCGAGGTGCATCGGCCGCGGGGGGCCGTGTTGCAGGCCTTTGTCGACAAAGTCGAGCACTACGCCATCATGCAGGCCGACTTTCGCGCTTTGCTGCCGACGCCGCGACCCTCGGTGTCTTTGGCCCAGATCGATGCCAGGAATGCGAATTTTCAGCCCGTCGATCTGGTGCTCACCAGCCCGCCCTACCCCGGGACCTACGATTATCTGTTGCTCCAGCAATTGCGTTCGGCGTGGCTGGGCTTGGACACGGCGGCGCGAGCCGACGACGAGCTGGGTTCGCGGCGCAAGTTTCGCCTGCGTGGCGCGCTGGCCTACCGCCAGTGGTTGGCCGACACCCGGCAGTGGATGCACACCGTGGGGCAGCGCATCACCCCTGCGGGCCGCATGGCCGTGGTCGTTGGCGAAGGGATCGCCGCGGGTCGCCACTATGCCGTGGCCGAGCCGACCAAAGAGGCGGCTGAGGCGGCTGGTCTGCGCTTCGTGTGTGGGGCAGCGGTGGAGCGCATCGATCCGGCCCTCAAGCGGCGCAAGCAGGAGCACATTCTGCTCTTTGAACGCCCCGAAAAATAAGGCTCGGCACACTTTGCGACGGCAAAGATTCCCGTGACGACAGGCATATGAAGGAAGACAAAGAAGCGATCTTGGCGGCGGCGCGCATGGGCTCTCTCCCGGCGATGGCAGCGGTGCTGCACGACTTCAACACGGCGCGCGCGTGGCAGCCCTATCACAGCCCGCGCAACCTGGCCATGGCCCTCTCCGTCGAGGCGGCGGAGCTCTTGGAGCTGTACCTGTGGTCGGAAGACCAAGGGCCCCAGCCGGCGTTACCGAGCCGCGCCGCCCAGGTGGCGGACGAGGCGGCGGACGTGTTGATCTGTCTCCTCAACCTGTGCGCGGCCGCTGACATCGATCTGGGGGCCGCCTTCTGCGCCAAGGTTGAGAAGAACGCCGCCAAGTACCCCGTGGACCGCGCCTATGGCAGCGCACGCAAGCACGATGAGCTCTAGTCGCGAGTTGAGGTGGCTGCTCACCACGGGCCTGGTCTTGGCGCTGGGCGGCCTGGCCGTGCTGGACGGTCCCGTGGCCCATGCCCAGGCCTTACCCACCAACACCCGCCAGGTCCCAGAAGGCTACTGGCTCGGCGGTAGACCTGAGAGCGCCGCCGAAGTGGAGGCGCTTTACGGGCGAGGGGTGCGTTTCGTGGTCAGTATCCACGCACTGCCCGCCGAAAGCCGGGCGGCGGTCCGCGAGCGGGGCATGGGTCACTTGAACCTGTGGTTTGGCAGCCGCTTCCCCGAGACCGAGGCCTTGCTCGAGGCCCTGGGGGCCTTCAGACCCGAGGAGGTCTTCATTCACTGCACCTACGGCGCCGATCGCACGGGCGCCCTGGCGGCCTTTCTCCTGGCGGTGCGCCACGGGATGCCCATGGAGGAGGGCCTGTTGATTTTTGCCTACCCCCAGGGCGCGAACTTGAACGCTTTGCAGCGCCTGTTGCGCGATGAGGGTTATCCCGTGGAGGCGGCCCTGGTCGAGCGCCGCGCCGGTCTCTTTGCCGGCAACCTGGGTGGCCTCAAGGCCAACGAGGAGAGCTATCGCCAGCTCATCCGCGGGGCGCTACGAGCCGCGGAAGGCGAGCGGGCGCGCCAGGCAGCGGCCGTGGCCCAGTCGCGCCTCTTGCAGGGGTTCAGGCTGCGCTGGCAGCAGTGGCAGCGCGCCCTGCACCTCCTTCGCTACAGTCGCGTCCAGCGCTGAGCTAGCCTTGCGGCGGTGTCGCTGCGGGCGGTGTCGATTTTTCGTGACGCGCCCGTTCGAGGTTCTCCACGAAGGTCAGGGCGCGAACGCCGTCTTCGCGGGAGGGGGGGACGTGGACCCGCAGAGAGCCCTGGCCGGCGCCGATGGCCAGCTCGGTGCGGCCCGTGAGCCAATAGCCGAGGCCGAGGAGGAGGGCGATGAGGGCCGAGATGGCCGCCAAGCTGGGCAACCACAGGATGGCGGCAGATCCGCCGCCGCCCAGAAAGACCAAGAGCGCCATCCACAGGAGGAAGTGGTGGTGTCGCGGCGCCAGGGCGACCCAGTCGATGTCCTCGAGGCGAAAGGTGATGAGGTGGGTCTGATCGCCGCGGCGCTCTTTCTGCCACAGGCGGTGCGAGGTGAGGGTGAGGTTCTGCCAGCGCTGGATCTCCTCTTCGTTGGGCAAGAGGCGCCGGTCGCCGGCAGAGGCCAAGCCTGGGCTGGGCAGCTCTTCCCGCGCATTGGGGCGCTCGCTTGGGCGCAGCTTGGCTTCGCTGCGCGGACGCGGCGACGGGGCCGGCGCGGCAGGTTGCGGTGCGGCCACCTCGGCCGGAGGGGAGTGGCTGAGGCTGGGTAGCGGCGCCGCCGGCGACGGTGCAGAGACCGCGGCAGGCGGTGTGACCGGTGAAGGTGGGCTCGCCGGGGAGGGGCTGGGGGGCGTGGGATTGGCTTCGGCCGCGGCAGGGTCCTTTGCTGTCGGTGCTGGGGCTGGCATCGCTCTCTCGTTGGTGTCGACGGGCACCTCGATGCCTTCTGCTTTGTGGCGCTTCTTGGACTTGCGCTTGCGGCTGCGGCCCTCCGTCGGGGCTGGCGTCTTAGGCTCTGCCTCGGGCTCCGCCTCAGGCTCTGCCTCAGGCTCTGCCTCGGGCTCGGGCTGAGGTGTTGACGCGGGCTGGGGCTGAGGTGTTGGCACCTCCTCCTTGCTCAAAGTGAGGCGGGCTTGGCTCGCCCGCGGAGAGGGGGGCGGGGCCTGCAGGGGCGGCGGCGGCGGCATCTCAGCGCTTTGCAGAGGGGCCTCCTGCGGAGCTTCGACGGGCCCCTCGCTGTCGAGATCGCCCGCGAGCCCCAGGAGATGAAGCTCGTCTTGGTCGACCATCTCGCGCAGGCGCGGGTTGCGCTGCCGCGGCGGCTTGCTCGGCGGCGGCGGGGCTTCGTCCGGGGTGAGGATGGGGGCCGCGGCGAGGAGGGCCAGCTCGTCGAGTTGCTCCATGGGATCGCCGCGGAGGGCCGCGGCTTCGGGACTTGGAGGAGCGGAGGTGACGGAGATCTCCGTCGCAACCTCACTCTCGCTGGCCAGGCGCAGGTCGTGGACCACGACGGCGTCGTCATCTTCTTCACTCACGTCGAGGTCGATGAGGTCGTCGTCGTCACGGGTGGGTGGTGGAGCGATGGTGGTCTCGAGGCTAGGGGGGGCGGGCCCCTTCTTCACGGCTTTGGCTGCGGCAGGTGACGCGGCGGCGTTGCTGGTACCGCCCCACAGGTCGGCCAGGTCGGGGTGCTCCGCGGCTGGCACCCAGGCGCCGTCGGGTAGGGTGCGCACCTTGGCGTCTTTTTGCACCGTGCCGACCTCGGCCAGCTTGCGCAGCTCTTCAGTGCTCTCCAAATTGACGACCAGATGGCTGGTCTTGACCAAGTATCTCGCCATGGACGGACTCCCTCGTGGGCACAACGCTACCTCATCGGTCCAGCTCAACTTTCGTTGCTTTGCTGCCGCTGTCAATAAAGTGACTTATCGCGCAGGACAGGGGCCCCGATGAGGCTGGGCGAAGTAGCGCTGGAGGGCCTCGGTGTGCGCGGGGAACGCCAGATGGCGCAGATCGAAGGCGACGGCCCACGCCAGGGTCTCGGCGTTGGGCGTGAAGGGAGGCAGGGTGTCGAGGTCCAAAGTGGGCGCCAGGCCAAAGACCAAGAGTCGGTCGGCGCGGCCGTTGGAGGCGACGTGCCACGCAGTGATCTCCCTCTCGGGGGCGGCGATGCTCAGACCCGTCTCCTCGAAGAGCTCGCGGGCGGCGCCGACGCGCCAGTCTTCCCCACACTCCAGGAAACCACCCGGGAGGGCCCACTGGCCGCGGCAGGGCTCGATGCCGCGTTGAATGAGGAGGACACCCACGGCGCCGTCGTGACGGGCGCAAGGCTGGAGGATGGCGACCACTGGCAGGGGGTTGCGGTAGACCCTGTGCTGGCAGTGCTGGCAGAGACGCGGCCACGGCGCCTCAGGGGGATAGGCGTGGCCGCAGGCGTGGCAGAAAGCAAAGGGCAGGGGTGAGCCGTGAGTCGCCATGGGGGCTGGCCTTGATGTGCGAGGTGGAGTGAGGCAAGGTGCCCAGGCACGCTTGCGGGGCAAGTGCCATGCGGCGTGTGTACTTTGGCACGCTCATGGCGCTGCGCAAGCTCCACGGGCGCGTGGACGTGCCGCAGCCGCTGCCACCACCCATGGGCCACGGGGGCCGTGCATGCTCTTCACACCCTTAGACCTGCGCCAGCTTCGCCTGAAAAACCGCTTCATCAAGACCGCCGCCTTCGAGGGGATGAGCCCTGGCGGCCAGGTCAGCCCGGCGCTCATTGCCCATCACCGCGAGCTGGCGGAGAAGGAGGTCGCCCTGACGACCTTGGCTTACTGCGCCGTCGAGCCTGGTGGGCGGACCTTTCCGGACCAGCTCGCCATGGAAGCGCGGTCTTACGCCGGGATGGCCCAGCTCGCCGAGGCGGTGCACCAGGCCGGCGGCGCGGTCTCAGTACAGCTCGGACACTGTGGTCGTTTCTCCCGCAACCGCGCCGCCGGCCTGCCGCGGGGGCCCTCTTGGGCCTTCAACCCCTACGGGGTGCTCTCGGGGCTGCCCTGGGCGCGGGCGCTGACGACGACGCAGATCGCAACCCTGGTCGAGGCTTTCGCCCGCGCAGCCAAGCAGGCGCGCGAGCTTGGCTTCGACGCCGTGGAGATCCACCTCGGCCACGGCTACCTCTTGAGTCAGTTCCTTTCACCCTTGGCCAATCGCCGCCGCGACGACTACGGGGGCAGCCTGGAGAACCGGATGCGCCTTCCCTTGGAAGTGCTGGCAGCGGTGCGGGCGGCCGTGGGGCCCGATTTCCCGGTCTTGGCCAAAATCAACTTACGCGACGGCGTGCGCGGCGGCTGGGACTTGGCGGACACCTTGGCCTTGGTGCCGCGCTTGGAAGCCGCCGGGGTGGACGCCTTGGTGACCAGCGGCGGCTTCATTCCTCGCTCGGCGTACTATTTGATGCGCGGCCATCGGCCCCTGTGGGCGATGATCAAGGCGGAGCGCAACTGGGCCACCAAGGCGGCGCTCTTCCTCTTTGGCCCGCTTCTGGTCAAGCCCTATCCTTTTGTGCCGCACTACTTTTTGGACGATGCTCGCCGAGTTCGCGCCGCCACACGCTTGCCCTTGGTGCTGTTGGGGGGCATCAGCAACGGCGCCTCACTCCAGCAGGCCATGGCCGCGGGCTTCGACGCCGTCGCCATGGGGCGCGCCCTCATCGCCGATCCCGATCTGGTGCAGCGGGTACGCGCCGACGCAGGCTTCGCGTCGCGCTGCAACCAGTGCAACCTCTGTGTGGCGCGGATGGAAGAGGGCGTGCGCTGCCACCTCTAGTGGCGACGTGGGGCGGGCTAGAGCGCCGTCTTGCCCATGGCCAAGATCACCGCCAACTCTCCTTCACTGACGGGCTGTATGCTCAGGCGCTGACCGCGGCGCAACAGGGGGAGGTCGGCCAAGGCGGGCTCGGCGCGCATGGCGGCGAGGCTGACGGGGAGGTGGAGGGGGGCCAGGGCCTCGATGTGGACTTGAAACCAGCGTGGTTCACCGCGCAAGGGGCGCGCGTCGTAGTACTTGGATTGGGGATCCACGGCCGTTGGGTCGGGTTCGGCTTCACCCACGACTTGGGCCACGCCCGCGACATGGGGCTGGGGGATGGACGAGTGATAGACCAGCACCATGTGGCCGAGCTTGACCGCGTCGCGCAGCAGGTTGCGGGCTTGATAGTTGCGGACGCCATCCCAGGGTGCGCGGCGCTGCGGCGCCGCCCAGAGGTCGGCAAAGGAGAAGGCGCTGGGTTCGGTCTTGAACAGCCACGGCATGGGCAGCCTCAGCGGAAGTGGTTGCGTGGTGTGATGGGCGCGGCCGTCGGGCGGCTGACGCCGCCGCCCGGGGGGCGTGCGGCGCTCAGTTGAACATGGGAGGGGCGGGCGTTCAAGGGTTGCCTGGGGGCGAAAATAATGGAGGGAGCGACGCAATTTTCCCTGCCTGGGAGCGATAACCCCTGGGTCAAGGCGCCGGCACGCCTGCGATGGGTGCGCTGTGCCAATTGCGATGTCGCAGGGAGGGAAAGATGGAAGACAAGGCAACACGCGACTGCGTCATGGGTCTCTGGCACCACGGGGCCTGTGGCCAGGCGGCCTTGCGCCGCTTCCTGGCCGCCGTGCATCAAGGCGAGGCGCTGGAGGCCGGCTTTGCGCACCTCATCGTGCCCCATCTGGCGGCTGCGGCCGAGCGAGAGGCCGCGGGCTGGGTGGCCCTGGGGCAGGCAGCGCTGGGGCGATACCGGGCGCTGGGGGCCGAGGTGCTGGTGTTGGGCGAGAGGGGCTATCCGCCGCAGATGGGCTCCCACCGGGGGGCGCCGCCAGTGCTCTCTTATGTGGGCTGTCCTGGCTTGTTGTCGGCGGCGCAGATCGCCGTGGTGGGTACGCGCCATCCCGATGCCATGGGGCGCTCCCTCGGGGAGCGGGTGTGCCGTCACCTGATCGAGGCGGGCTGGGTCATCGTCTCCGGCGGCGCCCTGGGGATCGACGCGTTGGCGCATCGCCTGGCGTTGTCCGAGGGCCGGCCAACGGTGGTGGTCTGTGGCACAGGCTTGGACTTTCGCTATCCCAAGCGCAACGCCGACATCTATGAGGCTTGTGCGGGGCGTGGGCTCATCGTCAGTCAGTTTCCGCTGGAGACGGCGCCGCGGCGGGAGATATTCCCACGGCGCAACGCGACCATCGCCGCCTTGGCGCGCGGGAGCGTGGTGGTGCAGGCCCCGCGGGGGAGCGGCGCCCTGCACACGGCGCGGGCGACGCTGCGCTTGGGTCGGCCCCTGTGGGTGGTGGCGGGGCCCGCCTTCCATTGGGCTTACGCCGGTGGGCTGGACCTCTATGGCCAGCCGGGGGTGCAGGTGCTGCGCGACACGCAAGACTTCCCGCCTGGGCCGGCAGCAGAGATCGATGGCGCGAACGCCCTGTGCGGCCAGGCGCTGCTGCCCTTGGAGCGCCCCCGAGGGCCTGCGCGGCGCGAGGTGCCCGTAGCCATGGGGCGATTGGAGCGCTTGCTGTGGCAGCGCCTGGCCCAGGGGGAGGCCGTGCGCGATGAGTTGCTGCGGCTAGACGGCGATCACGATGGACTGTGCGAGGCGCTCCTGGGGCTGGAGCTGCAGGGCGAGGTGGAGCGGCAGGTGGGTGAGCGCTACGCTTTGCGGGATTCGGGGGCCTAGGCCGGGCTGCCTATCAGCGAGTGGCTTCGCGGTGTTGGCCGGGGACTTGGACCAAGGATCACCCAAGGTTGTGGTCGTTGTACTTCCAAGGCCGTTTCTGTGAGCCACCCATCTTTGGCCGTGCGGAACCAGCCACCACCAAGTGCAAACGCGGCTTGACCAAATTCATCAGGCCTGAGAGCGCCCTCTGTGCTTGCAAGCTGCGCTTCAATGATGTGCTGCGCCGAAGGGCATGCGAGCGAAGCGTGTCAGGGGGCCGAGCCGACACCAGAAAGGCATGCCGAGCCAAATTCGGCGGTGGGTCATGCCGTGGCAGGTGCGCCCTTTCCGGGGCACATCGACCTTTCTCCGCCTTGCGTTGACCCGACGTCGCAGACGAAAGTGTCTGTGGGATGTACGAAGAGGCGGCCCAAGTCGCAGCTCATACGGAGGAGTTTTGATGTCAGATCTCACGACTAGCCCACGCGAAGCGGCACCTGCGCCGGGTCTTGATCCCTTCCTCTATGATCTCGATATGCTGCGTGAGATTGCGCCAGAGGGGGTCATTGCGCGCGCTTTGGCCTATGACGCCGAGAATCGGGTGATGAGCGTCGAGCGGCATGGCGACGAAGTCCGGGCCTTGGTCGAAGGCTCCAAACCCGACAACCCCTATGCCGTCACCATCCACCTGGATCGAGAAGGCAGCCTTGTGACCCAATGCACCTGTCCCTACGACGGGGGCTTGACGTGTAAGCACGCCGTGGCGACGCTCACCGCCTATTACAAAGCGAATGGGGTCAAAAACGTCGCCGTCACCAATGCCAGCGAGGAGGCCATCGCTGAACGAATCAGGCGCGGCCGATCGGAGATCAAAGTCACCCACGTCTCGGGTTTGCCGCATTTCGGCACCTGGACGGCACAGTCTCTCAAAGGAGACCCGCGCTACATCCAGAGCTATCGGGTGCAGATTCGCTCGCTAACCGAGCGCTCCAATCACTGCCTCTGCCCCGATTTTGCCACCAACACCCTCGGCACGTGCAAGCACATCGAAGCGGTGCTTCACCGTCTCCGGCGCGACCTCAAGAAACGCGGTGAGGACACGCATGCAGCCCCACCCGTTTCGGTGATTTACCTCGCTTGGGATAGCCTGCCTGCGCCCCAGATCCGCGTCCGCCGTGGTGCAAGTGTCCCGGCGCAAGTGGCAGGAATCTTCAACAAGGCTTTCAACCAGCGTGGACACCTCGATGGCGTGCTGCCACAGGCGTTCTTCGCGCTGCAGCGGCAATTGGAGGGCTACGAAGACCATGTCACCATTGGCGACGAAGTCATAGATCATGTCCGCCGCCTCGCCGAAAGTGCGATCAAACGGGAGGACGCCCGAAGCATCAGGGAAGAGATTGTTCGCTTTGGCCAACAACTCCCCGGGGTCAATGCGCGTCTTTTTCCCTATCAAGTCGAAGGGGTCGCTTTTCTCGCCGCGACGGGACGCGCCCTCTTGGCCGATGACATGGGGCTGGGGAAAACCCTGCAGGCCATTGCCGCGGCGGTGTGGCTACAGCAGAAAGCCCGGCTGCAGCGCGTGCTCATCGTCTGCCCGGCTTCACTCAAAGGGCAGTGGGCCCGCGAGATTGAGCGCTTCAGCGGGTGCTCCGCTGTGGTCATTCAGGGGCCCCCGGCGAGCCGCTTGGTGCAGTATCGTCGAGACACGACCTTTGTGATCATGAACTACGAGCTGGTCATGGCCGATTTCAGCATCATCAACCAAGAGGTGCGGCCAGATCTCCTCATCCTCGACGAAGCCCAGCGCATCCGCAATTGGCGTACCAAAACCGCCACGGCCATCAAGCGCATCGAGAGCCCTTATGCTTTCGTCCTCACGGGGACGCCCCTCGAGAACCGCCTGGAGGATCTCTACAGTGTCTTGCAGGTGGTCGATCCCAGGATTCTGGGGCCCTTGTGGCGCGTCAACCTGGACTACACCATCCTCGACGAGAACGGGCGAGTTCGAGGCTATAAGAATTTGAATGCTTTGCGGCAGCGCATTGCGCCTGTGATGCTGCGACGCAACCGCGACTTGGTCAAAGAGCAGCTCCCCAAGCGAACGGACTTGCAGCTCGATGTGGTCCTCACGGCGCGACAAGGCGAGATCCACGCAAGTGCGTTGCGTAACGCCGCCATACTTGCCGAGACCATGGGTCGCCGACCCTTGAGCCCTTCCGAAGAGAAACGCTTCCTTTCCCTGTTGCAAACGGCGAGGATGGCCTGCAATGCTGCCGGCTTGGTCGACAAGGAGAGCAAGGGATCGCCAAAATTGGAGGAGCTTGAACGGCTCTTGGTCGAGCTCTGTGTCGAGAGAGGGCGCAAAGTCGTGGTCTTCTCCCAGTGGGCCCGCATGACGGAGATGGCTGAGGAGGTGGCTGAGGGCTTGGGTTTGGGAACGGTCAGGCTCTACGGTGGCGTGCCCACCCAGAAGCGGGATGCGCTCATCAAACGCTTCACCACTGATCCCAAGGTCCAGGTTTTTCTCTCTACCGATGCCGGAGGGGTAGGTCTCAACTTGCAAGCCGCTTCGGTGTTGATCAATTTGGACATGCATTACAATCCGGCCGTGCTGGAGCAACGCATCGGGCGCATTCATCGCCTTGGCCAAAAAGAGCCGATTCAGGTCATCCGGCTCATGGCTGCCGACTCCTACGAAGTCGAGGTCGCCAGAATCGCCGCAGGTAAACGTGACCTCTTCGGTGCGACCATCTCTGGCGATTCGACGGAGGACGTGGTTGGGATCTCGAAGCGCGACTTGGAAGTCTTTTTGGATGCCTTGAAAACGGCCACCGAGCGCAGCTCCGAATCTTCTGCTGTGGCCGTCGCCGACGACCCACCCGCTCCGCCCCCTCCCAGCGAGTCGGGACCACGCGTTACAGAGGATAAGGGTGTCCCCACTGAAGACTCCGAGGCCGAGGCGATGGCGAATCGGGCCTTGCACCAGACGATTTCCCGGGCACAGCAGCTTCTCGGCGAAGCCCTGGAGCAGGTTTTGGCTGTGCCAGGCGGACTGCTGTTGGTGGTCAAGGACCTGACCGAAACGCTCGAGGCGGCTATCGAGTCCCTGGACACTGAAAGTACCCTCAACGCCATAGACACCCGGGCTTATCACGTGCTCAAGCGTTTGGGCGCCCCAGCCATCGATTTCCCTGCGTTGCCCCTTGCGGCGCCGCGTCGTCATCCACTTTTGGTGAAGGCCGAGGACAACCTCACGAGAGCCGAAGGGCTTGCCGAACAAGGCGACAGCGCCCTGTGTCTGCAGGCGCTCTTCCGCGCAATGCTCGCCGCTGTGGCCGTGCGCGCCGACAAGGCCGAGATCCCACCGCTGACGGAGATTCCCCTGTGGGTCTATGGCGAAGTGATTCCTCGCGGCCTCTTGAGCCCCAATGACGTCAATGGTCTGATTCGTGCCATGAGCTTGGCCTCCACCCCCGAAGTGCCGGACCTTTTGGTCACCCAGGTGCTACAGGACGCTCGACGCTTCGTGGCGCAAGCGCGCCAAGGGTCAACCTGACAAGGAGGGATCCCCACGCGGCGCCGCTTGCCCGCCAGAGGAGTTCTGGCATAGAAAGCAGGTGCGCAGGGCCTGCGAGGCCGCCACCGACAGAGGGCGCGACGCATCGACGCCATGGCGCGCGACTCAGAGCCACAGACCATGCTCCAGCCCAAGCACAAGCTCCAGATCGTCAAGGTCACCCACACCTTCGTGTGGGCCCTCTTCGTGGTGGCCATCATCGCCATCCCCATCCTCGCCGTGTTGCAGCGGTGGATCCTTGTCGCCGCTCTCGTGGGCTTGGTTCTCGTCGAGTGCCTGGTGCTCTTGATCAACCGGTGGCGCTGTCCGCTGACGGACATCGCCGCGCGCTACACGGATGATCGCCGCGCCAACTTCGACATCTATCTCCCCCACGCTTTGGCAGAGCACAACAAAAGCATCTTCGGCACCCTCTTCGCCGTCGGCTTGGTCTTTTCTCTGCTCTGGTGGTGGGTTGGCGGCTGATTTCCGGCGGAAAGGCGGAAAAACTAACGCATGTGTTCGCTTTGGCGGCGATGTCGGCACCGATGGCGCAGGTGTTTCAAGCCTGGGGGAGACCCCGTGTCGGACCCATGTGGTTCACAACAAGGAGATGCGTCATGGTCGATTTCCCATCGAGAGCAGGGTTGGGTGCGTGTGGGTGGATGGTGCTCTTGGGTCTGGTGGTGGGCTGCGAGCCCGCCACGTCGCCGCCCAAGGCGGAGCAAGGCCAGGCGCACGCTGAGGCTGAGGCCGCGTCTGGGCCGGTAGAGCAAGAGGCAGAGCTCGAGCAGAAGGGCGAAGCGACGCCGATCCTTGCTACCAGCGAGGCCACGGCCACGGAGGTTGCGCCGAACGTGGCCCGTCCGGGTGAGGCGCCCCTCAGAGAAGAGCGGGCCGTCGACACCGATGCGGCCTTGAAAACCCTTGGGGAGGTGATGGCCGCCACCGATGCGCCCATGGTCGATAGCCTCGGCGGCTTGGGCGTGGAGGGTATCGGCACGGGCGGCGGTGGGATCGGATATGGCGGCGGTGGGGTGGAGAGGAGTCGCGCCACCCGAACGGGAGCCCCTTCGCCGGCACGGCCCGTGTCGCCGCAGGTGTCGCCATTGGCGGGTGCGGAGATGGTGGTCAACGCGTGGAAAGAGACCCGCCAGGAGGCGCTGTCGACCTTCGCCGCCGATGTGGACACGGCGTCCTATACCTTGGCGCGAACCCAGATCAACAACGGACAGCGCCCGGAGGCGAGCTTGATCCGGCCGGAAGAGTTCGTCAATTACTTCCTCTATGGCTATACGCCTCCGGCGGCGGAAGACTCTGAGCCCTTCACCATCGATATCGCGGCGGCGCCGTCGCCTTTCGGCGGCGAGTCGCACTACTTGCGCTTGGGCGTGCGTGGTAAGAGCCTGGCGCAGGTGGGGCGCAAGCCCACCAACCTGACCTTCTTGGTCGACGTGAGCGGCTCCATGAACCCGGCCAACCGCTTGCCCTTGGCCAAGCAGGCCCTGCGCATTCTCGTGGATCAGCTCGAAGAGGGCGACACGGTGGCGCTGGTCACCTACGCCAGCAACACCCGGGTGGTGCTCCCGCCGACGTCGCTGACGGAGCGAGGCAAGATCCACGCGGCCATCGAGGATCTCAAGGCCGGTGGCAGCACCGCCATGGGCAGCGGCATCGATCTGGCCTATGCGCAGGCCAAGAAGGGCAAGAAGAAGGGCAGCGTCAACCGGGTGATCATCCTCTCCGATGGCGACGCCAACGTGGGCGATAGGGACCCGCAGAAGATTCTCAGCAAGATCCAACAATACGTCGATGAGGGCATCACCCTGAGCACCGTGGGCTTTGGCATCGGCCGCTACCGCGACGACATGATGGAGCGCTTGGCCAACCAGGGCAACGGCAACAACTACTTCATCGACAACTTGAGTGAGGCCAAGCGCGTCTTCGCCCAGACCCTGGGCGGGACCCTGCAAGTCATCGCCAAGGACGTGAAGTTCCAGGTCGAATTCGACCCGACTCAGGTGGTGTCCTTCAGGCAAATCGGCTACGAGAACCGCCAGATCGCCCACCAGGACTTTCGCAATGACAAGGTCGACGCCGGCGAGATCGGCGCTGGTCATCGGGTGACCGTGCTCTACGAGATCAAGCTCGCCTCGGGGGCCACCATGGCGGACTTGGCGACCCTGCGGGTGCGCTACAAGGCGCCCGATGGCGACGTGGCCAAGGAGAGCACCTTCCCCATCACCCGGGGACACTTGGCGCCGAGCTTCGACAGCGCCCACGGGGACTTCCGCTTTGCCGTGGCCGTGGCGACCTTCGCCGAGTTGCTGCGCGGCAGTGAGCTGCGGCCGGACGCTTCGATCGACCAGCTCATCGCTCTGGCCAGCGCCGCCATCGAGCAGAGCCAAGAGCGGCAGGATTTCGTGGCCCTCATGAAGACCGTGCAGAAGAAGAAGTGGCTGTGAGCGGCGCTGGGCCGCTGTGGTTGGCGGCGCCGCCGCACGGCTTCAGGATGACCCGTCGCCCAGGAGGCGGTACATGAAGTGGTGGGGCCCGACACCGGCGATTTCGTAGCTGGGCCCTTGGATGGCGAAGCCGTGGCGCGCGTAGAAGGGGACGGCGGCGATGCGGGCGTCACACCACACCCAGGTGCCGCTGTGGTGGCGGGCGTGGTCCAAGGCGGCGGCCAAGAGGCTGGCGCCAATCCCCTGAGAGCGCAGCGCCCCTTGGACCGCCATGGCGCGCAGCCGCCAGGCGCTGGGATCGACGCGCTCGTGAGGTGCCTGGGGCATGATCGTGGCGATGCCTACGTGGACCGCGTCGAGGAAGGCGCCGAAGTGGGCGCTGCGCGGGTCCAGATCACCAGGAAAGATGAGGGTTTCCGGGGGCTGCTGGGGGCGCAGGAGCTGGTGACGGAGCTCGAGGCAGGCGTGGACCGTCAGGGGGCGGACGTGGAGCGGTGGGGACATGTGTGTTCTCCAGTGCAGCGCGCGTGGGGCTGACGCCCGTGGGGGATCGACCCATGCTGTCTTGTAGCACGCATCGCCGCCTGGCATCATGGTGTGGACCATCACGCGGGGTGGTCCACGGGGCGGAGGTTGACGCCATGTCTTTGGATTTGCATCGATTTGAACGTCGCTTTGGGCGATCTCCCATCGTCTGGGGCGAGTGGCTGCGTGGCTTGGCTGTGGTCAGCATGTGGCTGATCTTGGCCCACGGGGTGAGCGCCTGTGATGTGCTGGCGCTCTTTGTCGGGCGCGATTTCGCCATCGAGAACAGCTCCCTGCGCACGCGGGTGGAGCCGGGACATACCCGGGTCGATATCCATCTCAGCATGGTGGGGGTGAGCACGGAGAAGGTCGCCCAGGGCTATGAGGTGGACCTGGAGCTCTTCGTGGTGCTCTTGGGGCCCGATGGCCAGGCGATGCCCCTGCCGCCCGAGGCGGAGACCTCGCGGCGGACGGCGACCCTGCCCAAGCGCAGTGATCGGGCCCAGGTCGCGCCGTTCTTGACCTTGCCCCACGCCTTGCCCCGTGGGGACTACGTGGCCCAGGTGCGGGTGGTGGATCACAAGGGGGGCAAGGAGGTGGAGGTCAAGTTCCCGTTTACGCTGGTGGCGCCATCCCCACCCGGTGGCGCCAGCGTTGCCGAGCCTCGGCCATGAAGGCGTCGCGCGTGCGTTCGTCGGCGATCCCTTCTTCGGTGATGCTGGGGGTGTGAGGGAAGGCGTCGCGGTAGGCGGCAAAGAAGACGCCCGGGGCAGTGGTCCCCGGAGGGGCGAGGAGCACGGGGACGCGGCCGCTGGGATCACAGCTCGGGGAGCGCGCTTTGAGGATGAGGCCGTCGAGGGGGGCTTGGACGAAGGCGGCTTGGCGGTGGTGCCACCAGCGGGCGAAGCACTCCGTCAGGGGCTTGGGCGGGTCGCGTCGGACCACCTCGATGCTGCCATCGCGCCGGTAATGGAGATCGATGGCGGCGCGGGGCACACCGAGGCCGAGCTCCCATTCGGGGCAAATTTCGACGAGCTCCAAAGGTTGGGTGAGGAGAGAGATGACCGAGGGGAAGCTTCGGAGTTGGCCGTCGTAGCGCACGGGTCGCCCGAGGAGGCAGGCGCTGACGCCGAGGCGGAGGGGATGGCTGGGAGCGGTGATGGGGTCGGTCATGGGCATGCTCGTCTTGCGGGCCAGTGAAGGGGAGACTTGACACCCGTGACAGGGCTCGCCATTGCCAGGGCGCACGGAAACGGGGACAATCCTGGAACACCTGCGCGGTCTCTGTCAACGACAGCCATGGGCTGTCCTCCGGGGTCCGCTGGTCTACTGTGGATGGGAGGGCGCGATGACATTTCTCGAAGAAAGACCGGGCTATCTGTGTGGCGCGATGCGCATGGCGGGCATTCAGCGTTTGGCCTTCATCCGCGACGCGGTGTCGGAGCAGATCGTGGCCACCCACGTGCTCGGCCGGGAGCTGGCGGCGTGGATGAATGAGGCGTCGCCGGACTTCGATGGCCACGAGGCGGTTTTCCTCCAGATTTCGCCGCGGACGGGGGTCCTGCAGTCGGCCTTCGTGCACCGCACTTGTCGCGGGCAGGCCGCCGGCGGGGTGCGCTTCCGCGACTACCCGAGCTTGGCCGATTTCTTCCACGATGGCCTGCGTTTGTCCCGGGGAATGACCCTCAAGAATGCCCTGGCGGGTCTGTGGTGGGGTGGGGGCAAAGGGGTGATGGCCCTGGACTCGGCCTGGGTCGACGTGCGCGGGCACCGGGAGGCCATCTACGAAGATTATGGGGCCTTTTTGACCACGTTGCGCGGGGCGTACGTGACGGCTGAGGATGTGGGGACCTTGCCTGAGGACATGGCCGCCGTGTTCAAGACCACCCGCTTCGTGACCTGCATCCCGCCGCATTTGGGTGGCTCGGGCAACCCCTCAGAGCCGACGGCGTCGGGCGTGGTGGTGGGGATGGAGGCGGCGCTGCACCATCTGGCTTTGGGAGGGCTCGAGGGCAAGACCGTGGCGGTGCAGGGTTTAGGGCAGGTGGCCTCCTTCCTGATTGAAAAGCTGCTGTCCCGAGGTGTCAAAGCCGTTCTTGCAGCGGACGTCGAGGCGGCGCGATGTCGGGCGGCCAAAGGGAGTTTTCCAGAACGGGTAGAAATCAGGCAGGTGGATCCAGAAGACACGACTATCTTGGCAGAGCCAGTGGACATCTTGGCGCCTTGTGCCGTGGGGGCCGTGCTCAACGCGCGGACCATCCCGACGGTGCGGGCGATGATCGTGTGTGGTGCTGCCAACAACCAGCTCGAGGACCCGCCGCGGGACGATGCGGCCTTGGCGCAGCGTGGGGTGCTCTATGTGCCCGATTTTTTGGTCAATCGGATGGGGATTGTCAATTGCGCCGATGAGCAAGCGGGCTATGTGGTGCCCGACCCGGTGGTGGCGGCCCATTTGAGCCGGGAATGGGAGGAGGGCATTTTCCAGCACGCGCTCCAGGTCTTTGCCGAGGCGCAGCGCTCGGAGCGGGCGCCAGGCGCGGTGGCCCTGGAGATGGCCCAGGCGCGGTCGCGGGTCTTGCATCCCCTGTGGGGGCACCGGGCGCTGGCCATTGCCCGTGGCGTGGTGGCCACGGGGTGGGCCGAGGGGCGCCTCTGAGGGGAGGGCCGGGGCGACAAGGGCGGGGGGGAGAGGCCCGCGTGGCCCGTCGCGGGGGCAGCCGCTGGGCTGCCCGTGGGCCTACATTTTGAGTTCGTCCTCTGTGCCGGGCAGGGGTCGCCCGGGTTGCCACGGGAAGGTCGCGTCGGCCCAGGCTTTGAAGCGGCGCGTGGTGGGGATGCCGTGGTAATCCAAGAGGGCCATGCCCACGGCCACGCCGAGGCTGCGCAGGTGGCCGCGATCGACCCAGCGCGGCTCGAAGCCCGCCTGGCCGTAGACCGTCTCCAGGGTGATGGCGTTGACGGCGGCGCCGAAGTTGGCCCACCACCAGGACTCGGGGTAGGCGTTGCTGACGAAGCCGTAGCCGTTGTTGTTGGTGCCGGGCTCGACGCGGCCTTCGTAGCGCCGGGCGACGTCGTTGATGAGGTTGATTTGGTCGGTCCACAGTTGGGCCTGTTCGGCGGTGTAGCCGAGGCTGGTCGAGCCGAAGTGGGGGAAGAAGAAGACGCCTGTGGCCGGTTCGGCGTTGGAGGAGTGGAGGTTGAGGGCGACCGAGACGGGGATGGTGTTGGCGCCTTGGTAGAAGCCGGCGATGGTGTCGCGCAGGAGCTGGACCTCGTGGGGGGCGTTGCTCTGGAGCTGCCAGGGATCGCCCGCTTGGCGGAGCCAGCCGACCTCGAGGTTGCTGCCGCCGGGCGTGGTGCGGTAGTTGCCGACCTCGACGCCGTCGGGATTGTGCATGGGGACCAGGTTGAAGATGAAGTGCTGGCGGGCGGTGATGGCGTCCGGGTCGTCTGAGAGGAGGAAATCGATGAGGCCCTCGAGGAGGTAGGAGGGCCCGGTTTCGCCGGGGTGGGTGCGGGCGTGCATCCAGATGCGCTGTTTGGTCAGGGAGGGCGGGGCCGGCGAGGTGATGGTCAGCATCTCGATGCTGCGGTTTTGGGAGGAGAGGCCGAGCTGGGTGCGGGTGAGGGCCGGGTGGCCGTCGATGCTGTCGAGGTATTTGGCGAGGTCGGCGTGGGTGTAGGGGAAGAAACGGGCGACCCAGACGGTGGGGGCGGTGAAGCGCTTGGTGATTTCGAGCACCGTGCCGTTGAGTCGAACCTCGGTGGGTGCGAAGTGGACCCAGTTCTCTTGATCGTAGGAGTAGATGGGGAGGTAGTCGTAGAACCAACCGTGGGCGCCGATGTTGAGCTGGGTGTCGACGTCGGTGCGGGCGTTGTCGATGCGGAAGTACCACCAGGTGCGCCAGTTGGCGGGGAAGGAGGTGCTGTCGTTGTCGCTGCGGATGGCCAGTGACCACGCGGCGCCTTGGTCATCGAGGCGGGCGAGGACGCTGATGTTGCCCGAGGGGAAGTCGGCGTGGATGGTGGCCGGGCCGGGGGGCAGATCGGGGAGGTCGTCCGTGTCGACGAGGTCCTGGGGGGGGAGCTCGGCCCAGTCGACGAGATCTTGGAGGTCATTGAGGTCGTTAAGGTCCGTGAGGTCCGTGAGGTCGCCCGCGTCGGCGACTTCTTGGGGCGTGTCTTCCGTTTGATCCAGGGAGAGGTCGCTGCTGTCCGGTTGGACGAGGTCCGGGGCGTCTGGGGCGAGGTCGCTTGGGTCGAGCTGGTCGTCAATGACGTCGGCGAATTCGGGGCCCAGGTCGGTGGGGCCTTTGGGGGAGTCTCCGCCGCAGGCGGTGAAGGCGAAGAGGGTCAGGAGGGTCAACAACGAGAAGCGAAAGGCCATGGGGCGTTCTCCTGCAGGGGCGTTCTCGATCCGTGGGCCGTGGGCCCAGTGCATACATAGCCTGTGGCCCCGTGCTTGGCAATGCAGCACCTTGGGCATTGCGCTGGGGGGGCGGTTGTGCTTATTTGCCCAACCTTGCGCCGCGCCATGGAGTGGCTGTGGTCGGGTGCAGTGACGAGAAGAGCGATGCAGCGTCCCGGTAGCATATCAGAGGTGGTCAAGCTGGCCTATCCCATCGTGATTTCCATGCTCTCCATGTCGGTCATGGGGGTGATGGACACCCTCTACATGGGTTGGCTGGGCACCTCGGAGCAGGCGGCGGTAGGCCTGACGGCCATGCTCACCTTCTCGATGCTGTCGATCTTCACCGGGACGTGGACGGCGGTGACGACCTTCGTCGCCCAAGCCTTTGGCGCCGATCGCAAAGGGGAATGTGCGACCATGGTGTGGCAGGCGGGCTATGCGGCGCTGGTGGGGGTGCTGCTGGTGGAGCTGGCGCTGGTGCCATTGGTGGGGCCCTTGTTGGGGATGATGGGCGCCGACGCCGATGTGGTGGACCTGGGACACGCCTACCTGGTCTTGCGCCTGCACGGGGCACTCTTCGTCTTTGTCGAGTTCATTTTCTCGAGTTATTTTCGCGGCCTGGCCGACATGAAGACCCCCATGAAGATCTCCCTCTTCATGATGGTGTTGAATATCCCCTTTACCTATGTCTTGGCTTTCGGCCTGGGTCCCATTCCGGCCCTGGGAGTGGTGGGGGCGGCGCTGGGGACGGTGCTGTCGCAGGCCGTAGGTGCCGTGGTCTACCTCGTGGTCTTCTTCGGGCGCACTCACCACGCGCGCTACCAGACGCGGGTGGTGCGGGCGCCGCATCTGGGAGAGCTGCGCCGCTTTCTGCGGATTGGTTTACCCATTGGGGTGACCTGGCTCTTCGAGAGCGGCGGGTGGGCATTGTTCACGGTCTTTGTCGCTGGTTTGGGACGCGAAGCGCTGGCGGCGCACACCATCGTCATGCAGATTCTCCATCTCTCCTTCATGCCGGGGGTGGCGATAGGCATGGCGGCGACGACCCTGGTGGGGCAGTATCTCGGCGCCGAGGATGTCCCCTCGGCAGAGCGGAGCATTCGCTCTGCTTTGGTGACGGCCATGTCTTTCATGGGGATGATGGGGCTGTTTTTTCTGGCTTTCCGGACGCCCTTGGCCTTCACCTTCAACCGCGACCCCGTGGTGGTGGACTTGACCCGGGCGCTCTTCATCTTTGCGGCGGTCTTTCAGATCTTCGATGCCCTGGGCATGGTCACGGGCTCGGCCATCCGTGGGGCCGGCGACACCCGCTGGCCCATGGTGGCGTCCCTGACCATGGTGTGGGGGCTGCTCATCCCCGGGGTCTTCGTGATTGGCCGGGTGCTGGACTACGGCCTCATCGGCGCCTGGGCGGCGGCGACGGCGTTCATCACCACCCTCGGCTTGACCCTCTTCATGCGGATGCGGAGCGGCCGGTGGAAAACGATGCGGGTGTGAGAACTTGGTGCCGGTCCGTGGAATACTTTGACGCTTGCCCTGTTGCACTTGGGTGGTCTCCGCGAGGATAGTGCTTGGTGGTCATCTACTGCGGTGTGGCGAATCGCCGAACCATTGAAGGGCGTTGGGTGTGCTTGCTCGCCGGAAAGGATGAGTAAGCACCTGGGCTGACAGGTGGGGCACGCGACGATGTTCGATGTTCTCGACAGCCAGGGCGACTATTTGGCAGCGCTGAGCGTGGTCGTGCTCCTGCAAGTGACGGTCATGGCCGTGGCCAAGGCGCGTTGGGGCGATGCGCGCTTGCCTTGGTGGACGCTGGCAGGGAGCACCTTCTTTTTGGGGCTGCACATCGCCGCGTTAGTGGTCGGGTATCGCTGGGGTGGGTGGTACTGGGGACCCGTGGCCCACGGCTTTCTCTTCGCCGCAACCTTGGTGTTGTTGGAATTTGCGCGCCGCTGTTGCTTGGGGCGGTACCTGGCGTGGTCGGTGCCGGTACTGGCGGTGATCATCATCGTGGCGGTGCATTGGGGGCGGCCAGAGTGGCGTCTGTGGCTGATGGTGGTGCCCATGGACGTGGCCTTGCTGGGGGCCGCCCGGTGTCTGTTGGTGCGGATGCGGGGCGATGGGGAGGGCTCGGGCCTAGCGTTGGCCATTGGGTTGATGGCGATGGGGGGCGGCACCCTGGTGGGCTATGGCGCGCAATTCAATCACCTGGGACGGATCACGTCGGGTGGGTGGGCCTATGGCCTGGTCCTCCTCGCCGGGGTGATCGCCGCCGCCGCCATGCGGCACCGACTTCGGGCACAGCGGTTGGCGACGCCACTGAGGGGCGCCTTTGCGCGGTGGGTGCTCCCCGGGGCGATTGCGATCATCGTGCTGGCAGGGGGCGCCCTCACGGAATGGCGCGGGCAAATGACGACGTCCCAGATCGCGGCGCTCTTGCAGTCTGAGGCCCTTGCCATCGCCCAAGCTTTGGAATCCACCCCCGTCGAGGCGCTCGCCTTTGCCGAGAGTGATGCCGAGTCCGAGGCCTACCAAGGCATCACGGCGCAGTTGCGTGCCCATGGGGAGGCCATGGGCAACCCCATGATCTTCACCGTGGCGTTGCGCACTGGGGCGATTCGCTTTGGTCCTGAGGCCATGCCGCCGGGGCAGGCGTGGTCGTCAGCGCCGGGTGACATCTATGAGAAGGCGCCCTTGGCGCTGCTGGCGACGCTGGCCCGTGGCCGCGTCCAGGTCGTGGGGCCCTATCGCGATGAGTTCGGTCGTTTTGTGACCGCCCTGGCACCGATTCACCATCGGTCGAGTGGGGCAGTGCTGGCCGTGGTGGGGGTCGACACGCCGACAGAAGCCTGGACGAGGAAGCGGGCCAATGCCCGAGCGCCCGTCATTGTGGCGGTGTTGGGGGTGTTGACCCTGTTGCTGCTCGGGATGGGGGGCCTGGCCGTGCGGGCCCGGCGCCCAGTGGCGCGTCAGGGGATGTGGCGCCATCTCGAGCTGCTCATGACCGGCGTCTGCGGCCTCGGGGTGACCCTGCTCCTGGTCTTTTTGGGCGATGTCGCCGAGGAGCAGCGCCAGCAGGAGGTCTTTCTCGGCCAGGCCGAGGCGCGCCTGGAGGTGTTGCGCAGCCGATTGGCCTGGCTGGAAGAGGGCTTCGTGACGCTGGCACACTTCATGGAACACAGCGAACACGTCTCGGCAGAGGAGTTCACAGGGTTCGCCCAGTTGGCCTTGGCGAGCCCCGCTGTGCCGGCGTTGGGGTGGTGGCCCGATGCGCCCCAGGGTGGCGAAGGACCCTACTGGGAGATCGGCGAAGACGCGCCCGGCCGCCATCTGCAGGCCTTTGGCCTGCGAGAGGTGATCGTCGCCAGCCTCGAAGAGGCGGCGTTGCGTGGGCCCTCGCTTCAGGCGCTGCCACTGCCGTGGTTGCGGCAGACAGGGCTGCCCGGTGCCTTTTTGTGGGTGATGCGCCCACAGGTGCCGCTTGGGCGGGGGGGATGGCTGTGGGTCATGGTCGATCTGCAGCGCCTGGTGGCTGCCGTGGCTCAGCCGCCCGAAAGAGGCAGGTCGAACCTGCGGCTGTGCTGGCGGGATGGTTTGCGCAAACCCAGAGAGGAAGTTCTGCCCTATTGTGTGGGCGATGGGCCGCTTGCTTCGACGGCCTGGGGAGCGTGGCAGCTTCAGCGCGTCAGGGAAGGGGAGTTGGTCTATCCGGCCTTTGCCTTTGGGCACGCCTGGGGGCTTCGGATCAGCCGCGGTGCCACCGGGTGGTCGCCCTATCTCCACATCGAGTGGGTGCTGGGGGGCACGGGGCTGCTGTTGACCCTGTTGTTGATGGGCTTCGTGACGGTGTTGCGGCGGCGCCACTTCACCCTCGAGGCGGAGGTGGTGGCGCGGACCGAGGCCCTGCAGGCCAGCGAAGGCCGACTGCAGCGCGCGCTGGAGGGCGGCGGCTTGACGCCGTGGGAGTATGACCTGGGCACGGGCGAGGTGGTGGGTTCGCCCGCCATGGCGGCGCTGCTGACGGGACCGACGGCTGAGGGGAAGGTGGACCTGGACGGCTTGGTCGAAGCGACGGTGCACCCGGCCGACACGGCGACGCTGATGCAAGCGGCGCAGGATCTCTATCGCGGTGACAGCGAAGACCTGCTGGTGCAGCTCCGGGTGCGCGACGCTGACCTAGGGTGGCGGTGGTTGCAGGTGCGCGGGCGCGTGGTGGCGTGGGAGGATGGGGCGCCGCGCCGCAGCGCCGGGACGGCCCATGACATAACGGCCATCAAAAAGCTCGAGGAAGACTTGGGCTGGCGCATCGCCCTGCAAGAGCTGTTGATGCACCTGGCGACGGACTTCGTCAACACCCCGCTGGCCGATCTGGACGCGGCGATCGACGCCTCGTTGGCGACGCTGGGTTCTTTCGCCAAGGTGGATAGGGCCTATTTGTTTCGTTACGATCATGTGACCCAGACGGCGCGCAACACCCACGAGTGGTGCGCGTCTGGCGTGGATTCGGTCATGGCGCGGCTGCAACGTGAGCCCTTTGCCGCGCTGCTGCCCATGGTCGCGGCCCATTTGCGTGGTGAGGTCTACCGCGTGGACGATGTCCAGACCCTGGACGAGGAGGCGATTAGAGCGACCTTGGAGGCTCAGTCCGTTCGCGCGATGTTGACCCTGCCGATGATGGAAGGCGATTCCTGCCTGGGCTTCGTGGGCTTCGATGCGGTCTTTGCGCTGCCCCAGTGGAGCGCCCTCGAGGTGGACTTGCTCAGTGTCGCCGCCGAGCTCTTTGCCAACGCCGAGCTGCGGCGGCGCCATGAGGAGGAGCTGCTCCTGGCACGGCGCGCCTCGGAACAGGCCATGGCCGAGGCACAGGCGGCCAACGCGGCCAAGAGCCAATTCTTGGCCAACATGAGTCATGAGATTCGCACGCCCATGAACGGCGTCATTGGGATGACGGAGATCCTCATCGACACGCCGCTGAACGAGACGCAGCGCGGCTACGTGGAGGTGGTGCGGAGCAGTGGCAAGCATCTGATGTCGATCATCAATGATATTTTGGACTTTTCCAAGATTGAGGCGGGTCGATTGAGCCTGGAGATGCTCGATTTCGATCTGCGCAGCACCGTCGAAGACGTGGCGGCGGCTTTTGTGCGGCCCTTTGAGGAAAAGGGCTTGCGCTTCTCCTGGGAGGTGGATGCCGAGAGCCCTACGCTGCTGCGTGGCGACCCAGGGCGGCTGCGGCAGGTGCTGACCAACCTCTTGGGCAACGCCCTGAAGTTCACCGAGCGCGGCGCGGTGTCGCTGCAACTGCGCGGTGTGGCAGAGGGTGAGTCGGGTGTGCGCCTGCACGGGGAGGTGCGCGACACGGGGATGGGGATCGCCCCAGAGGTGGCAGCGAAGCTCTTTGAGCCTTTTCGCCAGGCCGACGCGTCCACGTCGCGGCGCTTTGGGGGGACGGGCCTGGGGCTGGCCATTTGCCGGGAGCTGGTGTCGTTGATGGGCGGCGAAATCAGTGTGGAGAGCGCAGTCGGCGAGGGTTCGGTCTTTCGCTTCACTGTCCACTTGCTGCGCCCACTCACCCCAGCGACGCGCCGGCGGCCAAGCAACCCCGACCTCGCCCAGGGGGTGGTGGCGCTCCTCGTCGACGACAAAGACGAGAGTGCGGCGAAGACCATGGAACGCTTGCGCCAGATGGGGGTGCGGTGCACGCGCTGCACTACGGTGGAGGCGGCCTGGCAGGCGCTGGACGCGTCTGCTGCTGCCGCCAAGCCCTATCAGGTGCTTCTGGTCGACTTGCCGCTGGGATGCGGCGACGGCGAGGCCTTGGGGCAACGCGTCAAGGCCGAAGCGCGCTTTGCGGCGCTGCCCATGATCGCTCTGACCGCGACGGGGGTGCGGGGCGACGCGGCGCGGCTGGCCCGCTTGGGCTTCGCCGCTTACGCCGCGGCGCCCCTGACCTTGGAAGTCTTGCACGGCTTGTTGACCACGGTGTTGATGCGGCGTGAGGGGCACGGGCCGGTAGACCAGATCGTGACGCGCCATTGGGTGGAGGAGACGCGGCGCGCCCGGCGCCTGCTGCTGGTCGAGGACAATCTGGTGAACCAGAAGGTGGCCCTGAGCTTGTTACAGAAGATGGGCTACAGCGCCGAGGTTGCCAACAATGGGCGGGAGGCGGTGGCGGCGCTGGCGGCGGAACGCTTCGATCTGGTCTTGATGGATTGCCAGATGCCCGAGATGGACGGTTATGAGGCCACGGCGGTGATCCGCGACCCCAGCTCCCCTGTGATCCAGCACGAGGTGCCGGTCATCGCCATGACGGCCCACGCCATGGAGGGGGAGCGGGAGCGCTGTTTGGCCGCGGGCATGGACGATTTCATCGCCAAGCCGGTGCAGCCCAAGCTGTTGTTGGCGGCGCTGCAGAAGTGGTTGCCCCAGAGATCGGAGCCCGCCGTGGCGGCGGTGCTCTCAGGAGGCGACGCAGAGGGTGTGAAATAGGGTCGCGTAGAGGTGGGCGGCCTGCTCGACCTGGGCGAGCTCGACGCACTCATCGGGGGTGTGGGCCGTCTCCAGGCGTCCCGGGCCGCAGACGATGGGCTGCATGCCGTGGGCGTAAAAGATGTTGGCGTCTGAGTGGGAGCGAAAGGGGATGGGGGCGAAGGGCAGACCGGCCAGTGCAAAGGCATGGGCCACGCGGTCCAGGGCCTTGGAAGGTTGGAGCTGGTAGCCTTCGGCGACGAAGAGGGGGGCCCACTCGAGGAGGACTTGGCCGTGTTGGCGCAGGGCCGAGAGGCGCGCCCCCTCGATGAGATCGGCCACGTGCTGGGTGTCCAGGCCGGGGGGGGCGTGGACGTCCAGGGAGGCCCAGCACTCCTCGGCGACGGCGAAGAAGGGGGAGCCACCGCGGATCTCCCGCGGGTTGAAGGCGACCAGGTCATCGCCGTTGCCCGGCGGCTGGAGCTCGAGGATCTGGGTCAACCAGGCCAGCATGGCGTGGATGGCGTTGGCACCGCGCTCGGGGAGGGCGGCGTGGGCTCGCTTGCCGACCCCGTGCAGGCGACACTCCATGTAGCCAAAGTGGGAGGTGCAAGGGAGGAGGTCCGTGGGCTCGCCGACGATGACCAGGGGCGCTTGGATCTCGTCGACCAGGGCTTGGGAGCCGTCGCCGTACTCCTCTTCGCCGACGACGAAGGCCAAGGCCAGGCCGCGCTGCAGGCGCGCGCCTGACTCGACCAGGGCGCGCGCGGCCTCCAAGGCGGCGACACAGCCCGATTTCATGTCGGCGGCGCCAAGGCCGTAGAGGACGCCATCGACGATGCGCGGCCGGTGGGGCTCGACGTTCTGGCGGGTGACCGTGTCGAGGTGGCCGACCCACAACAGGGAGGTGGGTTCGGGGCCGAGGCGAACGATGAGGTTGGCGCGGCCAGGATCGTCGGCCTGGATGGACTGGAACTGGACCTCTATGCCGCAGCCGCGCAGGTAGGCGGCGAAGAGGTTGACCACGGCGGTCTCGGCGTAGGAGGGGCTGTAGCGTTCGACCGCTTCGACGAGGTTGGCGACCAGGCGGCCTGACGAGATCCGCCGGCGTACATCAGCTAGTGGGGTCATCGCAGTGCCCTCCGCGGGTGGATGGGCCGTCGTTGGCACGTGGCCCCGTGTGTCGGCCTGAGCCGAGGGCGCGCCGATGCCGCTTGTAGTCGGGGTGGTAGGTCAGGTTCATGGACATGTAGACGTGCTTCTTTTCGTGGCCGAAGCCCTGTTTCTTGAAAAAGTCCACGGCCTGGACGTTGCGGGCGTCCGTGTCGACCAGGAGCATGCGGGCGCCGAGGTCGATGAAGCGCTCTTGGAGGGCGGCGAAGAGCTGCGAGCCGATACCGCGGCGACCGCTGTTCGTGTCGACGCCGAGCCAGACGACGTAGCCGTAGGTCCAGGCACTGCGCCGCTTTTCGATTGTGGTTCCCAAAATGAAGCCAATGACCTGGCCGCCGAGATCGGCGACGAAGCAGGTGTCGCTGTCGGAGGCGAAGTAGTTGACCACTTCGTACTCGTCCCAGGTGCGATAGAGGGCGGGCCACTTGTCGGCGGTGAAGAGACGTTCGCCGAGGGCGAAGACTTTGGGGAGGTCCTCGAGCTCCATCTCGCGGATTTCGACCTCCTCCTCGTCGATGAGGGTGGGTTGTTCTTTGTCGTCTCTGCCGGTCGCTTTTGCCGTTCCCGATGCCATGTGCGCCAATCATCCTCGTGTGTGGGGGGTCGAAAAGAGGCGGGTGGGAGCCAGGCCACTAGGGCTGGACTTTTGGGCCGCCGCCGTCGGCGCCCACTCAACCCGAAAAGGCGTAGCGCCGCAAGGATAAAATCGTGGGCGTTGCCCCTTGGCCAGCGCCCGAAGATGTGCCATGAAGCCTCTGCGCTGCCACGGGCGTGGCGTGGTTTCCTCCTCTGCCTGACGCGTGGTGGGTCCATGATTGACGACGACGAGGCCCTGACCCTGTTGCGGGTGCTGGGTGAACGATGGTACGGCCTCAAGGCGCTGCCACGGCGCGGTTGGGTGCTGCGCGGCGTGGCCGCTCCGGAGAGTGTGGCAGCCCACGCCTGGGGCGTGGCGACCTTGGCCCTCTTGCTGTGTCCCCCCGAGGTCAATCGCGAGCGGGCCATGGCCATGGCCTTGTTGCACGACCTGGCGGAGGTGGTGGTGGGCGACGTGACGCCCGTGGACCCCATGACGCCAGGGGAGAAGCATGTGGCGGAGTGGGCGGCCTTGCAGCATCTGCTCGCGCCGCTGCCCCAGGCCCAGGCTCTGGCTGAGCTGTGGCAGGACTTCGAGGCGGGTCAGAGCGCCGAGGCGCGGTGGGTGCGCAGCTTGGACAAGGTAGACATGGCCTTGCAGGCGCTGCGCTATGCGCGCGAGGCAGGCCTGGACGCCGGTGAGTTCCTGGCCTCGGCCGCGGCAGGCTTGCAGGTGGCGGCGCTGGAGCCGCTGTTGGCGGCGCTGGTGGGAGCTGGCAGGGGCGCAGGCTAGGAGCGTGTAGCGCATAGTTCCAGAGGATCGACAAGGCGCCGGAATCAT
>CAYVQF010000067.1:0-7544 GCA_964454015.1 uncultured Myxococcales bacterium
CCTCGCTATCCAGCGCCGTCAAGCCAATGACCGCGACGGTCAACCCGTAGGTGAAGACCAACGCCCGCCGCGGCTCATCACCCTTGGCGCGTCCTTTGGCGAAATACTTGAGCGGCGCGAAAATATCGTCTTTGGCCAAGGCTTGGAGAATGCGCGGCGCCCCTAGAAACGAGCCCATGGCGCTCGACAGGGTCGCCGCATACACTCCGATCACCACGAGAAAGCCCAAGCCGAGAAAGGCCTGATTCACCATGCCCTCGTAGGAGGCGTCCTGGAGCATCCCCCGCTCCATCGCCCCGCCGAGCAGAACGATCTGCAGGGCATAAACGGCGAAGCCGATCCCAATCGCCGCCAGCGTACCCCGGGGAATCGAGCGCTGCGGGTTGCGCAGATCCCCAGACATGTTGACCCCCGCCATGATCCCCGTGACGGCAGGAAAATAGATGGCGAACATCGCCCAAAAACCATAGCTCTCCTGGCTGTAGAGGGGCTCGGCGTTCTCCGCCAAAGTGCTCACGTCGAAACGCATGAGGGCCCCGCCAAAGACCGCTAAGACCGACGCAGCCAAGAGCGCCAAAATCACGTACTGGAATCGGATCGCCCAGTCGGCGCCGACATAGTTGATGCCAAAGAGGATCGTCGCCGTGATCAGGCCAATGAGCCAAGCGAAGGGGGCCAGGCTGGGATAGACGATGGTCAGGGCCTCGACGAAACCGAGAATGTAAAAGGGCACGGAGAAAGCTTGCGCAAAAAAGAGGGTGACTCCGATCGCCCCGCCAAACTCCGGCCCCAGAGAGCGAGAAATCAAAAAATAGGCGCCCCCACCTTTGACGGGGGCGTTGGTGGCGATAGCCGAGATGGACAGGCCCGTGGTGAAGGTGATCAGCTTGGCGATCACCAGGATCAGCAGCGCCGACCACACCCCGCTCTGACCCACCACGAAACCGGCGCGCATGAAGAAAATCACGCCGATGATGGTGAGGATCGACGGCGTAAAGACCCCACCAAAAGTCGAAAATTTGTTCTTGTTCCCTCGCGTCGCCCTTTCTTCCCGTCCTGTCACAACGACTCCATCGGCAGACTTAACCCCTCACGGCTTCTGCGCCCCTGGGCCCCAATGTGTCGCATACACCCAGGCGCAGTCAAAACGCAAACGCCGGGACGGGCTCCATCTGGCGAAAGCCCGGCCCCCGCTCAACATCCAATTCGACCTGCGCCAAGCGAAGCAAGGGTCCGCGCTCATCTCATCCGCCGCGGGCCAAGCCTCGCGAGGCATCCCATGTGCGTCCACGGACGACAACACGGTCTCGGTCACCCAGACCATCCTGCGTGTCGACCCGGCGGCGGCGCAGGTGCACATCCTCCGCGATGGTTTCCAAGCGTCGATACGCTGCGCGTTGAGAACGCGGCCCTATCCTGATAGCAAAGCCCACCACCGGGGGAGCAAGTGGTGCTGCCCCAACGAGGAACACCATGCACCTCTGCGACGAACGCGCCGTGATCGGCCACATCCCCCTGCGGCGTTGCGAGCCCCAAGACGGGCCCATCGCCGGGACCATCCTCTTCTACCACGGCCTCGGCGTCGACATCGGCATCCAGACCCCAGAGCTACACAGCCTGGCGCGCGCGGGCTTTAGAGTCATCGGGATCGACGCCGTCGGCCACGGCGCGCGCCGCTGGCCCGACTTCGACACCCGCTTCGCCCCACCCACGGCCAGCCATAACCTAGCACGGGTCCTGGAAGCCAGCGTCGCCGAGCTCCCCGGGCTCATCGACGCCCTCGTCGACCGCGGTCTGGCCGACCCCCAACGTCTGGGACTCGGAGGCATCTCCATGGGCGCCTACATCACCTACGGCGCCGCCCTCGTCGAGCCGCGCCTCTCCGTCATCACCCCCATCCTCGGCTCACCCGTCTGGCCCGAAGGCGCCACCCTCCAACCCCACACCCAGCCCGAAGCCTTCTTCCCGCGCGCCCTCCTCTCGGTGAACGCCGACGACGACGAGGTGGTGGCGCCCCACGAGGCCCGCGACTTTCACCACCGCCTCTCGCCCCACTACCGCACCCAGCCGCAGCGCCTCTCCCATCTCGACATCCCCCACGCGGGCCATTTCGTCCCCGAGGCCGCCTGGCATCGCCTCTGGGCGCAGGTGCTCGACTGGTATGGCCGCTTCCTCCCGGCGCCATGACCCGCACACGCCGAGCCCGCCGCCGGCGCGCCACCTCCACCCCAGAGCCGTTGGGCGCGACGCCCTGGGGAGGTGGATCCCAGAAGTCACCAGCACGCGAGCCCAGCTTGACCGTGAGGCGCCATGGCCCCTCGCAGATCGCCCAGAACCGATTTGCCAGCGCCCTCGCCCCTCGCTACAAAGAGAGTTGCACGCGTTGGTGACGTCCATCGAAGCCCTGGGAGGAGCACCGCCATGTTTCGCTCTGCACTCGCCGCTGTCGCTTTCGCCGCCCTGCTGCTCACGGCCGCACCGAGCCACGCCTTCCCGCCTTTTTGTGACCTCATCCCCCCTGACGCCGACGTCATCGACCAGCCGCCCGATGCACCCGTGCTCATCCCCATCAGCTACACGGGTGTCGCCAGCGTCTGCGCCTTCGATGCCTTCGTCCTGGAGGTCACCGGCCCCGCCCAAGAACCCGTGGCAGGTCACACCTTCTACGCGCCCCTCCTCGAAGCCCTCGTCTGGGTCCCAGAGGCCACCCTCGACGAAAACGCCACCTATCGCGTCGCGGGCAGCGCGCCAACGGGTTGGAGCGACCAACTCCACTTCGACATCGCGGTCCACACCCGCGCCGCCGCCCTCACCCTCCCGACGGAGCTCAGCACTACCGACGTCACCTTCGCCGAGCACGAGCACGCCGTCTACGAGCGCTGCTGGACCCCCGACTGCGACTACGGCTCGGGCTCCATCCGCTACAACTGCGGCTTCGAGTGGATCGATGCCTACCGCTACCGGCCCCGCGTCTCCCTCTCCTGGACCCTCTCTGGCACCCACGACGCCAACCCGTGGCTCATCTGTGAGCTCATCGCCACCAGCGCGTCCCAGACCCTGGGGACCCTGACCACGCCCTGCGCCAAGGGGCAGAGCCTCATGGATGTCCCCGAAGAAGCCTTCCCGCTCTGCGTCGAGGTCCAAGCCACCTTGGTCGGCACCACCGCCCCCGTGTGGAAGAGCAGCCCCCAGTGCGTGGCTGAGGACGACTACGTCCGTCTGCCGCGCCGCACCCCCGACTGGGTCGATTTCAGCGCCTGCTCCCATCCCGAAGAATACGCCGACCACCCCCTCAACAAGCGCAATCACGCCAGCGCCGACAGCGGCTGCCAAAGCCTCCCCGCCCCCACCACGACGGGCACCTGGCTCCTGCTCTTCCTTTTGGGAGCCACCTTCCTCGGGCGCACCCGGCGCCGTTCTTGAGCCGCCACCGCGCCTGCGCCCCGCCACCACCGCTGCACCACCCGCCATTGGCGCCCCCTCACGCCGCCGTCGCTGGTCATCACCACCACGCATGGCTAATGTCGTGCCCCCCGCGCCTGCGTCCGCCCCTCGCGCCACCGCCAGGCCTGGCGGCCAGCGGGCGCTGCGCTTGCCGCGGCTCAGAGCCTCTCTCCCCCCATGTTCCCAGGAGCCCCATGACCGCCTACGTCAACACGGACAATCTCGACGCCAAAGCCCAGACCTGGCTCGACCACATCCAGCCTTTCAACCAACACCCCATGCACCTCGACGTCCAGCGCAGCGCCCTCCTCGTCATCGACATGCAGCGCTTCTTCCTCGACCCCGCTTCCCCCACCTTTACTTGTGGCGGCCTGGCCATTTTGCCGCGCCTGCAGCAACTCGTCGGCGCCTTTCGCCAGGCCCGACGCCCAGTCATCTTCACCCAACACGTCCACCACGCCAACCACCTCGACCTGGGAGTCATGGGCTGGTGGTGGCAGGGCCAGTGCATCGAAGGCACCCCCGAGAGCGAAATCCACCCCACGCTGCGACCGCTGCCCGTGGAAAAGGTCGTGCAAAAACACCGCTACTCCGCCTTTTACGACACCGATCTCGGCACGGTGCTGCGCTGCCTCGCCATCGAGGACCTGGTCATCACCGGCATCATGACCAACATGTGCTGCGAATCTACCGCCCGCGACGCCTATTACCGCGACCACCGCGTCTTCTTCCTCGCCGACGGCACGGGCTCCATCAACGAAGAGATGCACCTGGCTTCCCTCCTCAACCTGGCCTTCGGGTTCGCCTACGTGACCACGACCAGCGCCATCGCGGCCCAGCTCGCCACCGCGACAGACTAGCCGTCCCGCCCATGGGCCTCCACGCCAACACACCAACCAGACGCTGCACCCTTGCCAAAGCCATCCCAGATCTCTTATGGGTGCGCGATAAAGGTTGTGGCCCTCTCTTTCCTTCGTGGCCGCATTCTCTCGGGTCTCCGGCAACCTGAACGCCCGTCGGAGACGAAGCCCTTATCTCTTCTTTTGGGAGGTTCCTATGCGTCGTGTGATTTTCTTGAGTATCCTCGCCGTCATCGTCATGGGTCTGAGCGCCTGCAGCAAATCTGAGTGCGAGAAGTTCTACGACATGCTCGTCGAATGTGAAGGCAAAGGCGAAGCTGGCGACAAGGCCGAGTTCGTCAAAGACTGTGAGAAGGACAAGGACAAGGAAGACAGCAAGGCCATTTTGGCTTGTACCAAACACTCCAAGTGTGATGAGTTCAAAGGCTGTCTCGAGAAGGTCTTCGAGCAAGAGGCCAAAAAATACATGGAAGAGCGCGCCAAGGAGGACATCAAGGACATCGAGGCCGCCATCACTGACGCCAAGTGGACCGAGACGCCCACGGGCTGCTACTTGCTCGAAGACGATGACACCCCAGCGGGCATCAAAGAGGCTTGCGCCAAGTTCTTCGAAGCCGCCCATGTCGGCCTCACGACCCAACTCACCGAGGCCCGTGACAACAGCACCAAGCTCGAAGACCGCCACACCATGTGCTTCCGCTTGAGCGACGCCGCAGAGAAGACTGGCAAAGACAAGGCAGCCGCTGAGACCCTGTGCAAGGAAGTGGATCTCGCTGCCGTCATCCCCGAGATCGTCGCCGAAGTCGACACCTTCATCGGCGAGAAGAAAGCCGAGATCCCCTTCAACTGCACCTACAATATCGACCGCCTCGCCGAGCTCGAGTCCGAGTGGGCCAAGGGAGCTGCCCAAGAACTGGCGAAAAAGTGTTTCCTCCAGCTCGGCCAAGTCGTCCTGGACACCCACGTCCCCGGAATGAAGTACTCCTGCAATTTCCACGTGAAGAAGGTCTTCGAGGCCGCCAAGAAGTTCAACCTCTCTGGCGAAGCCTTCGATGCCCGCATCGAAGAGGCCAAGGCCCTCTGCGACAAAGAGTAGTCGCCCTCACTGCCGCTGACGCAACTTCGCGCGCCCGTCGACCCCACCGGCGCGCCGCGCCAACGGCGACCCAGGACCAATGGCCCAGCATGGGCCCGTAGTGATGCCCCCCGTGCCCCCGACGACCGGGCGCACCCTCTGGGGACCGCTTCATGGAGCCACTAGGGGCGGCGGCAACCCGCCGCGCCGGGCGCGTCCACCACTTCTCTCATGGGGTTGTCATGGATCCCAACCAGGGTCTTCCCGGGACAGCGTCAGCCCCCACACCTGCGCAGCTTCTCTCACCCTCTTCTACATCCCGGCCCATCAACCACACCCGCCACCATTGACCACCCAGCGTCACGTATTTGTTGGCTTTTTGTGCACGACCCTTGACACATCCTCGCAGGTGGCGTCGAATGAAAAGGCGCGTGGTTGCGCCAAGCCGCATGGTCAAAATGGAGGAATGTCAATGTTTTTGAGAAAATGGCTGGCCTGGGTCGCGTTGTTGCCCATCGCGGCCGCCTGCGTTGAAGAGGGCCCTGAGAGCCAAGGGGCTTTCTCCCTGGAACAAGCCATTTATTATGGCACGCCCGACACCAGCGCCGCCCATCAAGCCGTCGTGGCCCTCTACGAGGGTGGTCGCTTTCAGTGCTCAGGCACGTTGATCGCCCAGGACTACGTCCTCACCGCGGCCCACTGCCTGGAGAGCAACACCACCATCGAGGTGCGCTTCGGCAACAGCCCTGGGACCTTCACCCACACGCGCCAATCGGCCCAAAAAATCAGACATCCTCAATACAATCGCTGGGACGTCAAGAACGACATCGGCCTCATCCGGCTGGCCACACCGGCGCCGGATCACATCCAACCCATCCGCGCCCTGCCCCAGTCATTGGCCATCGGCCCTGAACATGAAGGCAACCTCAACATGGAGTTCGTGGGCTTCGGCGACACCGAGACGGGATCTTCCGAGGTCAAGCTCAAGGTCACCTTGCCTTTGCTCCGGCAGTGTTCCAGCGCCGCCGGCTGCAACGTCTCCGGCAACCCTTGGAGCGTCAACCCGCTGCCCGCTGGCTCCCTCCTCTACGCCCAGAACACGGGCGGCCCCTGCAGCGGCGACTCGGGCGGACCGGCCTTCGTCGTCTTCAACGGCATCGAATACGTGGCCGGGGTCACTTCTTATGGTGATTGGTGGTGTACCCAGTATGGGGTCAGCACCAAAGTCGACTATTTCTGGTCCTTTTTGGGCAACTACATCGTCGACGTCGAAGACTGCACCAACGGCATCGATGACACGGGCAACGGCCTCGTCGATTGCCAAGACCCGAGCTGCGCCCAGCACGCCGCCTGTCTCGTCACCGCCTGCACCGAGGCCCAACCCCTGCGCTGCGGCGACGTCATCCACGGCGACACCACGCAGGGCGTCACCGTATGGCGAGACAACGCCTGTGTCAGCGCCAACCGCAACCCAGGCCCAGAACAAGCCTGGTCGGTGGACGTGGTCCAAGGCATCATCGTCGAGGCTCACCTCGAGATGCCCGAGACAGGGAACTTGGATCTCTACCTCCTCGAAGGCACCTGTGCCGCCCAGAGTTGCAGTGAACACAGCACCAAAGGCCAAGGCGTCACGGAATACTTGCGCTTCACCCGCGCCTCCCAGCCCCAGTGGCTCATGGTCGACACCCACGCCGGGAGCACCTCGTACACCCTGCGCCTGACCTGCGTCGAGCTCTGCGACAACGGCCGCGATGACAACGGCAACGGCCTCATCGACTGTCAAGATCCGCAGTGCGCCGATGTCCTCCACTGCCGCCCCGAAATCTGCGACAACGGCCGCGATGACAACGGCAACGGCCTCATCGACTGCGCCGACCCAGCCTGCGCCGCCGCCCTCCACTGCCAACCCGAGCTCTGCGACAACGGCCAGGACGACAACGGCAACGGCCTCATCGACTGCGCCGACCCAGCCTGCGCCGCCGCCCTCCACTGCCAACCCGAGCTCTGCGACAACGGCCAGGACGACAACGGCAACGGCCTCGTCGACTGCGCCGACCCGGCCTGCGCCACCGCCCTCCACTGCCAAACTGAGATCTGCGACAACGGTGAGGACGACAACGGCAACGGCCTCGTCGACTGCGCCGACCCGGCCTGCGCCACCGCCC
>CAYVQF010000067.1:7644-29054 GCA_964454015.1 uncultured Myxococcales bacterium
ACCCGAGCTCTGCGACAACGGCCAAGACGACAACGGCAACGGCCTCGTCGACTGCGCCGACCCGGCCTGCGCCACCGCCCTCCACTGCCAACCCGAGCTCTGCGACAACGGCCAAGACGACAACGGCAACGGCCTCGTCGACTGCCTCGACCCAACCTGCTTCGACTATCCCACCTGTTGGATTCACGGTGAGATCTGCGACAACGAACGCGACGACAACGGCAACGGCCTCGTCGACTGCGCCGATCCCGACTGCCACGGCAGCCCAGCCTGCGCTGAAGGTCCCGTCGATCCCGTTGACCCCACGGATCCTAGCGATCCCCAGCCCCCAACTTCCCCCAGCGACATCGCCGACGGCCACCACCTCGCTGGTGGGCAGAGCTGCGCCGTCCAGCCTCAGCATCGCTCACCCGCTGCGCCACTGTGGCTGCTGGCACTGGCCTTTGGCCTCGCTGGGGGGTGGCAGCGGCGCCGCATCCATCGCTAGACACCTCCTCGACACCGCGGCATACAGCGACCGAAGACCCACTGACGCGGGCGCAGCGAAAGGGCCCGGCCCAGCCATGCTGCCCTCGGCGTCTGATCGCGCCTTGATCGCCCAGCCGTGACGAACTACACTCCTCCCTGCCCGAAGATGCAGGTGCCACCGTCCTTTTGGCGGGAGGCAGCTCGTATTCCACTCAGACCACTCGGCGCTCGTGACCTCGTTGGGGCCGCCCCAACGCCGAGCACCGCGTGGGACCCCTGTCCCCTGTAACCACTGACCCTTGATTTTTCGCACGCCACCGCCACACTCCTGCGAAGCCAAAGGATCTCCTGATGAATGCGACCTCTCCAAGAAGATACCTGTCCCCCTTCGTCACGGCACTCTCATTGGCAACGTTGCTGGTCTGCTACAGCCCCCAGGCCGAGGCCCAGAGCCGACGCGATGGCGTCGTGGTCGTCGACACCGCCGACACGATCCTCAACACCTACGCCGTCTTGGCCCTCGACGCAGCGGCGGGGAGCGATCACATCGCCGTCACCAACGTCGCCGATCTGGCCGGCCCGGCAGGGGTCTACAGCCGGATCGATCTGGGCGCCGGGGATCTGCTCTTGATCATGCAGATGCAAGGGGCAGTGATCGACACCTCGGACACGGTCGCCTTTGGCGAAGTGCTCGATCTCGCTGGCGCCGGGAACTATGAGCTCGCACATGTGCTCAGCGTCAGTGGCGATGTCATCACCCTGGACTTGGCGAACAAGCCAGGTGGGCTGGCCTTCTCCTACCGCGCCGACGCCAACACCCAGGTCGTGCGGGTCCCCCAGCCATCTGCCCTAACGGTCAGTGCCGGCGCCTCTGTGGTCGCGCCACCGTGGGATGGGCAACGCGGCGGCATCGTCGCCCTGAGCGTCCAGGGCCACGTGCAATTGGATGGGCGCATCGACGTGAGCGGCCGTGGCTTCCGTGGCGGCGCTCAGCCCAACGTCTCGGACGCTGCCGCCAACTACATCGGCGGCTATCGCTCTACCAACCCGGTCTTTGGTGGCGGCCAAGGCGAGGGTATCGCCGGTGGGCACAGCCTTTATCTTACCCTGGGCGCCGGCTTCGGCCGCGGCGCACCCGCCAACGGCGGTGGCGGCGGCAACAGCCACAACGCCGGCGGCGGCGGCGGCGCCAACGGCAACAACGGCAACCCCTGGACCGGCCAAGGCATCATGGACAACCACCCCGGCTGGCTCCTCGATCCCCAGGTCATCAGCAACGACAACCAGCGCCATGACAGCTCGGGTGGCGGACGCGGTGGCTATTCCTATGGCCAAAATGATCGCGACGCCCTCACGGTCCCGCCCGGTGACCCCCTCTGGGGAGGAAACTTCCGCTATGAAGTCGGCGGTCTCGGCGGACGCCCCCTCGACAACGATCCCTTGAGTCGCCTCTTCATGGGCGGCGGCGGTGGCGCGGGCGACGCCAACAACGCTGCCAGCGGCGTCGGCGGCAACGGCGGCGGGATCGTCCTCGTCCAGGCCCTGAGCCTCGGCGGCACCGGTGAGATCCGGGCCAATGGCGCGGCAGGCTCCAATACCTTCGGCACCCACAACGACGCCCCCAGCGGCGGCGGCGGTGGTGGCGCCATCTACTTGGGAACGCACCAACTCGCTGGGATCGCCGCCTACGCGACCGGAGGAAAGGGCGGCGACCAGAGCACACCTACGGGCAATGCCTTCGAATCGGAAGGACCAGGCGGCGGCGGCGGCGGCGGCTTCATCGCCTTCCAGGGGGGCAGCATCATCGCTGACTTCAACAACGGCATCGGCGGGCTCACCGCTTCCCGCGCCCTCACCGAGTGGCCGGGCAACGGCACCAGCCATGGCGCCACGGGCGACGGCGATCCCGACGCCGTGCTCTGCGCTGCCCTGGCCTACTGCCCCTTTATGGGCTTCATCGCCATCACCAACCCCAACGATGGCGAAGTCACCACTGACAACACGCCCACCCTCTCCGGCACGGGCGACCCCGACGCGGTGATCACCCTCTTCGTCGACGGCGTCCCCGTCGGCAACACCACCGTCGCCGCAGACGGCACCTGGACTTTCGCCATCCCCAGCACCCTCGCCGACGGGCCCCACACCCTCACCGCCAGCGTCGTCGACGCCTTTGGCTATACCGGCGATGACGCCATCGCCATCACCGTCGACGCCACCACCTACGTGAGCCTCCTTACCCCCACCGACGGCCAGGCCCTCCAGAGCCTCACCCAAGTCACGGGCACGGCCGAAGCCGGCGCCACAGTGGTCGTCACCATCGACGGCACGGTCGTCGGCACCACCACGGCGGACGCCAGCGGCAACTGGAGCCTCCCCGTGACCGCGGCCCTGAGCGAAGGTGAGCACAGCCTCATCGCCACCGCCACCGACGCCGCCGGCAACACCGCCCAAGACACGGTGAGCTTCACCATCGACACCAGCACCAGCGTCGCCATCAGCACCCCCACCGACGGCCAGGCCCTCCAGAGCCTCACCCAAGTCACGGGCACGGCCGAAGCCGGCGCCACAGTGGTCGTCACCATCGACGGCACGGTCGTCGGCACCACCACGGCGGACGCCAGCGGCAACTGGAGCCTCCCCGTGACCGCGGCCCTGAGCGAAGGTGAGCACAGCCTCATCGCCACCGCCACCGACGCCGCCGGCAACACCGCCCAAGACACGGTGAGCTTCACCATCGACACCAGCACCAGCGTCGCCATCAGCACCCCCACCGACGGCCAGGCCCTCCAGAGCCTCACCCAGGTCACGGGCACGGCCGAACCTGGCGCCACAGTGGTCGTCACCATCGACGGCACGGTCGTCGGCACCACCACGGCCGACCAAGATGGCAACTGGACCCTCACCCTCGACGCGCCCCTGGACGATGGCAACCACAGCCTCACGGCCACCGCCACCGACGCCGCCGGCAACACGGCCCAGGCCACGGTGACCTTCACCGTCGACAGCCACACCAGCGCGGCCGTCACGATCACCGCGCCCCTCGATGGCAGCACAGTCACCGGCGTGACCGAGCTCAGCGGCACGGCCGAACCCGGTGCCACGGTGGTCATCACCATCGACGGCACGGTCGTCGGCACCACCACGGCCGACCAAGATGGCAACTGGACCCTCACCCTCGACGCGCCCCTGGACGATGGCAACCACAGCCTCACGGCCACCGCCACCGACGCCGCCGGCAACACGGCCCAGGCCACGGTGACCTTCACCGTCGACAGCCACACCAGCACGGCCGTCACGATCACCGCGCCCCTCGATGGCAGCACGGTCACCGGCGTGACCGAGCTCAGCGGCACGGCCGAACCAGGCGCCACGGTGGTCATCACCATCGACGGCGTCGTGGTGGGCACCACCACGGCCGACCAAGACGGCAACTGGTCCTTCACCCTCGACGCGCCCCTGGGCGAGGGCACGCACTCCGTCACGGTCACCGCGACAGACAGCCAAGGCGAAAGCAGCCAAGTCAGCATCTCCTTCACCATCGACCCCGTTGACAGCGATGGCGACACCATCCCCGATGCCGTCGACAATTGCCCCAACGTCTCCAACCCGGATCAAGCCGACAGCAACGGCGACGGCATCGGTGACGCCTGCTCCACGGAGATCTGCAACAACGGCGTCGACGACACGGGCAATGGCCTCAGTGACTGCGAAGACCCGGCTTGCGCCAGCCACCCGTCCTGCCGCGTCCATGAGATCTGTGGCAGTGGCCGCGACGAGGATGGAGACACCCTCATCGATTGCGCTGACCCCGACTGCGCCTTCGCCGCAATCTGCCAACCCAAAGTCGAGATCTGCGACAACGGCCTAGATGACTCGGGCAATGGCTTGAGTGACTGCGACGATCCCGCCTGCGCCAGCCACCCGACCTGCCAGGACATCGAGCCGCCGACGGGTTACGCCCTGCAGGGGGGAGAGTGCGCCTGCACCACCGTGCATCAGCCAACCTCTCGCGGGCCCCTGGCTTCCATGCTCTTGGTGGGCCTGGCCTTCCTGTGGTGGCGCCGCCGCCGCACGCACCCGACGCTCCCCAGCACCTAGGCCAGCCCAGCACCTAGGCCAGCACAGCACCTAGGCCAGCCCAGCGCCGCCCCTGACCCAACGCTCGAAGGCAGCGGCGCTGTATGCCTCTTCCTGCAGATATCCCTAGAAATACGGTCGGTCGACTCGGGTCTCCCTGCACACCAAAGCCAAGCATTTGTGGGGCATTTGCCGCGCCTTTCCACCATTGTGCAAGTCATCACTTATGCTATGCTGCGCCCACTGACACGGCGGCTTTCCGTCGCTGCGCTCCCCTGGGGCAAGAGACGCGTTGCGATCCCAAGAATAAAGTGAGCAGCAAATGCGGGTCGACAGACGAGACTTTCTCAAGTCACTTGGCATAGTTGGCGGTGCCCTGGTCGTAGGCTGTAACACCAGCGCGCCCGAGGAGAAGCTGCACGCCTACCTCTCGGCGCCCAAGGCGGTGGTCCCGGGTGTCGCCGCGACCTACGCCACGGTGTGCCGCGCCTGCCCTGCCGGCTGTGGCCTGTGGGTCAAGACCCGCGAAGGCAAGCCCATCAAGCTCGAAGGCAACCCGGATCACCCCCTCAACCAGGGCAAGCTCTGCGCCCGCGGCCAGGCCTTCGTCCAAAGTCTCTACAGCCCACGGCGCGTACAGACGCCCATGGTCCGCGTCGCTGGCGAGCTGCGCCCGGCGAGCTGGAACCAAGCCCTGGAGCGGGCAGCCGAGATCCTCGGGGAGACGCGCTGCGCCGTCGTCAGCGGCCTCGAGCAGGGGGGCTACGCCCGCCTCCTCCAAGACGCGGCGGCGCACCTGGGTGGCCCACACCTGTGTTTCGAGCCGCTCGCGCCGCGCCCCCTGGCCGCGGCCTGCCGCCTCCTCTTCGATCGCGACGAAGTCCCGGTCTTCTCCCTGGCGCAGGCCGACCAAGTCCTCTCTCTCGGCGCCGATTTCTTGGATACCTGGCTCTCGCCCTTGCAGCACGCCCGCGAGTGGGCCGAGGGCCATCAGGCCGAGCAGCGCGCCCTCTTCGTCACCTACCTCGGCCCCCGGCGCCATCTCACCGCCAATATGGCCGACGACTTCCACCCCCTCGCCGCCGATCAGTGCGGCCCAGTGCTCGCGGCGCTTCTGCGGGCGGTGGTGGCGCGCCAAAAGCCCACCCTCACGGCGGCGCTCCAGGAGGCCCTCACCCAGATCCTCGACAAAGCCCCGGCGCCACCCCGCGGCCTCTCGGACGCGCGCTTGGAGCAGATCACCGACCGCCTCCTCAGCGCGCGAGCACCCCTGGTCATGTGGGGCGGCCCCGAGGTCTATGGCCGCGACGCCACCACCGTGGCGACCATGGTGTTGTTGCTGAACCATCTCCTCGGCGCCTTCGACAAGACCGTCTTCCTGGGCCGGGGCCATGCTTGGTCCAAAGCGGCCGCCCACGCCACGGTCTACAGCGCCCTGCACCAAGCCGCCCATGAGCCACAGCAGGCGGTGCTGCTCCTCGGCACGGATCCCCTCTTCAGCCTCCCCGGCGGCGCTGCCCTTGGCGCGGCGCTGCAGAAAGCCGGGCGCTGCATCGCTCTGGCGTGGGAGCACAACCACAGCACGGCCGTCGCCGAGGTGGTCTTGCCGGCGCACCACCCCCTCGAGTCGTGGGGCGACTACGAAGTCGAGCGCGGCCTCGTGGGTCTGCTCCAGCCAGTGCGCGTCCCCCTCTACGACAGCCGCCATCCGGGCGACATCCTCCTCGACTTGACCACGCGCCTGGGCCATCCGCGGCGCCTGCCTTCGAGCAAGGACTACGTCATCGAGGCCTGGCAGCATCGCTGCAACGACCTCGCGCCCAACGCCTGGGAAGACGCCCTCAGCGCCGGCCTGTGCCATGTGCCGGCGCCCACTTCGACCATCGTGCCGCTCAAGCCCAACCGGCTCCATCTCTTGCCGCCGCTCTACGCCGCCAGCGGCCAGGGCGTCGACCTCCTCGTCGCCGCCACCACCCTGCTCTACGACGGCCGGGGCGCTGGCGCCGAGTGGCTCATGGAGACCCCCGACAGCCTGACCCAGTGTGCTTGGGAGATCCCCGCCGAGCTCAGCCAGGACCTGGCCCTCACCTTGAACGTCAGTGACGGCGACGTCGTCACCCTGACCAGCCCCCACGCCGAGGTGCAGGGGCGCGTCTTGGTGGCCCGCGGCGCCTGCCCCAACACCCTCGCCTTGCGCTTGGGCGGTGAGCACCCGGCCCTGCCCGAAGAGGTCCTCGCCCCCAACCCCATGCGCCTCATCGGGCCGGTCTTCGACCCCCTCTCGGGCGCCCTGGTCTGGGTCCAGGGGCGCATCGGCATGGCCCGCAGCGCCAAGTCCACCCTCGCCTCGGTCATGGGGAGCCCTCACTCTGAGGGCCGCAACCTCTGCCTCTCCATGAGCGCCAGCGATTTCGCCAAAGGTCGCTTCCCGCGCATGGACATGCACGGCGAGGTCTTGCCCGACGCCGCTGGCAACTACCCGGACAAGCGCTACGCCCAGATGCCCGTGGAAGAAATCGCCCTGGAAGGACAACGGCCGGCCAACAACATGACCCCGTTGACGGAGCACCCCGAGCAGCGCTGGGGCATGGTGGTGGATCTCGACCGCTGCATCGGCTGCGCCGCCTGTGTCACCGCCTGTTACGCCGAGAACAACATCCCCGTGGTGGGTCGCGCCGAGGTCCTGCGCGGCCGTGAGCTCTCGTGGATGCGCATCGAGCAGCACATCACGGCCGACGTGCGCCAGGGCCAAGTGCGCTTTTTGCCCATCATGTGCCAGCAATGTGGCCAGGCGCCTTGTGAGACCGTGTGCCCCGTCTTCGCCGCCTACCACACCCCCGACGGCCTCAACGCCCAGGTCTACAATCGCTGCGTCGGCACGCGCTATTGTTCCAATAACTGCCCCTACAAGGTGCGCCGCTTCAACTGGTTCGACTACCCCCGTCCCGAGCCGGGCAACCAGCAGCTCAACCCGGACGTCACCGTGCGCCCCCGCGGCGTGATGGAGAAGTGCACCTTCTGCGTGCACCGCATCCGCGAGGCGCGCAACCGCGCCGCCTTTGAGGGCCGCCCCCTGCGCGACGGCGAGATTCAGCCGGCCTGTGTTCAGACCTGCCCCACGGGGGCCTTGCGCTTTGGCAACTTCAAGGACCTCGACGCCGAAGCCACCCAGTGGTCCCAGAACCCCCGCGGCTACCGGGTCTTGGATTACCTCTTGAACACCCGCCCCGGCGTCGTCTATCTGCGTAAAGTCTATGCCGATTCGCAGGAGGGCCAAGGATGAGCACGCATCACCCCCAGCTCGGTGCCCTGAGTTACGGCCAAGTCGATCACGACATCCTGGCCACCCTGGGCCGCCCTAGCCGCGCCTACCTTGCCATTCTGGTCTTCTGCTTTGGTCTGGTGTGCATCGGCGCCGTCTCTTATTACCACCTCCTGACCAAGGGCATGGGCGTCACCGGCCTGAACAACCCCGTGGGTTGGGGCTCCTTCATCACCAACTTCGTCTTCTGGGTGGGCATCGGCCACGCCGGGACGCTCATCTCGGCCATCCTCTTCCTGTTGCGGGTGCCGTGGCGCACGGCCATCTTCCGCGCCGCCGAGGCGGCCACGGTCTTCGCCGTCTGCACCGCCGGCCTCTACCCCCTCATCCACGTGGGGCGCGTGTGGGTGGCCTACTACATGATCCCCTTCCCCACGGGGCGCGAGCTGTGGCCGAACTTCCGCTCGCCCTTGGTCTGGGACCTCATCGCCATCAGCACCTACCTGACGGTGAGCGCCGTTTTCTTCTACGTCGGCCTCATCCCCGACATCGCCGCCGCCCGCGATCGGGCCAAGCCCGGGCCGCGCCAGTTCATCCTCAAGCTCTTGTCCCTCGGCTGGCTCGGCTCCATCCGCCAGTGGAAACACTACATGGGGGCCTATGTGCTCTTCGCCGCTCTGGCCACGCCGCTGGTCATCTCGGTGCACTCCGTGGTGTCCTGGGACTTCGCCATGAGCGTCATCCCCGGCTGGCACACCACCATCTTCGCCCCCTACTTCGTGGCCGGCGCCATCCTCTCGGGCCTGGCCATGGTCATGACCATCTTGATCCCCCTGCGGCGGGTCTTCAAGGTGGAGCACATCATCCGCCCTTACCACCTGGAGTCCATGGCCAAGCTGCTCTTGGTCACCTCCCTCATCGTCGGCTACGCCTACTTCATCGAGATCTTCATCGCCTGGTACTCGGGCAACCCTTTCGAGATCGCCATTTTCAAGTACCGCGCCACGGGCGAATACGCCGCCATCTTCTGGCTCATGGTCATCTGTAACGCCGTCGTGCCCCTGCTCTTCTTCAAAAAGAGCATCCGCACCAACATCCTCGCCCTCTTCATCATCTCCATCGTGGTGAACTTCGGGATGTGGTTCGAGCGTTACAACATCATCGTCTCCTCCCTGGCCCACGACTTCTTTCCCACGGCCTGGGGCATCTACGAGATGACCCCCGTCGAGTGGGGCATCATGCTCGGCGCCTTCGGGCTCTTTTTCCTCCTCTTTTTGACCTTCGTGCGCATCCTGCCGTCCATCTCCATCGCCGAGGTCAAGGAGTCCATGCCCCACCCACTGCGCGGGAGGAAGCGATGAGCTCAGCATCCCGATCCAGCGACCTCCTCGGCCACTTCGCCCACGTCGACACCTTGGTCGAGGCCATCACCGCCGCTCAGGCCAACGCCTATGAGGTCTGCGACGTCTACTCACCCGTCCCCGTCGAGGCCGCCCAAGCCTTGATCAGCCCGGGCCGCAGCCCCGTGCGCTTCGTCACCTTCGCTGGCGGCCTCTGTGGCCTCGTGGGAGGCATGGGCTTGGCGATCATCACCTCCCTCATCTGGAACCTGGTCGTGGCCGGCAAACCCATCACGGCCGTGGTCCCCTTCATGGTGGTGGGCTTCGAGGCCACCATCCTCATCGGCGCGATCAGCACCTTGCTCGGCATGCTCATCTTCGCCCAGCTCCCTTATCGCCGCTTTCCCACGCCCGCCTACCGCGCGTCCTTCTCGCGCGATCGTTTCGGTCTGTGGCTGCGCTGCGCCCCCGAGCAGGTCGAGGCGGTGCAGCGCCTCCTCGAAGAGGCTGGCGCCGAGAAAGTGGAGGTGCTATCCATCGCCCAAGGAGGCCGGTCATGAAGCACGCCCAGCTCTTCGCCGACGTCCTGGCCATGCGCGACAAGGTCCACAGCCCGCGCGACAAATCGGTGAGTCTGGCCCTGGGCCTGTGTGGTGCCATCGGCCTGCTCCTCGCCTTTGCCGGCGGCAGCCCCGGCGCGGGCTGGTTGGCCCTGTTGGTGGCCACCACCATGACCATTGGCGTGGCCGCCGTGGGGGTGGTCTTCGCCGCCATCTTCCACATCACCGCCGCCCGCTGGGGGCGCCCCTTCCAGCGCTTCGCCGAGGCCGGCGTCGCCCTGATGCCCCTGGGCCTCATCTGCCTGCTCGCCCTCGTCCTTGGCGGTCACGCCTGGTTGCCCTGGCTCCAGGTCGATCACCTCACGGGTGGCAAGCACGCATGGCTGGTGCGCGGCTTCTGGGACGTGCGGGTGCTCCTCACCCTCGTCTGCACCTATGCCCTCTCCCTGACCTTCGTCTACTACGCTTGGCGCCGCGATTTCTGCCTCGGCGAAGTGCGCGCCGCCTTCACTGGGCGCCTCGGCGCATGGCTCGGGCGGGGCATCACCGACGCCGAAAGGGAGATGGCCCGCTGCACCCGTCGCCTCGACGTCCTCGCGCCGGCCGTCATCATCGTCTACGCCTTGGCCTTCTCCTTCCTCGCCTTCGACCTCATCATGGCCCTGGAGCCCGACTGGTACAGCACCCTCTTCGGCGCCTGGTACTTCATCAGCCACCTCTTCGTCGGCCTGGCGGCCATCGTCCTCATCACCACCGTGTTGTGGCGCCGCCTCAGCCTCGAACGCTTCGTCTCCATGCCGCGCCAACGCGACCTGGCCACCCTGCTCTTCGCCTTCTGCCTGGTCCACATGGACTTCTTCTGGTCCCAGTTCCTCACCATCTGGTACGCCCACCTGCCCGAGTTCACCTTCTACCTCATCGACCGCACCCTCGACCCGGCGCTGCCCTACCACCACCTCACCTGGCCGGCCTTGGCGGCCTTCTTCTTCATCCCCTTTGGCACCCTGCTCTTCCGGCGGGTCAAATCTTCGCGCCTGCTCCTCTCGGCGGTGGCCATCATCGCCATCAGCGGCGTGCTCTTGGCGCGCTTCATCGAGGCCGCCCCAGCGCTGTTGACCCTCGACTCGCCCTCGGTCACGGGGCTCTTCCTCCCCCTCGCCGCCACCGCCCTGGTCGCCCTGGGGGTCATCGGGGTCGCCATCCCCCTCTATCAGCGTCTCTTGACCAGCATCCCCCTGATGCCCCTCAGCGACGAGGTCTTTCTCGCCACTCAAACCCATGAGGAACACCCATGAGCGCGCCGATGCCAGTCGATCCACCGCGGCGCTTACGCGGACTCTCAGGGCTCGTCCTCGTCTTGGTCTTTGCCGTCTGCGCCGGGTTCGCCTTCTACCTCTACTACGTCACCCCCCACACCAGCCGCTCTTACGGGCACGACTTGGCCTTCAACCGCGCCATGTTCGGCAAGGCCCTCGAGCAACCCATCCCCTTCTCCCACCGCCTCCACGTCACGGACAAAGAGATCGACTGTTATTACTGTCACCCCTACACCGAACGATCCACCCACGCCGGGCTCCCCTCGGTCGAGAAGTGCATGGGCTGTCACGACCACATCATCCCCACCCACACGGAAATCCTGAACCTGCGCGGCTATCGCGACCGGGGTGAACACCTGCCCTGGGTCAAGGTCTACTACAACCCGGACCACGTCTACTTCCCCCACTTCCGCCACCGCCAGAACGGCGTCGCCTGTGCCGAGTGCCACGGCGAGGTCGAACGGGTCGACCGCCTCCACCAAGTCACTTTCTATATGGGCTTCTGCTTGGACTGCCATCAAGACCGCAACGCCCCCCTCGACTGTGTCGCCTGTCACCAATAACCCCATCAAGGACGCTGACCTATCATGGACTGGATTTTACCCACCACGCCTGGTAGCGCCTCGCGGCGATTCCTCGTCTCCGGTGCTTTTTGGCTGCTCATCGGGGTCACCTTGGGGCTCATCGGCGCCATCCAGATGGTCGCCCCCGACCTCTTCCCCGCGCATGAGCTGCTCACCTTCGGCCGCATCCGCCCCACCCACATCAACGTGGTCATCTTCGGCTTCATCCTCTCGGCCCTCTACGGCGGCATGCTCCACGTCGTCCCGGCGGTGTGCCGCACCACCCTGGTCTCGGAGCGCGTCGCCCACAGCGCCTGGTGGATCTGGAACGGCCTCATCCTGGCCATGTTCATCACCCTCCCCATGGGCCTCACCCAAGGACGCGAGTACGCCGAAGCCATCTGGATCATCGACATCGGCATCCTCCTCTCCGTGGCGGTCCTCATCTACTTGGTCTTCGGCACCATCGCCAAGCGCAACGAGCGCCTGCTCTATGTGAGCGTCTGGTACTTCGCCGGCGGCCTGGTCTGGACCTTCTTCGTTTACGCCCTGGGCAACGTGGTCTGGGCCCCCCCGGCCGGCGCCTGGGAGGGCATCAACGACCAAATCCTCCTCTGGTTCTACGGCCACAACGTGGTCGGCCTGGTCATCACCCCCCCCTCCCTCGCCATGGCCTACTACATCATCCCCAAGGCCACCCGCACCCCCCTCTACAGCCACTCCCTCTCCCTGCTCGGCTTCTGGGCCCTCATCGTCATGTACACCCACGTCGGCACCCACCACCTCCTCCAAGCCCCCGTGCCCCAGTGGCTCAAGGTCATCTCCATCGTCAACTCCATCGCCCTCATCGTCCCCGTCTTCGCCTTCCTCACCAACGTCTGGCTCCCCCTCAAAGACCGCTTCGGCCGCATCTACGAAGATGTCGGCGCCAAAATGGTCTTCACCGGCACCATCTGGTACTTCCTCACCTGCACCCAGGGCTGCTTCCAGTCCCTGCCCTCGGTGCAGCGCGTCACCCACTTCACCCAGTGGGTCGTGGCCCACGCCCACATCGCCCTGCTCGGCTTCGCCGGCTTCATCGCCATGGGCACGGTCTATTTCGTGTTGCCACGCGTGTGTGGGCGCCCTCTGTACTCCAAGCGACTGGCCGACTTCCAATACTGGCTCATCCTCCTCGGGACCATCGGCATCTTCCTCTCCCTGACCTTCGCCGGTCTCATCCAAGGCGAGGCCTGGCTCAACGGCGAGATGGTGTACCGGGTCCTGCCCCAACTCAAGATCTACTTGGTGGTGCGCGGCGTCGCTGGCACCATGATCGTCATCAGCGCCCTGCTCTTCATCTACAACGTCATGATGACCGTACTCTCTCAGCGTCAGACCAGCGAGGCCGTTGACGCCGAGCCCGACGCCCCTGCCCTCGCGGCCCACACCCCCGCGCAAGAGGAGGCACCGGCATGATCCACATGGACCCCAAGGTGATCGGTATCGGCACCGCCGTGCTCCTCATCGCCATCTTCTTCGCCGTGGTCCTCGCGCCCCGTTACACCAACCCCGAGTCCCTCACCCCCTCGGACACCCACCGCGACCGCACCGCCCTCGAAGAAGAAGGCCGGCGCCACTACATCTCCCTGGGCTGCCAGTACTGCCACTCCCAGTACATCCGCCCCACCGACTGGGATCTGGGCTCGGAGCGCGTCGCCCAGGCCGGCGACTACGCCCGCGAGAAGGCCCCCCAGCTCGGCTCCCTGCGCACCGGCCCCGACCTCTCCCAGCAAGGCGGCGAGCACACCGATGACTGGCACGTGGCCCACTTCTACAACCCACGCTGGGTGCGCCCCGACTCCATCATGCCCCCCTTCCCCTACCTCAGCGAGCGCCAGCGCGACAGCCTCATCGCCTACCTCCAGAGCCTGGGCGGCACCGACGCCGACCAGCGCGTGGCCCGCCAGTGGTACTGGCGCGAGCAGGCCATCGCCGCCTACGAAGCCGGCCCCGACGAGAACGTCCGCTGGCTCCACGCCCAGGTGCCCCAGGGCTGGCTCGAGGTGCCCAACCCCTACCCGGTGACCCCGGCCAACCTCAAACGCGGCGAGGTCATCTATCAGCGCAACTGCCTGGGCTGCCATGGGCCCGTGGGCGATGGCCAGGGGCCGGCGGTCAACTTCATCTACCCGCCGCCCTTCAACTTCACCACCCTCCACCGCCACGGCCTCGCCGGCGGCGCCACGGGCGGCATGCTCTACTACCAGATCATGAACGGCATCACCGGCACCGCCATGCCCTACTTCAAGCGCGAGCTCGAGAGCGCCAAAATCTGGGACGTCTCCAACTACGTGGCGACCCAGTTCATCGGCCTGAGCGACGCCAACCAAGAGCCCAAAGGCATCGATGCCTCCTACGAGCCCTTCCACTAGCTGCGCTCCCTAGCCCGCAGAGGTCTTCCATGTTCGTCGCACTCTGGCTCTCATTTCTCCTCACGGGCATCGCCATGGCCGTGGGCGTGGTGATCTGGGCGGTGAAGACCCGGCAGTTCGAAGAGCAAGAGCGGGCCCGCTACCTGCCGCTGGACACCCCAGACGACCTGGCCGCGCCGCCGCCGGTCAAGGCCACCCCCAACATGCTCGCCAACCTGAGCATCATCACCATCGGCCTGGTGGCCATCGCCATCACCTTGCGCATCGTCATCCACCACCTCTGAGCGGGAGCCGGCCATGCCACCCTATGATCTCCTCAACCTGCGCTACGTCATCTACTTCCTCGGCATCGGCTGCGCCCTGAGCGTGCTCCTCATCCTGGCGCGCGGGGCGCGCACCTTCTCCTTCACCTTCCGCAAGCGCTCCCAGCAGGAAATCGACGACGACATCCACACCTTCGGCTCGGGCGTGCAGGAGCGCAACGCCCCCCTGCCCCTCTTCATGTGGGTGCTCATCCTGGCCTTCTTCATCTGGGCCATCGTCTACACCATCACCACCGGTCGCACTGGCCTCTGAGGTCCCCACCATGACAGACAACGACGACCTGAAACGCGCGTGGCGCAAGGGCTGGTACCTGGTCATCGCCGGGCTCATCTACACCTTCCTCTTCTTCGCTTTCACCTTGCACCACCACCCCGAGTCCCCCACCCCCGAGTGGGACATGGGGGGCACGCCCTTCGTCCCCGCCAGCTCGCCTTACGCCACAGAGTACCCCATGCACATGCCCGATAGGCGTAACTCCATGCCCGGTGAGGTCGCCCCATGAAGAAGATCGTCGCCGCCATCGTCGTCGCCGTCGCCCTCTTCGTGGTCATCCCCTTGGCCATGACCGACAAGGGCGACTATCTCGGCCCGGTCGAGCGCGGCCTGCGCACCGCCCTCAATGGGTGGGACATGTGGGATGGCCCGGCGGTCTCGGCCCACAAGCTCCCCATGCCCGCCCTGCCCGAGGGCAGCGTCAGCGTCCACGGGCGCCCCAACTTGGCCAAGGCGCAGGCGACCCTGGCCGCTCTCCCGCCGGAGAAGATGGCCGACGCCGCCGCCTTGACCTACCGCCGTTACTGTTACCACTGCCACGGCAAGAACGGCGATGGCAGGGTCATCGTCGGCGAGTCTTTTGGGATCCACCTCCCCGATCTGCGCGACCCAGCCATTCAAGCCATGAGCGACGCCGAGCTCTTCCACGTCCTCCAGCACGGCGCCGGCATGGCCATCCCCTTGGCCGACACCATGAGCGCCGAAGAGACCGTGCTCGCCATCGCCTATCTGCGCACCCTGGCAGGGCGACCGAGTGAACCCTATTACCGCCCCCGCAACACGGCCCCGCTCCGCTAGTGCGGCCGCGAAGTCACGCCAGCGCTGGCGCTCGCGAGGGGCACTGGACAACGGAGCGTGGATCCCGAAGGAGATGTGACGATGGTAGAGGATGACCGGGACTGGGATGCCATCGACTTTCTCGTCGAGACGCAGGCCGATGGCAGCTTGGTGGCGCGGGCCTTTGGGCTGTGTATCGTGGCGACGGCCCCCGAGCGGGAGGCCTTGTTGGCCGAGCTGCGGGACGCCGTGTGCTGCCACTTCGACGACGGCTGTGCGCCGCGGCGGATTCGCTTGCGTTTCATCCGGGTTGAGCGCGAGGAAGTGTTGGTCCTATGAAGCGGCCGCGGGACATCTCGGCGCGCGAGCTGATTCGCCGGCTCAAGCCTTTTGGCTATGAGGTCACGCGGCAGAGCGGCAGCCACATCCGCCTGACTACCCAGGTCAGGGGCGAACACCATATTACCATCCCCGCTCACCGCGACCTGACCGTGGGCAAGATCAACGACGTGCTGTGGGCCATGGTGCAGCACTTTGGCCTGCCCCGGGACGAGGTGCTGCGGCAGCTCTTCGATTAGGGGCACCGCTTCCAGAAAGTCACCGACTGGTGCTGGTAGTAATAGCGCTCCCGGGGATTGCTGGCTTGGTCCGTGACCAGCGCCATGGCCTTGAAGGTGTCGCAGGCCGCGCTCTCCAGATCCAGCTCACTGGGCCAGATGGGAACATCTTCCACCACCAGCCGCCGCCCCTCGTCCTCGAGGTAGGCCAGCGCCGAGCCGATCTCGTGCTCCACCCGGGGCCAGTAGCCGCCGACGTCGTTCTCCTCGAGGATGTCCGTCCCCGCCGCGGTCACCCAGGCGTAGGTCGCGTTGAAGGGCGCGCCGTCGCAGCGCACGAACTCGAAGCGCGCCGTGTTGGCCGTCGGCATCGTCGCCCGCCCCTGGTAAATGCGGCGCGTCGGCTCCGCGCAGGGATCGACCGCCGCCGTCAGCTCCGTCTCGAAGTCCCACTGTAGCTCCCATGTCTCTGGCTCGGGGATACACCCATCCACCTCGCAGCCGCGCACGCAGCTCTCCTTGAGCTCGCCGCGTTCGCCACAGGAGTCGTACCAGTAGACGTGATCCTCGTAACAGAACGAGGCCGTCTGCGGCTCGCAGGCGAGCAGCTCCACCTCTTCCGTTTCCTCGACTTCACCAACCTCCTCGATCAGCTCGACTTCCTCGAGCAGCTCTACCTCTTCGATCTGCTCGAAGTCCTGGATGTCGTCATCACCACCCACATCGGCGAGCACCTCTTTTTTGCCGCCGCAGCCCAGGGCGAGCACTGCCAAAGCGAATGAAATGAACAATAAAACAGCCTTCAAACGCACCATCACCTCATCCTCCCAGTAAAAGTCTAATAGTGTCCCACCCAAGCAGGGTGGCCAACGAGCTCGGCGTGCAGCCCATTCGAGGTCGCGTCGTGGGCGACATCACCTGCGCCCTCGTCCAAGCGATAGTAGGCGATCAAGCCCGGCGGAAAGGGCGCGCTCAGGGAGCAGCGCATGAAGTCCCGGATCTCTTCGGCCGAACGCGCGACGTTCCACAGGCGCACCTCGTCGATGGTGCCATCCACACTCACGGCCCCAATCGCTGCCCGCGCCGCAATCTCCAGGGCCTCACCCGTGGCGATGATGTCCTCGTCGAAGGGCTTGCGCGCTGCCAACACGCCATCGATGTAGATCGACATCTGGGCGCCGTCGTAGGTCGCCGCCAGGTGCACCCACCGGCCAAAGACCATCGTGCCGCGCGGCGTCTCGAGCTTGGTGCGGTTCAACCCAAAGAGCACGTTGCGGTTCTGCCCGTAGTCCCAGTAACCAAACAAGAATGAACGCCACTCGTCCTTCTCGTCGCCGTAGCGCTTGTGCATCAAGGTGCGCAGGTGCAGGGATGAGCTCGCCCCAACCTCGACAGCCAACTCCAGAGTCAGACCGCGCTGGACGTTGAAGGCCTCGTGGTGCGGCACCCGCAGGTGGCCCCCGTACCGAGTGAAGAGCGCTGGGCTTTGGTTGATGGGGCGCTCGCACAGCGCCCGCGGCACACAGCGCCCTCCCAGGCACTGGGCGCTCGCCGCGCAGGCCAGATCGCCTTCATCGTCCACCACCCCGTTGCAGTCGTCGTCGACCCCGTTGCAGCTTCGATCATGGCGCGCCGCGGGCCAACATGGCGCGCGCAGGGCCAAGCGCACACCAACCTTGTGCGAGCGCGTGGTGTCATCCCAAGGCCAGCGCGCCGCCGAGCGCTGTGACGCGCCCCGATCATCGAAGGAGCCCCCGCGGATGGTCCGCTGTCCCGTCCCGCCTTGCCAGGGGTCGCGGACCCAGCCGGCGTGATACCAAGCAAAGACATCGTTCGTCCACTCGTTGAGGTTGCCGTGCACGTCGTGCAGGCCCCAGTGGTTGGCGGCCTTGCCACCCACGGGCTGGGGCCCAATACAGGCTGGCATCCCTTCGTGCACCCCCTCCTTGCAGCTCGCATAGGTGGCCGCGGCGTTGGCGCAGTACCAGGCCACGGCGTCAACCACCGGGTCGAGGGGCGTGCACTCGACGACGGTCAGCCGTCCTGCCGACAAAGCCGACTCGACGCCTGCGCGGGTGGCATACTCCCACTCTGCCTCGGTGGGCAATCTGTAGCCAGCGCAGGCATAGGGTGAGCCAAGGTAATCACAGCGCAAGGCGTCACCCTCACCGTCGCAGTCGTAACAGGGCGCGCGGCCATCGCGTGCCGACATCGCGTTGGCCACCGCCGCCGCCATGTGCCAGCTCACGCTCTCCACGGGGCAGTCCTCGCCACAGTCATCGTGCCGCGATGGGTTCTCCCCCATCAACGCAACGTACTGTGCCTGGGTCATCTCATAGCGCATCATGCAGAAATCGTGGCTCAAGCTGACGGGATGGCGCAGCTCCCGCCCCGTGTCGCCATCGATCTGTTCCTGCGGATGGCCCCACTCGTTGTAGGGCGACCCCATGAGGAAGTCGCCCGCCTCGATCCAAACAAAACCCTCGGGACAGCGCTCGCGACACTGTCCCTCAAAGCAGGCCTGGCTCGGCGCGCAGACCGTCTCGCAGTCGCCGCAATGCGCCGCCGAGAAGGCGATGTCCACACATTGGCCACCGCAGCGGCGCCGATCGACCCCGCAGCCATCACCCAAATCCTCCGCGGCGTCCGTGTCGGTCGTGCCCGTGTCAGTATCGGCAGGCCCGTCCACCTCCTCGGCGGGGAGGTCGATCGACTCCTCGAGCGACACCGCGTCGGCATCGGCAAAGGTCGAACAGCCCAGCAGCACGCCTGCAGCCACGAGCCACAGCAGCACCCCTCCCGTCCTCGCACTCACCATCGCCAGCTCCATCCCATCCCTCGCTCGTCGCCAAGACCCCAAGCCACGGGCTCGGAGAGATCTTCGTCAAAGAAGCCACTGAGCGCCAGCACGATGATGATCGTGCCAATGCCCGTCAAGATGGAACCGCCGATCACCAGCCCCTGATTCACAGGCTGCAAGTCGTCCAAGGGGCCGCGCAGCGCCTCGAAGGTCGCCGCGTCACCCGTGCGCGCCGCCACCTGGTAGCGCTCGAAGACGGGGTTGACCATCAGCACCTCTACCAGTAGGGCACTCAGCAGGCAGGAGGCCCCCAGGCCAAGGGAGATGCCACCCCACAACAGCGGATCGGACCAAGTCGCCGGCGCTTCGAACCAGCGGGTGTGCTCCACAATCTGGACCTCTGGCGTTGGCGCCGCGCCAAAATGCAGCACAATCTGCTGCTGCTCCAGCCCCACCAGCGAGAGCTCGTAAGACAGCTCGGCCCCCCAAGCGCTGCGCGCCCGCAGCCGGCGCCGCCCGGGTTCCACCAAGAGCCGCGCCGACGCGCACGCCACCCACGCCCCGTCATCGATGGCCACCTCGCTGCCCGGCTCACAATCAAAGGTTAGGGTCGCCCCACACTGCTCCGGCAGCTCGGCGCGATAGCGGGCCACCACCCGGGCGATCTCCTCGGGGCTCGGATCATGACAAGGAGGCGCGTGCAGTGCCTGCTCGTAGGCATCGAGGGCCTCCTCACAGCGCCCAGCCAGCGCCAGTGAGCGCCCCAAGTTCAGGTAGCTGATGTCCAGCTCCTGCAGCAGCAACGAGGCCTGGAAGAGCCGCGCCGCCTCGTCGTGTTGCCCAGCCCGCGCCTGCGCCGCCGCCTGCTCATTGATCTCAGCCAGCCGCTGCACCAGCACGGGATCGCTCTGCGCCCAAAGCTCCAACGAGAACAAGAGGAGCCCGAGCACTCCCATCCCCGCTGCTTTCCATGTCACCATCGACCACTCACTCCAAAATCGAGAACCGTGGCCCCAAGGCCTCGCTTGGCTTCTCTGGTCCACGCACGCGGGCTGCAGCGGGCTGGCGCTTCAGCTCGCCAAGGACGGGCTTCGCGTCCATCTCTTCAGAAACAATCAAGTACAACATCGTCGGCGAGTGGCCAGCCATGCGCAGCTCCAGCGCCAGAGTGCGCCCCAGCTCGTAATGCAGGTTCAACGGCGTCTCGCCCAAGCGCTGGCCTTCCAACCACACGCTCGCGCCGCTCGGCCGCGAATCCAGCGGGATGCGCACCCGCTGCGGCAGCCCGAGCGGCGCCCCACGCAAGGCTGCTGCCGCCGCCCCCAGCAGCGGCGGCGCCAGCCGCGGCGCCGGCCATGCTCCCTGTGGCGTCTGCTCTGGCTCGGCCATGATGATCGCCTTCGCCGCCGGCGGCCCATGGTCCGGCCCTACCAGCAGCGCGCTCTCGTCGCCCTCGACAGGCGCCAGCGCTGTCGCCCGCTCTGCCTGCTCGGCCGGTGCTTCATTCCCTGACCACCACCAAAAAACCAGAATAGGTAGGCAGAGCAGGCAGAGCCCGGCGAGGAGCAACGGCGGCCGCCGGCGCGCTGACGCGTGCGGCGGCGTCACCTCGGGCAGCGCGTCCGCAGGCGCAGCCATGGGCCCACTCGGCGGCGGCAGCGCCAGGTCCACGTCCAGGGTGCTCACCGTGCTCAGATCTTCCGTGCTGATGGCGGGCGAGCCTTGCGGCCCCGTGGCCTCATCCTCGGCACAGAGCACCGACCATTCGACGGCAAAGAGGCGGTCGGCCAATGAGGCGGCGTTCGGAATACGGCGCAGAGGATCTTTGCAGAGGGCATCGGCGAGCACGGGTCCCAGGGCGCTCAGCTTCAGCCAGGGGGCCAGGTGGAGGCGCCCCTCGCTGTGGTGGACGATGCACTCGAAGGGGGTGGCCCCGCGCACGAGGGGCTGACCCGTGAGCATCTCCACGATGATGAGCGCCATCTGGTAGACATCGATGGCAGGGCTGATGTGCTTCCCAGTGATGACCTCGGGCGCCAAGTAGGCCGGCGTCCCAAAGGGTATGGTGACGTGGTTGTGCTCGCCTTCGGAGGCGCGAAATCGAGCGATCCCATAGTCGAGCACACAGAGCCGCTCGCGCGCCGTCCCTGCCCCGTCGAGGAAGAGGTTGGGCGGCTTCAGGTCTTTGTGGACGATGCCGCTCTCGTGACCGAGCGCCAGGGCGTCGAGCACGCCACGCACCAGACGGGCGCAACGCTCCGGCACCATCGGACCGTGGCGCAGCAACTCCGTGCGCAGATCGTGACCGCGCAACAGCTCCATGACCAAAAACGGCTGCCCGCTGTGGGCGTCGATGCCAAAGTCATGGATTTGGACCACGTTCGGGTGGCGTAAGCGGGAGGCGATCTGCGCCTCCCGGAGGAAGTCCGTGTCGCGTCTTTGGCCGAGGGCATCGCTCTGCGCGTTGAGCAGCTTCACGGCCACCTCGCGACCAATAGAGAGCTGCATGGCCCTATAGACCGTGGCGCACCCGCCACTGCCTACTTTTTCGATGAGCTCGTAGCGCGCGTCGATGCAGTGTCGAGCCGTTGGGCTATCCAGAGAAGCATTCATCGCCACCAACCCCAAGCAACACCATCAACCGCCAAAACTACGCGAAACACAGGCCAAAAGGCAAGC
>CAYVQF010000068.1:0-28222 GCA_964454015.1 uncultured Myxococcales bacterium
CCACAATAATTCACAACGAGCAAGCCCCATGCCGGCTTTGGTCGTGGATTGTGGCTGAGAATGGCCTCTTGCCCATCCCAGACCACTGTGCGGCTCCACACGGCCAAGGGCACGTGGTTGCCACAGGGAGCGAGGGTCTCTAGCTCAAAGCTGGCTGCTCCTTCTGTCAGCGCTCTCTGGAGGCCGCTGCGAAGGGTGGCCTCATGACCAGGAGCCAGGCACGCAAAGAGGTTGGAATCACGAAAAGATTCGGGGCTTTCTCCGTGTAGCTCGGCGCTCTTTTTGTTGCCGTACAGGACGCGGCCATGGTGGTCGTGGACGACGATGCTGCTGGGGGCAGCATCGAGCAGCTCAGCCATCCCTCGGAGCCGTTCTCTGGCCGTGCGCGCATCCGTGACATCGCGAAAAACGGCAAAGGTCCCGATGAAGCCCGAGTCAGGTTGTAAGTATGGCGAACCACTGACGAAGAGGGTGCGTCGCCCACCGTCGGCCCGGACGATGTCGATCTCGTAAGCGCTGGGTTCACCTTTGCGGCGGCGGCGGGTCTGCTCGAGGACGATCTCGCGCGACGCCTCGGGCAAAAAATCCATGAGGAGACGTCCAATGAGCTCGCCGGGGCCGACGCCGAAGATGTCGTGCCCAGCCGGATTGGCGAAGACGAAGCGCTCGTCTTCGTCGACCAGGCCCAAGCCTTCAGACTGGCGCTCGACGAGCAGGCGATAGAGCTCTTCACCGAAAGACATCGGGGCAGTACCCTGGAGCCGTTGGCGGAGGGCGGCAACTTCCTCACGCAAGCGCCGATTTTCTCGCTCGAGTGCAGCGTTGACGTCCTCGATGTGGGCTTGGTCCTGTGCGTTTTCTACCATGGCGGCTCCGAGAACGAAGGGCTCTTGGTGTCACGCTAAACGGCTCTTGGTAAGGTGCCAGGGTTACACCTGGGTTAGCCACGCCGCTGTGGGCGCTGCCTGCGCCCAATACCACGTCGCAATGAAGGGCGACCAAAAAGAGCCCTTTTGCTAACATAGCAACTTGCAATGCGATTCGTCTATAGCGACCAAGCTGGAGATGGTCAAGCGCGTGACGCCGCGCACCAAGGGCGCTACTCTAGTGCCGGGACACCTGGCTTCGGGTGGGTGCGCGTTTACCTGGGCAGCGTTGCCACCGTTGACGAATGCACCTGACTGCGGCCCTCGGCATGGGATGCGCTTTACATGACAAGGGATCTTTCCCAACAAGGCCAGGACACGACAGAGCTCGCCGATGCCTTGCGCCAGTGCCGAGCTGACTTGGCCAAGGAACGCGAAGAATCGCGTCACTGGCGCCAGGCGTGTACGCGATGGCAGAGGATGGTCGATTTCTCGCCTCAAGAGCTTTATCTGGTTCGCAAAGATGGCTCTTTTGCCTATGTCAACCCGGCGGCTGCCCACAGCCTTGGCTATAGGCCGGATGAATTGATGCACCTCGGCGTGCAAGGGATAGACGCGGCCTACGGTCCGCGCTTTGCGGAGCACCTGGAGGCCTTGCGCGCAGCTCCCGTGCCTCCATTTACGACGGTCCACACGAGCAAAGACGGTACCCCCCGTATCAAGCGCATGCACTCGGTGTACATGCAGATCGATGGGCAAGATTTCGTGTGCGGTTTTGCGGTGGATGTCACCCAGGAGAAGCAGGTCGAAGAGGCGCTGCGGCGCAGTGAACAGAGATTCCGTGAGGTGGTCGATTTTGCCGTCGATGGGATTTTGCTGGGCGACCACAATGGCTATCTCACGCTTGTCAATGATCGTATCGTTGAGATCCTGGGGATTGCACGCGACGAGCTGCTCGGCAAGCACATCTCCCAGGCGCCGTTCACGGCGGCGGCCTTGGCGGCCAAACCTTTTCGCTTCGATCTGGTGCGGGCTGGGCAGATCGTGGTCAATGAGCGCGAGCTGGTGCGCAGTGACGGGGCCATCGTCGTCGTCGAAATGCGCTCCAGGATGATGCCCGATGGGACCTTTCAGTCTATCCTGCGAGACATCACCGAGCGCAAGCGGGAGCAGGTGGCCTTGGCGGCCAGTGAAGGCAAAGTCCAACGGGCGCAGAATTTCGCCCAGGTCTTGCTCGACACCTCTCCTGCCTTCATCGTCGCCATAGGACGTGATGGTGCGACCGAGATGATGAACCGCTGCTTCCTTCAGGCACTTGACTATGGCGATGAGGAGGTGCGCGGCTTGCCCTACGTCGAGACCTTCGTCCACCCCGACGATCGGGAACGGGTGGCCTTCTATCTCAAGCATCTTGCGAGTATGCGTCAGCCGCAGGTCAGCGAAAACCGTGTTGTGGCCAAGAACGGGCAGGTGATGCAGGTCGAGTGGCATGCCTGTACGGGGGTGCTCGGTGACAGCGCTGCTGAGATCATCCTTGGCGTTGGCATCGATCTGGCCGAGCGCAAAGAGGCCGAGCGTCTACACGGCGAGATCCTGCAGCAATTGGCCCAGGCCCAGAAGCTGGAGTCTGTCGGTCGGCTCGCCGGGGGCGTCGCGCACGACTTCAATAACATGCTCGGCGTGATCATTGGCCACACCGAGTTGGCTCTCGACGAGATCCCTGAGGAGCATCCGGCCCACAGCGATCTGGAAGGAATCTACGTTGCAGCACAACGCTCGGCAGAGTTGACGGGCCAGCTCTTGACCTTTGCGCGCCGGCAGAAATCGTCACCCAAGGTGATCAATCTGAACGCCGTGGTGTCGGGGATGCACCGCATGCTGCGCCGCATCATCGGCGAGCACATCGACCTGCGGTGGAGTCCCGGACAGGACCTGGGCTGGGTTGAGATCGACCCCAGCCAGGTGGACCAGATCTTGGCCAACCTCTGTGTCAACGCCCGGGATGCCATTCATGAGGCGGGTTGGGTGCACATCGAGACCCAAAACATCCAGCTCGAGCAGTCCCTAGTGCAAGAAGAGGGGATGGTGCCCGCGGGGGATTATGTCCTGTTGGCGGTCAGCGACAGCGGCTGTGGTATCAGCGAGGAACAGCGCCCTCTGATCTTCGAGCCCTTCTACACGACCAAGGCCAAGGGACAGGGCACGGGCCTCGGGTTGGCGACGGTCTATGGGGTGGTCAAACAGAACCACGGCTACATCACCTTCACGAGTCAGGTAGGCAAGGGCACGACCTTCAAGCTCTATTTCCCTCGCCGCGCCGTGCCCGGAGTGGATGGTCTCGATCTCAGCCACCCTTGCCCTGCACGACAGGGGAGCGGTGTGGTCTTGGTGGTTGAGGATGAGGTGAGCCTCTTGGCCCTGGCCGCGCGCTTGCTGCGGAACCTTGGCTACCGGGTCGAGACAGCGACGGGGCCAGCGCAAGCGTTGGCCATGATCGATAGTCTCGAGCTGGTGGATCTCTTGCTCACCGACGTGATCATGCCCGAGATGAACGGCCGGGAGCTGGCCACGCGTTTTCGCGCTCGATTCCCGCAGATGCAGGTCTTGTTCATGTCGGGTTACACGGACAACGTCATCTCCCAGCGTGAGAGCGAAGACGGGAGTATTCATTTTCTCCAGAAGCCATTCACGGGACCCGACTTGGCTCAGCGCGTGCGGCGGGTCTTGGGACAGGATTAGAGGGTGAGCGCCGGCAGGTGGGCTGCGAGGATGGCGGCCCCCTGGCAGGAAAAGGGATGCGCCGCATGGTGGCGGCCCCACAACCACGTGCTCAGACCGTGCGCGAGCACCCAGGCTCTGATAAAGTCTTGCTCTGCTTGGCTCGGCCTATGTTCATAGCCTTCCCAGAAGGCCGCCTGGACTTGCGCCCACTGGGGCTCAGCGGCCAGTTTTGCGATATCGGCGGGCCACAGATCGAGGCGGGCATGCTCGAAGTCGAAGACCCGAAGATGCGGCCGCTGCCAGTGCCAATTCTGCTCCTGGAAATCGCGATGACAAGGAATGCGCGTGAGGGCCAAGGCCCCGCGAGGCCAGTCTTCGAGGGCCGCGAGGGCCGCGGTGAAGTGGGCGCTGAGCCTCTCGGCGGCGTCCACTGCGCCCGCGCGGCTGGCCCGGCGACAGAGTTGATGCCAGCGACGCGCCAGGGCCAGCCGCGGCGGCAGAGGGTCGTCGTCGACGCATGGACAGGTGTGCAAGCGCCGGAGAAAGGCACCGGCTTGCCGATAGAGGGCTTGCTCCTCCGCCACGCCAACAGGCTGCTGCGTGGCGCCGATGTGGCTGAGGAGGAGGAGGCGCATGACGGGGTCGTGGGCGTGCAAGCGCGGCATGGCGGGGGCCAGACGGCTTTGCCAGTCGCGGTAGGCCCTGAGCTCGGCGGCGAACTTGTGAGGCAGGGCGTGGGCCTTGAGCACCATGGGCCCATCGCTGCTCTCCAGGGACCACACGCGGCTGTGGTCACCAGCCTGGAGGGGGCGCAGCGGTGAGCACAATCGGAATGAGAGCGTGCCGAGCCAGGTGTAGACTTGCTCGGCGCTGGCGATGAGCGCGGCGTCCATGTCAGTCGTCGTGCCCCTCCGAAGGTGACCCCTTGATGGACGTGGAAGCAGAAGAGGCGTCGCGAGGGGCCTGGCAGAGGAGGTCGGCGCGGGCGATGGCCTGGCGACCAAAGCGGCTCTGCAGTGCGTCCAGGGTGTGTTCGAGGCGCAGGCGTCGCTCGGCGTCGGGATTGGGGAGGGATGGTGGGCAAGCGGCGGCTGGGCTGAGATCGAAGGCGGTGACGCCGACCAGGCGGAAGGATTGCTGGGTGTGGAAGCGTTCGAGGAGCTCTAGGGCGACTGTGAAGAGCACTTCGCTCGACTGGGTCGGGTGGGCGAGCTGGCGCTGACGGGTGAGGATCTGGAAGCCGGCGGTCTTGAGTTTGAGACGGACGCCGCTGGCGACGTGACCCTGGGTGCGCAGGCGCTGCCCGACTCGGTCGGCGGCGATGCGGACGTGGGGGATGAGGGCCTTTGCACCCCAGAGGTCCTCTTCGAGGGTGTGCTCGGCGCCGATGCTCAGCGCTTCGCCTGGAGGGAGCACCGGGCGCGGATCGAGGCCGTTGGCGAGGGCGTGGAAGTGCTCGCCTTGACTGCCGAGGGCATGGCGTAGCCGCGTGGGGTCGGCGGCCGCGACCTGGGCGATGGTGCGCAGACCGAGTTGGTGGAGGCGCTGCACCGTTTTGGGACCGGCGCCCCAGAGGCGTTGTACTGGGAGTGGGCCGAGGAAGGAGGGCACCTCGTGGGGGCCGACGACGGTGAGCCCATCGGGTTTGTTGGCGTCACTGGCGACTTTGGCGACGTATTTGGTGGTGGCGATGCCGACGGAGACCCGCAAGCCTGTGGCGGCGAAGACCGCGTCTTTGAGGCGCGCACCGAGGGCTGGCGGCGGACCGAAGAGGCGCTCGGCGCCGCTCATGTCGAGGAAGGCTTCATCGACGCTGAGGGGCTCGCAGAGCGGGGTGAAGGTGCTGAAGACCGCCATGATCCGATGAGAGAGCTCGGCGTAGCGCTCCATGCGCGGGGGGATGACCACGGCGTTGGGGCAGCGGCGTAGGGCTTCGACCATGGGCATGGCGCTGTGGATGCCGAAGCGGCGCGCCTCGTAGGAGGCCGTCGCCACGACGCCGCGCTTGCTCGGGCGCCCGATGATGAGCGCCTGGCCTGCGAGCGATGGTGTGTCGAGCACCTCGACGGCGGCGAAGAAGGCGTCCATGTCGGCATGCACGATGACGCGCGGCCAGGGTGCTGGGGTGGCAGTGGGGTGCTGGGTCACGGTTCGCCGCGTACCCAACGCAGGTAGGGGGGGTGCACCTGATCGGCAGCGATGGCGACGATCTCTGGCACCGTATAGGGGTGTAGCTCCCGGAGGCGCTGCATGAGCTTGGGGAGCCCCTCGGCGCTGACTTTGATGAAGAGGCCGTCTTCGCTTTCCTCACAGAGTTGGCCTTCCCAGTGATAGAAAGAGCGGATGCCTGGGATGACGTTGACGCAGGCGGCGACGCTCTCGCTCACCAGGGTGCGGGCCAAATCCTGGGCCTTTTCGGGGGGGGCGTTGGAGATGACGAGGAACATGGGTGCCTCCTTTGGGGAAAGGTTGGGCGAGGCGTTGGGGCAGCGACGGCGGCAGAGCGATGCTGCGACGCGAGGCTGAGCACGAGGGTAGCACAGGCGTGCAACACTTGCAGCGCTCCCACACCCTCGAGGACAGAAATGGCGTGGCTTTTGCGCCCGGTGCGGCTTCGTGTTAGATCCTGTCATGCTAGGGGAAGTGGGGGGGGGCAGCCATGGTGGCCGCTCGGCCTCGCTTTGCACGGTGTCAATGTTGGGCCAGCTCCCAACCAATCAGGCCTGAAAATGAGTCAGAATACGGCGTCCTTGGGAATCGGCTCGGTCATCGATGGTCGCTATGCGATTGAGTCGGTTTTGGGCGAAGGTGGCTTTGGGATCGTCTACCGGGCCAAGCAGACCTCCACGGGGCAGAGCGTCGCGGTCAAGCTGTTGCATGCTGCCAAAATCGCCCACTCTGCGGAGGGTGCCGCCGAGGCGGCGCGTTTCGAGCGGGAGATGAAGCTCATCGCCCAGCTCAAGCACCCCAACATCGTGCGGCTCATCGACTCGGGCTATCTACAGGGGGGGCAGCTCTATACGGTGCTGGAGTTCATCGAGGGCGAAGAGCTCAACAAGCTGTTGAAGCGGGAAGGGGCGATGAAGCCCGCCGTGGCCAAGAGCCTCTTCTTTCAAGTGCTCGATGCTTTGAGCGCCGCGCATCGTCACGGGGTCGTGCACCGGGATCTCAAACCGCAGAACATCATGGTGACCACCACCGGGGTGCGGCGCAACGCCATGGTGTTGGACTTTGGCATCTCGGCCATCGTCGAGGAGGCGCGGGGCGACGATTATCAGACCCTGACCATGGCCGGCCGCATCCACGGCACACCGGCCTATATGGCGCCAGAACAACTGCGTTCGAAGACGCCCTCGCCCCAGACGGACATCTATGCCTGGGGGCTGGTGTTCTTGGAGGCCCTTACGGGCAGGCGCGCTGTCAATGGGGAGACCTTGGCCGATATCATCGCCGCCCAGGTGTCCGTGGCGCCCGTGGTGATCCCCGACGAGATCATACGGCATCCCCTGGGGCAGATCCTTGCGCGGGCGACGGCCAAGCACTTGGACCAGCGCTTTCTCGACGCCGAAGAGGCGCTCGCGGCCCTGGAGGCTTGCCAATTCGCCACGGACTTCGCTTTCTCTTGGACTGGCAAGACCATCCCGGAGGAGCTCACGGCCATGCCATCGGGCTCCTATGGTTATCTGCAGTCGATGCAGGTGGGCATGTCGGGGCAGATGCCGTCCTATGCCGGACCCGGGATGGTGACGACGGCCTTGCCCGACGGGCAAGGGCAGGCGGTGCACTTGTCCCAACCCATGGCCCAACTGCCGGCCCAGGTTTCGGGCGCTTTCAGCGGCGTCTACCCGGCATCGCAGCAGCAGCAGCAGTCCGCTGCGCGCAACAAATTACTGTTGCTGGGCGTCTTGGCGTTGGCCTTGCTCGTGGCCGGCGCCCTGTTGCTGATCATTCTGAGCAAGAAAGAGTCCGAGCCGGCAGCCGACGCGGCCAAGCAACAGGCCGCGTCAGCGACACAGGCCAGGAGAGACGATGAAGGGCCGCCGCAAGACACGCGCCCCGACCCAGAGGATGTAGAGGAACGCTATCAAGCAGGTGAGGCTTACTACGTGCCGCACACCAAGGGCGCGGAGATGATCCTGATCAAAGGAGGCACCTTCGAGATGGGCCTCGCGCGCCTCGATGACATGTTGCTGCTCTGCCGCGATGCCCTGGGGGTCCACGCCAACTTCTGCAACGAGAGCCTCTTTGCGCACCTGCAGCCAGCGCGCAAGGCCCGCGTGGCTTCATTCTTTGTCGACCGTTGGGAAGCGAAGAACATGGAGTACCGCCAGTGTGTCGCCGAGAAGGGCTGCCGGCCGATTGACCGCAGCGTGTGTGCCTTGACGACGGCCCGCGGAAGCCTGGAGATCCAGGACTTGTCAGCACAGCACCTGGAGGCCCTCGAAGCGCTGCTGGGAGGTGATGAGCTGGCGGTGACGTGCATCAACCAAGCCGAGGCCTTGGCCTTCTGCCAATGGGCAGGCAAGCGTCTGCCCACCGAGGAGGAGTGGGAGTATGTTGCGAGCGCTGGTGGCACCCGGCTCTTCCCCTGGGGCGATCAGAGCGAAGCCGGTGGCGCACGCGCCAACGGCGCCGACCTGAGCCTCGTCAACCAGATGGGCTGGCAGCCGAGCCCCATCGCGTTCAGAGATGGGCGCGAGAATGTCGACGCTTACCCCTTCGTGGCACCCGTCGGTTCCTATCCCGCTGGCGCGAGCCCCGATGGCGTGTGGGATTTGGCCGGAAACGTGCGCGAATGGGTGGCCGGTTCCTATCGCTCCTATGATGGGGAGAGCGATCCGACGGCGGCCACGCTCCGCGGGGGCGGCTGGGTGGACGTGGGACCCTGGCTCAGCGCGCGCTACCGCGAAAAGGTGCCGGCCCAGACGCGGCGCAGTGACACGGGGGTGCGCTGTGTGCTCGAGCGAGAGAAGGTCGACTGAGCCGGTGGGAGCGCGCCGCGGCGTTGCCCGGCGCTGAGCCGAGCCGAGCTAGCCTTGCCCTAGCGGCCGCGTTTGACCGCTTTGGGCTGGGGCTCGGGTTGTCCCTTCTCCCACGGCAGGGGATCGTGTACTTGGGTCAGGACCACCTCGTCCCCAGAGAACTCAATCTCAATGGCATAGAAGAGGCCAGGCTCAAAGGTCATCATCGGCTTGTTGTCGGCCCAGCGCTTGTCGGCGACCCGCTGTGACATCTGCTCCCACACCACGACTTCATAGGGGCCCGCGTCGATCTCTTTAGGCTCCCGCGCTTTGGCGTCGTTCCAACAGACGGAACGGCCGCTGCGCTTGAGGCAGGCGTACCAATACTGCTTGGGAGGCACCACCCATTTGACCAGGGCCGGCTCGTTCTTGAAGAAGGTCAGCGTCGGCCTGAGGAGGAAGTTGCCCGCCTGCGTGGTGTGGACGCTGTATTGCCACGGCTCATACTCTTCCATATTGGCGGCGACATGCACCAACTGCCCCTTGCTGTATTGGACACTGATCATGCCGGCCGTGGGCTGGCCGTTGATCTCGATGAGCACATCCTTGGGGGCAGGCTCAACCAAGATCTCCGCCGTGCGGTCGATGTAAACCCCCGTGGTCATGAGCACGTCGATGCGCTCCAGTGGCTGCATCATGCGGGTCAGAATGACGAAAGGTGCCTTGTTATCGTGCTTGATCAGGAAGTGATGCACGTGACCTCGCAGCACTTTGTCGACCACCATGGGCAGGGTGCCGACCTCTTTGCCGTTGTGCCACACCACGGCGCCAGCGTCGGAGGGGTGCTGGTTGACGAGCTCTAGCTGGCCCCAAGGGGAGGGCTTCTCGATGACTTGGCCGTTCTCGTCGAGACGGGGTTCATCCTCGACTTCCTCTTCCGGGACCAGCGTGAGGCTCAGGTCGATGCCATTGGAGAAATCAACGCCGAGGGGCACGAAGTGGTGCAGCGGGACATAACCCTCTTTGAACACGGACACCGTGTTGGGCTCATTTTCGATGAACTTGACCGTCCAGGGGGCCAAGCCATCGACGAGTCCGCCGTTGACGACCAGGTAGGCGCCCGGCGGGTCGACGCGCACTTCCACGTCGACCATGGCGAGCTCCGTCCAGTCGGGAGGCCCCATCTCCAGCTCCACCTCGGGCGGGGTCTCCTTCTCCACGGTCTCAAAAATCCGCGTCTGGCCGGCCACCAGGTAGAAAATCAACCCGCCGAGGAGCACCGTGACGATGATGATGCCAACGATGAGCTTCGAGCGCTGACTGCGTTGCTTGAGATCCGCCTCGATGATGGCGTAGTCCTCTGAGCGAATGGGGTCGCTGATCAGGGCCTGCTGCGGAGCAGAGAGCTGCGGCTCTTGCATCGGCGCGCCCGGCGTGGCCTGCAAAAAACGGCGGTTGTCCTCAGGTGGCGCGGCGGCGTCGTCTGGGAAGGGGCTGTTGTGATCATCATCCATGGCAAACTCCACTGGTGCGGGTGGGCTGTAACGCTCTACGTCCTGCTCGTCTCCGATGTTGAGGGATGAGCGCGAAAGTGAAGGCTTCTCCCCTGCGTCCCCCCCCTCCAAGCTGGGTGAGGTGCGCAAGCGCGTCGTATGGACGCTGATTCTAACCGAAAACGGCGACGCGGCGCTAGCGGGGACGACACGCTGCGCAGGGCCCTCTGCTTTGGGATCCACTGCCGCTTGGGCGTGCGCCGCCTGGCGGCCGTCGCGCGCTGACGTCTGCGGCAATTCGCCAGCATGCGCCGGCGCGAAGCCAGCCGCCTTGGGCGGCTGGGGCGGTGTCGTTGGCGGCGCCGGCATCGGCGGCAGGACCCCAGCGGGCTTCGCCGGAGTGGGTCGAGGGCGCCGGGGCGGCGGCGCCGCCGCCGCTGCCTGCGGAGCATCGGCCAGCGCGAGGTTGTTGGGTTCCGTGGCGTCACCACTCTGGGCCAGATCGACCAGGGCGGCGGCATTGGGGCTGCGCGGTGGGAGCCGCACGGCGGCGCGCAGAGCGGCGCGATTCCACTGGGTCGTCGCCGCGTCTTCGTCGATGGTCTGGTCGTCCATGGGCTCGAGGGAGATGCCTCGGCTTCTCTCGGGTGATGCCTGCGGCTGGGGAGCCGGCCACGCGGCCGCCTCTTCTTCAGGGAGGAAGAGCTGGGGGACGGTGGTGGAGGGCAAGGCCGCGTCGACCGGCGCGGCGTGGGCAGGCCCCGCCCCTTGCTGCTGTCTCTCGGGGAAGAGCCGGCACACATAGTCCGCGAGGGTGGCGGCCGAAACGCCGCCGTGATGGGTGGCCAGGAAATCTTCGAGCGCCGCTTGCATGGCTTGTGCCGTTGGGAAGCGCTGGCGCGGGTCGCGGGCGAGGGCCCGCATGAGGATGGCTTCGAGGGCTTTGGGGTAACCCGGTCGCAATTGGGCCGGGGAGGGCACTCTGGCTTTGGCCACCAAGGCGATGGTTTTCATGTCGTTTTCGCCGCGAAAGAGGCGTTGCACGACAGTGATCTCGAAGAGCACCGTGCCGAGGGAGAAGATGTCCGAGCGATGATCGATGGGCTGCGCTGCTACCTGCTCCGGGCTCATATAAGCAAATTTGCCCTTGAGCTGTCCCGTCTGGGTCGTGGTCATCTTGTTGGCCGCCTTGGCGATGCCAAAGTCGACGATCTTCACCGAGCCATCGAAGCTGAGCAGGAGGTTCTGGGGACTGACGTCGCGGTGGACGATATGGAGGGGGCGCCCATCTTCATCGCTGCGGGTGTGGGCATAGTGTAGGCCACCAGCGACGTCGGCGATGATTTTACAGGCATAGGGGAGGGGCAGGAAACGCTCTGTTTGCAAGCCTCGTTCGCAGATGCGGCGCAGGTCTTCGCCATGGACGTACTCCATGACGATGAAATAGTTCCCTCGCTCTGAGCCGAGCTCGTAGACTTGGGCGATGTTGGGGTGATTGAGCTTGGCGGCGATGCGGGCCTCGTCGACGAACATGCCCAGGAGCGCCTGGTTCTCCTCGTGGACCGGCAGGATCTTCTTGAGGACGACCTCTTTGGTGAAGCCGTGCGCATCGGAGGCGCGGGCGAGAAATATTTCGGCCATGCCGCCCGTGGCGATCTTGCGGAGGATCTGGTACCTGCCGAGGCGCATGCCTTCAATGGCCTCGATGGTGGCGCGGCTGCGGCAGCTTGCTCTTGGCGGACGCGTGGTTGCGGCGATTTGCTGCGGCGGGCCGACGGTGGAGCTGCTGGGTGTCGTGGATGGGTGCCATGGGACTCGTGCCGTCAGGGCGTGTCGCCGTGATTGGGGGAGAGACGCGCTTATCTCGACGATTCTGAACGAGGGTGGGTCAACAGGCAAGATTGCCACCCCGGGGGGCGTGGCCTTGCGCTGGGGGGCAATTCTGGGCAGGGTGTGAGGGGAATGGCGGGGTAGACAGGCCTGGGAGCCTGCCCTCCCTGCGTGGGTAGAGGTTGGAGCCGTGGTGAAATACAGAGGTCTGCCCAGGCGCGGCGAACTCGTCACGTTGACCATCAGGGGGATCACCCCGCAGGGGCAAGGGGAAGCGCGCCTGACGCACTTGGGGGATGACGGCATCTCGCGCGAGTGGGGCCTAGAGGTGCGAAACGCGCTGCCAGGTGACGAGGTGGAGGCCTGCATCGTCCAGGCTTCGCGCCGCAAGCTGGCGGCAGCGACGGTGCGAGTGCTCCGGCCCAGCCCCGCGCGGCGACCGACGCGTTGCCCCCATGCGGGAATGCGCATCGATGCCCACACGGGTTGTGGCGGCTGCCCGCTCCAGGCCCTCGATTACCCCACCCAACTCGCTGCCAAAGAGGAGATGGTGGCGCGAGCCATGCGCGACGAGGGTCTCAGCGTGCCCCTGGCTCCCATCATCCCCGTGGCCTCGCCGTGGTTCTATCGCAACAAGATGGAGCTGACCTTTGCCGAGGATGGGCAGGGACGGCTGGGCTTGGGTTTGCACCCCATGGGCTACAAACACGAAGTGATTGATCTGCGCGCTTGCTTCCTGCTGTCGCCTTTCGCCGACCTCCTCGCTCCCCACGTCAGCGCCTGGGCCAAGGCCTTGGGCCTGGAAGCCTTCATCTTCAGGCAGGACCGAGGCTTTCTCCGTACCTTGACCATCCGCGAAGGCAAACGCAGTGGCCAGCGAGTCGTGATCCTGACCACCGCGGCTGAGGACCCAGTCAACACGGCCCATGGGCCGATGCCGGCGCAGGAAGTGGCCGCTTCCTTTTCGGCCTGCGTGAGGGCCTTTGCCGAGGAGAAGGGCGAGCCTCTCGACGGCCTCCACTGGATGGTACACCACGCCAAGAAAGGGCAACGCTCCTGGGTCGAGGATCATGTCCTCGCAGGACCAGGCTATCTGCGTGAGGCTCTCCACATCGGGAACACGGCTCCCCTGCACTTCAAGGTGCATCCGCTGGCTTTCTTCCAGCCCAACACCCTGCAGGCCGAGCGCCTCTATGAGGAGGTCGCCCTGGCCCTGGGAGAAGCCCTGACGGCGCGTGGGCGAGTCTATGATCTCTATTGCGGCACGGGCACCATCGCCCTCTCTTTGGCGCGGCGGGTGCACTCCGTCGTGGGTGTGGATCTGAGCGCCGAGGCCATCGCGAACGCCGTGCAGAACGCCCAGGACAACGGCTTGGCGAACGTCACCTTCATCGCCGGCGATGTGGGGGAGGTCCTGGAGCAGCAGCGTTTCGACGCCGCTCGTGGCGATGTGGTCGTGGTGGATCCGCCGCGCCGCGGCTTGTTGCCTGGTGCCAAGCGTCTGCTCCTCGCCATGCGCCCGCGGCGCTTGGTTTATGTCTCTTGTAATCCCCTCGCCTTGGCAGCAGATCTGATCGACTTTCGCGACGCGGGCTACCAGGTCACACGCGTCCAACCCATAGACATGTTGCCGCAGACGGGCCACGTGGAGTGCGTCGCCAGCCTCTCTTTGCCCTGATGGTACCCTACGCGCCGCTGCGCGGGGGGAGGCGCAGAAGCTGGGCCGCGCGGGTGAAGATGGCGTCGGGCGCGCCCAAGGCTTCGAGGATGTGGATGGAGGTGGAGAGGAGGTTGCCACGCTGCTTGACCGTGCGCCCCGTGCGCCAGCCGTAGGCAAAGGCGAAGCGCATGGGCGAGGATGGCACTGGATAGTCTGAACCGTAATGGAGCCGGCTCCAGATCTTCTCTTGGGCGAGTATTCGCTGTAAATAGGCGGCTCGGCTGAGGTTGGTGAGAGCCGCCGTGTCACCATGGAGGTTGGGAAAACGTTCGAGGAGCTGGCAGAAACGGGCGAAGGTGGCGCCACCCGTCGCGATGCCAGCCGTGCCGGCGTGGGCGGCGATGACCGTGACACCTTCCTCCAAGGCCGGGATGAGCCGCTCTGGATCTCCGAAGGCTTGATCGACTGTCGCCAAGGTGTGTTCGCGACCGGTGTGGGTCAACCACGGCAGGGACAGCTCGGCCATTCTCCGGAACCACGGTCTATAGGCGGGGTTGGCTGGGTCGAAGCCTTGGGTGTTGGGCAAGGTCTTGATGCAAACGGCGCCGCGTTCGGCAGCCTCTTCCAGCGCCTCGAGTGCGTCGCGTCGCGCTGGGTTGATGCTGGCGGCGGGTAAGAGGCGCGGGTCATCTCGGCACACCGAGAAGAGGTAGTCGTTGGGAACGTACAGGGTGGTGTGGTCGAGATCCTGTTTGCCATGCGCGTCGTAGCGGCTGTCCATGGCCAAGAGGAGGAGCGCGTCGAGCTGGGGGGTGTGCTCCAAGTCTCGTAAGAGGCTCTGCAGGTAGGCTGGCCCGAGGGCATCGTCTTGGATCGTTTCGAGGCCGAGCTTCTTTTTGAGGTACCTGAAGGTAAACGACTTCAGGAAGCGTCGGTGGAGATGGCAGCCCTGATGGGCGGTGCCGATGAGGTGCACGTGGGCGTCGATGCGCATGGCGTGGTCTCGTGCGCGGGTTGGCGGAGGTGGTCAGCGCGCCATTCCAAGGTGTTTGCGCGCCTTGGTGAGGGGATCGCTGAGGGCGAAGAGGAGGAGGTCACCTGCGTCAGGGATTTGCCGCAAGGCTTGAATCCTCTCTTTGACCCCAAGGGTTGGAGTAGGAATGATCCCGTGGCTGCGCAACAGCCCGTCGAGGCTACCGCGAATGTCACGGCTCATGAGGAGGCCCGTGCGTCTGGCCGTGAGGGTGTTGGCGCGGCGCCATTCATTGAGGTCGAGTCGCAGCGAGCGCGGATCGAGCAGCTTGGCGTGCTCGATGACGGCCTTGCGATTGCGCCGCCCCAGGAAGGATGAGAGCTGCCGTACCACCTCGGCTTCGCCGAAGCCCTCGTGGGCCAGCCCCAAGAGCCCTTGCAAGAGGCGCAGGAAGTCACGGTTGTCGAGCAGGTGTAGCAGAGAGGTGCCGAGCATGAGGTGGGAGAGGCCAAGGCCGATGTGGTAGCGGATCTCTGCTTCTGAGGAAGGCAGGGCTCGCGGCCCGAGGATGAGCCGCTGGGGTTTCTCGTGGTCTAGGGCGACGGCGACCTCTGGCGCGGAGGTGAACATCAGCTCGAGGTTGGGGAATCCCAACAAGGCCGCACATTGGAAGGCCTGCGCCCGCGCGGGGTGGTCGTCGGGGCAGGCATAGGTGGGTATGGAGGGCAGCACGAAAATCTGCGCTTGAGGCCCGGCGCGGTAGAGAAGCTCCACCCCCCAGTCGGGCATTTTGGGGGCCTGCAGGTAGTTGAGGATGCCATCGCGCCCAATGGGAGCCGTTGGCGGGGCCACGACTCTGGCGGCCTCTTCGGCGCGCTGCAGGACTTTGGGCTCCCGCTCGCCAAAGGCAGCGAGCACTTGCTGGCAGCGGCCGAACAATTCGTGGAGGTCGACGGCTTCGAAACTGCGCGCCAGGAGGTAATAGGCCTCGACATTGAAGGGATCGAGTTGGACGGCCGCGAAGGTGTAGCGGCGGCTCTCGCTGGGGTCGAGGAAGAGGCGCGCTGCCAGCAGTTGGGCGTCGAGGTTGTGTGGCGCCGCTGTTGCGGCCAATTTGGCGTGGCGTTCAGCCTCGAAGCGCAGGTTGAGCTTCCCGGCCAATAACCTCGCCAAGCTGACCCGCACGGAGATGGTGGCGTCTGCCGTGGGAGAGGGGCTGGAATTGACGAAGTCCTCGAGGAGATCCACGATGGTCTTGGCGTCGTTCTGTTTGTCTGCCCAGGCGAGCAAGGCTTCGAGGGCGCTGCTTTCGCTGGGGATGAGGGCGACCAGCTCGCGCAGTTGGGCGCGTGCTTTCTCCGCGCGCTCCAGAGCGCGGTAGATTTTGGCGAGTTGAACGCGCGCCTTGATCGTGTCGGGGCCTCGGGCCAGGCTGAGATAGGTCTCGAGGTTCTCGGCCGCTGCGGGCAATGCGCCCTGATCGTAGTGGGTACGGGCCAAGAGCTGGAGGGCCTCCAGGTCGTCGGGGGTGCGCAGCAGTTGCGCTTCCAAGGTGGCCTTGGCTTGGTCGAGCTGGCCCATGCGATCGCTCTGAATACGCGCCATGGCGATCATCCAATCGCGGTTCGCTGGGTTCTCTGGGGCGATCCGTGTCAGGCGTTGGTAGGCCTCGGTGGCTTCGAACCAATGCTCGCGTTTCGTCTCGACGAGGGCGAGCCTCTCCAGGGCTTGGAGGTTCGTGGGATCGATGCTCAGGACTTCTTCCAGGACGTTGGCGGCGCGCTCCAAGTCTTGCAGCTTCTCCTCACGGAGGGTGGCCATTTGTAACAATGTTGGCGGACGGAGCTCCGGGGCCAAGGCATCCGTGTAGACCCGCATGCTTTTGTCGACGCCCTCCCACTGTTTGGCGATGGTGTGCATTTCGATGAGGGCCTCACAGATATCGCGGCGTTCCGGTGCCAGGATCTGGGCTTGCCCCAGGCTTTGCTTGGCGCGATTGAAATCGGCGAGGTGATCGCGGGCGATCTGGGCTGCGCTCAACCAGGCTGCGACCTTGCTTTCCCGGTGATGCAGGATGGCCGCCTCGTTCTCGCGGAGTGCGCAGGCCGTGGAATAATCCTGGGCGATCAGGGTGGCGTTGGCGGCCATCCGCAGGGCCGGTAAGTGTCCGTCGGCATGGGCCACGGCGTCGATGAGCAGCTTGTGCGCCTGCTCGGGTTCCTTGGCCGACAAGACCTCGGCCAAGCTAAGCCGAAGCTCGACTTGCTCGTCCTTGGAGGCAAAGCGGAGGCGTCGTTGCCAGAAGTCGGCCAGGCCCGCGCGGTTGATTTGGTTGCCCTCGAGGCGCTCGATGGCGATGAGGTTGAGGGGGTCTTTCTCCAGAATCGCCGCGAGGGCGCGACGCCCCTGAACATCTGCTTGGTCAAAGGGGAGCGACAGCTCTACGTCTTCGATGTCGGCCACGATCTGGTAGAGGGCGATGGCCAGGTTGGGGTCCTGTACTTCTCCTGCGAGCTCAAAGAAGAGTGTCGCCGCCTCTTCCCGCTGGCCAAGCTCGCTGAGCAGACAGGCGAGATTGAGGCGGGTGCCGGAAAGATGTGGGGCGACAGCGAGGGCCATCTCGAATGGTTGGAGGGCTTCCTCGGCGTTACCCAATCGTCGGAAACACACGACGCCGAGCCTATAAGCCGCTTGGGCTTTGGTGTCGGGGTCTTTTTCACCCGCGAGGAGGTTGCGGAGGAGATGGGCCAAAGCATCCCAACGGCCACCCTGACCATAGACTTGCTCTAGGTGTTGCATCGCTGGTGCATAGGCTGGCACGGCGCCGATGGATTGGGTCAAGACCTGTTCGGCTTCAGCGGCCTGTCCAAAGCGGTCGTTGAGGAGCACCCCGATGCGGAAGAGCTCACCTGCCATGCGCAGCGGCGGCAGCGCCCGGGTGCTCCGTTGGACCAAGGCCTCGCGATACCTGGGCCAGTCTCTCTGCGCCAAGTGCAGCCGGATCAAACCATCTTGCGCGGCGACACAGTGCGGGTCGGCCAAGAGGGCCTTCTCGTAGGCGGCGATCGCCTCCCTGGGCTCGGCCAGGTCGCGCTCCAGGATGTGGGCGATTCTGACCAGCGCCTCGGCCTTCTCCTGGTTGGGCTGGATGGCCAGCATGGCCGTGTAGGCTTCGACGAGCTCGCGCGCCTGGCCGACGCGTTGCAAAAGGAGGATGCGTTTGCGGTGGAGAGCGATGCGGAAAGGGTCCTCTTCGAGGGCTTGCTCGAGCAAGCTCAAGGCGCGCGCAGGGTCCTTGAGGGTCTCCGCCAAGATCTCCGCCTGCTGTTCCCGCAAGGCGGCGCGTCTGGGGGCGTCTTGGCAGAGATCGATCTCTGTCTCCAGGGTGGTCAGGACCTGTTGCCAGGCTTGGGTGGCGCGCAGCAAGCGTTGTTGCATCCACAACGCGCCCAGCTCCTTGGGGCGAATGTTGCGGTAACGGGCCAAGACGCGCAGCGCCTCCTGCGCTTGGTGCAGGTGGGCGTCATAGATCTGGGCCAGGGTCCAGGCTAGGCCTGCTTCGACGTCGGGATCGCTCGCCGTGAGGAGGCGCTTTTCATAGAGAGCGGCCAGACGGGCGAAGTCGTTGTTAGCTCGCAAGAGGGTCTCGAGGCTGCAGAAGGCACCTAGATGGGTTGGCAGGACCTCGATGGCGCGCTCGAAACACTGCAAGGCTTGCGCCCTGTGTTCCTCGTGCTGGCGGCACAGCTCGCCCAGCTCATAGAAGCGCTCGCCGGCCTCGGTGATGTTGGTGGTGCGCTCGGCGGCATTCCACGCAAGCAGGATGTACTCGTCGATGCGCCCCACTTGCCACAACAGGTGGCGCAGCTTCTCGAGCGCTGCGCCATTGTGGGGTTGCTCTTCGAGCAGGCCGATGAGGACCTCGATAGCCGGTTCCTTTGACTCGTGATGGGTCAAGAGGTTGTCGACCCGCGCCAGGGCCCATTCGGCGCGCTCTTTGGGATCGGTGCTGCTGCCGAGGAGGCGGATGTAGGTCTTGTCCCGCTCGCGCCAAGCGTTGGCGCTGCGTTGGTAAACGTCGAGCAAGAGGTAAAGAGGGAGCGGATCTTCGGGTAGGATGGCGTAGGCCGATTCGAGACACTGCACGGCGGCTTGTTGATCACCGAGCCTTTCGGAAGCGAGGATGCCGGCGCGAATGGAGAGGGCGTGCACCTGACGCAGGTCTTGGACGGCTTGGCTGTGCTTGACCAGCAGGTTGAAGAGGTCCTGCCAGCGCTCTTGGCGCAAAAAGAGTCGCTCGGCGCCGGCCACAGGGGCGCGATGTTCGGGCTGCAGAGCACTGGCGCGTGTGTAGGCCGTGACCGCGATGGCACTCTCATGGAGGTTGTGCTCGGCGATCTCTGCCATCAGCATGCGATAGCTCATCTCGAGACGCGGGTCTTCGCAGCGATCGGCGATCTCTTCAATGATCGCCATTACCTGCGACCAGGCCCGTTGCTGGGCAAAGATCTGCCGTTGGAGCTCGAGCGTGGAGAGTGCGCCGGGCTGCAGGTGCAGGGCGCGCTGGCATGCCTCCAGGGCTTCGTCGTTGCGACCTAGGCTGTGCAGGAGGCGCGCCCGCTCCTCCGTGAGGGCTGCCCGCCTGGGGCGATGGTCGACCCTGTCTCCTTCGAGGGTCAACCCTTCGAGGCACGCATCCCAGTGACCCGCTGCGCGGGCAAAGCGCCGCAGTTCCCGCATGGCTGAGATGCTGTCGGGGTTGCATGCCAAGGCGGCCTTGAGACGGGCGATGGCGGCGTCAGGCTGGCCTGCTAGCTCGAGGAGGCGCGCGACGGCCAAATGGATGGCGGCGGCCTGGGTCGACGGCGTAGCGCCGATAGCCCGCAGCTCCTTGTCGTAGTTCTCGATACTCTCAGCGACGGCGCTATCGATAGTATAAGCGGGGCCCTGCTGGGCTGGCTGGGGAGCGGTGGGGGGAGGCGCTGGCGTGGCGGGCACGACCTGGGCTGCCCCCAGCCCTTTGAGGGTTGGCCCGCTGTGCTGAGGTAAAGGTGGCCGCTGTATGGCCCGCGGTAGACCCGGCTTGGCTGGACTTTCTGACCGTGGCGGCGCGGTCGTGGCGGCAGGTGCTTTGAGTGGCAAGGGCGGACGCGCTGGCGGGAGAGGCCGGGCGGGGGGGGGCGGCCCTTTCGCGGGCGGTCCGGCAGGACGGGCGCTGCCCTTATCCGTCGGGTTGAGGCCAGAGACTCTGGGGGCTGGGGGCTGGGGGCCTTTAGGGGCGGGTGCTTTGGGGGGGGAGCCGTCGTTGTCTTGCATGGGTCATCCGCAGGGATTCAAGCAGAATTGCGCGCACGACTCATGGGGTGACAAGCCGGCACGTCGGTGGGGGCCTTCGCAACCCGAACGGCTGGAGTATAGCGATCAAGGACATCTAACGGCAATTCGCAGGGATTGGACTATGGGCGAGGGCGATGGCCTGGGCCAGCGCGAGCACCCGCTCAGCCTCAGCGACGTGCATGTGCTCGATCAGGCGACCGTCGACGACGGCCACCCCACAGCCTGCTTCGCTGGCAGCCGTGACGGCCGCGATGACGCGCTCGGCGTTGGCACAGTCCTCGACGCTAGGGGAGAAGACAGCGTTGGCCATGGCGATGCTCTTGGGGTGGATCAGGCTCTTGCCATCGAAGCCCATCTCACGCCCTTGTTCACAAGCGATGCGCAAGCCCTCTTCATCGTCGAGGTCACGGTGAATGCCATCGATGGCGACGATGCCAGCGGCCCGCGCCGCACACACTATGCGCTGCATGGCGTAGAGCAGGGGCGTGCGCGCCGTCCCTGGCCGAGCCCGGAGCGCCGCCGCGAGGTCCGTGCTCCCCAGGATCAAGCCGGCGATGGAAGGGGCAGCGATACAGAGGTCATCCACCCGCTGAACGCCACGCGGGGTCTCGATCATCAGCCACAGGGACTGTTCGGGGCGGAGGTGTTCGCGACACTGCAGAACGCTCTCAGGTCGTTCCACTTTGGGCAACACCACACCGTCACAGCGAAGCTGGGCCAGGCTCGCCAGATCGGCCGCACCCCAGGGCGTATCCTGGCCGTTGACGCGGACCAGGCACCGTTTGCTGCCCATGGCGCCTGGCGCTCGCAGCAGTGCCACGAGTTGTTGACGTGCCAAGTCCTTGGCGCTGGGGGCGACGGCGTCTTCCAAGTCGAGGATGACGGCGTCGGCGGCGACCTCTTGGGCTTTGGCCAAGGCGCGCGCGTTGCTGGCGGGCACGTAGAGCACAGAACGATAGGGGTAGATGATGTGACCCATGGACCTAGGGGGAGGAGGGGGAGGGGGCGCCACTCAGCAGGCGCAGGTGCTCTTCAGCTTGCGCAGCCGCAGTGTCTTGTCCCAGGGCCCGCAGCGTTTTGGCGCGCAAACGGTGCACTTCGGGGTCGAAGGGGTTGATGGCGATGGCTTCCACGAGGCTGGCCAGCGCTTCGTGCCATTCCTCCAAGGCGACCCACGCTTCCGCCAAGGTCACAGACAGGGTGACATAGGCGTCGGCGTGGAGCGTCGCCAGGCGCATGGCCGCGACGGCTTCCTGGGGCATCCCGCCGTCGAGGAGGGCACGGCCGAGGCGCGTCTGTAGCACCGGGTTGTCGGGTCCCAGGTGGGTGCTGGCTTTGCGGTACTGGACCGCCGCCGCCCGCGGCCGCTGCCGCGACAAGAGGAGATCACCCAGATGCGCGGCCTGGCGTGCGGCGTCGTGGGGGATGTTGTCGATGTCCGTGACTTCGCCGCGCGAGACCTCCTTGCGGAAAGCGATCTGTTCAAAGACGTCAGGCGCTTCATCGAGGGTATAGCGCCGCGGCCGGCTGAGCAGGTGCGCCTCCCAGTCACTGAGAAAAACACTGAATGGTTGACCGTAGACCAGGGCGACGGCGTCTTCCACCTCTGTGCCAGCGGCGATGTGGCGCAAAATATCAGCCAGGATCTGGGGTGAGCCCTCTTGGTGTAGCAGTTCCACGGCGGCAAAGACCTCGGCGTAGGCCAGCGAGGCGTCTTCTTGGGTGGGCAGCTTGGCCATGGAGGGGTGCATGGCGGCAAAGGAGATCAGGCGCTGCTCGCTGGCCCGACGGTGCAGTAGCCATTCCGCATAGGGCGCCAACTGCTGTGGCTGGCGCTGTTGGCGCCAGGCCCGTTCACTGTGCTTGGCGATGCCCTCGTGCAGCCAGATGGGGACGCGGCCGGCGCCGGCGATGTTGATGACCATGTGGGTGTATTCGTGCACCAAGGTATCGAGCCAAGCGTAGCCGCGGCGCATGACCCGGGGCGTGGTCAGCATGAGGCGATTGTATTTGCACAGGGCGATGGTGCCGGTGTTGAGGATGTCGTCCTCGGTGAGGGGGGAGACCCGCGCCAGATCGAGGGCCGCCCCATAGACCTCGACCCGAATGGGCAGCGCTGGCGTTGCGCCAAGCTCCTTGGCCAGATAGTCGTAAGCGCTGTCCAGGGCTTCGAAAATGAAGGGCACCAGGAGGGCGTCCACCCCCGGGGGGTGCAGCACCTCGACGCGACCGTTGGCGCTGCGCTGCCGCACGTGGTTGGCCGTGACGTCGGCAGTGTTCTGGACGAGCTCTCTCAAGGCGGCAGCGTAGTGGGCGTCGGCAGGGAGGGTGAGGATGGCGGCGTCCAACAGCCGCAGCGCTTCACCATAGTCCCCATGGTAAAAGGCGAGCTCACCTTTGAGGTAAAGCAACTCCGGTGCGTCAGGCCGCTCCGCCTCGAGGTGCGCCAGGAGCTCCGCCGCACCCGGGAAATCCCAGGCATCGAAGGCGTCGGTGATGGCACGGAAATCGAGGTTGGCTCTCGCCGTGACCGGGGCCAGGGCTAACCCCACCACGAGCACCAGGGCGAGCCAGGGCCCTGCCCCTAGAGGTGTCCTGTGGCCGTCAATCCACGAGGGTTTTGTAGTAACGGGCGCTCTCACGTTCATAAAGCGGCAAACCTGGGTCCTGCATGGCCTCCATGACTTCCAAGCGAAAGCGGTGCAGGTCGAAAGTGGCTTCGGGGATGGCGATGGCTTCCCGGGGGCTTTGGCTCTGGCTCTGGTTCTTTCGCTCCTCTGAGACGACGTCTTGGAGGCGCCGCTTCATGGCGTTGAGCGTCCGCAGCGCTTGGCGCTGGGCTTCGAGGGCTTCCGTGGGCGTGGCCGCGTCGAGGGCGCTGGTGGCGTCTTCCATGAAGGCCGTCGCGATGTCGATCTCCGGCGCGAGCTGGGCGCGCAAGGTCGCAAATTCCTCACCGGCGGCCTCGACCAAGGCGTGGAGGTGCTCCGTGTTCTCCCGGAGCAGCACTTGCTGGGCGGCAAAGGCCGCGAGGTCGAGCCGCTGGTCGTCATCGGGCTGTGGCTGGGCCGCGGCCATGAGGTTCTGATTGTTGCGTCTCATCTGGTCGATGTCGCGGCTGGCGGCGCGGATACGGTCGAGGGCCGCCAGGAGATCGGCGCTGGCAGGTGTATCGCTGTCTTGGGAGATGTAGGCGCCGAAGTTGTCGGCCCGAGCCTGGTCGATAGCTTCGGCGGCGCGCCCCAACAGGTGGTGCAGGGCGTCTACGTCTTGCTCGGCGAGGACCCGGGCGGCCGTATCGAGACTGCGCAGGGCTTCGGCGATGGCGGCGTTTTCGGCATGGGGGAAATCGCGCGCCACGCCTTCGAGGCTCTGGCGCAGCGCGGCGAGGTGCCGGCCTTGGCTGCGCTGAAATTGGCGCAGCAGGGGCTGGAGGCGGCTGGTGGTGTCGGCGCGCATCTCTTGCAGGAGCTGATCCGTGTCTTGCCCCAGACGGGCCTGCTCCGCTGCGAGATCATTGATGCGGTCCAGCACCCGGGAGGTCTCGGCTTCCAGACGTCCCAGGCCTTGGGCGCTGTTGGGGGCGGTACGGCTGTCGGTCATGGCCAGCAGACCGTCGAGTTGGGCATCGAGGGCGGCGAGGGCTTCCAGGGCCCCAGCGAGGTCGCCCGCTTCGACCAGGTCGCGGAGGCGGGAAGCGTCGGCGCTGAGGTTCTCCATCTCCTGGCCGTCATCATCGAAGGGGTTGAGGTGCTCCCGCGGGACGGCGTTCATCTGGCGGTTGAGCCGCGCCAGGAGGCGGTCCAGTTGTTGGTTGAGGCGCTGCACTTCACGCTGAATCTCCGCCCTCTGGTTGGGATCTGGGGCTGCGGCGTAGCGCTCGATGAGCTGGGTCAGCCGCCGCTGGGTCTCACGGATGGCCAGGACCGTCGCTTGGGCGGCATCGAGCCATTGGGTGGCGATGAGCTCTTCCAGCAATACGATGGCTCGTTCCACTTTGCCCGTCAGGGGGATGCGGTGTTGGTGGGCAAAGTTGACCACGAGGGAGCGGGTCAAGGCCTGGCGGGTGGCAAGCCGCTCGAGTTGGGCGATGGCCTGGGTCGCCCCTTGGTGCCCCTCGGCCAGCTCCTCGTAGAGGAGGTCGAGGAGCGCTGCGTCACGGCGCAACACCAGCGGGTCGTCTTGCGCCGTGCGCCGCACCTCACCAAAGAGCGCGAGCACCCGCTCGGTGTGGTTGCGAGCTGCCGCGGCCCGCGTGACGAGGAGGTGCAAGGCCTCGGCGGGCTCAGTAGCGTGGGTCGCTTCGAGGCGCTGTCCAGGTTCGTCCGCCAAAATGGGTTGCTCGAGGAATTCGGCGAGGAGCAGCAGGAGGGCTTCAAAGAGCGCCTCCTCTTGCGCGATCAGCGCCTCGTGGCGCTCTTCAGGGCCCACGACGCGAAGCAAGAGCGTCCCAGTGCGACTGCGCTTGGGACCGCGGACGTCGTCGTTGTCCACGGCCTCGATGGCGACGTGGAGGAGGTCGCCAGGTGTCAAATTCAACTCCCCCAAAGGGAGCTGGGCCGTGCCCGAGGCCGAGAGCTGGCCACTAACGCGCTCCAGGGTGCGCTGCTGTGGGTCAGCCAGGTCCCCTGCCAGGCTGTGCAGCAAGAGCAGCTCTTGCAGGCCGTAGTCATCGCTCGCACTGTAGCGCAAGGCGACGCTCTCCCCCGGGCTCACCTCGAGGGTCCCTTGAGACTGATGCCACATGACCAATGGGGGCGCGTCTTCGAGCACTGTAATGGGGCGGGCGATGGCCTCATCCATGGGCGTTCCGTCGCGCTGGTAAAGGCGGAAGCGAAAAGATGCGTCGTGATGTACCGAAAAACGTCCGCTGACGCGCCCCTCGGCCAGGTCGAGGGCCAGCTCCGTCTCCTGGCCCGCAGGGTCGCGCAGCACCAAGGCTGCCCGGTGCGCTGTCCGCAGCGTGAAGGCTTCGAGCTCGACAGCGGTTCCGGGCAAGGCGCGAATCGCGCCGCTGCTGTCGGCGATGGTACGCGAGCGCAGCCCAGCATAAGCCGGTGGCGTGAGGTGGAGTTGCAGCCCGTGGACCAACTGCGCGCTGCTGTGCTGCGGCGCGGTCGTCGCGGCGGTCGCTATGGCAAGGTCGCTGCCTCCCCAGAGGTGTCGCAGGGTGGCGGAGATGGCGGTCTGATTCAGCGAACCCACGCCAACGAAGACCAGGGTGGCCACGGCGCCAAGAATCGCCAAGAGACGCGGCGCGACGCGTCGCCTGGGGAAAGTCGCATCGTGACGCAAGGCGTGGACTTTGGCCGAGCTTTGCCGACGCAAATCACTGACTTGCATCGCTGTGGCGGCATCGACGTCGGCACGGTCGTAGGTCATGCAGGTCAAGAGGTCATTGCGCAATGGCGGCGCTTCGCTCTCGACGAGGCGGGCGAAGCGGCGCGTCGTGCGGCTGCGCCACAAGGGCCAGCCCATTCCATAGACCACTGCAGCGCCGAGCAAAGCCCCAAGGGCGACCCGGACCAGGCCCGGGGACCACTGCCGAGCTTGCGGCCACAGCGCCCAGAGCAGCACATAGGCGACCAGGGCCACCCAGGCGACGGTCATGGCCAGGGCGAGGCTCTCTGTTGCCCAGCGGCGCCACAAACGCCAGCGGAGGGCACGCAAGTTGAGGTGGAGGTCGTCGGCTGCCATGGGCTCCTGCGCAGTAGGCGCCAGTGAGTGACGCCTCTGCTCTCTAGAACCTAATGGATGTTGGGGGAAGCGCAAGATTGACGATTGGCCGACGCGATGCGCCGCCTCCTTGGGGATCCACCTCCGTGAGGGCGTGCGCCGCCGCTGTTGTGGCCTGCATGATCGTGCGCGCGCTCGAGTGCCTTGGCAAGCGCGCGGCCTTCCTCTTTGCGCCAGCGGCGAGACCTCCTGCCACGCGACGCCACGGCGCGTCGCAAGGGGGTGGAAAAATTCAACCTAATCAATAGTTTTCCCCCTGGGTGCATGCCGCGGTCATGAGAAAAATAAAGCATTGAATTTCGGCGGAATACAATCGGGTTTCGCCGGTTAGATGTCTGGATATTGCCAAAGGTTGAGCCGGGTAGGACGCAACGCCCCACCCGCGCGGGGTTCTGCAGGTACGCAAGTGACGTGGCCCGCGTTTCGATGGTTGCAGTCGCACAGGCAGGGAGGAGAAGTCCATGACGATGGGAAGACAAGCAAAGCGGATGCGGTCGGCCTTGGGGGTTGGGCTGGCGTTGGGGATGCTCTTCGCAGCGACCCTCGCTCTCAGCGCCCAAGCAGAGGCGAGCTGCGGTAACGGCGTCGTCGAGCGGGTGCTGGGGGAGATCTGCGACGACGGCAACACGACCGCTGGAGATGGCTGTACCAACTGCATCGTCGACAGCGGGTGGTACTGCGTGACCAATGCCCTGGGGCGCAGTGAGTGTACCCCCAGCCCCACCAAGCTCTTGAGCTGCCCCGCGTGGACGCCGAGCTGGTCACCCCTCAACGGCGCCCCAGGGGGCACTTACGGTCGCCTCATCAATAGCCTCGTTCAGAGCGGACTGGACGACGGGACCTTCCCCGTACCCAACGTCAGCGCCATTTTTCCCGATGGGATCATGTTCGCCGGCTCCAATCTCGGCGGCATTTTCTCCAGCATGTGGGTCAACGTCAACGGCAATATCACCTTCTCTGGCCCAAACTACTCCTACACACCCGATTTCATACCCTTCCAGAGTGCGACTCCCTTCCCCATCATCGCGCCGTGGTATGGCGATGTGGACTTACGTGCGACGGGCAGTGAGCTGTGGTACTGCGAGGATGTCAACAACGGCCGTATCATCGTGACCTGGAACAACATCGGTTACTACGCCGCTTCTAGTGACAAGACCAATACTTTCCAGATCGTCTTGTCCAATCCCGGCGGCTATTGTGGTGGTGGCGGTGGAGACTATGGCTTGGACATCGAGTTCCGCTACGACAAACTGCAGTGGTACGTAGGCAGTGCCAGCGGCGGCAGCGGTGGCCTCTGCGCCGAGCCCTTCGTCGATCCATGGCTGAGCAGCGGAGGCTGCTTTCCCGCCGTTGCTGGGGTTGACATCGGCAACGGCAACTTCGGCGTTGGCCTGCCTGAGTCGGGCTATCCCGGCGTGCTCAATGTGGTCAACCTCAGCAATGTCGGCGCGCCGGGCGTGTGGCGCTGGCGTATGGTCGACACCTGTGGCAATGGGGTGGTCAACCCCTGTGAGCAGTGCGATGACGGCAACTCGAACAACAGCGATGGGTGCACCAACTTGTGCCGGCAGAACGTCTGCGGTGACGGCTACGTCAACGTCGGGGTCGAGGTCTGCGACGGGACCAATCTCGGGGCGCTGACCTCGAGCGCCTGCGCCGATTACGCCCCGGGTATCTACACGGGAGGCTTGGTGCGGTGCGCTGGCGACTGCAGCGACTACGACCTCAGCGCTTGCGTCGGTTCGTCGACCATTTGCTACGCCGACGAGGACGGCGATGGGTACACCGGCACCCAGAAGGTCATCCCCTTTGGCCAGAGTTGTGCTGACTACAACACGTCCGGACGGCCTTGGACGGCCACTTCCGATGGCGATTGCTTGGATAATCCGGCCCTCTTCTGCAGCATCTACAGTTATCCCGGTAACACCGAGGTCTGCGATGGCTGTGACAACAACTGTAACGGCCTCATCGATGACGACGATCCGAGCCTGCCCTATTGCCCGCGCTGCGGCAACGGCTTCCTCGATGATGGCGAAGACTGTGACGACGGCAACAATCTGGACGGTGACGGCTGTTCGACTTTTTGCAGCATCGAGTCGGGCTATGTCTGTATCGGTGAACCCAGCGTCTGCAGTAGCTGTAGTGACGGAATCAAGAACGGCGATGAGACCGATGTGGACTGCGGGGGAAGCTGCGCTCCCTGCTCGAGTGGCTCAGACTGCCTTGGCGATACGGACTGCCTCAGCGGCATCTGTGATGGCGGCATTTGCCAGGACGACTGCCTCGCCGCTTTCTTTGGACCGAGCTGCCTACCCTGTAGCTGTGTGAGCGGCACCTGTGACGATGGCTATCGTGGCAGCGGCGCCTGCACCTGTGATGTAGGCTGGACCGGCGCGTCCTGTGATGCCTGCGCCTCTGGCTACTACGGCCCGAGTTGCACGGCCTGCACCTGCGTGAACGGCACCTGCGACGACGGTCTGGGCGGCAGCGGCGCTTGCGCCTGCGCCACGGGTTGGACCGGCGCGACGTGTAACACCTGCGCTTCAGGCTACTACGGCGCGAGCTGCACGGCCTGTACCTGCGTGAACGGCACCTGCGACGACGGTCTGGGCGGCAGCGGCGCTTGCGCCTGCGCCACGGGTTGG
>CAYVQF010000069.1:0-28210 GCA_964454015.1 uncultured Myxococcales bacterium
TCATGCTGGCGCTGCTGAACGCTGGGGCTTGTCCATTGATCTACACGCTCCTAGGGTGCCGCCCTTTGCCACGCCAGCGCCACAAGCGCAGCGCGTGCTGCGCGCAGGCGGTGCTTGTCTACCTTCACGGCCGTTGGGGCCACGCTTATGGATGATGCGATGACGACCAAGCGCAACCATTTCACGACCACCCTGAAGCTTCTGACCAAGACCTTCCCATATCTGGCGTTGAACGCTGGCATCTATGCGGCCTTTTTCGTCGCCTCGGTGATCTGGATCACCGTCTGGCTGGCTCTGGCGGTGCTCTTCGCCAAAATCAACGGCTTTCTGGCACTCATCTGTATCATCATCGCCTTTGGCGTCCTCGGCGGCGTCCTGCGTTTCGCCCGTCGCTACCTGCTCTACATGGTCAAAGGCGGTCACATTGCCGCCCTGACCCACTTCCTCCACGGCCGCCTCGTCCCCGACGGCAAGGGCCAGCTCGCCTATGGCAAGGAGGTGGTCCAGAAGCAGTTCCTCAACATGAACCTCCTCTTTGCCCTGGACCGCCTCATCGACGGCACGGTGCGCGCTTTCTCCAACGGCATCATCCGCATCACCGACTGGCTGCCCCTCCCGGGTGACGCCAAGAACGTCGTGCGGTGGTTGACCCAGATCCTGGCGCGCTCCTTGACCTATGTCGATGAGGCCATCCTCTCCTACTCCATCGGCCGCAGCGACGACAACGTCTGGGGCTCGGCCCAGCACGGCATCATCCTCTACGCCCAGGCCTACAAGGGCATCCTGGTGACCTCTCTCAAGGTCTGGCTCGTGGGCAAGGTTTTTAGCTTCTTGGTCTTCTTGATCATCGCCATGCCCCTGGCGCTGCTCTTTGCGAGCTTCGTCAGCAGCGGCTGGGTCACCTTTGGCCTGATCATTTTCGCCATCCTCATGGCCATGCTCGCCGAGCGCGCGCTCTTCGAGCCCTTCGCCATGACCTACGTGCTGGTCACCTACCACCACGAGATCGAGGGCCTGGTGCCAGACCCCACGTGGGACGCGCGCCTGAGCTCGGTGTCGCGCCACTTCCGCGATCTGGCCGAGAAGGCGAAGAACTTCGTCTCGGGCAACAAAGGGCAGCCGGCCGCGGCGGCGGCAGCGCCTGGGGCCAGCGGCGTTGACGGCGGCAACGACGTGGATGGTGGCGACGCCAACGTGGGCTACCCCTGACTCACCCTGCGCAGTCCTGGGGTGTTCACAGCCCCAGGGTCAGATAGACGCGCTCGTCGCGGATGACGACCTTGCGCAGGTGGCGGCGCTCTTTGGAGCCATCGGTGAGCTGGTGCAGGGGCACGCGCCCTACCTTGGGGAGGGCCTCTTTGACGGCGGCCTCGATGAGGCCCTCGAAGGGCTTGGCCGCACCAGCGACGCTCAACTTTTCGAGCCGTGGATCCACAGCAAAGAACTGACCGCTGTCGCTGTCATAGGCGATGGCGCTGGAGATGCCCACGTCGGCCACCCGCATCTCGGGCATGGCGCCCGTGCGGCCGAAGACCCCAACGGTCATGAAGAGGCGCTCGCTGCTGGGTCGCAGCTCCAAGCGGGGCTCCACCAGACGGATGGCGCCGACCTGCTGGGCGCTGTAGTGGAGGGGAAAGTGTTTGTCGATTTCGCGTTGCAGCTCGGCCTTGGTGTAGGAGACCTCGAGGCCGCAGGCGGCAAGTGAGAGGAGCATGAGCAGCGCCCCCCAAAGGAAGAGGCGGCGAGCACGCGGGGGGCGAGGCAGGTTCGGACGCATCGTGACTCCTGTTGGTGCATTGGAGGGATAAAGGGGCCGGGGGCAGAACAGCGCTCAGCGCTGCGCGAGATTATGGCGGCAGCCACCGCGGGGGCAAGGGCCGGGGGGCGTGTGTCCGGCCGTGCCGGCCAGGGCTCATTGACAGGCGCCGTTGACGCACTGGCCCAAGCAGCAGTCGGCGGCGCTGAGGCAGCCCCAGGTGCGCGGGGCGCAGCGGCCGTTGTCGCAAGCGCGGCCCTCGGGGCAGCCGCAGGAGGAGATGCAGGCGGCGTCGAGTTGGCGCCCGCGGGCGGCGACGCGGTAGCCCAAGGCCGCCAGTGGCAGCGGCTCGGCGAAGGGTTCGCCCGAGGGGTGTCCGTTCTGCAAGGTGAGGACGCGGTAGTGGGCGGCCACGAGGTCCTCGCGGAGGCAGACCGGTCCCGGGATGACGGCGGCCATGAACTGGGAGACGAAGCGCCCCCAAACCAGGGGGTAGGTCGGGCTGTGGATGAGGAAGGGGTTGCCGAGGAAGACCTCGGGCGCCAGGGCCGCCAGACGCGCGGCGGCGTCGCTGTCGAGGTAGAGCTGCTGGGTGGCGGCGGTGTAGCTCTCGATGGCGTCGAGGTCGAAGAGAGGCGGCGCGAGCAGGGCGAAGTCACTGAGGGGCGCGTAGGGCTCGTCGGGGGGCCGCTGCTCGGGGTCCAAGCGCGAGAAGGCCGCCGCGGCGGCTTCGCCGAAGAGGGTGAAGGTGGCGATCTCGGCGCACGCGGCGGAGAAATGCAGATGGCCGTCGCGCCCCACGGGCAGACCCAGCTCCTGCCAGGGCAGATCGCTGAGGGCGCCGCTGCGCGGAGCGGTGCCGCTGTAGGCGCAGTAGTCGGCCATGGTGATGGCGCCGCGGGGGATGACCAACGCGAAAGCGCACTGTTCGACGTCGACGATGCCGTCGCCGTGCCGGTCGGCCATCTCACAGACACAGCGGGCCAGGGCGTCGCAGCCGAGCATGGTGCGCGGGTCGATGTGGCAGGTGTCGATGGGATCGTCGCTGGCGTTGCGCCAAGTGACGACACAAGGGGGCGCGGGGGGCGCCAGATCTCCCGTGTCGGGGAGGTCGCCGGCATCGACGCTGTCTGTGGTGTCGGGATGGACGTCAGAGGGGACGAGCTCCGCGCCGTCGAGATCCGGCGTGAGGTCCTGACCGTCCGTGGCCTCTGGCGCCTCGGCGTCTGGGAGGATTTCTGAAAGATCCGGCGCGATGGCGTCTTCTTCCCAGGGCTCGCTGCGGGTGGATTCGTCGCAGGCCACCCAGCACCAGACCAAGCAGAGGCAAAGGAGTTTGCGGCCCATCTTTGGCTCCCCAGAATAAGACCAAGCGCGTCACTTAGTCGGAACTACTCCTGAAAACACGTACGCAGCGAAGCTCGGCATTCACCGTGTTGGGAAAAGAAGCGATGGAAGCGTCGCGGAAATCCTGCACCCAACCCAGATGCTCCTCTCCAGTGACGCCGTCACTTGACCAGTACGCACCACACGGTCCCTCCAGCTCATCTGCCAGATAACACCCATCTCTGGGCCCTTCATTGAGTACGCACCGCGCATCGCAGTCATGGTCCCAACAGGAAGATTCGAGACATTGATTGTTGACACCACATGCGTCGGCCAACGTACAGCCCTCGACGAGTGAACGCAGCTCGGTGATCGTCGGGACACGCCACCCGGTTACAGACGCGTCGTCGAGCGTGCCACACCTACCGGCGAGGTCATCGCGGAATCTCATGCTACCGCTGCTGTTGGTGCGCCATTGCAGCCCAAGTTCGTAATCGTTACACACATCACCATCACAGGACCAACTCAGACATTCGCCCAAGATACAGCCCTGCTGTGACGTGCACGGAGTCTCACATTGACCGCAATGGTCCTGATCCGACTGCAAGTCACGGCACACACCCTCGCAGCAGGCCTGGTTCTCAGGGCAGTCCCGGCCACACGCCCCACAGTGCGACGGGTCCGACTTCAGGTCGCGACACGTGCCACGGCAGCAATCCTGGTTTTCAGAGCACTCCTCACCACAGGACCCACAGTTGTCAACGTCCACTTGCAGGTCGCGACACATGCCATCACAGCACTTCTCGCCTTCAGGACAGACTAGGCCACATTCCCCACAGTGGTCATCGTGCCCAGAGGTGTGGACGCAGATCCCTGAACAGCAACTCTCATAGGCACCGCAGCCCCCCTCCTCGCAGGGCTCATCCTCTCCGTCCGGCGGGGATACCGCATCGTTGAGGTCGAATAGATCTGCGACCTTGGTGTTGCCGTGATCCTCGAAGGTGGAGCAGGTGAGCATGACCAAGCCAAGCGCCAATAGTAAAACCAGCAGGAGCCAGCTCGGCTGGCGCCGCCAGCCCCTCTCACGCGCCTCGGTCTCGCTCATCGTTCCCTCTCACCAGCGCCACTGCCACATCAGGCCCGCGCCATCGCTGCTGGTCCACACCTGGGCGTGCTCGGCGGGGGAATCGTCGGCGAAGACCCCAAAGAGGTCGAGCAAAATCAAAGTCAACCCGCCTGCGAGCAACACGCCACCACCGATGACCAGAGCTTGATTCATGGGCTGGATGGCGTCAAGGGGTTTGCGCAGCGCCGCGTGGGCAGTGGCATTTCCGTCGGTCGCTGCCTGGTCGAAGGCGTCGCCGACGGGCGCCAACACGAGCTGATCCACCAGGATGGCGCTGACCAAGAGGGCCACGCCGACACCACTGGCGACGCCGCCCCACAGGGTGGCGGCGCCAAGAGAGGTGTCGCTGCTCGCCGCCGGCGGCTGCACGGGCGCCCTGGGCGCGCTGGGCAAGCTCACGGTGATCTGGCGCCGCTCGAAGCTCACCAGCTCGAAGTCGATACGGGCGGCGCTGCCCTCGGCATTGGTGGCTTCCAGCCAATGGGACCCCAATTTCAGCAGAATGGGCGCGGCCGTGCACGGCTGGGCAGCCGCCCCGTTCACAGTGACCATGACCCCGTCCTCGCAGATCAAGGTCAGGGGGACCTGGCAATCCCGGCGCAGCTCGACGACGAAGTTGTCGAGAATGGTCAAGACCTGGGCGGGCGACGGCGACTTGACTTGCGGCGTCCGCGGCACCTTTTCATAGGCTTGCATGGCCTCATCGCAGCGGCCCAGCACAGCGAGGGAGCGGCCGAGGTTCAGATAGGTGACGTTGAGCTCATCCAGCGCCAAAGAAGAACGGAAGAGCTGCACCGCCTGCTCGTGATTCCCAGCGCTGGCCATGCGAATGCCTTCCTCGTTAAGCTGGCGCTGGGCCTCGGAGACCGTCGCATAGGTCTCCTGCGCCAACGCCGGGCTCGCCCCAAGGAGCCCCAGCACGAACAAAGTCCACATCATCCAACGCTTCATCACCACGCTTCCTCAACGGCTATTGTACGATCAGTAACGGTTTGTCTTCCTGGGGCTTGCCTTCGAAGGCCGTTCCCGGTGCATCTTGACGGTCATCGGAGCGCTTGCGCGGCTGGAGTTTGCCACCGACCCGCAGCCCGTCGCGGGCGACGAAGCGCTCGGTCCGGGTGCCATAATTGCGCAGACGCAGCTCCAAGGCTACCTCGCTCTCAGCCGCCATGGCGATCCGGGCGGGTGTGGTGCCGATGGCATCACCGTCGCGGTAGATCCGTGCCCCTTCGGGCTCACTGAGCACCTCGACCCACACCAGGGCAGGGTCCGCTTTCCCGTTAGGGTCGTTCCCTTCCTCAGGCAGCTCCGGTACTGCCGCCAGTGCCGGTGCCGCCCCTGCCCTCACCTTGCTCACGCCAGCGGCCGCGGCCCGGCGCAGCACCCCGGCGAGGGCTTCGCTTGCGGCAGCGCCCATCTCTGCGGCCGCCGGTGCTCCAGGCTCCGCCACGGGAGGCGCCACCACAGAGGTCGCTGCCGAGGAGCCCGCGAGGACTGGGACCGAGGTCGTTGGTGCTTGGCGCCACCACAACCACGCCAGCAGCGCGCCGCCAAGGAGCACGGCCACACTCAACAAGGTCAACACCCGCTGCAGGCGAGGGCTCGCTTCGGGCGCAGGCCCCTGGTCCGCCACCGCAGCGCTGGGTAGGGACTGGCGGACCGGGTGCTCCACGTCCAAGGCCGCCAGATCTTCCGTGGCTTCCTCGCCAAGCGTCGTTGGGGATGCAGCAATGCTTTCGGTGCACCACACGCGCTGGGCGTCCACGGCGGCCAGGCGGGTCGCAAATTCGCTGCCGTTTGGCACCCGGGCCGCCGGGTCGCGCTGGGTGCAGTGCCGCAGCAGGGGGCCCAAGGCGCCGTTTCGCAAAGCGTCGGGGATGGCCAGCCGTCCCTGGGAGTGGTGGAGCACACATTGAAAGGCGTTGTCACACTGGACCACGGGCTCGCCCGTCAGCGCCTCCACCAGGACGAGGGCCATCTGGTAGACATCGATGGCCGGGCTGACGCGTTGCTCGGCGATGTACTCTGGCGCCAAGTATTGGGGGGTGCCGAGCATCTGTCCGCTATCGGTGAGGCGCACCTCGTGGTGGCGCTCGTAGCGCGCGATGCCGAAGTCGACGATGCGCAGCGACTCTTTGGCCGTGTGAGGGTGGCACAGGAAGAGGTTGGAGGGCTTGATGTCCTTGTGGACGATGCCCAGGGCGTGTCCTTCACCCAGCGCCGCCAGCACGCCGCCGAAGAGGGGCAGCGCCCGCGCTGGGGTCAGGGGTCCGTGGCGCTGCATCTCCGTCTCGAGGTCGTGCCCTTCAAGAAGCTCCATGGCGATAAAAGGCTGGCGCGCCGCGCCCCAGAAACCAAAGTCGTGGATGGTCACCACGTTGGGGTGGGCGATGCGGGCGGCGATCTTCGCCTCGCGGACGAAGCGCTCTTCGAATGCGCCCGTCTTGTCCGAGCTCAGCCCCTGGGGAATGTGCAAAAACTTCAAGGCCACCATGCGGTCGATGTGGGCTTGGCGCGCTTGGTACACCGTCGCAAAGCCACCCTGCCCAACCTTCGCTACGATCTCGTAGCGCCCGTCGATGCTCACCCCCGGCCGCAATCCGGATGCGTTCGTGTCCAAGTCGCTCATCCCACCCACTCGCTCTCTGCCTGGCCGCCTGCGCTGCCGCACGCAGGCCATGTATCATACACGGCCCGCAGCGCAAGGACACCCAACACGGTCAGCGCACTGCGGCGAGCGAGCGAGCAAGCTGGGCCGGGTGCCGCGCCTCAGAAGGCGCGGATCAGCTTGCACGTGGTGATCGTGTTGCCGCTGTTGACCCCGTAGCTCAGGTAACGCTCGCCGTTCATGGTGAAGTAGGCGTAGCCCCAGGGTGAATTGCCCACCCCGCTGAAGTGCAGCGTTGGGGACGTGGGTTCAGAGAGGTCGTAGGCCGCAACGACGTCGTTTCTGACCGCAAAGAGCCGGTTCTCGACCAACAAAGGCTGGTTGTTCGAGTTGGCCCCGAGCGAGACGAGCCGTTGCACCACCAGATCGTACTTGTCGCTGGTGTCCAAGACCGCGAGCTGTGAGGAGTTGGTCCAGCCGGATACATAGAGGGTGTCGGCAGAGAGGGCAGCGCCGCGCGCCGGCCGCACGCCCGCGAAATGCTGGCGCAGGGAGAAGGCACCCGTGGACTTATTGAAGTCGAAAGACCACAGCCCGCCGTTCGTTCCATCATTATCCCCCAAATAGACCGAATCGAACGTGGCGTCGTGCCGGTAGCAGGTGACCCCATAGGGGTAGTGGCCGTTGGAGGCGGCAAAAGGCAGGTCATACTGGGCCAAGAAGACCGGCGCCGCCGGGTTGCTGATGTCATAGGCCGCCACGCCCTTGCTCTGCCGTGCCGTATACAACGTCTCGCCGCAAATCGTCAGGTCCATGCTGCCACCGACCTGACCAGAGAACTTGGCCAAGGCCACCGGCGCCGCTGGATTGCGCACATCGACCACGGCCCCACCCGTGCAAGAACCACTGTAGACATAGAGGTAAGCGTTGTCCGGCGAGAGGCGGACACGGTTGGCATACCAACACCCTTGGCTGCTGGTCAGGTTGAGGGATCCCACCAGGACCGGCGCCGCAGGATCGATCATGTCATAAACCCTGAGGTGGCCGTAAGTCCCATTGCCCAAGACGACGTAGAGATAGCGCCCATCGCTGGCGGGGACTTTGGTTTGCGAATCACCCGTGATGGTCGAGACCACCTCACAGGATGGCGGTGGGCAAGCGTCCCAGTACGCCGTATCGTTGTCGTCACAGTCAGCACCGCGGTCACAGTCGGTGCCAAATCCGTCGCCGTCGTTGTCGACACAGTGGGCACAGCCGTGGGCGGTCCAGTTGTCGGGATCAGCGTCACAGAAATCATCCCCATCGACGCAGTAGACTGGGTCAACGGCGAAGTGTCCGTCGCCATCGGCGTCGACGCAGTGCGGCGTACAGATCGCGCTCGAGACCCCGTCGATGGTCATGATGAAGCCGCCGTAGGCGCACTGGGCCAGGGTGGCGGGCGCCACAGTGATCACCGGCGAGTGACCCGCCGCGCCTTCGGCACCAGGCGCGCCGTTGCACAGCACCACGGGGCTGCCGTCGATGCTGATCACGCTGCCGCCGTGGGGACACTCGGCCAAGGTCGCCGGCGCCACAGTGATCACCGGCGAGTGACCCGCCGCGCCTTCAGCACCAGGCGCGCCGTTGCACAGCACCACGGGGCTGCCGTCGATGCTGATGACGCTGCCGCCGTGGGGACACTCGGCCAAGGTCGCCGGGGTGACGCTTATGACCGGCGAGTGGCCAGCTTCGCCCTGCTCGCCTTGCTCTCCCTGCTCACCAGGCGCGCCGTTGCACAGGACCACGGGGCTGCCGTCGATGCTGATGACGCTGCCGCCGTGGGGACACTCGGCCAAGGTCGCCGGGGTGACGCTTATGACCGGCGAGTGGCCAGCTTCGCCCTGCTCGCCTTGCTCACCTTGGACGCCCTGCTCACCGGGCGCGCCGTTGCAGATGGCCGTCGCCAGGCCGTTGACGGTGAAGACCACGCCGCCGTAGGGGCACTCGTCCGTGGCCAGTGCCACTGAGACTTGAGGCGTCTCGCCGGCCTCACCTTGGGCGCCCGGCGCGCCGTTACAGAGGTGAGCGGGCTGGTCGTTGATGATGAGGGTGGTCCCGCCGTGGGGGCAGTCCTTGATGTCTGCGCTTTCGACGACGATGGTGGGCGTTTCGCCAGCCACCCCTTGCTCCCCTTGTTCGCCCTGGGCACCCGTGGCGCCGTGGCAGACGGTCACGCTCAGGGTGTCGATGCTGATGACCGATCCACCATAGGGGCAGGCTTCGAGGCTGGCTTCGTTGGTGACGATTTCCGGCAAAACGGCAGGCGCGCCATCGGCTCCCGGGGCGCCATGACAGACATAGAGGTGCGACGCGGACTCAGCTTCACATTCGCCGGCCCCGTCATCGAAACAGGTGATGATCAAGAGCCCGCCAAAGAGGCAGTGCTCGCCGGCCTCCTCTGCCTGGGCCAAGATCAAGGTGTTGCGACCGTCGCGGCCGTCTTCTCCATGGTTGCCGTGACAGATCACGTGCTCCACATCGTCCATGACGAAGACATAGCCGCCATTCGGGCAGCGAGCGCTGTCCGCCTCGGTCACATAGAGGTTGGCCGGATTCCCGTCGTTGCCGTCGGCTCCCTCGGCGCCATTGCAAACCACATAGCTCTCGCCGCCGACCCAAATCACCCACCCACCGCTGGGGCATTGGTCGGCCGTGGCCTCGGCGATACTCGTCGGCGGTGGCTGAGCGGGCTCGTTGTCGTCGCAGGCCCAGGCCGTGATGAGCGCCCAGGTCAAAATGAATAAGAGACGAAGAGAGTGATAGCTACGCATCGTTTTGGCTCCTCTGGCAAGGGTTCAACCCAGCGTACCGACCCAAGAACCGAACAAAGGAGGGGCGTAACGCGCCGCCACGCGCAGACCTCGCCACTGCCCAGCAGGGGAGGAGCTCCAGCGCTCTGTCGCGTCAACGACCCATTGTTGCCAGTCACCATTCAATCCCAATCGACTAACCCTACAACAGGCGATGGAAAAGTTGATTCCCGTTTTTTTTACGAAGAATACGCCGCCTCCCCTCGCCACGGGCGTCGAAGGCGCCCCTGCTGGCCCCGCTCCCCTTGGTTCAGCGCTCCGAACTCACGACAGGGCGCGCGTCTTGCGCTCAAGCCCCCCGCACCCTAAAGGAGCATGGACCACAGTCGCGCCCTCCCCACAGCCAGGCGCTCATGCCCGTCAAAGCCTCCTCTTCAGCCCCCAACCCATTCACACGTCTCGGCCTGGCCTTCCTGGTCGTTGGGATCCACCTCCTGTGGTTCTGCGCTGCGGCGAGTCCACTTTGCGCGGACGACACCCCTCGCCCACCCGTAAGCATCCGCGGCGCCAAGCTCATCGACGCTGAGCGTCTCTTGGCGCTGGTCGGTCCCGCCCCGCAAGACCCGGAGATCCTGCCGCAATGGGGGATGCGGGCGGTCACCCGCATCGAATCCCACTACCGCGCCCGCGACTATGACTTCGCCCGGGCTTGGTTCAGCCTCGCCGAAGACGGCACCCCCACCATCGTGGTCGACGAGGGGGTCATGGACCGCATCATTTTCCACGGGGTCAACACCTACGACGCCCTGGTCTTTCGCCTGGTCCTTGACCTGCCGGGGAACGTATTCCACGGGCCTAGCCTCGACGCAGCCCTGCAGGATCTCAAGGCGCGCTACAACCTGGTCACTATCTCCTACCGGGTCGACGACACGGGCATGGGTACCGCTACCCTTTTAGGCCACGTGGCCAACCTGCGCATCCTCAATGTCTTCATTCTGACCAAGGAGTCTTTCGGCTACAGCTTCTCGGCCCAGCTCGACCCGACCTACGGCCTCTTGCCTCGGGTCGGGCTGCGTTTTCGCGACATGTTGTGGGACGACGACCGTTTCCAGACCAAGCTCGAGCTCAGCGTCCCCTATCGCCGTTACTTCTTCGACGCCGAGCCCAAGTTCCAGTGGGTGCGCGGTTTGGCGGACCTCTCTTATCGCGCGCCGCCCTTCTTCGACGGCCTCCTGGCGCCGGAGATCACGGCCGTTACCAGCCTCTCCAACGACGCCCGAACCGACGTGGGCCTCGAAGACTACTTCACCTATCGCGCCCAGGCCTCGGCCAACCTAGGCATCTTGTGGCCGGACTTCAGCCTCACCCCGGGCCTGGCGGTGAACTACACCCTGCTCTTTGCCGTCACGGAAGACGCAAGCAGGGAGACCCCGGCCGCCGCCACGGACGCCCTGCTGCGCCTCGGCGGCCGGCTCGCCGCCCGTTTGAACCTCTATCCCGAGGTCAGCCGCCGGGATCTCCTCAGCGAAATCAAAGTAGATACCTTCTTCGGTGGCGACGTCTTGGGTGCCTTCTTCACCGAAGTGCGCTTAGAAGGACAAGGCGCGGTGAGCTGGGGGCTCCACGATTTCCTCGTGCGCGGGCGGGGCGTGCTCGTCGCGGGCGACGTCAAGGTCAGCGACGAGGTCCAGCTCGCCAGCGACACGCAGCGGGTCTACTTCGGCAGCCGTTATTGGGTGCGCCAGGCCTTCTCCCTGGAGGTGGCGGCGCGCTTTGCCTTGTGGCGGGATCGTCTCAAGGTGGGCCTCTTTCACGACGTCTCCATCTTCGGCGACCGATCCAGTGGACCAGAGCGCTTCGCCTTGGCCAACGCCTTCGGGCCCAGCCTCCACGTGATCTTCTTCGACCAGTTCGCCCTGGATCTGCATTACGGCTTTGGCTTCGCGTCGGTGGGCTTCGACCACAACCTCTCGCTGCGGCTCTATTCGCTGTATTGAGGGGCGAGTGTCCAGCAGATCCGCCCCACGCCCGCTTGCCAGCGCCGCCCTCCCAGTGGCAGAGTCGTGGCCGCCCGTCACCCGGAGGAGCCATGCACCCGAGCAAGGTCGACCGCCAGCGCCTCGCCCATTTCACTGACCTCCCCAACGTTGGCCCGGCCATGGCCGCAGACTTGCGCCTCCTCGGCTTCACTGCCCCCCAGGATTTGCGCGGTCACTGCCCCTACGCCCTCTATGACGCCCTCTGCGCCAAAAGCGGGACCCGGCACGACCCCTGCGTCGTGGACGTCTTCATCTCGATCATCCGCTTTCTCGACGGCGCAACACCGCAGCCGTGGTGGGCCTATACGGCGGAACGCAAGGCCTACCTCCAAGGGCACGCCATCCCCTCTTCTCGGTGAGCGGCCCGCGCGCTCTCTTTCTTGATCCACCTCCCACCAAGGAGCGCCCCCATGTCGCCTGAACGCCTCCTCCCCCTGCGCAAAGCGATCTCCCCTGGTTTGGAAGTGTCCCGTTATTTGCCCCACGCCCAGCGGCGCATGGTGGGTCCGTTCATTTTCTTCGACCACGCCGGCCCGGTGACGCTCCCAGCACCCGTGCCTCTCGAGCTCGACGTGCGCCCCCACCCCCACATCGGCCTATCGACCCTCACCTATCTCTTCGCCGGCGAGTGGCTGCACCGCGACAGCGAGGGTCACACCCAGATCATCCAGCCCGACGCGGTGAACTGGATGACCGCCGGCCGGGGCATCACCCACTCGGAGCGGATCAGCCCGCCCTTCCGCGCTGCCGGTGGGCTGCTGGACCTCATCCAGATGTGGGTGGCCCTGCCCACGGAGCAAGAGGAGGTCGCCCCGTCTTTTCACCATTTCCCGAGGGAGGCCTTGCCAGAGGAGCGCGCCCCCGGGCGGTGGCTGCGCCTGGTGGCGGGCGAAGCTTACGGGCTGCGCAGCCCCGTGCCGGTCTACTCTCCTCTCTTCTTCGTCCACGCCACCCTCGAGGCCGGGGCGCGCCTGGCCTTGCCCACGGGGCACTCGGAGCGCGCCGTCTTCGTGCGCAGCGGTCAGCTCGCGTGGTCCCAGGCGGCGCTGGGCCAGGGTGATTTCCTGTGCTTGGATGCCGCGGCGACGGGCGATTTGGTGGCGCGCACGGCCTGCACGTTGTGTTTGCTGGGCGGCGAGCCCGTGGGGCCGCGGCACATCTGGTGGAACTTCGTGTCTTCGTCGCGGGAGCGCATTGCTGCGGCCGCGGCGGATTGGCGAGAGAAGCGCTTCCCCATGCCTGTGAACGACACGGAGGCGTTCATCCCGCTGCCCGACTAGGCGCGGCGCACGCCCCAGGGGGGTGGATCACCAGGGCTGCTGGGCGTCAGGAGAGGGAGCGCGGCGGCGTTAGCGGGTGTGGCAAGGGCTGGCTGGGTTCGAGCGTCGGGGAGGCTTGGGTTGACAAGCGCGGCGTGCCCGTGGACATTGCGGCACCGAGGCCGTCTGATGGCGGTCACCCGGCCTGGGTTTTTTTTCACCTTCGACGAACAGAGTTTACGCCATGGTTGACAAGCAGAGTCAGGATGCCACGACAGAGTTGCTCACCTTGATGGAGATGGCCGTTGCTTACAAACCGATGGCGGTCCCGTTGGCGCAGCTCGCCTTCAAGCTGGGCTACACCGAGATCGGTGAGCGCATCGTGCGCATGGGGTTGGACGGGCCGGAGCTGGGGGTGGAGTACTACTTCGTGGCGGCCAACGCGGCGCGGCGGGCGGGTGACTTCGCCGGGACCCGGAGCCTGGTGGGCGAGGCAGTGGAGCGGATGTGCAAGCAGAGCACGGTGAACGATGACGACGCCAAGCGGCTGCTGCATTTGATCCGTTTGGGAATGGCGACTTTGGTTTTCGACGAGAAGGATCCCTTTGCCGATGAGGCCTTCGTCGAGGGACTGCGGCGCGACCTGCCGACCTTGGACTTGGTCTACGAGGGGGATGCCTTCTATCGGACTTTGTTGGCCCAGACCCTGTGGTTTTCCGACATCGTGGCCAGCGAGAAGGAGTGGGATCGGGCGGTGGAGATGGACGCGACGGAGCTGGCTTGGAACGCGCGCGGGACCTGGTACAAGGACGCCGACCGCAACCTGGACGACGCGGAAGACGCCTATCGGGCGGGGCTCTTGGTGCACCAGGACAGCTCGCTCTTACAGCACAATTTGGCGCAGGTCCTGGTGGCTCGTGCCGGCGAGGCGGAGATCGATCCGGGGCTGGCGCGCAAGCTGGGTGCCGAAGCGGACGCCTTGTGCCGGCGCGCCCTGCGCGGCGACACACCGCGCGGTCTGCGCCGCCACATTCACGAGACCATGGAGCAGATCGACAAGCTGATGGACCAAGTGCGCCAAGCCGCGCCGGCGCCGAGCCCTGCCAGTGAAGAGGCGCCGCGGCGGCGCCGGCAGCGCAGCGATGACGGTGGACGGCGGCGGCCCAAGCGCGTCCGTGAACCCGAGCCTACGCGCTTGGCGGAGGTGGGTGAGGTGTTGCGGGGCAAGGTGGTCTCCATCCCCCGTTATGGTGCCTTCGTGGCGGTGCCCGAGATCGGCACGGGGCTCTTGCACAAGACCGAGATGTATGGGCATGATTTCGACGATCCGGCGGACATCCTGGCCGTGGGCGACGAGATCGAGGTGAAGGTCATCGAGGTGGTGCCCAGTGAGGGGAGCCGCCCGCGGATCAGCCTGTCCCAGCGCGCCCTTGGCGACGAGGCATGAGGTGGCCGGTCTGGCTGGTAGCCTTGGGACTCGTCGGGCTCCTTGGCTGCGCGACGGCGCCCGTGCCCCCGGTGGAAGTGGCGCGCGAGGCCGCCGGGCTGAGCCCGGCGCAGGCCGGCTTTTGGGCGAACCTGCACCAGCTCTGTGGCGCGCGCCTAGAGGGGCGTGAGCTCTTCAGCGCTGCGGGGCGAGATCGTTGGGCCGAGCGTGCCATGCACCTGGACTTCGCCCACTGCGATGACCGTGAGATCCGGGTCCCCTTCCGCGTGGATGAGGACACCTCGCGTACTTGGCTGTTGCAGGTCGAGGGGGCGCGCCTCCGCCTGCGCCATCAGCACCTCGAAGCCGACGGCACCCCCGAGGCGCACAACCTCTACGGCGGCTATGCCGACCCCGAGGGTAGCGCGTGGATGCAGCATTTTCCGGCCGATGCCTACACGGAGGAGCACCTGGGCGACGGTCTGGCCCGGGTGTGGACCTTGTCCTTGAGCGAGGATCTCCGCACGCTTCGCTATGCCTTGCGCTACGCTGGCGACTTGGTCTTCGAGGCGGCTTTCACCGTGGTGCCCAGCCGGTGAGGCTTGGGCGGTGTGGGTGCCCCCCCTGGCGAGAACGGCGGCGCGGCACTACAGAGCTCTAGGTGGCCTAGCGCCGCGAGGAGGAGAGATGTCTGCAGCCTGCGTTCCCAATCGAGCCGCCCGCCCCAGGGTTTGGGTCTGGCGTGCGTTGGCGCTCGTCGCGTTGAGCAGCCTGGCGTGGTTGGGCTGCAAGGCCCCGCACGACCCCGCGCCCGTGGTTCCCCAAGAGCGTGACCCTGCTTTTGAATTCGTCACGGTGAAGGCTGGGCTGTTCACCATGGGCTCACCCGAGGACGAGTGGGGCCGCCTGCCGCGGGAGCAAGCGCACGAGGTACGCCTGACGCGTGACCTCAGCGTTGGGCGGACGGAGGTGACCCAGGCGCAGTGGGAGGCGGTACTGGAGACGCAGCCTTGGTTCTTCTCGGACTGTGGCGAGTCGTGTCCGGTGGAGCGCGTCAATTGGTATGAGGCGCTGGTCTTTGCCAACGCGTTGTCGGTGCGGAAGGGCTACGAGATGTGTTACGACCTGCGGGGATGTCGCGGGACCTTGGGTGGGGGCTGTCCCGCCGAGGCGCTGGATGGCATCGCCTGTATGGGGGATTTCGTGTGCTCCCAGGTCACCTTTCACGGCTTGGACTGCGCGGGTTTTCGGCTGCCGACTGAGGCCGAGTGGGAGTATGTCGCCCGCGCCGGGAGCGCGGGTAAGTTCGCCGACGGCGCGCGGCGACCGGAGGCGGTGGCGTGGTTCGACAGCAACAGCGATGGGCGCAGCCACCCCGCAGCGACGAAGGCGGCCAACGCCTGGGGACTGCACGACGTGCACGGCAACGTCTGGGAGTGGTGCTGGGACTGGCCGCGGCCCTATTCGGAGGTGGCCGTGGTCGATCCGCTGGGGGCGGAGAGCGGTGAGTATCGGGTGACCCGTGGCGGTTCATGGTATCATGACGCGCGGGACGCGCGGGCGGCCAACAGGCACCACGGCCCTCCCGAGCTGCGCAGCTACAACTTTGGTTTTCGAGTGGTGCGTTCACTCCCGGCGGGGCGGTGATGGGCGCCGCCCTTGGTGCCACAGATACGCCACAGTGTCTTGACAGCGCCGTTGAGATCGGCTTAGTTCCGACGGTCTGACTGCTCGACTGCGGCGGTCGTCGGGGCCCCAGTTCACACGACCTAGAGAGGACCTTGCGCTCCGAAATCTCAAAAATCATGGGCGCCCTGGCGATCCAGAGCGAGAACCACAGCAACGTCCTCGACGGCATCCCCATGATGCTGCTGCACGTCGACCGGGAGCTGAAGGTGGTGCACCTCAACGCCGCGGCGGCGGCCATGCTGGGCAGAGAGAAAGGCCAGGTGTGGGGCTTGCCCTTGGGTGAGGTGCTGGAGTGCGCCAACCGCGACGTCTCCGTGGGCGTTCCTGAGTCAGCGGCCTGCGCGGGCTGTGCCTTTCGCCAGGCCATCGACCAGACCTTTGCGACGGGACGCGGGGTGCAGCGCCAGGTGTGGGCCTTGGAGTGCGGCCATGGCGCGACCCTGATGCGGCGTGACTTTCTCCTCACCACCTCGTTGATGAAGGTCGGCGAGGGTGAGGTGGTCATGGTGGCGCTGGACGACCCACCACAGCAGGTCCGGGATTTCGATGTCGCCACCATGGCGGCTGCCAAGGACTTGGCCGAGCGCAATCGGCTCCTCATCGCCAGCAATGAACTCCTGGCGGAGCTCACGGCGATCCCGGCGCACGGAGACATCGCGGGCTGCATCGTCAAGGGTCTGCGGCGTGCGACGGGTGCCGCGGCCACGTCCTTCTCTTCCTATGATGAAGACGCCAAGGTGCTCACGCCGCGGGCCGTCGATCTTCAGGCGGGTCTGCTGCAGAAGGTGGTCTCCCTCATGGGGCGCTTCTCGGACATCAAGGTCCCTGTCGACGAAGCGGCGCACCGCGAGATCCGCGAGCAAATCATCGGTCACCGAGACACGCTGAGCGAGGTGAGCTTTGGCGCCATACCGCCGCTCATCGGCAGCGTGGTGCAGAGAGTCATCGGCGCGGACCACTTCATTGCCCTAGCGCACGTCATCGATGGCCGCGTCTATGGGACCTCGCTGGTGGCCATGAAGGCCCAGCGGCCCCGGCCACCCGACGCGTGGCTCGAGTCCATCGCCCACATGATCGCCGTCTCCCTGCGGCGTCGCCACGCGGAGCTCGAGCGGGCCGAGAGCGAGCAGCGCCTCTCGGATCTCATCGAGCAGTCACCCGTCTCGTATGAACTCTACGATGTTCAAGGCAATCTGCTCCACGCCAACGCCGCCTGGGAGCGCCTGTGGCAGATCCCCCGGGCCGTGGGCATCGGTCGCTTCAACCTCCTCGTCGGCAAGAGCTCTCAAGCCATGGGCTGGTCACACCACTTCGCCCGGGTGGCAGCGGGCGAGACGGTGATGTTGCCTCAACACGAGGTCGACCCCTCCCACATGCCAGAGGCTCAGGGCCACGGTCGCAAGCGCTGGGTGTCGACCGTGGCCTACCCGATCAAGAGCCACAAGGGCGAGGTGCGGCGGATCGTGGTGTTGCACGAGGACATCACGGAGCGCAAGCGCGCCGAAGAGGAACGCCGCCATCTCCACGCTTCGATGGCCCAGTCTGATCGCCTGGCTTCCATGGGGATGCTCGCCGCGGGCGTCGCCCACGAAATCAACAATCCCCTTTCGTACATTCTCATGAATCTCGAGAATTTGGTTGAGGTACTACCACAGCACGCGGAGCGTTTGGCAGCCCTGCGCGCAGCGCTCCACGAGCATCTGGGCGAAGGGCAAAGCAACGCCATCCTTGGCGACGCCGCGGCCTCTCTCGATCCGCAGACCTGGCAGGTCCTGACCGAGCGCTTTGAGCACGCCCTGACAGGCACGAGAAAGATCAAAGACATTGCGAAGGGTTTGGGTACATTTTCTCATGTAGACAATGACACCGTGGCGGCGGTGCCCATTGGCGATCCCATTGCCTCGGCGTTGAGTATTGCCGTCAACGAGATCAAGTACCGGGCGAAGATTCAGCAGGAACTCGGCGACACGCCACCCGTGCTGGGCAACGAGGGCAAGCTCTCCCAGGTCTTTCTCAACCTCTTCATCAACGCGGCGCACGCCATTCGCGAAGGCGACGTGGAGCACAACGTCATCGGGGTGCGGACCTGGTGTGAGGGCGAACAGGTGTGTGCCGAGGTCTATGACAGCGGCCAGGGGATCGCGCCGGAGCACCTGGAGCAGGTCTTTCAGCCTTTCTTCACCACCAAAGAACGCGGCGTCGGTTCTGGCTTGGGTTTGTCCATCGCGCGCAACATCGTCGAAGGTTTTGGGGGCGCCATCGAGGCCTGTAGCGAGCTGGGGACAGGGACTCGCTTCATCATCCGCCTCCCCAGAGCGGACCTCTCGGCCAGCCCGCCCTCGCCTGTACCCGAGGCGAGCCCAGCCCCCAAGAGAGCCGGGCGCCTCTTGCTCATCGATGACGACCCCAGCCTGCGCGCGGCTCTCAAGCATTGCCTGGCGGACCACGACCTGGTCGAGGTCGAGTCGGGCGAGGCGGCCATCGAGTTGTTGTCAGAGGATCAGGGCTTCGATGTGATCCTGTGTGACATGATGATGCCCAACCTGTCGGGCATGGATCTGCACCGCTGGCTACAGGGGCGCCATCCAGGGCTGGCCTCCAAGGTGGTCTTCATCACGGGCGGCGCCTTCACGTCCAGCACCCGAGCCTACCTCCGCCAGGTCGACAACCAACGGCTCGAGAAACCCATCGAGACAGAGCGCCTGCGGCAGATCGTGGCGGAGCGCTTACGTTTGGGTGGATGATCGCCCGGAACCGATCATCTGCCGGCCCGTCATCCCCCGCCGGCCCGTCATCCACAAAATCAAAATAGAACGGTACCGGCTGCCCTATGTGTCGGCCGATGCGTCAGCCGATTTGGCAACGGCCGAATCATCGCTGCACCAAGCCCCACCAGTGGCCATAGGTGCCGGCTTCGACGGCGGCGATGATCGTCGCCACTTTGGCGGCAAAGGCGTCCACCACGGCAGCCCCCACTTGGGTGACGGCGTCCTCGCGCTGCACGCTCAAACGCTGCCTGATCTCGCGCCAGTGACGCGCGTAGTGACCGGTGGAGTCCAGCAGGGTGAGGCAGCGCTGGGATCCCTGCTCCAGGGTGGGACGGAGATCAGCAAAGCGCGGCGGCCGCGCGATGGCCCAAGCCTGCATCACCGCATCCAGCGCCGCCGAGGGCGCGTCGGCGAAGTAGGCCGTCACGCTCGCCAGGCCACCTGGCGCGAGACGCTCCGCCATGTGCCCCCAGGCGCTGGCGAAGTCGGCTTCGTAACAGAGCACATCGTGGGAGAGCACCAGGTCGTAGGTGTGGCCTGGCGATTCTCTGGCGAAGTCAGTGAGGGTGGCCTGGTGGAAGGTCACCCGACGCGCGGCCGCCTCGGTAGCGGCGCTGTGCCGCGCCGCGGCGAGCATGGAGGGAGAGGGGTCGATGGCATCGACCTGGGCCTCCGTGTGCTGGGCCCACCACAGGGCGCTCTGACCGCGCCCACAGCCGACGTCCAAGACCCGCAGGCCCTGGCGCTGTCCCAGCAGGCGCCACAGGAGGGGAAAGAGCTCCGGGCCAAAGGGGTTGTTGTAGGTGCGCCCCAACAAGGCTTGCACTTGCACATGCGCTTGATCGTAGACCGCCGTAGGATCATGCATCGCCATCACCCTTCCTCGAGGGCCGCGGCGATCTCTGCCTGGAGATCCTCCGCGTCCTCGATGCCCACGGAGAGACGCAGCAGGGCATCGCTGATGCCGCGCCGGGCCCGCTCCTCTGCGGGGATGGCGGCGTGGGTCATGGTCGCTGGGTGGCACAGGAGTGACTCGACGCCCCCCAGACTCTCGGCGAAGGAGATGATGCGGGTGCGGGCGATGAAGCGCTCGGCGGCGGCGACGCCCCCCCGAGGCACGAAGGAGAGCATGCCGCCGCGCCCCTGTGGCATCTGGCGCAGGGCCAAGGCGTGCTGCGGGTGAGAGGGCAGACCCGGGTAGTACACGGCGGCGACGGCGGGATGCGCCGCGAGGAAGTGGGCCAGGCGAAGGGCGTTGTCGCAGTGACGCGCCATGCGCAGGGCCAAGGTCTTCACCCCGCGCAGGGTCAACCAGGCATCGAAGGGGCTGGGGACGGCGCCAGCGGCGTTCTGGTAGAAGCGCAGCTTCTCGGCCCACGCGTCGCTGTTGGTGAGCACGGCGCCGCCGACGACGTCCGAGTGGCCACCGATGTACTTGGTCGTCGAGTGGACCACCAAGGTGGCCCCCAAACGCAGAGGCTGTTGCAGGTAGGGCGTGGCGAAGGTGTTGTCCACTACCACGGGCACGCCACGCGCCTCGGCCTCTGCCGCCAAGGCAGCGATATCGGCGAGCTGGAGCAGGGGGTTGGTCGGGGTCTCCAGCCACAGCAAACGGGTGCGCGGTGTGAAGGCAGCGCCCAAGTCATCGGTGTGGCGCAGGTCGACGTAGGTGGTCTCCACTCCGAGAGGACGGTAGAGGCGCTCGAGCTGGCGATAGGTGCCGCCATAGAGATCTTCCCCGGCAATGAGGTGATCTCCAGGTCGCAGTTGCGAGAGCACCGCCGCCCCGGCCGCTGACCCCGAAGCAAAGGCCACCCCATGCTTGGCCCCCTCGAGGGCGGCCAAGCACGACTCCAAGGCCGCCCGAGTCGGGTTGCCCGTGCGGCTGTACTCAAAGCCCTGGTGCTCGCCGATGGCGCGCTGGGTGAAGGTGGTGCTGGGGTGAATGGGAATGACCGTCGCGCCGGTGCTCGGGTCGGCCCCCTGCCCGGCGTGGATGGCCTGGGTCGCAAAGTTCATGGGCTCACTCCTTCTGCCGCCGCGGGCGCGGCAAAGCCGTGCTCGGCCATCCATGGGTCGTTGAAGATCTTGCTGAGGTAATTGCGGCCCGAGTCGGGAAAGAGCACCACCAAGGTCGACCCTGGCTTGGCATGCGCCGCGTAGCGCAGGGCCGCCACCATGGCCGTACCCGAGGAGCCACCGACGAGCAAGCCCTCCTCGCGGGCCAGGCGTCGGGCCATCGCAAAGCTGTCGCCGTCGCTGACTCGGACGAAGGCGTCCACCACCTTGCGATCATAGGTTTCGGGGAAGAAGTCCTCGCCGATGCCTTCGACCAGGTAGCCGCGCGGGGTGTCGCCCGAGAGGATGGAACCCTCGGGATCGGCGCCGATCACTTTGATCGCCGGGTTCTGTTCCTTGAGGTAGCGCCCCACGCCAGAGATCGTCCCGCCCGTGCCGATGCCCGCGATGAAGGCGTCGACGCGCCCCGCCGTTTGCGCCCAAATCTCGCGACCCGTGCTGCGATAGTGAGCCGCCGGATTGGCAGGGTTGGCAAACTGGTGCGGGCGAAAGGCGCCGGGAATCTCGCGGGCCAAGCGCTCGGCGACGCCGTTGTAGCTCTCGGGCGAGTCGGGGGCCACCGCCGTGGGGGTGATGACCACCTCGGCACCATAGGCCCGCAGCAAGGCGACCTTCTCCGCCGCCATCTTGTCGGGCATGACAAAAATACAGCGATAACCCCGAACGGCCGCTGCCATGGCCAAGCCAACGCCCGTGTTCCCAGCAGTCGCCTCGACGATGGTGCTCCCCGGTCCCAATGAACCACTGGCTTCGGCGGCGTCGATCATGGCCAAGGCGATGCGGTCTTTCACCGAGCCGCCCGGGTTGAGGTACTCGACCTTGGCCAGAAGGGTGACGGGCAGATCCCGGGTCACTCGCCGCAAGCGCACCAGGGGCGTCTGCCCCACTGCCCCCAAGATGTCGTCGTGAATCTCCATGCCTTTCCTCATAAGGGTGAGAGGCGTCGCCAAGCGCAGCCAGGGTGGCGCCCGCATCTGCTCTCGATGGGCATAATCTACCTATCCGATATGTTTTGTCAACTGCAATCCCCTGGGGCCGTCGTGGCGAGGTCCCGAGGCACCCCTTCTGCCCCACGTCCCTTGCGTCGCCGCCGCAAAACGCGCAATATCTGCGCCGCTATACGACCGTGCCGTCGCGGGCTTTGGCCTGGCGCATGGCAACCCGTATGGATGATTTCTTACCAGTCAGGAGGTGTTTGCATGTCGACGCTCAGTGGACGAATCGAAGGGAACGCGATCATCGGACAATCTGGTGGCCCAACGGCAGTGATCAATCAGTCGCTGGTCGGCTGTGTCGAGGGCCTGCGCAAGAGCACGGCGGTCAAGAAAATCTACGGCGCGCGCCACGCCGTAGCGGGCATGGTGACGGCCGATTTCGTCGATCTCACCGACATGCCTCAAGAGCGCTTGGACCGGCTGGCCGTGACGCCCTCTTCGGCCCTGGGCTCCAGCCGCGACAAACCCGACGCCGCCTACTGCCGCAAGATTTTGGCCACCTTCCAAGCGCATAACATCCGCTATTTCTTCTACATCGGTGGCAACGACAGCTCCGACACCTGCCGCATCGTCAACGATTTGGCCAAAGTCGAAGGCTACGAGCTGCGCACCTTCCACATCCCCAAGACCATCGACAACGATCTGATGTGCAACGATCACACGCCGGGCTTTGGCTCGGCGGCGCGCTTCGTCGTGCAGGCCATGATGGGGGACAACCTGGACAACAAGGCCCTCCCGGGGGTGAAGATCAACGTGGTCATGGGTCGGCATGCGGGCTTCTTGACGGCCGCCTCCATGTTGGCGCGCCAGCAGGACGGTGACGGTCCCCACCTCATCTACGTCCCCGAGGCGGTCTTCGACATCGACAGCTTCCTCGCCGACGTCGATCGCGTGCGCACCAAGTACGGCCGCTGCCTCATCGCCGTCTCCGAAGGCATCCACGACGCCGAGGGTCAGCCCATCGCGGCGAAACTGGCTGAGAGCGTCGAGAAGGACTCCCACGGCAACGTCCAGCTCTCGGGCACGGGCGCCCTGGGCGATTTCCTCGCCAATTTGGTCAAGACTCGCCTCGGCGTCAAAAGGGTGCGCGCCGACACCTTTGGCTATCTCCAGCGCAGCATGGCCGGCGTCTTCAGCCCCGTCGACGCCGCCGAAGCCCGCGAAGCGGGACGCAAAGCAGCCGAGGTGGCCATCATGGGTAACTTCGATGGCTCCATCGCCATCAACCGGGTCAGCAACGCCCCCTACCAAGTCGAATACAACATGGTGGCCCTGGAGGACGTGGCGGCCAAGACCCGGCACCTGCCGCAGGAGTACATCGTCGCCGGCAACGACATCCATGAGTCGTTCCGCGACTACCTGGCTCCCCTGGTGGGTGAGCTGCCCGTGGTCGAGCAGCTCTGATCCGAGTGGTCCCGCGGCGGCGCACCGCACGGGCCAGCCCCAACGCTGGCCCTTCCCTTCCGCGGCGCCCCCAGACCGTTTTCACCTCGCGCTTGACCGTGAGACCATCAACCTAGTCTCGGCGCCCAGAAGCGGTCAAAGCAAATTCTGCCAAGCCTCTGCGGATGGACGCTATCTGTCCACACAGTCCAAAATTTGGCCCGCGGGTGTCAATCGACCACCACCCACGCGCTGGCGCTCTGCCCCGCCAAGGCCACCGCGCTCTCTACCTCGGCCCGCGACGGTGGCCACCAGAACTGACCCGGGTGCTGGGCCCGCACCCAATAACTCAACATATAGTAGCCCGGGCGCAGCTCGAGGGCCGTGATCTCCAGCCCTCCCAAGTCCCAACGCAGCTCGGCAAACCAGCGCCGCGGCGCCCCGTCTTCGCCTGCCACCGTGGCCTGCAACCCCGTCGCTGGCGCCGTTGGGATCACCTCGGCGAAGCCACCGGGCCACGCCTCGATCACCGTGAGCGCAGGGGCATGCGCCGCCAGGTCGATCCCGAGGACCACCTTGACGATGGCCCCCTGACGCACGCGCCAGCGCCCCGTGGCGTCGCGCTGCACATCCCCGGGAGTGGCGCCCTCCAGGCGCCGCTCCACCCATGAGGTCTGTTGGGCCTGGGGCGCCGCGGCGTCTTCCTCCCCCTCGGGGCCGCCGGCACGGCGCACCACCGTCTCCCGCCCTATCCAGCTTTGCTGCGCGTCCGAGCTGCCCAGGAGCCGCAGGCGCCCCAGCCCCGCATCGGTGGCCTCCAAGTCGAGGTAGAAGGCCTGGGACGCTCCCGGCGCCAGCTCCAGCGCGGCCCCATGGCTCACGACGGGGCCGAGGTTGGTGTCAGCGGCGACGCTTAGGGTGCGCGCCTCGGCCCCTGGGTTGTGGGCCACGAGGCGGGCGCGGGTGCGGTCGCCAACGTAGAGCCAACGCGGCGCTTGGGCGTCCACAGCCAGCGCGTGCGGCGGCGGCAAGGGCGCCGTCCCTTGACCAAAGTCGCAGCTCCCCCGGCTGGCGATGGCCACAATCTCATAGGGACGCGCGTCGTCGGGCAACTCGAGGCGCACCCGCAGGTGGCCCAAGGCATCGGACTCGCCTTGGGCCACGAAGGCCGTGGCCCGCGCGTAAGGGCGCGCCTCACGCACAGGGAGCAGGGGCGCCGCCGCGGAGGCGCGCCCGCTTCCGCCGCGACCCACCGTGGGCGGCCCGCTCATGGCCACGGCCAAGCCCTCCAGCAGGGTCTCCCGCGCCTGGGGCGCGCAGGCTCGGCTCTGCCAACGGGCCAGACGCTGGCCGTGGTTGGCATAGAAGAAGTCCAAGAGCGGGGCGCGCCCAGGGGCGTCCTCGGCCCAGGCTGCGGCGTCGACGGCCATGACCAGCACATCGGCACCGGCGACGGCCTCACCCTGGGCGTCGAAGACGACCACATCGACCCAAGCGGGCACCCCGGGGGCCCGCGCCAGTCGCTGCGGCTGGAGCTGGACCTGGAGGGAGAAGGGCGCTGGGTCGAGGTCGAGGCGCGCGTCGGCGCTGGCGATGGCGGCCACCTGTCCTGGGCGCTGAGGTCCCGCCAGGTCCAGCCATAGCATCCCCCCGGGGAGATCATTGACCTCAACGGGGAACTTGGCCAGCACGGGCCCATCCTCGAGGTTGAGGGGCATCGTATCGACCCAGCCCCGCCGCTGAAAGCTCAGCACGCCCCTGGCGGGATAGAAGGGCGCCGTCACCAGCACCTGGGCCTCCTCGCCGGAAACGAGCCTTCCCTGAACGACGCTGAGGCTCGCCTCGTCGCTGGCGCCGCGCCGCAGCCCACCTCGCTCGGCGGGCCCTTCCCAGTGGATGGCGCTGCGGCTCACCCGCCCTTCCAGATCGACACTCTCCGCGCTGATCGCGAGCGCGCTGGCCCCCGAATGTGGCACCACACATTGCACCAGCCCAGGGCCAGAGATCACCTCGCAGGTGTGCACCGACGAGGCCCGGGCCTTGGCCAGAGAGGTCGCGCGGATCGTGAGCGGCCTCCCGGGGATCAGGGCGCCGCTGCGGTCCACGAGCACCGCTTCGATGACCACCGCGTCGGGCCGTCGCTCCGCGCTTGGGCGCAGACCGACGAGGGCCGCCGCCGCGTGGACATGGAGCTGGTGGTGGGCCAGGTAGCGCTTCCCGTCGGCTCCGGTGGCCGTGGCTTCGAGGGCGACGCGCCAAGTGCCCTGAGCGCCGCCGATGTGCAGGTGGATTGGCGCGAGCCCATCGGCGCGGGTGCGCCCTTCGCCTGGGCTCGCCTCGACTTGGGGCGCTTGGGCAAAGGGGGTGCGCGGCGTGGGTCGGTGGTCGCCGAAGTAGAAGCGCTCCCAGCCAGGGACGTGGGTGGGGACCAAGGTGGCTTGGGCCCGCAGCTCCAGGGGCACCTCGGGCAGGGGATGGCCGATGTCCTCGCTGACACGAACGCCGAGGTCCAGTGTTGCCCCGGCGATGGCGTCGAGGGGTGCCTCCCACTGGGCGACCACTGGGGTGGGTGCGGCGTCGCGGATGCGGATGGGCACGGTCCAGGGTCCGCCGGCCCTGCCCTCGGCGCGCAGGGTGATCGTCCCGCGGCCGGGTGGCGCCTCTGGGGGGATGCGCACGGTGAAGTGGAAGGCACCTGAGGGCCGCAGCGCCACCGGCCCTTGGTCCCACGCGACGCCCTGGCCGTTCTCGGCGCCAAAGGTGAGTGAGACGCCATCGAGGTGCCCCACGAGCCCACAGCCCTCGTCTTGGAGGTCCATGAGGCGCAGCCACCCATAGAGGTGCACCTCCTCGCCGGGGATGGCGCTCTCGTGGGCCGTGGCGAAGAAGGCCCGCAGCCACGGGCGCGGCGCCTCGTCCTGGGTGGCCCAGGTGACGTCGCAGGGAATGATGAGGGCGTCCGCGTCGTGGCGCGCCACGAGGGTGACGCAGGGGCCGGCGAGTTGGACCGTGCCGTCGGTGGCGCTCTGGCCAGGCGCCAGGCCGTCTTCGGCCTGGAGCGCTTCGAGGCGGACGCCAGCGGCCGGGCTGAGGTCGTCCAAGCGGCTCAGGTGCAGGTGCATGGTGCGCCCGTCGGCGCGCCGCATGGCGCCGAGGCGCGTGACCTGGACCCACATGGCGAGTCGCTGAGGTGGTGCCTCTGTCTCGACGCCCTCCATGACGACCACGGCGTGTCCGAGTCCAGCGTCGAGGGCGCCCCTGACGTCGACGCTGTGGACGCGCGGCGCAGGGCGCGCGGCGAGCGTCTCTTCGCGGCGCAGCGCACCGAGGTCGAAGGGGGCGCCGCCCTCGAGGCGGCGCAGGCCGGCGTGTTCGCGCACAAAGCGCGGGTATTCTTCCGGAGAGACGGCGAAGATGCGGAGCGTCACCGCGGCCCCAGCGTGAGCGACGGGCACGGCCGTCGCGCCGCCTGGATCGACCACGACCATCTCCGGCGCGAAGCCGAACCAACGCGTCTCGTGGTCGACGCCGAGGATGGCGCTCCCCACCAGGAAGGATTGGCTGCGGGCGGCGCGCAGGCTCCGGCCATAGATATCGCGCAGGCCGCGGCGCACGGTCACGGTGTGGCGCGCGCCGGCTTGGGTGCGGCCGCTGACCTGGAGCTGTTGCCCGCTCACCCATTCGAGCTTCTGCTCGGCCAGAGGGGGCTCGACCTGGACCGATTGTGGGGTGAAGGCCTGGGTGTCGACGGGGTTGTTGACCCGAATGGTGAAGGAGATGCGGCCGTTGATTGTGGCGCAGTCGCGGGTGGGGCAGACCATGCTGTCGACGGCGAAGTCCGCCGGGCTGTCGAAGTTGAAGTGATCCGGGCGCGTGGTGGCCTGGGTCCCGCCGCTGGCCTTGATCCCCGGGCGGAGGGTGACCTTGACCTGCTTGCCTGGGGGGATCTCGTCGATGAGCTGGACGGCGGCACAGCGGGCCGGCTCGAAGCGTTGTCCCGGTCCAGGTGGGTGGGAGCTCAGCTTCGCCCGTTCTTTCTCGGACAAGGGGCGCACTTGGGTGACAGCGTAGTCGTAGCGCACCTCGAAGCGTTCGGTGATGCCCTGGTGGTCGATGTCTTGATCGAAGCAGGCCACCACCACTGGCCGCAGGGGATCGGCGGCGAAGACGGGCCAGCCGTGCCGGATGAGGGGAGGCGCCGCTTGGAAACGCCAGCTCACCTCTTCTGCCAGGAGGTGACCGTCGCGGGAGCGCGTCTGGGCGGGGACCTTGAAGTGGTAGTCGATGCCGCCAGCGAAGCCCGCGTCGGGGGTGAAGCGCAGGGTCAGCGGGTCACTCCAGCGCCATTGACCGGAGAGGGGTGGCTGAATCTCGACGAGGGGCGGCGCCGCCTCCCAGGCGTCGAGGTCATCGAGGGCGACCATGGGGTGGGAGAAGAGCACCTCCAGGTGTTGCGGCGCGAGGACCTTGGTGGGGCGACGCCGTTCTTTGCGCTCGGGCGGTGGTGCGCTCTCGGGGCTGAAGCGGCGCACCACCAGAGCCGCCCCTTCTTTGGCCGCATCGCCCCTTGCGGCCAAAGAAGGGGCGGCGGCGCCAGGTGCGGGCTCCTCGGCTGCCGCAGGGAGGGCCCGCGGGGCTTCGGGCGGCGGCGCGTCGGGACCCGGCGCGCCCAGCGGCGGCAAGGGCGGCAGCGCCGCGAGCCCGCCCGGCGCGCCAAGATCGGCGACCACAGGCAACGGCGACGCCTGAGGTGGCGGCGCCGCCGCTGCCTGTGCCGGCGGCGCCGTGGCCCAGGACAGGTCCAGACTCGGCGCAGGCCAGACCTGGGCTGGGCCACGGCGCGCGGTGGCGTCGACGCGGGCGTGCACCGCCACGGGTGTGGGGGGGGGGGGGGGCCGGGGGGCCCCCCACCCCCGGGGGGGGGGGGGGGCCCCCGCCGGGGGCCCCGCCCGGCGGGGGCGCCGCGC